>CAZEDW010000014.1:0-89632 GCA_964510955.1 uncultured Phycisphaeraceae bacterium
CGCGGCGGGGGCGGCGCGGCCCGGCAGCGCCCGCGGCCGGACGCCGATGAAGCGATACGAAAGGACCTCCCATGACCTATGGCCGCGCACCGTTCCGGATGCTCGCTCTCGCCCTCGCCCTCGCGGTGACTCCCAGCGTGGCCCATGCGCGCCCCGCGACCCCCGACAGCGTCTACGAGAAGTACCAGAGCGCGGTGCAGCACCAGCTCGACGCTGCCCAGACCAGGCTCGAAGCCCAGTCCGAGCGCCTCCAGAACGCCGTGGCGGACCTTGTTGATTCCGACGCCTCGGACGCGAAGATCTCCCGGGCGGCCAACGCCGCCATCGCGTCGTTGTCCAAATCGGTCAAGACCGTCGCGGCGGGGCTGGTGCGGACCGCCGCCTCGGCCCGCAGGACCATCGTCCGCCTCGAAGCCTCGGCCCAGCGCAAGGGCGACGACGAGACCGTGCAGGCCGCCGAGGACCGCATCGCCAGCATCGACGACGACGTGTCGTCGATCGCCGCGGCGCTGAACGACGCGCTGGCCCAGCTCGAGGAGGCCCGCCTTCAGATCGCCGGCGCCGACGACCCGGGCTCGGAGTTCGAGGGCGTGAGCGACGAGATCGCGTCGGACCTGTCAGACTTCGTTGATGCGATGGTGTCGGACGTGGCTGACGACGCCGGGGATGCCGCGGCCTGACCCGCCGCCGTCGGCGCACGGGTCGTGTGAACGCCCCCCCATCCTCACCACAAAGAAACACGTGGCAGACTCTTGCATTTCCATCGCAATCCGGTAGAGTTGGCTCGCTCGCAAGAGCTAGGTTTGGGCGCCCCGCGCGGCGCCCCCCGGAGGTCTGACCCAACTACGTTGTGGAGAAGCAAGATGATGTTGATGAGCAGGTTGTCGGTGGTTGTTGCGTCCATCGCACTCGTGATGCTGGTGGGAGTCGCCCAGGCCCGCCCCGCGGCCACGCCGTCCAGCGTGTTCGACAAGTACCAGGCCGCCCAGGAGAAGCTGGCCAACACGACGCTGGCCAAGCTGAATACGGCTGCGGACAAGACCGACGCGGCAATCCAGAAACTCATAGACGCCGACGCCTCCGACGCCAAGATCATCAAGGCGGCCAACGCGGCGATCCAGGGGTTCGAGAAGTCGATCAAGGCGATGGGCGCCACGCTGCTCAAGAACGCCAACACCACCCGCAAGACGCTCGTCAAGATGCAGACCGCCGCCGAGCGCAAGGGCGATGACGACACCGCAGCGGAAGCCGAAGATTTCATCGGGCAGGTCGATGATGACATCGACGCGATCAGTTCCGGCGTGGACGAGGTCGTTTCGACGCTCGAAGAGCTTCGCACCCTCATCGTCGGTGCGGCAGACCCCGGCGCGACGTACGACGATTCGAGCGACGACATCGAGACGCAGATCGACAGCTTCTTCGATGATCTGTTCACGAGCGACAGCGGCGCCTGAAGCGCCCAAGCCATCCGTACTCAGGCACCCCCCGACGCCGCGCGGCTGACGCGCGGCGTTTTTCATGGTCGTGCCGGCCTCAGTGGGGGCGTCAGGCCGCCGCCGACGCCACCCGCGGCACCGCCGCCAGCAGTGTCCTGGTGTACTCGTGCGCCGGGGCCGACAGCACCCGGGCGCTCGCCCCCTGCTCAACGATCACCCCGGCCCGCATCACCGCCACCCGGTCGGCGATGTGCCGGATCACCGCCATGTCATGGCTGATGAACAGGTAGCTCAGTTTCAGGCGGTCGCGCAGATCAGCGAGCAGGTTGAGGACCTGCGCCTGTACCGACACGTCCAGCGCGCTGGTCGGCTCGTCGCACACGATGAGCTTGGGGCTGAGCGCCAGCGCCCTCGCGATGGCCACGCGCTGGCGCTGACCGCCCGAAAACTCATGGGGGTAGCGTCCCGCGGCGGAAGCCGGCAGGCCGCACTGCTCCAGCAGTTCGCCCACGCGGCGCCGCGCATCGGCCGGCGTGGCGACGAGCCGGTGCACGAGCATCGGTTCGCCGATGGCCGACCCGATGGTCATCCGCGGGTTCAGCGAGCCGGCTGGGTCCTGGAAGATGATCTGCATGTGCCGGCGCATCCGGCGCAGCGCCGCTCCCTGCAGCGCCAACACGTCGTGGCCGTCGAACCGGACCGCGCCCGCTGTCGGCTGAATCAGCCGGAGCACCGCCCGCCCGACCGTGGTCTTGCCGCAGCCCGACTCCCCGACCAGCCCCAGCGTCTCGCCCGCCGCGATGTCGAAGCTCACCCCGTCCACCGCCTTCAGGGGATCGCTCTCGCGCCCCAGTAGCCCGGAGCGTCGTGGGAACCACACGCGCAGTTCGCGCACGCTGAGCAGTGGTTCGGAGCGTTCAGTTGGCTGTGGCGACGCCATCAAGTGCATCCTATCGGTGTGGGGTCACCGTTCGATTTGCTGTTTGTTTGGGTCGTTCGGGCAGTCTTACTGGCGCGCTCGAAATGTTCGCGTTCGGCACTTGGGCACCGGTACCCCGTCGATTCGCAGGATTGAGGTGTGTAATACCTTAGAACAGTTCTGCGGGATTTCGGGGCACTCCCGAATAATCTGCTCCGTGCCGTGTTTTCCCGAATTCGGCTTGCCAAACCAGAAAACTGGTGGCATGCTCAGAATACCTGCCAAAATGCCGCAACCAAGCCTTTTGGCAGGTCGTATCGGATACCGTTCTTTGGCAACCCACCTTGCTCGCACCCGCGCCGGGCTCCGTTGACCAGCCCGGTCCGACGAGAGCCGCTGGACCAAACCGGAAGAGAGAGCCGGTCCACCACCCTCCGGGCACCGCATCCACCCGCAGGGACTTGGTCCTCTGGCCGACGCCGAACCGACGGGCCGTCTCGGCGGCGCTCCAAGCATCCGGAGCTCCGGAGTCTGGCGCGGGGTCGAGCAGGTGAGATTCAAGGAAGTAGAAGCGAGAGCAGGGAACGCATCGCAAGCCGGCCCAAACGTCCGGAAGCCATGAGAGAAGACCATCGGGATCGGGCCGCACAAGCGTCCCGCGCACCGCTGGAGGAGAAAGGCCGGGAGTGAATCACCCGGCCGCAAGAGATCGAGGAAAAGACCGAAAGCTCGAGCCGATTCGGCGGGGGCCGGATCGGCCGGGAGATTCCGGGGCAGGCCGGAGCCCTTTCGGGGGTTTACCGGCGAGGTGCGGTAGGGGAGACCGAACCGTGCCGACGGGCCAGCCAAACGGCCAGCCCGCCGGCTTGAAAGCAAGGTGGTTCGCTCAGCCTGTATGAGCGGGCCGGCGGGAAGGGAAATCCCGCCCGAGAGAGTGAGAATCCTCAGGCCCCTTCGCCGGGGCTTTCCGGGGAATGCGCCAGGGTTCCCCCTGACGCGCGGAGTCCTTCATCATGGAAAACACGGCGATTTCGCACGGGGCGTACCGGCTCGGGCAGATCAGCAGCAACCCGCCCGCCTGCAACGCGGCCCTGCTCCAGCGCATCGCCGACGCCGCCGCCCCCGGCATCGGCACCGATTTCCTCGTGCTGGCAGTCTTTGAGCACGGCATCGAGCGTCAGGCGGCGCTGGTGAGCGTGGCCGGGCCCTGGCCCGTCGAGGCCGCCCAGCGCATCGCCGACGTCACCCGCTGGGACATCCGCGAGCGTCCCCTGGCGCACCGCCTCGGGTCCCTCGACCGCAACACCGTCTACCGGCGCTCTGAGATCGTTGACGACCGGACGTTCCGCGCCTCGCGCCTGTTCGCGGAGGTGCTGCTCCCCATGCGTCTGGCCGGCGACCAGGCGGTCGCCGTCTACCGGCGCGCCGACGGCTGCGAGCTCATGGTCAGCGCCCAATCGCTCGACGAGCGCAAGCTCTTCTCCGACGACACCATCCGCCGGATTCAGAGCGCCTTCGCGTTCGTCGGCGAGTGCTGGGCCGCCACATGGCGGGCCGAGCCGGCGTGGATGAAGGGCCTGAAGCCCCAGAGCCGGCGCGTCCTGGACGACCTGCTCGCCGGCTACGACGACGACCAGATCGCCCAGCGCACAGGCCTGACCTATCACAGCGTGCGGGCCCACCTCAAACGCCTGTTCCGTGACGCCGGTGTCCGCAGCCGCCTGCACCTGATGCAGCAGCTCGGCTCCGAGTTGCGCGGCTCGCAGTTGGTGGCCTACCCCGTCGCTCCGGCGGTGCCGATGATCACCACCACGCCCAAGGCCGTGGGTGTGCTCGGCGCGACCAACCAGGCCCGCAAGATCGGGCTGAGCGTCGCGGGCTGAGCGGTATCTGGGCTGAGGTCGTGCGGTTCCGTCGCACTCGCGAACAGTTCAACGCCGGCCCCACGGCGCAGTCCGTGGGCGGAGTTATCCCGTGCCCCGTGTCAGTCCCGCCCGCGGGCCTCCGCGGAACACTGCCCGGCGCCACGAGCCGCGCGAGACCTCGTCAGAAGTTTGTCGGCGGCGTCTGGTCGCCCGCGTGCGAGAGCGAGGCATCCAGCCGCATCCAGCCCGAACGGTGGCACGCCCGGCATCGCGCGCGGGCGCTCCCAAGCGTTCGAGCCACAACGCTCTGCAGCCCTGTTCGTACGGAGTTCTCGTGCCCGCACTTGGCGCAGCGCAGGCAACGCCGGTTTTGCTGGTTTTTCATGGTGCGCGCTTCGGCGGAAGGGGGAAAAAGCAAAGGCGAGCCGAGTCGGTCGGGCGGTGCAGAACCCTCGGGCGTCCCAAGCGGCTCAGAGAACCATGCGAGAACCGAGCGCACGTCGGCGATCAAATCAAGGCAAACGGTTAAAAGACCCAAGGATCACGCCCCCTCCCTTTCCCGGCCACGCCCGGTAAACTCCGCCTGCATGGGCCCTCTAAGACGCTCCGTCGCCGCTGTTCCGCTGCTTGCGCTGATGGTGGGGTGCGCTCCGAGGCCGCTTCTCTCCCCGGTGCCATTGGGGAAGGGGCCGGTGCAGGCACTGCGTCTGGAGCGTCACGGTCTGGCGGTGGAGTACGCCCCCGGCATCGACCGCTTCGTTTACTTCGGGCGGGAATCAGGGCACGCCGGCGACGGCGTGCTGCACACCGTCGCCCTCGGCCCCGAACCCGCGTCGGACGGTTCGTACACGTTTTTCGGCGGGGCCTACACCTGGGTAGCGCCGCAGAAGGGCAGCGCCTCGGTGCCCGGCTGGGCCGACCCGACCGGCGCTCCGCGCGATTGGCCGCCCGACCCAGCCATGGACACCGGGCCCACAAGCGTCATCTCGCAGTCGCTGAGCGGGTTCGTCACGATGGGCCCGGTGCAGCGCAACGGCCTGCGCGAGCGCAAGTCGTTCCGTATCATCGATGAGCGCACCGCGGAGCTTTGCTTCACGCTCGTGAACACCGGCGTCGCCCCGCGCGCGGGCGGGCCGTGGGTCAACACCGCCGCTTGCGTGCGCGACGCCGATGTGCTGGCGTTCCGCATTACCCCCGGGACGCCGATCCGCGGGGCGATGGGCGACGACGCCCTCGGCAAGTTCCAGTCGGTCGCGACCCCGGCGACTGCTTCGGGCTGGGTGGTGCTGCCTCTGGCGGAGGCGAAGTGGAGCGACGGCATCAAGGTCTACATCGATACCCCCGCCGGCTCGCCCGCCGAATCGGGCCCCGAGATTGCCGTCTGGCACAAGGGCTGGTGGTTCCACCGGCGCGTCACGACGTGGAGCGCCGGGGCCGGCGCGGGGCTGACAGCGGCGGGCGAGGGGCCGGTCGCGTGCTACATCAACCCCGGCCTGGGGATCGTCGAAGCCGAGCTCTACGCTCCGATCGCCGACATCGCCCCCGGCGCCGAGACAACGGGCATCGAACGCTGGACGCTGATCCCCTGCGCATCGCCCGACGCGGGCAAGCTGCCGCACTGACAAGCCGGCGCAGGTCGGTCGCCGCGGTCGCGCGATTCTGATTAGCTGCCCCGGCGCAGCGTCACGCCAAGACCGAGCGCCCCCAGTCCCGCGCACACGGCCCCGAATCCAAGCGCGATCGCCGGTCCCTCCGCGTCCCAAAGCGCCCCGGCGATGGCGCTGGCGCTCAGCACGCCGACGCCCACCAGCATGTCGTGCAGCCCGAGCACGGTGGCCTTGGCGTCCGGCGGCGCCAGGTCGGCGACCAGCGCCTTGGCCACCCCGTCGGTCAGGGCGCGCTGCAGACCGTACAGCGCGAAAAGCCCGAACAACACCGGCACCGCGCCATGAGCGTCGGTGCTCAGCGTGACCCACGCGAAGCCCGCGTAGATGGCCGCGTACATCGAACCGCCGGTGACGAGCAGCGCCCGCCGCCCGAGCTTGTCGGACACCCGCCCCGCGCCCTCGCTGCACGCCGCCGCCACGACGTTAAAGGCCAGGTACATCAGCACCACCTGCGGGATGCTCGCCCCGGCGCGTTGCGCGGCAAGGAACAGAAACAGGTCGCTCGAAGCGCCGAGGTTGAAGACGAACCAGACAATCAAATACGCCCGCAGCCGCGGGGTGAGGGACCGCCAACCCTTCACCGGGTGCAGCGACATCGCCGGTTTCTTCCCGGGCGTGCCCCGAGCGGGCTTCTCCCGTACCAGCGAGAGGACCATGACCGCGAGCACCGCCGGGATGAGCGACACCTTGAGCAGCGTCGGGACCAGCTCGCCGGTCCCGCCGAAGCGCGTGAGCGCGACGTACGCGATGACCACGCCGATCACCGCGCCGGCGGTGTCCATGGCGCGATGAAACCCGAACGCGCGCCCGCGATGGGCCGGGTCGGCCTCCTCAGCGATAAGCGCATCGCGCGGCGCGGTCCGCACGCCCTTGCCGACCTTGTCGAGCGCCCGCCCCCCGAGCACAAGCCCCCACACCGAAGCGAACGCGAGCAGGCACTTGCCCAGGATGCTGATGACGTACCCCGCCACCGCGAAGTTTCGCCGGTGCTGGATGCCGTCAGACCACCACCCGCTGGCGATCTTGAGAAAGCTCGCGAGGCTCTCGGCGACCCCCTCGATGACGCCCACCACTGCCGCCGGCGCGCCGAGCGAGCCGGTCACGAAGAACCCGATCAACGGGTACACCATCTCGCTGCTGATGTCGTTCAGCAGGCTCGTGAGAGAAACGAGCCAGAGATTGCGGCTGTAGCGCATGGGAATAGACACCGAGGAAGGGGGATACCGAGCCCTCACGAGAGCGAGCAGTCACATCCGGCCACCTAGAGCTTCAGGTCTTCGCGGACTTCCTCGGTGATGTCAACCCCTTCGGGGAACACAGGCACGGGTCGCGATAACAAGTCGCGGATTGTCGCCAGCACCGGCCCGTTCTGAAACTTGTCGTCCGGGCGCATCGTCGAGAGGACGTAGTTGAAGCCGTGCTTCTCGGCCACCGCGGCGGCCGAGGTCCGGATCAGCCCGTACACCTCCTTGAGCTGCTGCGACACCAGTTCTTCGGCACGCTGCGCCATCTCGCGCTGCTTGGCGCTCAGCTCGCCGCGCAGCCGCATGTAGTTCTGGCGGTTCTCCGGCGTGTCGGCGGCCTCGCCGCCCTCCTTGACCTTGGCCTCGATCTCCTTGAGCTGGTCCACCGTGGGGCGGAGCAGCTCCTTGTTCAGCTTCTCATCCAGCTCGTCGCGGGCGGGCTTGTAGCGGCTGGAGTCCATGAGCTCGTCGGCGATCTTCATCAGCGCGACCACGCCGATCTTCGGCTCGGGCGCACCGCTCGATGGCGCCGCGGCGCCGTCCACACCCGCGCGGGCGGGGGAATCAAAGCCCGCGAGCCCGCGCAGCGAGCCCAGCAGCGCGACGGCGAGCAGCGGGTACAGGAAAAGGCGTTCGCGACGATTCATGCTGTGCTCCTTGAGATGGTTCGAGGGAGGCAGGGTAGCCGGGTAGGGGTGAGTCCGACGCGGACGGTACACTCGCGCCCCGTCCACCAAGGGATACCGACATGCGCGACCAACGACTCGACAAACTCGCCGACGTCCTCGTCGGTTACTCCGCCGGCGTGAAAAAGGGCGACCTCGTCGGCATCCGCGCCGACCCCATCGCCTTCCCGCTCGTGGCGGCGATCTACCAGCGCGTGCTCAAGGCCGGGGGCAACCCCGTGTGGATCGCCCAGAGCGACGAGCTGGACGACATCTTCTTCGAGCACGCCTCCGACGAGCAGATCCGTTTCGTCTCGCCGCTGATGTCCCACGCCATCGAGACGCTCGACGTCCGCATCGGGCTGTGGGCCGAGCGCAATACCAAGCGCAAGGGCCGTGTGGATCCGTCCAGGCAAGCCGCGTGGGCCGCCGCCAACGCGCCGCTGATGACCCGGTTCATGCAGCGCGCCGCCGAGGGCAAGCTCCGCTGGACCGGCACCCTGTTCCCCACCGAGGCGTCGGCCCAGGACGCCGAGATGAGCCTGTCGCAATACGAGAAGTTCGTCTTCGAGGCGGGCCTGCTGCACCTGCCCGACCCCGCGAGCGCGTGGAAGCAGATCGCCGAGCGCCAGCAGCGCGTGTGCGACTGGCTCAACACGAAGAAGGCCGTACGGTTCCAGGCGCCGCCGCTGCCGGGATCAACCGAGGCCACGGACCTGACCGTGCACGTCGAAGGCTCGACCTGGATCAACTGCTGCGGCCACGAGAACTTCCCCGACGGCGAGGTATTCGCCGGCCCCAAGGGCGTTGACGGCGTGGTCCACTACAGCTTCCCCGGCGTCTACCAGGGCCGCGAGGTCGAGGGGATCCGCCTGAAGTTCAAGGGCGGGCGCGTCGTCGAAGCCTCGGCAAAGAAAAACGAGGAGTTCCTGATCCGGATGCTCGACCTCGACGCCGGCGCCCGCACCCTGGGCGAGATCGCCATCGGCACCAACTACTCGATCAAGCAGTTCTCCAAGAACACCCTCTTCGACGAGAAGCTCGGCGGCACGTTCCACGCCGCGGTGGGGGCTGGTTACCCCGAGAGCGGCAGCACCAACAAGAGCGGGCTGCACTGGGACATGGTGTGCGAACTGCGGCCCACCCCCGGGCGCGCCGGAGGCACCATCTCGGCCGACGGCGAGCTTTTCCACAAAGACGGCCTGTTCACCCGCGACGGCTGGCCGGCGCCCGTCTGATCCGGGGCGCGCTCCAGCGCCCCGCCCCTCACGCCGGGCAGCCGGGCCGCGTCTACTTCTTTTCTTCGGCCGGCTTCGCTTCCTGCCGCGGGTCCAGCCCGGTCCGCTGGCGGATCCACGAGCTGATCTTTTCAAGCGCGGCGGGCGCGAAGGTCTCGGAGATACTCGAATACTCCGTGGGTGAGCCGGTCTTGCAGTTCTGAAACAGGTGATTCAGCCCGTTGATCCCCAGACACGTCACGTCTGGGTTCCCGGCGTCGCTGAGCGTTTTCTCGATCGCCGGCAGGTTCAGGTCTGGGATCACCTGGGTGTCGAGTGTCCCGTTGAGCGCCAGCACCGGCACCGTCACCTTCCTCAAGTACTGCTTGGGGTCAAGCGACAGGAAGCGGCGCATCCAGGGCGACGCCATCTGGGCATAGCCCTGCTCCACCGCTTCGTCCTTGATCGCCGCCAGGCGCTCGGGTGCAGGATCGACGTCCCCCGACTGCAGCGCCATCAACCGACGCAGCAGGGCCTTGGCGTCCTCGGGCTTCGCGTCGGCGACCACGGCGTCGAGCAGTTGTCCCTGGGTCTGGCTCTGAAGCTCCACCATCTTGTCTTCGACACCGGCGGACTTCAGGATCGCGCGGAGCTGGGCCTTCAGGGTTTCGCGCCCGTCCACGCCGGGCCCCGCGAGAAGGACGACAAAGGAGATCCCGCGGCTCTCCGCCGCGACGATCGGGGCCGCCAGGGCTCCTTCGCTATGGCCAATGAGGCCGATGCGGGCAGGGTCGATCGCCTCCTGCTTGCCGAGAAACTCGGCGGCCGCCTTGGCGTCGGCGGCGAAGTCGTCGGTTAACGCCACGCCGAACTCGCCGGTGGACCTTCCGACCCCCCGATCGTCATACCGCAGCACCGCGATTCCCCGCCGGGTGAGATGGTCGGCCAGCACCGCGAAAGGCTTGTGACCCAGGAGCGTCTCGTCCCGGTCCTGCGGCCCCGATCCGGTGATGAGCACCACCGCCGGGTGGGGGCCCTTGCCCTCGGGCACTGTCAGCGTGCCGCTGAGCATGACGTCCTGGCCACCCCCGGGGAAAGTCAGCTCGCGCGACTCATAAGGGAACGGGGGAATCGGGGTCTGCGGCCGGTCGATCCCCTTGGGCTGCTCGCCTTCCTTCAGGCGGTGCATCGACACCGGGAACGATGCGCCGCCCTGTTCCAGCGTTCCCGCCGCCAGCCCCGGATCATTCTGGTCCCGCTCCATCTTGAACCGCGCCGGCGGCGATCCCGGGAGCGACAGCAACAACACAATGAGGTTGCCCTCGACCGTCGCCTCGGAAAGTGGAGCCCGGCTGAGGCCCTGCTGCGGGATATCGAGCGTCGCGTCGACACCCGGGCCGGTGGCCTTTGGCTGAACGCGCACGACGAAGCCGAGCTTGAACCCCCCGGCATCGACCTCCCCTTCCCAGGTCTCAGGCCCCGTCAACGCCGGGGTGGCCGGGGGTGCCACTGCTTCGCCCCCGGCCGGCTGTGCCGTGCCACGGCGCTCATTGGGAATTTCCTGGTACTGCGCCGTCGCGGGTGCGGCTCCGCACATAAGCGCCGCAACGGCAAGGGTTTGGAGCATTTGCAGACGGATTGAGCTATTCATGATTGCGCTACCAAAAGAAGGATCGTCAGGCGGGGTGTCGGCCAGGTCGTGCCAGCGTCGCGAGGGTGGGCATCGCGTTCATCTGGGCCGGCTGGCCAGCGGGAAGCCTATCCAAAACAGCGAGGGAATGGGCCGCATGGGTACCCGCAACGTCGGATGTGAATCTGGCGAATCCTGACACCTGCGACGCACTGGTCACGGGCACGGCCTGGGAGCGCAGACACAAAAAGAACTGGTCTCGGTCGAAATTCACCGCCATCACACGATTTTCGGTTGGCACCATCAAAAATCCGTGATATGGTTGGAATAGGAGACAATCCGGCACCGCGCCGGCACGTCAAAAGAGAGGAATCTCTCGTAGGAGGAAACACGTCATGCGGAATTTTGTGATTTCTGCGTCTGCGCTCGCGCTCGCTGCTGGCTGCGCGCTGGGTGCCAAGCCCGAGCCCAAGTACCTCGATCGCCTTGCCGACGTCGCCCACGGCGCGTCCGGTGGTGGCGAGCGTAACTACAACTCCAACGGCTTCGAGGCCCCCGGCTTTGCGCTCGGCGCGATGCCTCAGGGCGGTTGGACGACGCTGGGCACGCTGGTTCCCGGCCTGGGCAACGGCGGTTCGATCTCGAACGCCAACCCCGCCGCCGGCGCTCAGCACCTGCGCACCTCGAAGGACCCCGCCTTCGGTAACGGCTACTACAACGGCAGCCTGTACAACGTCAACAAGACCACCGGCCCGGTCACGACCACCGTCAAGACCTACATCCCCGCCGGTGCGTACGCCGATTACTACTTCTTCGGCATGCGTTCTGACGCCTACTTCGCCTGGGGCGTCCACATGACCTTCACCGGCACGATCACCAACGCCTTCAGCGGTGGCACCACGATCGGCAACATCATCTACGGTCAGTACGTTGACCTGTCGGTGTCCTACAACAACGGCACCGAGACCATCACGTACAACGGCGCGACCCTGTACAGCGGCGCTACCGGCTTCACCGTCAACCAGTACGACTACGTCTGGTGCGGCTCTGATAACTGGCAGCTCAGCGGCGAGAACGCCGACTGGGACAACCTGACCGTCAGCCCCGCCCCCGGCGCGGCCGGTCTCCTCGGCCTCGGCGCGCTCGCCGGCCTCCGCCGTCGTCGCTAATCCGAGTACCTGCGAGAGTTCACTCTCAAATGACTCCACCAGCCCCGTGGCCTCGCGCCACGGGGCTTGTTTACTTTTGCGCCCGGCGCCCTACACTCGCCCCGTTGCCGGTCCACATCGCTGGGCGGCTTCGCCCGCATGAAGAGTCCGGAACTTGTCCTGCAACAGGCGTGCGACCTGCACCAGCGTGGGGACCTGGGGGCCGCGATCACCCTGTACCGCAAGGCCCTGGCACTCCGGCCCGGTGCCGGCGTCGGCTGGTACAACCTGGGCTGCGCCCTGAGGGACACCGGGGACGTGCGGCTCGCCGCGGAAGCGCTCAGAAAAGCGGGCACGCTCCTGCCCGCCGACTGGGACTGCTGCCTTGCCCTGAGCCGAATCGAGGAACTTCTGGGCCGCAGGCAAGCGTGTGCCGCTGTCTGGCACGGCCTGGCGAAGCTGCGACCGACGGATCCCCGGGCCCACGAAGCGCTGCTGCGTGAGCTGATCCGAATGCACCGGATCGACGAAGCCGTCGGCGTTGCCCGGGACGCCGCGGCTCGATTCCCGAGCGACCCTGATCTGGTAATGGCTTGGATACGCCTCGCTCAGCGGTCCGGGCAGCTCGACGCGGCGCGGGAGGCTGCCGAGCGTCTCAAGGCCGCCGGGCAGGCGGTCCGAGAAGCCGACCTCGAACTGGCTCGATTGGACGCACGGTCCGGTGACGCCGCGCGCGCTGAGGCCGCGCTGGAAGAGATCATCCGCGCCGGCGACAGCGACGAAGCGGGCGCCTCGGCCCACCTCGACCTGGCCGAGCTGCTCGACAAGCGCGGCGACTGCGACAACGCATTCGAGCACGCCGCCGCCGGCAAGGCCCGCCAACTGGCTTCTCTCCCCGAGCCTTCCCGTGACCCCGGTGAGGCGCTCCGCTTCATCGCGGACCTCGGCGAGTGGGCCAAAGACGGTTCAGCCGCGGGCTGGCCCACGGAGCCTCCCAAACAGGGTCGGGGGTCCGGAGGCCCTTCCGGGGGCGGGTCCGGGGGCGGGTCCGGGGGCGGGTCCGGGGGCGGGTCTGGGGGCGGGTCCGGGGGCGCGGATTCGCGCCCTCCCGTGTTCGTGCTGGGTTTTCCCAGGACCGGCACGACACTGCTGGAGCAGATACTTGCTGCTCACCCGAACCTTCTGGCGACCGACGAGATCCCGCTGATCTACCCGGTCCGGATGTCGCTGCACCACGAGTTCGCCCCGCGGACCGGCTATCCCAAGTGGCTTTCATCGCTGTCGTCGCGTCAGGTCGCACGGGCACGCGAGATGTACGCCGAACTGGCTTCCTGGCACATGGGGCCGGCGCTGAACGGGAAACGACTGGTGGACAAGCAGCCATTGAATACATGGGAGCTCCCGCTCATCCGGCGCCTGTTCCCCGAATCGCCCGTGATCGTCGTCCTCCGCGACCCGCGCGATACCTGCCTGAGCTGCTTCTTCCAGCCGCTCACCAACATCCCCGCGTTCTACCGGCTGGACTGGACGGCGGACCTGTACGCCGCGCTGATGGGCCTTTGGCTGCAGCTCCGGGCCACGCTGGGTCTGCGGTATCTCGAGGTGCGGTACGAGGATCTGGTGCATGACACCCCCGGCACCGCGCGAAAGGTCCTCGATTTCATCGGCGAGCGGTGGGACGACGGGGTGCTCAAGTTCTTCGAGGCCCGCGCCGGGAGGGTGGTCGTGACACCCAGCGACTCGGCCGTGCGCCGCCCGGTTTACACCACTTCCGCCGCGCGCTGGAAGCGGTATGAGCGCCACGTCGCCCCGATCCAGCAGACCCTCCGCCCGTTCGTCGAGGCGTTCGGCTACGCCTGACCGCCGCGGCGCCAAACTCCGCTAAGCTGCGCCCGCGCCAACCGCATGAGCAACCCGCAAGCGATGTTCCAGCAGGCCCAGGCCCTTCACCGAGAGGGTGAGCTGGACCGTGCGATCGAGCTCTACCGCAAGTGCACCTCCGCCACGCCCCGGGTCGGGGCCCCGTGGTACTACCTCGGCCTCGCGCTGCACGCCCGGCTCAGGCTGCCCGCGTCGGCGGAAGCTCTCGCCAAGGCCTCCTCACTGCTTCCCGGCGACCTCTCGGTTCGCGGCACCTATGCGACGGTCGAGGTCATGCTCGGGCGATTCGACCGCGCCATCCGCGCGTGGCGTGACCTTGTCGCCTCCGTGCCATCGAGCATCGAGGCGCGCCTCGGATTGGCCCAGTGCCTGTTCGAGCTGCGCCGGCCCGAAGAGGCGATGCAGGTGCTGGACGAGGCGCTGGCACGCCCCGGCTGGGACGCCGACGGGCGCCTGCTGCGGGCACGCCTGCGGTTCGCCGAGCGGCTCGGACACACGCAGGTCGCCTCGCGCGACGCCGCGACGCTGCTGGCGCAGCACCCCGGCGACCCCGAGGCTGCCCTGTACGCCTCGCGGCTTCCGCTGCCCCCCGGCGCCCCGGACGAGGCCAGCGAACGCCGGCGATTGCTCGACCTGGCCGTTGGCGGCGATCCGCGCAGCTACATCACCGGCCTGGCCCACCTCGACCTCGGCAAGCTGCTGGAGAAAGAGCGCAACTACGACGGCGCCTTCGCCGCCGTCACCCGTGGCAAGCAGCTTCTCTTCGACATCGAGACCCCCGAGAACCGCGCCCACGAGCTGTACATGACGCATGTGCGGTCGTTCGAGCAGCGCGTCAGCCCCGACTGGGGCGCGGCGTGGGACGCGGAGCCGGCCGCATCATCCAGGAAGACCGGGATCGCCGAGCCGGCCCCCGCGTTCATCGTCGGGTTTCCGCGCACCGGCACCACGCTTCTGGAGCAGATCCTCAACGCCCACCCGGCCCTGCACGCCACCGATGAGTTGCCGGTGCTCCAGCCCGTCCGCGACGTGCTGCAGGAGCACTTCGTCGGACGCGAGGCCTACCCCACGTGGCTCGGCAAGCTCACGCCGCGCCAGCTCGAGCAGGGCCGCGAGGCCTACTGGAACCGCGCCCGCTGGTACTGCGGCGAAGCACTCAATGGCAAGAAGCTTGTCGACAAGCAACCCCTCAACCTCTCGCACCTCCCGCTCGCCAAGCGCCTGTTCCCCAAGGCCCCCGTCATCGTCGTCATCCGCGACCCCCGCGACACCTGCCTGAGCTGCTTCTTCCAGCCCATGCGCGGCGTGCCCGCCTTCTACAACCTTGACCACACCGCCGAGCTCTACGTCGCGCTCATGGACCTGTGGGCCTATTACAAGCGCGTTCTTAACCTGAACTTCATGGAACTCCGCTATGAAGACCTGGTCGCCGACCCCGAGGCCAAGGCCCGCGAGGTGCTCGCGTTCCTGGGCGTCGACTGGAACCCCGAGGTCCTGAAGTTCTACGAGCCCAAGCACCGCAGAATGATCACCACCCCGAGCTACCAGGACGTGACCCGCCCCGTCTACAGCAGCGCCAAGGCCCGCTGGCGAAACTACGAGCGCCACATGACCGGGGCGTTGAAAACGCTGGCAGGCAAGGTGGAGCAGCTTGGTTATGAGCCTTGGAACCCGACCGGATAACCGCCCCGCGGGCGGACCGGTTGCGAGCAAGCCCCGTACAATCCCGGTCGGATCGCAAAGCAGCCCGGGCCATGACCACACAAACTACCAATACCCCGATTTCGTCCGGTGCAGAAGACGCCGGGTTCGCCAATACCCCCGGCGCGCGCTGGGCGGGTGGGGGTCGCTCGCCCGCCGCCGGGGCCCTGACCGGCCGCGGCCTTGGCATCGAACCCGCCGACATCTCCAAGCTCCCGGGCCGCCTGGTTGTCGTCGAGGGCACCGACGGCGTGGGTCGCTCCACCCAGGTGGCGCTGCTCCGCGAGTGGCTCGAGAACCGCGGGTTCGGCGTGGCCCACACCGCCCTCACGCGCAGCCGTCTCGCGGGCGAGGGGCTCCGGCGGGCCAAGGAAGGGCACACGCTCGGGCGGCTGACGATGGACCTTTTCTACGCCACCGACCTGGCCGACCGGATCGAGAACCAGGTGCTGCCCGCGCTGCGGGCGGGGTTCGTGGTGCTGACGGACCGGTACGTTTACTCGGTGATGGCGCGTTCGATCGTGCGCGGCGTCGATCCGGCGTGGATCCGCGACGTGTACCGCTTTGCGCCGCTGCCGCACGCGGTCTTCTACCTCAAGTGCGACATGGACCACCTGGCCCCGCGCGTGCTGGCGGCGGGGGGGTTCGACTACTGGGAGTCGGGCATGGACTTTCAGGAGGAGAACGACGTGCATCAGTCGTTCGTCCGCTACCAGCAGCGGCTGCTCAGCGTGTTCGACCACCTCACCGCCCAGTACGGGTTTACGGTGGTCGACGGCAACCGCGACGTGGCTCCCGTGTTCGCCGACCTGAGCGCCGGGGTCTTGAAGGTCGTCAGCACCATGAGCGGCGCACGGGGATGAACCATGCTCACCAGCGCGCCCAACCCCAGCGACAACCCGCCCGACCCGGCGCTGCGTCCTGAGTTGAGCGTGACCGACGCCGCGGGCTCGATGCTGCACGCGCGGTTCGAGGCGGTGTCGAGGGCGTGCGCCGATCTGCGGGCCAACCCGCACGGGGTGTCGGAGACGCACCTGCTCAGGGTTTCAACCCGGCGTGCCACGGCGGCGCTGCGCGTCTTCAAGCCCCACCTCGACCCCGCGCTGGTGGCCAAGGCCGGGCGCCTGTTGCGCAAGCTGCGGCGCTCCGCCGGCGGCGTGCGGGCGTGCGACGTGCAGCAGTCGATCCTCGACGCAATGTCATCCGATATTCCCGGGACGCCATCGACGGGCGCCCCCGAGGCCGGCGTGGCCGCGGAGCTCATCATCGGGCGCATCGAGAAACGCCGCGAGGCGTCGCGCCGCAAGCTGGCCGCGGCGTGTGAACGCTGGTCGCCCGAGCGCATCGCCCGCCTTTCGGAAAAACTCGTCACGTCGCTGCACCTGGCGCTCAACCCGATGGAGCGCCTGTCGGGCGTGGCGTTCACCCACGCGCTCAGCCCCACCCGCCTGGGTCCCTGCGCCCGCGCCGCGGTCGAGCTCGCCGCCACGCGGCTGTGGGAGCTCGACACTCCCGCGCCCGATTTCGAGGGCCTGCACCAGCTGCGTCTGGCCGGCAAGCGGCTGCGCTATGTGCTCGAGCTGATCGGCCCCTGCCTGAACGAAGAGGCCGCCGACGCCAGCGTCACCACCCTCCGCAAGTTCCAGGACCGCCTGGGCGACATCAACGACCGTCACGAGCTGGCCCAGCGCGTTGAACGCGTCAGCGCCAAGCTGGGCCTGCGGCCCGGCGGCAAGGCGGCCCGCGGCTTCGCCTCGCTGCGGGCACGCCTGCTGCGCGACCGCGACGAGGGGCGCGCCGACTTCGCCCTCTGGTGGCCGCACCGGCGCGCCAAGCTGTTCGAGGCGGTCGAGAAACTCACCGGACGCGCGTTCGTCGGCCCCGGCGAGGTCCCGGTTCCGCTCGCAGCGCCGGCGGGGCCCGCCGAACCGAGCGCGGCGGGCCGGGCGGAAAACGTCGAGGCGCCCGTGATCTCGCTCCCGGGCGCCCAGGTCGAACTCGCCCCTCACGCCGCGGCCCAGCCGGCGCCGCTGAACGGGGCCCACGCCCCGCAGCACGCCGCCGCCAAGTCCGCTGGGCAGCGAGAGCCGGGACCGCAAACCGTCGATAGTCTTTCCACTGAGATAGACTCGGCCATCTCTGCGGCGGAGCGGATGTTGAACTCGAACTCGACCGGAGCGCTCGCATGAGTCTGGGCAACGGAATGCCGCAGCCATCAGAACCCGGCTTTGTTCCGCCCGACGGGGCGCGGGCGAGCAAGCGCCTCGCGGCGATCGACGTGGGCACCAACTCGATCCGCCTCATCGTGGTCGAGGCGAGCAGCGACGGGACCTACCGGTTGCTCGACGATGAAAAGGCGATCACCCGCCTGGGGCGCGGCTTCCACGAGGACGGCCTGCTGCACCCCGGCCCCATGGAGGACTCGGTCCATGCCATCGCCCGCATGCGCGGGATCGCCGAGGGCTACGGCGTCGAGCGCCTGCGGTGCGTCGGCACCGCCGCGGTGCGTGAGGCGACCAACGGCGCCGCATTCGTAGCGATGGTGCGCGAGCGCGCGGGCGTGACGCTCGAGCCGATCAGCGCTCAGGAAGAGGCCCGCCTGGCCTTCAGCAGCGTCTCCGCCGCGTTCGACCTGTCGCACATGCCCGCGGCGGTGGTGGACGTGGGGGGCGGCTCCACCGAGATCGTGATGTGCTCGCGCGGGGCGGTGGAAGAGGTCTTCACGCTCCCCTTGGGGGCGGTGCGGTTGACCGAGCGCTACGGCGACTGCGGCGCCGACGACGACGCGGGGTTCTCAAAGATGCGCCGAAAGGTGCGGCGCATGGTGAAGGAAAGCGTCGAGCGGCTGCCCTTTGTTCCGCAGGTCATGTTCGGCACCGGCGGGACGTTCACCGCCCTGGCGAGCGTGTCGATGCAGCGCGGGGCGGCCCGCGACGGGTCTGAGGTGCTGCCCTTCGCGGTGCGCGGCTACGAGCTGGGCCGGGCCGACGTGCGCCACGTGCAGGACTGGCTGCGTGACCTTCCGCTGCGGTCCCGCTCGCGCGTCGCGGGCCTCAGCCCGGACCGGGCCGAGATCATCATCGCCGGCCTGACGATCGTCGAGAGCGTGATGAAGCGGCTGGGCGCCAACACCCTGCGGGTCCACGACCGCGGGATCCGCGACGGGATCATCCTGCAGATGATCGCCGAGGCCTTCGGCACCAGGTCCGGCAACGATGCCGGCTCCCCCGGAGCCCCCAAGAGCGAGCCGCGCGACCGGATGCGGGCGGTGCGCCAGTTCGCCGCCTCGTGCCGCTACGAGGAGCCGCACTGCCGGCACGTCACGGAACTCGCCCTTTCGATCTTTGATCAGCTCCGGGGGATGCGCGGCTTCACCGACGGTGACGCCGACGGGGCGTGGCGCTCGCCCGGCGCTCGCGAGCTTCTGCAGGCAGCCTCGCTGCTGCACGACATCGGCTACATCATCAACTACGCCAAGCACCACAAGCACAGCTACCACCTGATCGTCCACGCCGAGATGCCGGGGTTTACCAGCCGCGAGGTCGAGGTGATCGCCAACGTGGCCCGCTACCACCGGCGCGCCCTCCCGAGCGTGAAGAAGCACCCGGCGTTCCGGGCGCTGTGCGAGGCCGACCGCGAACTGGTCCGCAAGCTGGCGGCGATCCTCCGACTGGCCGACGGGCTCGACCGCACGCACACCCAATCGGTGTCGGGCGTAAAGCTCTCACGGCGCGCCGGCGGGCTGTTGCTGGGGGTCGAGTCCGCGAGCGACATCGGGTTCGACCTGTGGGCCGCTCAAACCAAGGGCGAGTTGTTCGAGCGCGCGTTCGGCGTGACGGTCCGGGTGGACTGGGCCAACCGGCCGCAGCCCGCGGATCGGGAGACGCCACCGCGCGACGCCCCCAAACGCCGCCACCCCGCCCGCCCGCCCGGCGCCCGTGCCTGACGGCGCACCCGGCCTATCGTCCCGGCTCGTTCCCTCCCAACAGCTCCTCCGCGCCCGCATGACCGACTTCCCCGCATACGCCGACTACGGCCCGCTCCCCGGCAAGCTCTTCATCGTCGAGGGCATCGACGGGTCGGGCAAGTCGACGCAGCTCGACCTGCTGAAGAAGTGGCTGGTGTCGCGCGGGTACTGCGTGAGTTTCAGCGAGTGGAACTCGTCGCCGCTGGTGCGCGAGACCACCAGCACCGGCAAGCTCAAGCGGCTCCTCAGCCCGCAGACCTTCAGCCTGATCCACGCCGCGGACTTCGCCGACCGCTTCGAGCGCGCCATCCTGCCCCCGCTCCGCGCCGGCGCCGTGGTGCTCGCCGACCGTTACATCTTCACGGCGTTCGCGCGCGACGCGGCCCGCGGGATGGACCCCGAGTACGTCCGGCGCATCTACCGCTTCGCGCCCAAGCCCACCGTGGCGTTTTACTTCCGTGTCCCCCTCGACGAGGCCCTGCGCCGCATCCTCACCGGCCGCCCGGAGTTGAAGTACTACGAGGCGGGCATGGACCTGGGGCTGAGCGAAGACCCCTACAAGAGCTTTGAACTGTTCCAAGGACGCATCCTCGATCAGTATGAGAAGATGATCCCCGAGTTCGGCCTGAGCGTCATCGATGCGACGCTCCCGATCTCCGAGCAGCAGGTGCAGGTGCGCAAGCTGGTCGAGCCGCACCTCAAGGGCGTGCTGCGCCAGCCGGTCAATCCATACGCCGAGGTCTTGAATCGTGAAACGCTGAGCGGCAGGTACCTCGAAGGCAAGGAATCAGACTGGTCGTCCGAGTAAGATGCTCCTGTTCTTCCAGACAAGGAGTATCGCCATGAAGAAGGCCGCCACCCTGATCGTCCCCGCCGTGGTGAGCGCGTGCGCCTGCGGCTGCGCCAACAACCAGGCGTCCAAGCCCGTCGCCGCGACCGAAGACAAGTGCACCCAGGACCCTCACCCGACGGCCAAGACCGTCGCGGGCACGCCGATCAACACGATCTGCCCGATCGGCAAGCACGAGGTCTACGCGTCGGCCCCGCGCGCCGCCCACAAGGGCCAGGTGATCGCGTTCTGCTGCGTCGATTGCCTGGAGGCGTGGAACAAGATGAACGAGGCCCAGCGTGATGCGCTGGTGGCGTCGATCAAGCATTGATCGCATTCGGCGCGCCGGAGCCCGCTCAACGCCCGGGCTGTTCCTTGAGCAGCGCGTCAACCGCGTCGCTCACATGATCGCCCGAAAGGCCCGCCGCGCGAACGACGCCGGCACGGTCCACCAGCACGTAGAACGGCCACCACTGAACGTTGTACGCCTGCTCGGTCGCGTGCCCGCTGTCCGCGACGGAGGAGAACCGCAGCCCGCGTTTCTGTGACACCTCCGCCATCGTCTCGGCTCCTTGCGTGTCGCACACGCCGATCACGTCGACGCCCTTGTCCTCGTACCGCCGGCTCCAATCGTTGATCCGCGGCGATGCCTTGCGGCAGTGGGGGCACCAGGTGGCCCAGAAGGCGAGCAGGACGATCCGGCCCCGGACCGCCGACAGCTCCTTCTTTTCACCGACCCAGACGGTCCCGCGCAGATCGGGCGCGGCCATCCCCTGCTCAGACTGTAAACCGGCCCACACCCGCTCGTCCTTCGAGCGTGAAAACCACTCACGTGGGAACACCGCCTTCGTGTCTGCGGCGCCCGGAGACGTGCCCGGGGCGCTCGACGGCGCCGAGCCCGGCGGCGCGTCCGACGCCCCGCACCCCGATGGGCCGAGCGCCGCCGCGAGCGAGCACGGCACCGCCCACGCCGGGTGGTGCGACGGACGGATCGAACTCGGTCGTGACACGGGCCGCATCACTCACCCGTAGCTCTCGTGGTTAGCTTTTCGAGGGCTGCTCCTCGAGCAGCGCGTCGAGTGCGTCGCCCAGGTGATCAGGCTGCAGCCCGGCGGCCCGGACGATGCCCTTGCGGTCGATCAGCACATAGAACGGCCACCACCGGACGCCGAAGCTCTTCTCGGTCTGGTTCCCGGAGTCCCAGCCGGTCGGGTACTTCATGGAGGTCTCTTTGGCAGCGGCTTCCATCGTGCCCTTGTTGCGGAGGTCAGTGCAGCAGACGCCGACCACGGAAACACCCTTCGCCTTGTAGTGATCCATGATCTCGTTGGTGTGGGGCACCGCGGCTCGGCACGGCCCGCACCACACCGCCCAGAAGTCAACGAGCACGATCTGACCCTTGAGCTTGCTCAGGTCCTGCGCGTCGCCGACCCACTTGCTCACCTTGAGCGCGCCGGCGGGCCGCCCCTGCGCCCGCTTGAGCTTGTCCCAGGTCGGGTCATCCTTGGCGAAGAACCACTCGCGCTTGAACTCGGCCCGCTTGCCGGCGGCCACGGGCTTGTCGTCCGTGCCGTCGGGGCGGCCCCAGGCCCCGACCGGGGCCAGCAGGCACAACCCCGCCCCGCAGCAGAGGGCGACGGCGGCAAGCACAGGGCGGCTCGTGAAGCGCATGAAAAGTCTCCTTGGCGGACGCTGAACAGGTCGGGTGGGGATCGGCGTTCGGTGGCGCAGGGCGTGAAACGTGTGGCCGTCATTCTTGGCGCGCCGGAACGGGTGAACCCGCGGGGCGTCCAAACCGCTACAATGCACACGGGGATCAGCGAACCGGTTGAATCCCGACTGAACCCGAACGGAGACCGCATCGATGAATAACAAAGGCAACGGAATGAAGATCATTCTCGCGGTGATCCTCCTCGCCGCGGCGGTGTTCGTCATCCTCTACACCAGCACCGACATCTTCACGGGGGGCGCCAAGCCACCCTCCCAGGACACCTCGGCCGCCGCGATCGAGGCCGCCAAGAGCCCCGACAAGGGCGCCGCCGCCAAGAAGGCCGATGCGCCGGGCACGATGAAGGCGGACAACCCCAACCTGTTCAAGAAGCCCGGCGGCGAGTAATCGCCCGCGCCGACGCACACGCCGCCACCCGCTCGAAAGTTTTCTCGGCGCCCCGTTCTCCTGAGCGGGGCGCTGTGATTCACGCCGGGGTTCGCCTGCCCACCGCACGGCGCCGGCGTCCGCCCCGTCCCCTTCGGACCCGCACCCGATGCTCACCTATCTCATCACCGGCGCCAACCGCGGCCTGGGCCTCGAGTTGACCCGCCAGCTCCGTGCCCGCGGCGAGCGGGTGTTCGCCACCGCCCGCGTGCCGCGCGACGCCGGCGAACTGCGCAAGCTCACCCCCGACGTCCTGGCGCTCGACGCCGCCGACCCCGCGAGCATCGAGTCGCTCGGCGCCGCGATGAAGGGGCAGGCGGTCGATGTGCTCATCAACAACGCCGGGATTTATGGGAAAGACACGTCGCTCGACGCGCTGAGCGCCGCGGAGTTCGAGCGGGTCTTCCGCACCAACGTCGCCGGGCCGGCGCTCATCACCCGCGCGCTGCTCCCAAGCCTGCGCAGCGGCCGGCGCAAGCTGGTGGTCAACGTGTCCAGCACCTACGGCAGCATCTCCAGCTCGATCAGCGGGGGATCGTCGGGCGGGAGCTGGTCGTACAAGTCCAGCAAGGCCGCGCTGAACATGGTCACCTCCGACCTGCACAACGCCCTGAAGGCCGAGGGCTTCACCTGTGTCTCGGTGTGCCCCGGCTGGAACCGCACCGACATGGGCGGTTCCGGCGCGCCGCTGGACCCGCGCGATTCGATGCGCTCGCTGATCGGCGTCGTGGACAGGCTGAACGTCTCGGACTCCGGCCGATTCCTCAGCCACGAGGGATCGCCCATCGCCTGGTGAGCGGCTGCTCCGCGGGGCGATTCACCCGAACGCGCGCCCCGTGTCAGGGTCCACCAGCCGCCAGCCAAGGCGCCGGCAAATCCGGAACAGCACCGGGATCGCCGCGTCGTCCTCGGTGATCGTCACGCTCACCTGCCCCACCGGGTCGTCCGGCCCGACCATGGGGAGCTCGGCGGTGAAGCCCGGGCCGTAGAGCACGCCGGGGGTTACCGGATCGCCGTCGTGCGCCGTGTTGAAGTTGGACAGGGCGCTCTGGACGTCGCGGCAGGACCCCATCGTGACCATGTTCATCCCCGGCCCCAGGCGCGAGCGGTCCAGCGGATCGCCCGCGTCCCCGTCGGGGTCGGCGAGCTTGACCAGGAGCATGGAACGCAGACGGGCCAGTGGAGTGGTGGGGAGGTGGCGGCGGACCCGCGAAGTCGAAGGGACGCCAGTATCGCCGGAACGAGCCGGTGAATCAACGCAGGCGGGTTGAGCCGGTCGCGGCCAGCTCCTCGGCGTCGCGCCGGCTTTGGGCGATGATCCGGTCGAGGTCGCCGGGCGTCATCCACGGCAGTTGCTCGAGCTTTTCACGGAGCCGCGCCGGGAACTGCCGCGTGGTCGCGGGGCCGGAGGCCTGCGGGTCGGATCGCTCGTGCGGCGGCCTGCTTTTCCAGGCGCGGTGCATCCAGAGGTACTGCTCCGGCGCCGAGCGCACCATGGTCTCGATGGCGCGCCGGTAGCGTGCCGTGATGTAAAACGCCGGGTCGGGCTGCGTCGCCCAGTCATCGGGGCGGATCACGTCCACGATCTCGATCCGGTAGCGGAACGGGCCCAGCCCGCTGCCCGGCGCCGGGCGCAGGCGCCGGGCGTGCCCGCAGATGACCGGGGCGTTGTGGCGCAGCGCCAGCAGCGCGATCGCCTTGTAGCTGGACGCGAGCCGGTTGAAGAACGGCACGAACAGCCCGCGGTCGCCGGCGTTCTGGTCGGCGATGAACCCCAGCGGATACCCGGCGCGCATGATCCCGTCGAACTCCTCGGCGGCGCCGAACTTGTCCACCAGCGTCAGCCCCGCGCCGCTCCGCGTGCGGTGCATCCAGTCGTCGAGCGGCTTCATGTCCAGCGGCCGGTAGACCGCGTGGATCGGGAACCCCAGCATCGCCAGGGTGTACCCCAGCAGCTCCCAGTTCCCGCAGTGACCGGTGATCAGAACGCTCGGACCCGCCCGCAGAAGTTCGGTCAGCCCGTGAGCCAGAGGCCCCAGTTCGACGTGGAACGGGAAACCGTCGGCGGTGATGAAGCGCGGGGTCCAGGTGAGCTCGGCGGCCAGCGAGAACAGGTGGCGGTACGACTCGACCGCCGTCGCCTCCACCCGCTGGTCGTCCCATTCCGGGAAGCACCATCGGATGCTGCTCTGGGCCCTTCGCACGCGGGCGCGGTTCATCGGCAGCGCGGCGTAGCCGGTGGCCAGCCGGCGCAGCAGGCGCGTCGTGCCGGGGATGCCCCCGACGTGGGTGAGCGCCGCGACACCCCGGACCAGGGCGTACGCGGGCGAGTGCAGCATCCGGGGGAGCCCCCGGGTCTGCCTGGGTTTCCTGGAGCCGAGCATCGCTCAGCGCTGGGGCGAGAAGCCCGTGAGCGTGAACAGGCGGTTCTGATTGAGGATCGGGATGCTGGTGCGCTTGGCGGTGTCGAGCAGCTCGTCGTAGCGCTGCACGTTCTGCTTGAGCTTCAGGTAGCGCTGGATCAGCTCGATGGGGTCCTCGGGCTTGGGCTCGGGCGGGAGGATCGGGCGGTCGCCCAGGACCAGGAAGTCGGTGCTGCCGCTGATGCCGTCGGAGAGCTGGCCGCCCCAGTCGCGGATCAGCGCCTCGATGTCGGCGGATTCCTGCGGCGTCGGGACCGAGTCGTTGTTGGTGTCGAAGTTCCCGAAGACGCAGAAGGTGTAGGTCTTCTTGGGGTCGTACACCGCGTTGGCCGCCGCGTCGCCGGGGATGACGGGGTTGCCGCGGGCCTGGCGCGTGATGCGCGCCAGGCTGGAGTTTTCGTCAACCCGGACCAGCTCGATCGAGGCCTTGCCCTGCGGGTAGTTCCCCTCGGCGTCGGGCCGGATGATGGTGCCGACGCTGTAGATCTCGAAGGTCATCCCGAGCACAGCGTGCTGCTTGCGTCCGACGCCGACGTAGACCTGGTTCGAGCCGGGGTTGACGCCGACGATACGGGCGTCGACCAGGGCCGACTCCTCGCCGGGCTTGAGGCGCTCCTTCTCGTTCTTGCCCAGGGCCTTGTCGAGCTGCTCCTGCTTGACGAGCAGCTCCTGCTGCAGCGAGTCGACCTTGCCCTGAAGCTCCGAACCGGTGCGGGAGTTCTCGGCGCGGAGGTCTTCGACGCGCTTCTCCATCGACGACTGGGTGTCCTCGACACCCGCGCGGTAGCGGTCGAGCTCGCCCTTGATCCCGCCGATCTCGGCGTTCAGGGCGGTCACGGTGGCGCGGTTCTCCTCCTGGATCTTGGCGATCCGGTCGGAGGCGGCCTTGAGGTCGTCCTGGGCGTTGTTGCGGTCCGCCTGGGCCTGTGCCAGCTTGGCGTTGAGGTCGGCGATTTCCTTGTCCTTCGAGGCCAGCACCGACCAAAGGGGGGCTGCGCCCTCGCCGAGCGACTTGGAGATCTTCTCCTTCAGGCCCTCGGGCGTCTCCTTGCGATTGCCGGTGACCAGCTTCATCGTGTCCGACAGGCTCTGGTCGAGGTAGCGCACGGCGCCCTTGCCGCCGGCGGCCTGGGCCTGGCGCTTGATCTCCTCCCAGCGGTCGTCCTTCTCGTCGTCCCGGATCGCCGCGGCGCGGTCGGACTTGGCGGTGTCCAGGTCGTTCCCGAGACGCTGGCTCTTGGCGAGGAAGACGACAAAGAGCACGAAGAATACAAGCGTGCCCAGCGCGAACACAGTGATCGCGCTGAGCATGGGGACGCTGGCGCTGTTGCGTGAGGCCATCGAGAGCACTCCAAGGGCCGAACCGGTTTCCGGCGTCACCCGACCGGCCCGAGCGGGCCGTGGGGGGCGAAGAAGCGGCGCGGATCGAGGTACGAATATACGCCGAACCCGCCCGAGCGGATGCTCGGGTGACTGGGAGTGTCCGTGAGGCGGGCGCGGCCGTCAACTGGGCGGGTTCGCTGTGCGATCGGGCGGGGGGCCGCCCCGTGCGATCAGATCACCCAGCACACCCGGGAGCAGGTCCAGCTCCAGTTCGAACACCCGCGCCGCCAGGGCGTCCGGGGTATCGCCCGGGATCACCGGGCAGCGGCGCTGGGCCAGAATGACGCCCCGGTCGTACCGCCCGTCGCACAGGTGAACGGTGCACCCGCTCTCGGCAGCGCCCGACGCCAGGACGGCCTCATGCACGTGATGCCCGTACATCCCCGGCCCCCCGAATGACGGCAACAACGCAGGGTGGATGTTGACCACGCGGCCCTCGTACCCGGTGGGGATCGGCAAGAGGTGCAGGTACCCCGCCAGCACGACCCAGTCCGCTCTGGCCTCGCGGAGCATCGCTCCCAGCGAGTCAGGCGTTGCCGCGCGGGGATCGATCCGGCGCGTGGGGATTCCGCGCTCCCGCGCGAACGCTTCGCCCCGGCACGGACGCGAGGCGACCACGAGCACGACCTGCCCGGCAAACTCGCCGCGCGCTCGGCGCTCCACCAGGTTGACAAGCGTTCTCCCGGTCCCGGAAACAAACACCGCCAGGCGTGAGCCGGGCAAAGTCTCTGCGGGCGCGTGTCCAGGTGGACCGCCCGGGTGCACCGACGGGTTCATTTGACCTTCGCGATCGCACCGGCCTTGTCGGGCGCGATCTGCAGCAGGCGGTCGAGCTTGGTGAGGCGGACCAGGTCGTTCAGCGGCTTGCTCATCCCGAACATCGCCATCTTGCCGCCGCCGGTCTGGCACTGCTTGGTCATCGTGATGAGCATGCCCAGCCCCATGGACCCGAGCATGGTGACATCGGTGAAGTCCAGCACCAGCTTCCAGCCGCTCTTCTCGGCGGCCTTGGTGACCTCCGCCTGGATGATCGGCGATTCGCGCTGGCTGATGGACGGCGCCAGGAGCTTGGCGACCGCAACGCCGCCTTCGCTGGAGACGAGCACCATGCTGGCTTCTTGCTGGGTCATCATTGAGGAGCGTATCCGCCCGCGCGGGCCCGGCCAAGTGGGATCGGCACGATGGCGCGGTTTCAGCAGCGAATTCGGTGACTTGTGCTCAAACGGTCACCGGACGCCGCGGGCACGGACCTGCAAACCCGGGCACCGGGAACCTCGTACGCTGTGGTATGACCACAGGCGCGCCCGCATCGCCCCAACTGGCCGAGTTCCAGGCACTTCCAAACCGCGAACTCGGCGCGAGGTACGCCCGCGGCATCGAGCGGATCGAACGCCGTCTGCTGGAGCTGACCGACGCCCAGCTTGACACGTTCTTTGCGCCCGAGGCGGGCGTTGGAAGGTGGTCGTGCCGGGTGCTGCTGGGGCATCTGGTCGATGCCGATATGTCGTTCATTCACCGTATCCGGCGCGCCGTGGCCGAGGACCGCCCCGTTTTCAGCGTCTGGGACGAGAACGCCTTCATCGATTCGGGCCTGTACGGGGGACCCGCCGGCGGAAAGGACAAGCCCGTCGCGGCGTTCGTCGCTGTCCTGCACACCCTGCGGCGCTGGCACGCCGAGTGGATGGGGACGCTCACCGACGCCCAGTGGGCCCGGGCCGGGCTTCACCCTGAGCGGGGCGAGCAATCTGTGCGGGTGATCATGAACTACGCGACATGGCACCTGGAGCATCACGCCTGGTTCCTGTCGCGGAAGCTGGAAAGGCTGCTGGGACCGCGCCCGCAGGAACCGTAGCCCGCGCCGGCGCCGCGAACACGCCGCCGTTCGGTGGTAGCCTTGTCCGGCCGGCGCTCCCTCGCGCCCTTGTACCCGAGCGAGACCCTCCAGACCCACGCCCGTGCCCGCACCGCTGCTCACCATCGATGACCTGGCCGTCACCTTCGTAGGGCCGGGCGGCGCGACGACCCGAGCGGTCGACGGCGTGCGGCTCAGCGTGCACCCGCGCCAGACGCTGGCGGTGGTGGGGGAGTCAGGCTGCGGCAAGAGCGTGACCGCGATGAGCGTCATGCGCCTGAACCCGGTGCCGCCGGCGCGATACGAACGCGGGCGCATCCTGTACCAGCCGTCGGACGATCCGGGCGCGGCGCCCGTCGATCTGCTGAAGCTCCCAGAAAAAAAGCTCCGCTCCTACCGCGGCGGACAGGTCGCCATGATCTTCCAGGAGCCGATGACGAGCCTCAATCCGGTGTACACCGTCGGCGAGCAAATCGTCGAGGCCGTGCTTCTGCACCAGCCGGTGCGCACCGAGCAGGCCTGGGAAGTTGCGGCGCGGGCCATGACCGACGTGGGCATCTCCGACGCGCGGGCCCGCATGGGCGCCTATCCCCACGAGTTCAGCGGCGGCATGCGCCAGCGCGTGATGATCGCGATGGCGCTGGCCTGCGGTCCACGGCTGTTGCTGGCCGACGAGCCGACGACGGCGCTCGACGTGACGATCCAGGCCCAGATCCTCGCGCTGCTCAAGGAGCTGCAGCGGACCCGCGGGCTTGGGATCATGCTGATTACGCACGCGCTGGGCGTGGTGGCCGAGAACGCCGACACGGTGTGCGTCATGTACGCCGGGCGGGTGGTCGAGTACGCGACGGTGCCCGAGCTGTTCCGCCGCCCCATGCACCCCTACACCAGGGCGCTCCTGAAGTGCATCCCGAGCGTCCACGAGCGCCGCGCGCGACTTGAAACGGTGCGTGAGCTGATGGACGACCCGCGTGAGTTTGAGCCTCTCGCGCACGGACTTCCCGACGGCACACGCCCGTGGTGGCCGGCGCACGCCGTGCCGAGCGATCTCGCCCCGGGGGCGACATCGAAGCTCGCGGAGGTGGGGCCCGGTCACTGGGTCGCGTTGTGGCGCACCGCCGCCGCCGCCGATCTGCCCGAGCGGTTCCCAGACCTGGATTTCAGTCGTGAAAGCGCCGGCCGCGCCGCGACCGCGGCGTGAGCGGATCGCCAGCCCCGTCGTCGATTCAGCCCTTTGTCCCCTCCGTCCCTGCGCGTTCGATCGATCACGGAAGCAAGACCCGCATCCGCTCGACCGCGGCCCGGATGGTCTCGAGTTTCTTGCAGAAGGCGAATCGCACCCACCGGCTGCCCTCGGCGCGGTCCTCGTAGAACACGCTGGGTGGGATGGCCGCCACGCCCACTTTCTCGATCAGGTGTTTCACCAGCGCCACATCGCCCTCCAGCCCCAGCCGGCGCGACACATTGGAGTGCCGGGCGTAGATGAAGTAGCCGCCCTGGGGGGTGGCGAACTCGAAGCCCAGCTCACGGAGCGCCGCGGCCAGCACGTCGCGACGCTCGACGAACGCCGCCCGGTTTTTCGCAAAGAACTCAGGAGGCGAGGCCAGCGCCGCCACCGCGGCGTGCTGCATCGGCGTGCTGACGGCGAACGTCAGGAACTGGTGCGCCGAGCGGATGGCCCTGGTGAGTTCCGGCGGCGCCACGGCCCAGCCGATCTTCCACCCTGTCAGGCTGAACGTCTTGCCCAGCGAACTCAGGGTGACCGTGCGTTCGGCCATGCCCGGCAGCGAGGCGAAACGGACGTGGCTGCCGGTGTAAACGAGCTGCTCGTACACCTCGTCGCTGATCACGACCAGCCCGTGGCGCTGGGCGACCCGCGCCACCGCGCCGAGTTCCTCACCGGTAAACACGCGCCCCGTGGGGTTGTGCGGCGTATTGACGATGATCGCCCTGGTGCGTGCCGTCACTGCGCGGTCCAGGGCCGATTCGTCGATCTCGAAGCGGGGCCCGCGCAGCGTGACGAACCTTGGCGTGGCCCCGGCCATGGCCAGGCAGGCTCGGTAGCTGTCGTAATAGGGCTCAAAGAGCACCACTTCGTCGCCGGGGTTCAGCAGCCCGATGAGCGTGGCGGCGATGGCCTCGGTGCACCCGGCGGTAACGGTAATCTGCGTGTCGGGGTCGATTCCCAGCCCGGAGTCCCGCAGAAATGCCCCCGAGATGGCACGATTCAACTCCGGGACTCCAGCCATCCTGGCGTACTGGGCGTGCCCGGCGTTGATGGCGTCGATCGCTGCTTTTTTGACGTGGTCCGGGCCGTCAAAGTCTGGGAAACCCTGGGCGAGGTTTACCGCGCCGTGCTCGAGCGCGAGCCTGGAAATCTCGGTGAAAATGGTGGTACCGAACGGGATAAGGGCGGCGTTGGCGAGCATCTCGGCAGCCTATCCCATGCCGAGGGGCCGGGAGGATCATGGAAATATTGGACTGGCGGGTCCGCATCCGAGCGGTGTGGGCGGAGGCGTGCCGTGAAATTGGCGCCTTTCCGGGGTGTCAAGTGGAATTCTCTTCGCCAGGCCAGTTTTTCGCCGTAGAATGAGGGTGGAGACATGGAAGTGGAATCCCTTTGCGCTTGGTGGGATTCCTGCGCGGTAACGGATTTTTCCTACCGAAAAATCTGGGCGCGATCTCCTTGCCTTCTCCGAAACCGGGTGTATATTCAGGACAAGTAGGAGGGAAGTTGGGGAAGGAACACGTCTCTCCCCCCCGGCTTCCGTGCTTGGTTCGTGCCTTGATCGTCGTGCGCCCAATGTCCCCGGGCGGCGTCGTTTGGGGCCGCGTTGTTCGCAGCATGAGGAGTAGGGATATGCGTCACATCATCGTTGCCTCGTTGGTCCTCGCCGCCGCTGGATCCGCTCAGGCGGGCTACAGCAGCCTCTTTGACATGCAGGTCGACTTCAACGGTCAGGCCTGGGTCATGAGCCAGTACCCCAATGACTGGTCGTCTCGCGTGAACGAGAACGGCGACACGGTCATCCACGGTCAGTCCGTCTGCTTCCAGGATGCCGGCGGCAACTGGATGGGCATGACTTATGACCTGATCATCGGGAGCACCGACAACACCCGCGGGAACCCGATCTCTTCGATCAGCTCGAGCTTCACCCTGACCAACGCGTTCCCGGTGACCAACACCTTCACGGTGACCGCCTCGTTGCCCATCACCATTCCGTTCCCCGCCACGCTGATGCGCGGCTCGTTCTCGGGCTCGGTGATCGACAACTCCGCCGGTCAGAACGGCGCGACCATCGCCGCGGTCGCCGGCGGCTCGATGTACGAGGCCCTGCTCGACGGCGGCACGGTCCGCACGCTGCGGAACGACCCCTTCTCGGTCTCCGCCGCCGGCGGCTCGACCGCGTCGATCCCGACCCAGAACTTCGGCGTCCCCGCCTTCGAGGCCGGCCCCGCCGCGGCTGCCACCATCGGCATCCGCAACACGTTCACCCTCACCGCCGACGACTCGGCGACCAACAGCTCGACCTTCATCATCCAGGTGCCGGCCCCCGGCGTCGCGGGTGTCGCGGGTCTGGCCGGCCTGGTCGGCCTCCGTCGCCGCCGCTGATACGGATCCTCAGGGCCTGATTTGCCGCTGGGGACAAAAAACTTTTTCAGTGAGCGGTATCGGCCCGCATTCGCTTGAAGACCAAGCGCCCCGCCGGTAAGTCTTTGTAAATCAAGGACTTATCGGTGGGCTTTTGTTTTTGTCTGACCCTGATGTCGGCTCCATGATCGGATTACGTTTGGGTAATCGGCCGATCGGAGTCCGGAATCTCGCTTGCTCGCCAGAGAATCCGGTGCATATTCATGGTGTCCGTTTGGCTCGGGGACAATAGAGCCCGGCGGACCTTCCCTGAGGGGATGACATCATCTGGACCGCTGGATAGGAACCGGTGGTTCACCTCAGACACGTCCAGTTGAGGGAGAGACTTATGCGTCGCATCACAAGCTTCATCGCTCCTGCCGTTGTTTTGGCTGCCGCCTCGAGCTCGTTCGCCGGCGCTCTGCCCGCGTTCAACTATGAGCTCAGCGTCGGTGGCGCGCCGGTCTACAGCACCGCCGCGTTCCCGGGCACCTGGTCGGCGGTTCCGCAGGGCGGCAACGCCTGGCTCGTGCAGGGCTCGTACGCCACCGGCGCGTTCAGCTTCGACTTCCAGCTCACGCTGAAGTCGGACCCGTTCTGCACCTCGAACTTCAATCTCACCAATACCAGCGGGGCGCTTGGTCTGTATTCCACCTCGCTGACCGTGGCCGTCACTCCGGTGGCGGCCCCTAGCAGTTACCAGGGCGGCATCTCGGGTTCGATCACCGACAACTCGACGAACTTCGATGGCGCCCTGCTTACCGCCGTTCCCGGCGCGTTCTACACCTCGCTGATTGACGGGGTGCCGTTCCATGTCGAGTACCCCAGCGGGTCCTCGATCGCTGAGCCCTTCGGCGGCCTCACCGCTGACATCCCCGCCGCCAACTACGGTGGCGCGGGCGGCCCCGCGGTCGTCGGCAGCATCGGCATCCGGAACGATTTCAGCCTCACCGCTGACGACAGCGTTGGCATGATCTCCCGCTTCGACATCGTCCCCGCCCCCGGCGCTGCGTCGATGCTCGGCCTCGCGGGTCTCGTCGGCCTCCGCCGCCGCCGCTAATCGAGTCACTTTGAAGTCCGCCGCGCTCGGGTCTGTTCGACCGCCCGCGGTACGACCACGGAAACAGACGGTATTCCCTTGGCGAGCTGGCTTCGGCGCAGTGCGCCGGTGACCCAAGGCCGTCCACTTCCCATCTCCACTGCACTGCGTGAAACGGGCACCGCTTGGTAGCCCGTTTTATTTTTTGCCCGCCCTTGGCCGGTGATTGGTCGGAGGGTCCGCGTCCGTCCAGGGCCTCCGCACCGCCGCAGTGTCGACGCCGTCGGGCTCACAAGTCTGAGCATGTTCATGGAATCATTCCAGGCCCCGCGCCGGCGCACGCCTGCGGAGCGCGCCCGCTATGATTCCAACCCATTTTTTCATCGCACCAAGACACACAACGCCGTATCGAGGAGTCCCCATGCGTCGCGCGAAGATCTCGATCATCGGAGCCGGGAACGTCGGAGCCACCTGCGCCCACTGGGCCGCCGCCAAGGAGTTGGGCGACATCGTGCTGCTGGACATCCCCGACCGCGTCGGCGTGGCCCAGGGCAAGGCCCTGGACCTCGCCTGCTGCGCCCCCATCGAGCGATTCGACGCCCGCATCACCGGCACCAGCGACTACCGCGACATCGAGAACTCCGACGTGGTGGTGGTGACCGCCGGCATGCCGCGCAAGCCCGGCATGAGCCGCGACGACTTGATCCAGACCAACGTGACGATCGTCAAGAGCGTGTGCGAGCAGATCAAGAAGTACGCCCCGCAGTCGATGGTCATCGTCGTCAGCAACCCGCTGGACGCGATGGTCTACACGGCGTGGAAGGTCACCGGCTTCCCCACCGGCCGCATCATGGGCCAGGCCGGCGCCCTCGACGTTGCCCGATTCCGCGAGTTCATCGCCATGGAGCTGGGCGTCAGTGTCGAGGACATCAGCGCGCTGCTACTGGGTGGACACGGCGACGACATGGTCCCCCTGCCCCGCCTCACCAGCGTCCACGGGATCCCGCTGACCGACCTGCTCTCCCCCGAGAAGATCGCCGCCTGCACCGAGCGAGCCAAGGTCGGCGGCGGCGAAATCGTCAAGCTCATGGGCACCAGCGCCTACTACGCCCCGGCGTCCGGCACCATCCAGATGGTCGAGGCCATCGTAAAGGACAAGAAGCGGATCATCCCCTCCGCCGCGTACTGCGAGGACGAGTTCGGGATCGCCCCGGGTCAGAAGGGCAAGGGCTACTTCGTCGGTGTCCCGGCCCTGCTCGGCAAGAACGGCGTCGAACGCATCATCACCTTCAAGATGACCGCCGACGAGCAGAAGCTGATGGACGAGTCTGTCAGCCACGTGAAGGACCTCGTCAAGGTCGTGTGCAACTTGTTCCCTGAACTCAAGTGACGGATTTGTTGACCCGGCTGCCCACAGCTCTGCGCTCTTGATGCCTCGGTGCCTGGCTGCCTGGATGCCATCCCAAACAAATGAATCCGGGAACTCGATCCGCCCGATCCCCGTAGGCAGATCGAGTTTTGCCATGGCGCGAACTTTGGTATAGTCATGGCGACGGATTCTGTTCGGGGGTCGGTCGCGAGTGTTCTCGACCGCCCGTCGCGCCAATTTCGGCCGGGAAGGGTTGGCCGCTTCAGGGAGCATGCTGCTTGGCGAACGTTGTGGAGTGGGTCCAGTGCAAGAAGTGCGGGCGTCGGCACCGATGGGTGGCCGAGCTCGCCGGGACCACCATCCGGTGCGGTTGCGGCGGGACGGTCGCCATCCCCGCGCTCGAGCCGGATCTCGCCGACACGGGGAAGTTTGATCCCAACGAAACGCTCGTCGATCCGTCGCTGACCAACGAGGCCGCGGCGATCACCGCCGCGCCGCCCAAGCTCGGCGACGACCTGGAGATCGAGGACGAGCCTTCTAAAGGTGGATCGGTCGCCGGGCGCAAAGCCAAGGTGGGAGCGAGCCCGTCGGTGGGGGTGTACGGCGACACGCCGATCATCATGCGCGGGCACCGCGGTCTCTTCGGGATGTCGCGGGGTCAGGAGGTGGTGTTCTGGGGCGGGATGGTCGCGGTGGCGTTCGCGATGGTCGTGCACGCGTTGATCGTGCAGACGTGGTGGTACATCACGCTGTCGGTGGTCCTCGTGCCGATCGCGCTGTGGAAGTTCATTCCCGCGCGCCGGATGTGGCAGGGGAACCGCTCGTTCAAGCGGGCGTGGGCCGAGACGTTCGCGCACGAGCCCGAGTCGGGCGAGCAGCGCACCGACGGCAAGTAAGCCGCTCCGAGGCGTCAGGACGCCGGCCTCCAAACGAAAAACCCCGCGTCGCAGGGCGGCGCGGGGCGGGGTGGGTTGAGGATGCGTTGGCCGGTCGATCAGTCGGCGTACTTCACGCCGCAGCCGTAGGCCTTGGTCGAGCTCTCGGTGACGGTCTCACCCTTGAGCATCTGGTCGAGGGCCTGGCGGACGTAGTTCTTGACTTCGCCTTCCTTCTTGTCGCCCTTGGAGTTGTCGTCGATGGCGCCCATGTAGGCGACCTTGCCGTCCTTGCCGATGATGAACATGTGCGGGGTGGTCTTGGCGCCGTACATGTGACCGACCTTGCCGGACTCATCGTTCAGGATGGGGTAGTTGAGGCCCCAGGCCTTGACGGCCTCGGCGTCCTTGCCGTGGCCGGGCTTGCCCTTGCCGCCGGAGTTGATGCCGAGCATGACCACGTTCTTGCCCTGGTAGTCGGACACGATCTTCTTCATCGTGCCTTCCTTGCCGTGACGGGCGCAGACGGGGCAGTCCATGTTGAACCACTCGAGGACAACGATGTTGCCCTTCTTGGTCCACTCGCTGAGGGTGTAGCTCTTGCCGTCGGAGCCGGTGAGGGTGAAGTCCGGGGCGGCGTCGCCGACCTTGACGCCCTTCATCTCGGCGGCATCCTTGTGCTCAGCCTTGTCTTTGTGCTCGGCTTTGGGCTTCTCTTTGTGCTCGTCTCCGGCGTAGGCGTTGCCGGCGATGCCGGCGAGGCCCAGGGCGAGGAAACCAGCGGTCAGACCTGCGATCAGCTTGCGATTCATCGTTGTCGCTCCTTCGGTGAGGTGTAGATTCTCGATGCGATCCGCCGACGGGGGTCATAATCACGCCGGCGGGTATCTCGAAAACATCGACGACCCGGACACACCCGGATCGGTTTTCACAGTCGGGAAACGTCCGCTTGATGTTATGCACGTCAAGGAACGGCGATTTCGAGCACAAACGACGCGTCCGCGGGGCCGTATCCGGGTCCGCCCCGGTCGCCGAGACCCCCGGCCAACACGACGCCCCGAACCTTGGCGCCCGGCTTGAGGTCGGCGGCGTCGAACTTCAGGCGGAGGTTGCCGGCCTTCGACGCGCTTGCCTCGCCCAGATTCACGGGGATCACGTCGGCGTCGTCGGCGAAAGGGAAAAACTGCAGTCCCCGGGCGTTGGGAGCCGCCAACACGAGCACACCTTGTTCCCACTTGGCGATCACGCGCCCGGCGGCCTTGTCCCACGCTTCGGGGACACGCAGCAGCCACTTGTCGATCTCGACTTTCTGCTCCGATGGTTTAGAGTCCGTCCGGCACGGCCACACCATGGAGCACTCGCCCTCACCCTTCAAGCATTTCTCCTTGCACACAAACCAGGAGGCCTTGCAGGTGATCGTGACGGGTGTGCCGGGCTTGAGCTTCGGGTCGGTGGCCTTGACCTCGAAGAGATGCAGCACGCGGCCCTCATAGGTGTATTCCACCAGGCCACCGGGCTCGGCGTGGCGCTGGGGCGTGGGCCACATGGGCTCGCCGATGGTGACGGCCCCGGGCGGGTCCACGGCGAACTCAAAGGTCGAAGGGAGCCCCGCGTCGCCGGCGTTCTGCCAGTAGGTGTGCCAGCCGGGGTGGATGTCAAAGGCGACGGCGAGCAGCGAGCCGTGGGCCCCGGGCTCGAATCCGTCGCGGCTGGCGATGAGCGTTGGTTTGACCAGCACCTGCTCCGCAGGCTCGGCGTCGGCCGCCGCCGGATTTACGACAGCCTTGTCCGACTTGGGTTCATTCGGGCGGGTTTTGGCTGTTGAGGCGAAGATCGCGGTCGACACCCCTGCGATCACAGCAACAAAGGCGCCGTTGCGGTTGCCGCGGCACTTGACACACCCCTGTGGTTCGGCGGTATCGTTCATGCGATGAATCAGAGCACCCACACCTGCCGTCGTCTCTCCCGTCGTTTGGCACCCGCCGCGCTGGGGGCGGCCCTTGCGGCGGCGGGGGGGCTGCTGACCGGGTGCGACCCGATCAGCGACGCCAAGATCGAGTTTGTCCAAATGACAGACGTGGCCAAGGCCATTAAGGACAACCCCAAGTCATACCTGGTGCTGGACGCCCGGGATGCGGCGTCGTACGAGGCGGGACACCTGCCAACAGCCAAACGGATGACCGCCGCCGACATCGATGAGCACGATCCCGATCCCCGCCTGAAGAGCTACAAGGCCATTTACACCTACGGCGAGCACCCCAACCACAACAACGCCAAGGCCCTGACCAAGCGGCTGATGATCACCAAGGTGAACGACATCTACCTGATGGACGAGGGGTACATCGGGTGGAAGGCCAAGGGGTATCCGGTGGTGACGGGGAATGAACTGGGGACGTGGGCAGGTGGGAAGTAGGCCACGTCGCGCCGCGTAGGGCGTAGCGCATCGTCAAGAGTTAGCGTGGCGATGCGACACGGGGCGGGTGCTTCGGCGCGACCGTCCGCCGCCGGCAGCGTTTGATTCATTGGCCACACGTCCTTGACGAACTTGTCGCGCAGGATCACGGCGTCCAGCGGCAGCCGCACCCGACACCCGGCCCCCCTCACGCCTCCGCAAAGTCATACCCAGCCATGTAGCACCCGCGCTGCTGCTTGGCGAGCTGCATGAGGATGTCGTTGGTGAGGGTGGAGGCGCCGAAGCGGAAGAGGTCGGGGGTGAGCCAGTCGTCGCCGAGGGTCTCCTTGACCATGACGAGGTAGTGCAGGGCCTGCTTGGCCGAGCGGATGCCGCCGGCGGGTTTGACGCCGATCTTCACGCCGGTGCGCAGGTAGTGGTCGCGGACGGCCTCGAGCATCACCAGCGTGACGCCCATCGTCGCGGCGGGCTGGACCTTTCCGGTCGAGGTCTTGATGAAATCCCGCTCGGTCAGGCCCGCGGCGATGGCCAAGTCCGACGCCTCGCGAACCAGGTCGTAGGTTTCGAGCTCGCCGGTCTCGAGAATTACTTTCAGATGGGCCCTTCCGCCGGCGCTCAGCCCCGGGCCGCCGACGGGGGTTTCGGCGCAGACGCCCTTGACGGCGGCGATCTCGTCCATCACGCGGGCCCGCTCGCCGGCAAGGAAGGCGCCGCGGCTGATGACCATGTCGATCTCGTCGGCACCGTCTTCGATGGCCCGGCGGGTGTCGTCGAGACGCACGGCGATGGGGTATTGGCCGCTGGGGAAGCCGGTGGCGACCGAGGCGACGTGCACTCCCGAGCCCGCGAGCGCTGCGGCAGCGGCGGGCACCATCGCCGGGTAAACGCACACGGCGCCGACGTGCGGCAGCGTGGGGTCCGAGGGGTCCGGGGTGATGGCCTTGCGGCACAGCGAGCGCACCTTTTCGGGCGAGTCCTTGCCTTCGAGGGTGGTCAGGTCGAGCATCGAGAGGGCCAGCTTGAGGCCCTGGATTTTCGACGCCGTCTTGATGGACCGCTTGGTGAACGAAGCGGCGCGCTGGTCCGCCATGACGCGGTCAACGGTGGGGGAGGGCATGGGGTGATGATATGGCCGTACAGCGCCCCGATGTCGGTTGTCGGCTTGATTCACACCAGCAGCGTCGCGGGCGCCTCGAGGTACTTCTTCACGGTGGAAAGATACGCGGCGGCCATGGCGCCGTCGATCACGCGGTGGTCGCTGCTCATGGTCATCTGCATCTCGTGGCCGATGACGAGCTGGTCGTCGCGGACGACGGGCTTTTTGACCGCCGCGCCGACGGCGAGGATGGCCGAGTTGGGCGGGTTGATGATGGCGGTGAAGTGCTCGACGCCGAACATGCCGAGGTTGGAGATGGTGAAGGTGGAGTCGGCCATCTCATCGATGGTGAGGCCCTTGGCGCGGGCCTTCTCGGCCAGGGCGCGGGTCTGGGCGGAGATATGGCGGAGGCCGAGCTGATCGGCGTCGCGGAGCGTGGCCACGACCAGCCCGCCGCCGCCGGATTCGGCGCCGCTGAGGGCGACGGCGACGCCGATGTTGACGCGACCGTGGAGCTGGATGGACTCGTTGTCAGTGCCCCACGATGCGTTGACGAACGGGTGCTCGTGCATGGCGAGAGCGCAGGCGCGGACGACGAAGTCGTTGACGCTGAGCTTGACGCCCTGCGGGGAGAGCTGGTTGTTGAGCTGCTCGCGGAGCTTGACGAGCGCGTCCATAGCGACGGTGACCGTCACCTGGTAGTGCGGCACGGTGCTCTTGCTCTGCACCAGGCGGGTGGCGATGGTGCGGCGCATGTTGTTGAGGGCGATGCGCTTGTCGGCCAGGGGCTGGTCGCCGGTGGGGATGGAGATCGCCGCGACGCGAGGCGTGGCGGGGACCATCGCGGAAGGGCTCGGAGTCGCGGATTGCGGCGCGGCGTGCCTGAGCACCCCCGCACCGGACCCCGTGGGAACAGCGGGAGACCCGGCCGCGGCCTCGACGTCGCGCCGGATGATGCGGCCGCCCGGGCCGCTGCCTTGAAGTCGGGCCAGGTCGACGCCCGATTCTTCAGCGATTTTCCTGGCGAGCGGGGAAGCGAAGACTCGGCCGCCACCGACACCGGTCGAGGTGTGAGCGCCGTTTGGGGTTGAGTGCGGAGCGTCCAGCACCGCGGTGGAGCCGGCGCCCGACGCGGCGGAACTCTTGGCGGCGGCGCCGACGGTCTTGCCGCCCGCCGCGCTCAGAGCTCCCGCGCCAGCCTTGACCGTCGCCATGTCTTCACCCGGCTCGGCGATCAGCAGGATGGGGCGCGAGACTTCGACGGTCTGGCCGCTGGGCACCAGGATGGCGGCGACCACGCCGGTGTCGAAGGACTGCAGCTCCATGGTGGCCTTGTCGGTCTCGATGTCGCCGAGCGACTGGCCGGGCTTGATGCTGTCGCCCTCTTTGACGTTCCAGGCGACGACGGTGCCGCGCTCCATGGTGTCGGAAAGGCGGGGCATGGTGACGGTGATGGGCATGGGGGGGCTCAGATGGGAAATAGCAAATGGCAAAGAGCAAAGGGCAAAGGGCAAATGCGAGCTGATCAGTCCGATTAGTCTCTGCGGGTGGCTGTGATCATGGAGCCAATGATGCGGACCAGTTCGACGCTTTCTTGCTCCAAGTGTACGAGGCGCTTGGCGGGGACCCAGCCGCGGCGTCCTATCAACCGAATCCAGCACCGCGTCTCAGAAAGCTCCCTCATGGAGATGCCAAGGGCGCGGGCGAAGTCAGGGCGACTCATGGCTTCGGCGGCCTCGTACGCGTTGGCCCCAACCGATGTGCCGGATCGAACAAGTTGACCGGCGAGCATCTTGCCTTGCGCGGATTTTCCCATGGCCAGAGCCACGTCGAGAACACGATCGCCAAACGATTCGATGCGCTCGAGAAACTCAGGCTTCAGCCTGCCCATCCGAAGCTCCTATTTGCCATTTGCGATTTGCTATTTGCGATTTCGACTCTAGACCGCCGCTCCCACCGCCCCCTTCACCGCCCGTTTGATCTTCCCCTTGTTCGGCAGGTACTCCATCTCCAGGTTCTTCGCGTAGGGCGTGGGCACATCGTTGGTGTTCACGCGCACCGGCTCATGATCCAAGTGATCGAACGCTCGCTCGATGGTCTGGGTGATCACCTCGGTGGCGACGCTGGCGAAGGGCCAGGACTGATCGACCACCACCAGGCGGCCCGTCTTCTTCACGCTGTTGATGATGGCCTCGATGTCGAGGGGGCGGATGGTGCGCATGTCGAGCACGTCGCAGGTGATGCCCTCACCAGCGAGTTCGTCGGCGGCTTCCATGCAGAAGTTCACGGGGCGCCCGAAGCTGACGAGGGTGCAGTCGGTGCCTTCGCGCCGGAGGATCGATTGGCCGAAGGGGATGGTGTACTCCTCTTCGGGGACTTCGCCCTTGTCGCCGAGCATGCGCTCGGACTCGAGGAAGAAGACCGGGTCGTCGTCGCGGATGGCGGTCTTGAGCAGGCCCTTGGCGTCGTAGGGGCAGCTCGGGATGGCGATCTTGAGGCCGGGGACGTTTGAGTACAGCGCCTCGACGCACCACGAGTGGGTGCTGCCGAGCTGGCCGCCGGCGCCGTTGTTGCCGCGGAAGACGATGGGGCAGCCCCATTGGCCGCCGGACATGTAGAGCATCTTGGCGGCGTTGTTCAGGATCTGGTCGGCGGCGACGAGGCTGAACGACCACGACATGAACTCGATGATGGGGCGCAGGCCGTACATGGCGGCCCCGATGCCCAGGCCCGCAAAGCCGTTCTCGCTGATGGGCGAGTCGATGATGCGCTTGGGCCCGAACTCGTCGAGCATGCCCTGGGAGACCTTGTAGGCGCCGTTGTACTGGGCGACTTCCTCGCCGAGGAGGAAGATGCGCGGGTCGCGGCGCATCTCTTCGGACATGGCTTCACGGAGGGCTTCGCGGAAGGTGATGACTCGGGACATGGATGGACTCCGGAGCCGTTGGAGTGATTCCAATCTGGCTCGGGCTTGGGCTGATTCGATTGGACCGCGGGTGCGGCGCTGCCGGCGCGTCCCGCGGGTAAAGCGCTTTTTCACGGTTCGCCGCGGGGACTGGGATCATAGGGACCGCGCGCCCCCCTGCTCCACCGAGGGTGTGCCGCGGGCTGAACGGCTTCCGTACGGACCAGCGTGGGGACTACCGGTCGTGGTGGGGTGCAAGCAGCCCGGCGTTGCGTTTCATCATCGCCAGCGTCGCCCGTTTCATCGCCGATTTCTCGAATGCCCGGCGACGATCTTCCTCGGTCCACCCGAGCACCTCGGCAGGGTCCAGGTGCTCCCGTCGCGGTGAGTAGGCCGGGAGGGTCTCCCCGACACGAACCGCGGCCCCTTCATCCCGTGCCGAGTTGTGCGGGCACACCTCCTGGCACACGTCGCAGCCGTAGATCCAGCCGCTCAGATTGGCGCTGAGGCCGGCGGGGATCTCTGAGCGGTGCTCGATGGTGAGGTAGCTGATGCAGCGGCGGGCATCGATACTCCACCCCCCGGAGGCGATCGCGCCGGTCGGGCAGGCGTCGATGCAGCGGGTGCAGGTTCCGCAGTGGTCGGGCATCGGCGGCTTTTCGGGCGGCGGCTCCAGCGGCAGGGTGGTGACAACGCCGCCGAGGAACAGCCAGCTTCCCCTTAGGGGGTTGATGAGAAGCGTGTGCTTGCCGATCCAGCCCAGGCCGGCTCGGGCGGCGTGTTCGCGCTCCAGCACCGGGGCGGTGTCGACGAACGCGCGGAACTCATGGGTTGGGTGGTCGATGCGCAGGGCATCGCACAGCGCGTGCAGGCGCTTCTTCATCACCTCGTGATAGTCGTCGCCCTGGGCGTATCGGGCGATGCGGCCGGGCGGAAGGGGAAGCCCTTGGCTGAGGTTGGGGGTTCGCCGGGTGGTCGGCCTCGTGGCGTACTGATCCGCAACCATCACCACCGCCCGCGCCCCCGGCATCAGTTCGCGCACGTCCAGCCGTTTCTCGATGTTCCGGGCCAGGTAGGCCATCTCGCCGTGCTTGCCCTGGGCGATCCAGCTCCTGTATTCATCGGCTCGCGAGGACGCCGCCGCCACGCACACGCCCGCGTCGGCGAAACCCAGGTTCAGGCACCGCTGGATTACGATACGCGACAGCTCGAACGGGCTGTTGTTCACGGCGTCACGCCGCCGCCGCGCCGGCGACGGCGAGGCCGCACCAGGAGGTCAGAACGCGCGACGCCTCGGGCAGCGCCGTCTCGGGCGCCGCGAGATCGGGCAGCCACGCCTTGTCCCACGCGAAGACAACCCAGGCGCTCGAACCGGCGGCGTTGAGCGCCTCGCACACGGCGCGGATCGGGAGGTCTCCCTGGCCCGGCAGGCACGGGCGGCCCGCCTTGGTGTCGCGGACGCGGACCGCTTCCAGGCGCGGCCCCAGAAGTTTCACGGCGTCCTGGTCCTTGTCGCCCGCCGCCACGCCCGCGCCGATGTCGTAGCTCGCGCCCAGGAGCGGACTGCCGACCAGCTCGATGATCTTGGCCAGGTCCCGTGCGCCTGCGAAGTCGGCGGCGTTTTCGATCAGGACGCGCACATCGCGGTTGCGGGCGTGGTCGCAGATATCGCGGAGCCGGTTGGTGATGCGCCGGAGCGCAGACCACTTGGTATCGCCGGGCACCCCCGGAACAGGGGCGCCGGGCACTTCAAGGGCGAATACCCGGATGTACCGCGCACCCGTCGCGGCGGCCAGGTCCACCATCCGCTTGCCCGCCCGCACACCGGCGTAGCGCTTGGCGAAGACGTGTCCCATCATGGGCGGGAAGACCGGGGCGTCGAGGCGGACGCCGGTGCCCAGGCCGCACAGGTCCACGCCGTTGTCGCGGAACAGAGCGCGGACCTTGGCAGGGTCGGTCGAGGCGGGTTCGGAGGCGAAGGCGTGGGTGTCGCCGTCGCCGAAGCTGCGCAGCTCGACTCCACGGAATCCGTACTCGGCGGCGGCGCGGGCGACGCGGTCGAGGGTCCAATCCGGGCAGGCGACGGTCGAGAAGGCGGTGCGGAGCATGGGAGGGGCAGGATACCGGGGCCGGCGGGGGCAGGCGAACAAGTCGCCGGGGTTTGGTACCCTGCGGGCCGCTGAGATCAATGACATTCCCGGAGACTTCCCGATGGCTTCGCTCAGGCCGTGTTCAAACCTGCTGACCGCTTTCGCGCTGATCGCTTCCCTGTCGCTCTTGGGCGGGTGCGAAAAGAAAGATGAGGCGGCCAAGCCGGCGCCCGCGACGGGGGCCGGCGCGGCCAAACCCGCCGGCGACGGCGTGGCTGCCAGCTCCTCTGCGCCGGAGGCGGCGGCCGCGAAGCCCGCTGAGGGCGGTGGAGCCGGGCCGATCCTGATCGGCCACTACGGTTCGCTCACAGGCTCCAAGGCAACCTTCGGCAAGTCCACCGATCAGGGCATCAAGCTGGCGGTCAAGGAGATCAACGCCAAGGGCGGCGTCTCTGTCGGCGGCACGAAGCACAAAGTCGAGCTGCTTTCCGAAGACACCGAGGGCAAGGCCGAGAAGGCCGGCACCGTTGTCACCAAGCTTATCACCAAGGACAAGGTTTCCGCCCTCCTGGGCGAGGTGGCGTCGAGCATCACGCTGGCGGGCGCGCCGGTGGCCCAGCAGTACGGCGTACCGATGATCACGCCATCCTCCACCAACCCGGCCTGCACCGCGGTGGGCGACATGATCTTCCGGGTGTGCTTCATCGACCCGTTCCAGGGCTTCGCGTGCGCCAAGTTCTGCCACGAGAACCTGAAGATGACCAAGGTCGCCCTGCTGTTCGACCAGGCCGGCGCCTACTCGGTGGGCTTGAAGGACGAGTTCGCCAAGGCCTTCCAGGGCATGGGCGGCACCATCGTCAGCACCCAGGCCTACAACGAGGGCGACAGCGACTTCAAGGCCCAGCTCACCCGCATCCGCGAGGCCCAGCCGCAGGCCATCTTCGTGCCCGGTTACTACACCGAGGTGGCCAACATCGCGCTGCAGGCCAAGCAGCTCAACCTGACGGTGCCGCTCATTGGCGGCGACGGGTGGGACTCCGAAGACCTGGCCAAGAACGCGGGCAAGGCGATCGAGGGCTGCTTCTACTCAAACCACTACGCCTCGGACCAGCCCACGAAGGAGATCCAGGACTTTGTGTCCAAGTACAAGGCCGACTTCGGATCGGTCCCCGACGGTCTGGCGGCGCTGGGGTATGACGCGGCGAACATCCTCTTTGACGCCATGGGGCGGGCCAAGAGCCTCGGCGGGAAGGACCTGGCGGCGGCGATCGCCGGCACCAAGGACTTCAAGGGTGTTACGGGCTCGATCACGCTGAACGCCGAGCGCGACGCGGTGAAGCCGGCGGTCATGGTGCAGATGAAGGGCGGGGTGCCGGTCTACGCGGCGACGGTCGAGCCCACCCGGTAGGCCGGCGGCCCGCGCCACGCCCGGGTTTGGGCGGCGGCCGGCGCGGCCGGATGTGCCGTCCCGCCTTGCGGTAATCTCCCCCCGCCTTGGACCAACTGCTCCAAACCCTGAAGGACGGTGTCACCCTCGGGAGCCTGTATGCGCTGATCGCGCTGGGCTACACGATGGTGTACGGCATCCTGAAGTTCATCAACTTCGCCCACTCGGACATCGTGGTGCTGGGGGCGTGGCTGAGCCTGAACATCGCCACCAAGCTGCTGGGTGTCCTAGGCGTGGAGGAGGCCCCCGCGTGGGTCGGACCGCTCGTGCTGGTCGCCGCGATGACGGGCTGCGGGCTGGTCGGCTTCACGGTCGAGCGGCTGGCGTACAAGCCGCTCCGAGGGGCGCCGCGCCTGAACGTGCTCATCACGGCCATCGGGGTGTCGCTGTTCCTGCAGAACACCGGGCAGCTCGATGCCCTGTTCGGCAACCGCCCCCGCCCCATGCCTGCCCTGATCGCCGACGTCACGCTCCTGCAGGTCGGGCAGGTTCACCTCAGCCTGCTGGACGTGGTCGGTGCCGGCACGGCGGTGGCGCTGATGGTGGCGCTTGAATGGCTCGTCTTTCACACCAAGATGGGGAGGGCGATGCGGGCCACCAGCCACAACGTCAAGGTGGCGGCCTTGATGGGCATCCCGGTGGACCGCGTGGTGAGCTTCACGTTCATCCTGGGCTCGATGCTGGCCGCCGCGGGCGGGTTCCTGTGGGCCTTGAAGTACCAAACGATCAAGCAGCCCGCCGACGCCTCGTGGGTGCTGCTGGGGTTGAAGGCGTTTGTCGCCGCGGTGGTGGGGGGGATCGGCAACGTCCGCGGCGCCATGCTGGGGGGGCTGGCGATCGGGCTGATCGAGCAGTTCGGGGCGGCGTATCTCTCCAGTTCCATGACCAACGTGTATGTGTTCGCGATCCTCATCCTGGTTCTGCTGGTCAGGCCGGGGGGGATCCTCGGGAAGGCGACGGTGGAGAAGGTGTAGGGGGCGGGGGAGGTGGTCGAGTGTTCAAGTGGTCAAAGTGGTCCGGTGATTGGAAGCGAGTGAGTTGACGACGAGCGTTCGTTCATCCAGCAGAGGCCCGAACCTGGTTTCGCCGGGCGTGGTGTTTGCCCGCGCGTGGCTGCCCGTTCTGGCCATCGCGGGCGTCGGCGTGGCGATGCAGCTTGTGCTGAAGCCCGCCATCAATGCCTACTGGTCCGACCTGCTCATTACCATCGGGATCAACGTGGTGCTGGCGGTGTCGCTCAACATCGTCAACGGGTTCACCGGCCAGTTCTCGATGGGGCACGCGGGTTTCCTCGCCGTGGGGGGGTATGTCTCCGGCGCGATTACCTATTACTTCTCGCTGCTGAACTGGGGCGCGGCCAAGGCCCAGGGTGGGGTGCTGAGCGGGATGCCCCTGGACACCGCCGGCCTCCCGGTGCTTGCCGGGGGCGATGCGCTCTTCCCTGTCGCGCTCATCTGCGGCGGGTTGGTCGCGGCGCTGCTGGGGTTCGCCGTGGGGCTGCCGTCGCTTCGGCTCAAGGGCGACTATCTGGCGATCGTGACCCTGGGGTTCGGCGAGATCGTGCGCGTGCTTATCCAGCAGACGTCACCTCTGGTCACAAAGGCCGATGCCGCCCGCGATGCGGGCGTGCTGAAGCTCTCGACCAGCCTGGGCGGGGCGCTGGGATTCACCGGGCTGCCGAGCTATACGAGCCTGTTCTGGGCGTGGTTGGGGGCGGGCCTGGTAATCCTCGTGGCGTACAGGCTGAAGACTTCCAGCCCCGGGCGTGCGTTCCTGTCCATCCGCGAGGACGAGATCGCCGCCGAGGCGATGGGAGTCAACACCACGAAGTACAAGGTCTGGGCCTTCGTGATCGCGGCGTTCTTCGCGGGCATCGCCGGGGGGCTGTCGGCCCACAAGCTGGGCGTGGCCTTGGGGCCGGTTGACGCGGGGTTCCAGCGCTCGTTCGACATCATCATCATGGTCGTGCTGGGCGGGCTGGGCTCGATCAGCGGCGCGGCGCTGGCGGCGGTGGTGGTCACGCTGCTGCCGGAATATCTTCGACCCGTCGCCGATTACCGGATGATCATCTTCGCGCTGGCGCTGGTGCTGATGATGATCCTGCGGCCCAAGGGGCTGCTGGGCGTGCGCGAGATCTGGGACAGGTCGTTGTGGAAGGTGGTGTTCCGGCGCGGCGGGAAGGAGCGTCGCCCATGACCGACGCGCTGCTCACCGCCACTGGAATCGATAAGAGCTTCGGCGGCCTCAAAGCCGTTCAGCAGTTCAACATCACCCTGCCCGCGCGGTCGCTCAGCGGCCTGATCGGCCCCAACGGCGCCGGAAAAACCACCGTGTTCAACCTGCTCACGGGGGTGTACAAGCCCGACGCGGGGAGCGTCTCGCTTGCTGGGCAGACCCTCACCGGCCTCCGCCCCTACCAGATCGCCGGCGCGGGCGTGGCCCGGACGTTCCAGAACATCCGTCTGTTCGGCGAGCTGAGCGTGCTCGACAACGTCCGCGTGGCGTGTCACCTGCGCTGCGCCCACGGCATGCCCGCGGCGGTGCTGCGCACGACCGCCCACTCTCGCCAGGAACACGATACGACCGCCCGCTGCCGCGAGCTCCTGGCCCTCTTCGGCCTGCTCGACCGCGAGGCTGAGCAGGCCCGCAACCTCCCCTACGGCGACCAGCGCCGCCTGGAAATCGCCCGCGCGATCGCAACCGGCCCCAAGGTGCTGCTGCTCGACGAGCCCGCCGCCGGCATGAACCCGCAGGAAAAAAAGGACCTCCGCGAGCTGATCCGCCGAATCCGCGACCAGTTCGCCCTCACGATCCTCCTCATCGAGCACGACATGGGCGTGGTAATGGACATCTGTGAGAACATCACGGTGCTGGACTACGGCAAGATCATCGCCGTGGGGCCGCCGGAGAAGGTGCAGAAGGACCCGAAGGTGATCGAGGCGTATCTGGGGGCGCCAGCGGCGTGATAACAACCGCGTCCCCATGGCTTCGAAGGGTTGCACGACGGCTCACGCTGGTATTGCTGGTGCTGAATGGTTCTGCGGCTTTTGTGTTTTTGGTAGAGGTATTGGGTTTCACCAATTCCGACTTGACCCATGCCGTGCTCAGAAGATGCTTCCCCCTGCCGTTTCTCGGCGCGGTTTCAGCGCTGCTGCCTCTCCTCGATATTGACCGTGTCAGCTCCGTTCGCGTGGCAGCTATCGCTTCTGGCGTGATTTGCACCGCTTTGTCTGGCGTTGGCGGTTTGGGTAACACGATGTCAATCGACGACTACGGCGGCCGCGTGGCTGGCTGGGTGCGTGTTACTCTCTGTGCGTTGGCGTTTTTGACGGGGCTTTTTGTCGTTGCAATCTCGTTGGTTCTTCGGCCAGACCCACGACGCCGTCGTCTGAATTCTCTGGACGATACAAGCCACAGGTAACATGCTCCGTCAAATATGGCGCTCCTCGAAGTCAACAACCTCATCGTCCGCTACGGCGCCATCGAAGCGCTGCACGGCATCAGCCTGGCCGTCGAGCAGGGCCAGATCGTCACGCTCATCGGCTGCAACGGCGCCGGAAAGTCCACCACGCTCCGGGCCATCTCCGGGCTCATCAGGCCCGCCAGGGGCGAGATCAGGTTCGACGGACGCACCATCACCGGCCTCGCCCCGCACCTGATCGTCCGCGCGGGCATCGCTCACTCGCCCGAGGGGCGAGGCGTGTTCCCCAACATGACCGTCGATGAGAACCTCTCGCTCGGCGCCTTCGCCCGCCCGCGCTCCGAGGCCGCCCAGATCAAGCAGGATCGCGAAAAATCGCTCGACCTGTTCCCGCGCCTGCGGGAGCGGCTGACCCAGTTCGCCGGCACGCTGTCCGGCGGCGAGCAGCAGATGCTCGCCATGGCCCGCGCCCTGCTCGCCCGCCCGCGACTCTTGCTGCTGGATGAGCCGAGCCTGGGCCTGGCCCCGCAGGTGGTCCAGACGATCTTCCAGATCATCCGCGACATCAACGCCGCCGGCACCACGATCCTGCTGGTCGAGCAAAACGCCCACATGGCCCTGAAGGTCGCCCACCACGGCTACGTGCTGGAGGTTGGCAAGATCGCGATGAGCGATTCGGCACGCGTGCTGGAAGCTTCGGACGAGGTGCGGAAGGCGTATCTGGGGGTGGGCTGAGGCAGGGCGTCAACGCGAATGCGCGGCAAACTGAAGGGTCGGTCCCGCCGGCCCGCGCGGGGTATTCTGACAGCGTGCCCGCCGCCGCCGACCAGACCCTGAAGCTCACGACGCCGATCGAGGCGCTCTCGGGCGTTTCGCCCAAGCTCGCGCCGGCCCTGCGGGCGCTGGGCATCAAGGCGTTGGCGCACCTGCTGAACCACCTGCCGCACCGTCACGAGCAGCTCGAGGCCGAGACGGAGGTGGCGGAGCTTGTGCCCGGCAGGATCATTTCGACGCGCGGCGAAGTCACCGCCACGCGCGTCGTCGCCCGGGGCGCCCGCCCCCGCTTCGAGGCGGTGCTGCTGGACCACACCGGCAGGCTGGACCTGGTGTGGTTCAACCAGACGTTTCTGCACAACACCATCCACCCGGGCACGCGCTTGCGGGTGCAGGGCAAGCTGACGCGGCGCAACGCGTCGCTGCAACTGGTGAACCCCAAGACCGAGGTCCTCAAGGACTGGCGCCCCGAGCCGGGGCAGCAGGGCGCTCGGATCCGCCCGGTGTATCCCGCGAGCGAGGAGGCGCCGTCGGCGATCATCGAGAAGCTCGTGCAGGCCCATCTTGACGCCGGCACGGCCCTGATCGAAGACCACCTGACCGAAGCCTTCTGCGCCGCCCGCTCGCTGCCGCGCCTCGCCGATGCCTACCGGGCGATGCACCGGCCCGAGTCGATGGAAGCGGCGAGCGCGGCGCGCCGGCGTCTGGCGTACGACGAGCTGCTGCTGCTGCAACTGGGCGTGTGCATGCGGCGCGAGTACCTGCGCCGCCGGCGCTCGGCCCCGGCCCTGAAGTGGAACCAGCAGATTGACAGGCACATCCGCGCGCGGTTGCCCTTCACGCTCACGCCGTGGCAGGAGACCGTCATCAAGGAGGTCGCCGGCGACCTGACCCGGGCCTCGCCGGCGAACCGGCTGATCCAGGGCGACGTGGGGAGCGGCAAGACGGCGGTTGCCCTCTACGCGATGCTGCTGGCGGTGGCGACCAAGCACCAGGCGGCGCTGATGGCCCCCACGGAACTGCTCGCCGAGCAGCACTTCGCGTCGATCTCCAGGACGCTGTCGGGGTCGGACGTGCGCGTCGAGCTGTTGACGGGGTCGCTCGGCGCCGGCGAGCGTCGGGCGGCGCTGGCGCGGGTCGAGAAGGGCGACGCCCATCTCGTGATCGGCACGCACGCGCTGATCTCCGGCGGGGTACGGTTCAAATCGCTCGCCGTCGCGGTGATCGACGAGCAGCACCGGTTCGGGGTGCACCAGCGGGCGGCGCTGCGTGAGAAGGCCGACGGGGCCGCATCGCCGCACACGCTGGTGATGACCGCGACGCCCATCCCGCGTACGCTCAGCCTGACCATCTTCGGCGACCTGGATGTGAGCACGCTCGAGGGCCTTCCGCCGGGCAGGAAGCCGGTCAAGACGCGGCTGGTGGCCCCCGACAAGTCCGCCGATGTCTACGGGTTTGTCCGCAAGAAGCTGCAGGCGGGCGAGCAGGCTTTCGTGGTGGTGCCGGCGGTAGGCGGCGACGCCGAGGACCAGGGCGAGGACGCCGCCCGGCGCGTGGCCGACGTTCACACCACGCTCGCGCGCCTCTCCGAGGGCCCCCTGAAGGGCCTGCGGCTGGCGGCGATTCACGGCCAGCTCCCCCGCGCCGAGCGCGAGCGGATCATGGAGCGGTTCCGCGCGGGCGAGATCGACGCGCTGGTGGCCACCACGGTGATCGAAGTGGGCGTCGACGTGCCGAACGCCACGGTGATGGTGATCGAGCAGGCCGAGCGGTTCGGGCTGGCGCAGCTCCACCAGCTCCGCGGGCGCGTCGGGCGTGGTACGCGCGGCGGGGTGTGCGCGCTGATCGCCGACGAGTCCGGGCCGCAGGCCGAGACGCGGCTCAAGGCCGTCGCCGGCACCACCGACGGTTTCCGCCTGGCCGAGGTGGACTTCTCGCTGCGCGGGCCGGGCGACATCTTCGGCGGGCGCCAGTCGGGCATCGCCCCGTTCCGGGTGGCCGAGTTCCCGCGAGACAGCGACCTGCTGCTGATGGCCCGGCGCGACGCCGGCGCGTGGATCGCCGGTTCGCCCGAGCTGGGTCTGCCGCAGGAGCGGCTGGTGCGCTCGCGGCTGATGAAGGCGTACGGCAAGAGTCTGGGGCTGGGCGACGTGGCGTGACCGATGGGCGGCGGGCCGGCGCACCTCAGTATCATCCGGCCCATGAGTTCGACGCAGACGACCAGCGCCCCGTTGATGCTCTCGGTGAGCGGCTGCCGCGGCATCGTGGGAGCATCACTCACGCCCGAGACCATCGCGCGGTTCGTCGCCGCCGCGGTCACCTGGACACGATCCGCCGCCGGCGCCGAGCGGCCGGTGTTTGTCCTGGCGCGTGACGGGCGGGCGGGGGGCGAGTGCGTGGCGCGGCTGGCGTCGGGGGCCCTGGCCCTGGCGGGCTGCCGGGTGATCGACCTGGGCGTGGCTACCACGCCGACCGCCGGCGTGATGGTGCTGCACCACAAGGCCCACGCGGGGCTCGTGGCCACCGCGAGTCACAACCCGGCGCAGTGGAACGGACTGAAGGTCGTGACGAACAAGGGCGGGGCGCCCGGCCCGCGCGACGCCGCGGACATCGTCGCCCGCTTCAACGCCGGCGAGCACCCCTGGCAGCCGCACGACCGACTGGGCACCGTTGAGCGCGATGGCTCGGCGGCCTTGGTGCACGTCCAGCGGGTCCTGGACGCCACGGCCGAGCTGTACCCCTTGAACAACGTCCGCAGACGCGGCTTCCGCGTGGTGCTGGACTCTGTGAACGCCTCGGGCGCGCTCGCCGGGCGGATGCTGCTGGAGGCCCTGGGTTGCCGGCTGTTTCACGTAAACGCCGAGACGACGGGCGTGTTCCCCCACCCGCCCGAGCCGACGCGGGAGAACCTCGCTTCCTTGGGCGAGCAGGTGCGCCACCACCAGGCCGACGTGGGCTTTGCCCAGGACCCCGACGCGGACCGGCTGGCGATGCTCGACGAACGCGGCGAGTACATCGGCGAGGAGTACACGCTCGCCCTGGGGGTGAAGAGCTGGCTGGCGATGCTGCCCGCGGCGCAGGCCAAAGCCGCGAGCGTGGCCGCGAACCTCTCCACCAGCCGCATGATCGACGACGTGGCCGGCGCGTTCGGCGCCCGGGTCGTGCGCACGGCGGTCGGCGAGGCCAACGTCGTCGAGGGCATGGTCAGGAACTCCTGCGCCCTGGGCGGTGAGGGCAACGGCGGTGTCATCTGGCCCGAGGTCGTCCCCATCCGCGATTCGCTGGGCGCGATGGCGCTCACGCTGGCGCTGCTGACGCGCCAGGGCCAGGCGCTCAGCGACGCCGCCCGCGCGATCCCGGCGTACGCCATCGTGAAGCGCAAGATCGATGTCCGCGAGGGGCTGGCCGCCAGGGCCGTGAGCGCCGTGAAAGCCGCCTTTGCGGCGCGCGGCGCGAAGCTCAACGACGCCGACGGAGTGCGTGCCGATTTCACCTGCGCGTCCGGGGCGGCGTGGGTGCATGTGCGCGCCAGCAACACCGAGCCGATCATCCGCCTCATCGCCGAGGCGCCGGACGCGGGCGACGCCCACAGGGCCCTGGACGACGTCCAGAGGCTCGTGGACGGCGCATGAGCAACGCGATGGCTCTACGGGTCCAACACGAGTCCGTCCCCGCTTGGGGTCCAGGGGGCAAGCCCGCGCCGGCGGCGGTCCGCATCGCGGTGAAGGCGGTGCCGGGCGCCAAGCGAGACGAGATCGTCGGTGTCTTGGGCGACCGGCTGAAAGTGCGGGTCACGGCGCCGCCCGAGGGCGGCAGAGCAAACAAGGCCATCTGCGCGCTGCTCGCCGAGGCTCTGGGGTGCCCCGTGCGCTGCGTCGAGATCGTTTCGGGGCAAGGCTCGCCGGAAAAAACGGTGCGCCTCCTGGGCGTGACTGCGGAGCAGGCCGCCCGGCTCGGAGAGGGCAAACCGGACTGAGAGCGGCGGGCGTGCCGGGATGGTGCTTCAGGGAGTGGGCAACTTTTTCAGCGCGTCGAGCGCGGACTTCAGCCGATCCACGCCGCCGGCCGCGGGCAGTTCGATCACCGACGTCACCAGCCCCGTCGCGTCAACCACCACGGCGCAGGCGGCCTTGCCGGGCGCGAACCGCTCGATCGTGCTCCTGGCGGAATAAGAGACCCCGGCGGCGCCCGCGTCCACGCGCCCCAGCACTTGGGTGAGCGATGAACGCTGCTTCGCGTCGCCCAGAGGCGCCACGCCGACCACGCGGAACCACACCGGCGCGGCGCCGGGCCGGGCGGGCGGCACCATGGCGCGGCAGGCCTTCACGCTCGCCTCGACCTCGGGCGCGGCGTCGCGCATCAACACCAGGACGCCCGCCATGCCGGCCGGAATAAAGGCGGTCTTCGCGGGCTTCTCGGCGCGTTGCAGCGGCTCGATAATCAGTTCGGGTAGGGCGAGCCCGGGGCGAACGTCTCCCGCCGTCGCTGTCAGCTCGGTGAGCGATGCCACGCGTGTCCGGGCGCGAAGATCGGCGTCAATCCTTCCCACCGGTTCATCCAGGCGCGTGATGTCGGCCCGGAGTGTTGTGTTGATGCCGTCGTGCTGGGTCCGCGACTCCACCGCGACCAGCGCCGGCGGGTCGCCCACGCCGATCACCCCAGCGCTGCACGCCTCGCCGCCCGCGACCAGTTCCACGCCCGGGCGCCCGGCGTGCTGGCCGGCCAGGGCGCGGGTCCAGTGCAGCGGCGAACACAACGGGGAGACGCCCCACGCGTCCGCCGCGGTCGTGACCGGCTGGAGCGCCAGGCCGATCTGGGGGACCGGCAACGGGGGCAGGAGTTTCGTAAGCGCCGCCGCGCGGTCGGGACCCTCGAGCGAGCCCTCGAAGTAGACCCCAGCGTTCAGCCGGTTGACGGCGAGAAGCCGGGGGCCGTCGGTCCACAGCGTCAGCTCGCCGAGCTCGAGCCGCAGCTCGCCCTTGATCGAACCGCGGATGATAACGGTCTCACGCTTGCGCTCCGAGGGAGTAACGACGTACACCTCCATCGACTCGACGAACGGCCGCTTGAAATACGCCTTGCGGAACTGCGTGACCGCGTGGGCGGGGTCGAGCGGCGCGGGTGGATCGGCGCGTTGACCCAGGCTCACGGCGGCCAGGCAGGCGATCGCGGCGGCGCACAGTCGGCGAGGCATGACAGAGGGTACGCGCCAGCGCGCCACCGGTTCCAAAGATCGCTCGAGCACCGCCGATACCGTCGCCTCAGCCCTGGCACGCCGTCCCGAATGCCGCCAGCAGCACCACCAGGTCGCTGGTGTTCACGAGACCGTCGCCGTTGAGGTCGCCGGACGAGCCGGGCACGACGGCGTGCCCGAACACTCCAAGCAGCGTGACGAGATCGGCCGTGTCCACCCGCCGGTCGGCATTCAGATCTCCCACCACCGGAAGCGGCACGCCGGCGATGATGTAGACTCGGTTCCCGCTCGCCGCCGAAACCAGCAGATCGGGCGCGCAGTCGCCGTTGGTGTCGCCCAGGCCCACGGCGTCGAACCCCAGCGCTTCCCCGGGCGTCGTGCTCACGATGCTTCGGAGCAGCTGCCCTGATACCACGGAGTAGACATCCACGCGCCCTGCGCCGGCGGCGCCGTCGCTGCTGGTATACAGACCCGTGACGATGTCGGGCTTCCCGTCGGCGTTCACGTCGCCGGCGCCGCGGCCGGGGCCCATGCCCGAGCCCAGCGGCCCGGTGAACCGCCGGATGAGCGAGCCGTCGGCCCCGGACCACACGTACGCGCTGCCGGAGCCGGCGGCCCCCGCGGCGGAATCGTTGAAGTCACCCGCGTACAGGTCGCTGAAGCCGTCACCGTTCACGTCGCCGGGCGTGCCGACGAAGAACCAGCCGAGGTCGGTGCCGGTCGCGGGGTCAGGATCAAGGAACGGCAACAGGCGAGACCCGTCGCGCCCTGAGAGCACATACGCCCGCCCCCGCGCGCCGGGGCCCGAGTCGCGGGCGCCCACGATCACGTCGCCCACGCCGTCGTGGTTGATGTCGCCGGCGGGGCCCAGCCCCGTGCCGAAGCGGCCCCCGGCGGCGTCGGCGTTGACCCGCCAGAGCTGGTGCCCGTCTGCCCCGGAGAACATCGCCACATACCCGGTGCCAGCGCCGGTGGTCGGCGCGCTGACGGCCACATCGGCGTGCCCATCGGCGTCAACGTCGCCGGGGCCGGCCACCGCGAAGCCGAACAGCTCGACGGGCAGCCCGCTGAGCGTGAGCAGAAGCTGGCCGGTTCGCCCGGAGTAGACGTAGGCGTGCCCCGCGACGGCGCTCCCGCCGCGGGCGCCGACGATGATGTCGTGCGTGCCGTCGGCATCCACGTCGCCCGCGTCGGCGATCGACTGCCCGAACACCGCGCCCGGGCCGGCGCCGGTCCAGGAATAGATCAGCGCCCCGGTGCGCCCGGAGTAGAGGTAGGCCTTGCCCGAACTTGCCCCCGCGGCGTTGTGCCCGGGGCATCCGACGATCGCGTCGTTCACCCCGTCGGCGTCGATATCTCGCAGTTCGCTCACGGCCCAGCCGAAGTTCGAGCCGGCGGGCGCCGTCGGGTCGCTTATCGACTGAAGGACAACGACTCCGGGGTCTGTGAAGCCCGGGCGCGCCGGGGTGGTGGGGGTGATCAGCGCCAGGGCCGCGGTCGGGATCAGGGCGTGGCGCACGGACAGGTACTGGGCCATCGTGGTTCTCCGGTGTGGGGCCCAGGGAATGGGCCGCCCGCGAAGAACCTACGCACCGGCGCTCAGCCCGCTTTCAGAATCGTGCTCATCGTTCGACGGTCATCTCGCGCCGCCTTGCCGGCGCGAACCGTCGAGGGTGGACAACCGAACGCCCTGGCGAACACAGCCGCGAAGTGCGCGTGGCTGGAAAAGCCCAGCTCATGGGCCAGGTCCGAGAGCCGGCAGCGGGGGTCTTCCAGCCGCTCCAGCGCCGCCGCCAGCCGCAGCATCAGGATGTACCGGTGCAGCGAAAACCCGGTGTGGGCCCGGAACACCCGCGCGAGGTGGAAACCGGAAACATGCACCTCCCGCGCGATGCACGCGAGGCTCAGGCGTTCCCGGAATCTCCGGCAGATGAGCGCACGGGCGGCGTCGGCGGCCTCGGCGTGGGCCCGGCGCGTGGCGGCTCCAATTGTCCGAGAGGCTCCCCGCCTCCGCCCGCTCGCGGCCGAGCGCACCGACAGTGCGACCGCCTCGGCGACGACCCTCATGGCGCCCACCTCGATCCGGAGCGGGTCGGGGTCGTTGCCCATCGCGACTTGATTGAAGAGTGAGCGCTGACGGACGTACAGCGCCGGTGTCGACGGCCCGCATGTGAACGGAAACGCCGTGCCTTCCGCGCCTTCATGACCCCCCGCCGGGGTTCCGACCGAATCGCACCGCATTCCATGCTCGCAATCCCGGAGCATATCGCGGAGGCTGTCAGAATCAACGCTGAACCACTCGCACTCGTCGCCGCGCTGGTGCAGGAGTTCTCGGGTGTACGCCTGCCCGTCGTTGTAGAACATGATTCTCCCGGCGTCCGCGAGCGTCGGCACGGCGTCCGTGGTCCGGATCCCGACCGGCACGCGCGGGAACACAACGACCGGACCACCGGTGATGCGGTTCTCACGGCGCCAGCAGGGGTGCGAGGGGGGTGCTCGGAACGATCCGATGCGCGTGACTGCCGACGTAAACACATCGCGCGAGGGCGAGTCTCCCGGAACGCCGCGCCACGGCGCGCGACGCGCCCGGCCAGGGGCCGGTGAGTGTTCGCCCGGGATGGCTGGCGGCGGTGGCACGGGCGTCGCAGGGGAGAAGGGCGTTTGGTCTCTACGCCGCCGGGAACCATTGGGTTGCGGCGTGAGGTCCGGCCTCGCGCTGCGGGCGATTGCGGGCGACAATATCAGACGAGCGGCCCGGGCATTTGGGTTAGGGCTTGCGTTTGTACGAGAACTCGCACGTCTGGCGCCACGTCTGCCCTTTGTCGCGCGAGACTTCCCACTTCAGCGTAAAGGTGCCGACCGGTTCGGGCCCCGCCGCGACGGGCGACTGGGTCAGCCGCATGAACTGCTCGCCGGTCTCCTGGCTCATGAAGGAAGTCCCGCAGCGGACATTGGTGAGCGGCAGCGCGCCGTCCTGGGGCGTGCCCTCGAACACGTCCGCGAGCGTGGTCACGTCGTCAAAGAACACCAGCCGGTAGGTCCCCCTGAAGCGGTCGAACGAGCGGACCCCCTCCATGGTGGTGACCGTCTTGCCGAAGGGCACGCTGATCTTCTCCCGCACGAACGTGGCGTTGAGCATCGGCTCGATGACCGATTCGGTGGTCTGCGTCCACGGCGGCGCCTTGTATTCCGGCGGCGGGAACCACTTCACCGTGACGTCCCACGTGCCGGCCATCCACGCGAGCTCTTTGACCTGCTGCAACGGCCCGGTCCCACACTCGGGCCACTTTGGTTTGGCGGCGACCGGTGCTGGCGCGGACTTTGCATCGGGCTGCGGCCCCTGGGCCGCGAGCACGCCCACCACGACCGCGCTCAGGCAGATCGCTGCGAACAGGGCCGGCGTTCGATGTCGCATGGCTTGACCTCCAGATCTGCTCGGCGTCGGGCCGAGCGAGGGCGAACGGTCTTACCGGAGACATCGATTGGCGTTGCGGCGTCGCGCAGGGCCCAATCACCGTTGCCGACTTGGGTGTGGTGGTGCCCGGCGAAGTTCCGTTCCGAGAGTCAGCGACGACGGCGTGATCCGATCAACAACGTCGCTACGCTGAATCCCGCGGGGACGCCGGGGGTGGGGACCGCGACGATGTAAACGGCGTATCGCGTGCCCGAGCCGGGTGACGAGGTGACGTAGTCGAGGTAGTACGGCTGGGCCCAAAGCCCGGCGTTGCTGGAGGCGTTGGAGGCGCCGAACCTGAGATTTCCGACCACACCGTTGATGCCGGTGGCGCTGTCCTGGATGTTGACAGCGAGGCCGAGTGTGTCCGGGACGCCGGCGCCGGGGCGCAGCATGAGGCTGGCGATGAAGAGGCGGTCGCCCGGGCCGCTGGGGACGAAGGACTGGGAGAACCAGATCCCGCGCAAGGAGCCGGAGGCGATGGTGGTGCCGGAGACCAGGCCGATGCCGCGATTGGAGCTGTAGCTGATCGAGGAGGGGCCCAGGGGGTCCATGCCGAAATACGAGGTGAACTCGAGGCCGGGGTTGGTAAGGATGTCGCCGGATGTTGGGGCGAGCAGGCCGGGAGACGTGGTGGTGGTGCCGGTGCCGGTCCAGGAGATCGGGTTCCCGACGGCGCCGGAAACAACGCCGGCGTCGCACGCGTTGACGGCGAACGAGGCGGCGGCGCAGTGGGATGCGCAGAAACCGACGGCGGCGAGCGTGAAGAGATACTTCAAGTGACGTGCCTTCCGTTGGGTAGGGCGGGACCTTCCTGGTTCAAGGATAACTTGGCGTGGGAGCCACGCAAGAGAAAAGCTCCATCCGAAGCGGAAACCGATTCGGGGACGCATCACAGCGCGGTCGTGCTCGGAAAGGGTTCGCAACGTGTGAGGGAGCGGTCGATCGGGCAGCTGCGCCCCGCCCGAACGGTTTCTCCGCTTCGGAAGCATCGAACCATGAAATCCTGCGCCACGCTTCGGCAGCCGTCCTCGACGGTGTGGGCGTGGTGATGCTCTGGGACCCGTCTTACGGGCATGCTTGACCGAATGCCCCGATCATGACGGTGAGGTCAAGGGTGTTGACCACCCCGTCGTTGTTCACGTCACCGCCGGTGCCGGGGCGGACGGGCTGGCCGAAGTTCGCCAGCAGCACGAGCAGGTCGCTGGTGTTGACCGTCTGGTCGAGGTTGACGTCGCCGGGGCAGCGGTAGCTCCGGATGTACTGCGCGTACGGCTCGACCTGGGCCGCGAGAGTGTCGGCGCCGCCGTAGGCGATGGCGCCGTGCGCGAGGATTTCGGCGTCGGTGAAGAGGGGAAAGCTCGCGCCGAAGCCCGAGTTCAGGGCGGTCATCATGACGTTGGCGAAGACGCCCTGGAGGGTCGTGTGGGGGTGGGCGCCGTCGTCCACAAAGCCCGCGAGCGGGTTGGTGTGCGTGGCGGTGTCGCGGTTGAAGAGCTGGATATTGACGTTGCCGATGGTGAGGAACTGGCGGAGCGCGCCGTTGGTGCCCAGCAGCACGGTGCCGAGTCGGTTGATGTCGATCAGCACGCAGTGATACTGCCGGGCGATCGCCTCGACGCCGGCGTTCACGCGGGCGATGACGGCGGAGACACGGTCGCGGCGCGAGGCGGTGCCGAAGAACTGCCGCGTGACCGGGGCGGGCCCGAAATCGACGTAGTTGCAGAGCATCAGGTTGACACCCGAGGCCTGAACGGTCTGGACGATGGAGGCCACGTTCGCCAGGCGGGTGTTGACGTAGTTGTCGATGGTGGACTGGCTCCACAGTCCCCAGTAGATGTTGAAATAGGCGTTGCTGGTGGGGGAGAAGTCGTTGGTGCCGATCTCGATGACCGCGTGCGTGACGCCGCCGAGGGTGCACTGCGAGGCGAGCCCGGTCGGCTGGTTGTTGGTGATGGCGGTGGCGCTGTCGTCGCCGTAGCGTGCCCAGTTGAACTGGTAGCCGGTGCGGCGCGGCTCGCCCCACGAGTTGCCGGGCTGCGATGCGGCCGCGGCGGTCGGGCCCATGTCAACCCCCCGGAACGCGACGAGCTGCATGGTCCAGTTCTGCGCGTACGAGTAGGTCTCCTCGGCGTATTCATCGGTCAGGCTGTCGCCCATCGCGCCCAGCCGGAGCGGCTGCGCCCCCGCGATGCAGGTACAGGCAGCCAGCGCGAGCACCGGCGTGATACGGATACGGCGTGTGACCATCGGCTCTCTCTCTTTCCGGGCGGGAGTGGGAGCGCAACGATAGCGGCGTCAGCACGGCGCGGGGGTCAGCAGTGGTTCCCGAAGTGGGCCAGCAGGATGGTGAGGTCCGGGGTGCTCACGAACCCGTCGCCGGTCAGGTCGCCGTTGGAGTAAGGGGTCACCACTTGGCCGAAGTGGCCCAGCTGGCGGACGAGGTCGGCGGTGGTGACATCGCTATCGCGGTTGATATCGCCGGGGCATTCCAGGGGGTCGTCGTCGCTGGGGTCGGTGCCGGGGTTGCCAATTCCGGCGCGGAGATTCGTGATGAACACCGCGCTGTCGAGGATCTGGTCGTTCACGTCGCCGACCTCGAAGAGGAGCGTGTGCGGGCCCGCGTCCAGCTCGGGGGTGGTGGTGGTGAGGTGGTGGATGAGCGCGTGGGGGTTCGCGAAGGCGGTGTTCAGGTCCGCGGTGGTTTCGAGCCCGGCGAATGAGCTGCCGACCTGCACGGCGTTACCGTTGGCGTCAAAGGTGACCTGGTCGGTGGCGTTGGTGCCGTCGAGGAACACCAGGAACGCGTCGGTGAACTGGCTGGTCCAGTAGGGGAACTCAACCGAGCCGAAGATGAAATCGAACTTGACGGCGCTGGTGTCGGCGAGCTCGAAGGTCACCTCGATGGCGGCGACGTCGTACGAGCCGTTGAAGTTCTCGATGTTGCCCGAGCTGTTGCCGTAGTGGTCGAACTCCTGCGTGCCGCCGCCGGCGGGATCGGGGTTCATGGCGCTGTTGATGACCGCGGGCGGTGACGAGGGGTCATAGTCAGGCTGCTGGGCCTCGGGGAACGGGCCCATCTGCGCGACGTTGCCGCTGGAGAGCACGACCCCCCGACCGATCGTCACCGGCGGCTGGGCGAAGTTGCTGTACACGCCGAACTGGCCTTCCACCCCGTTGCGGATAACCAGCGAGGTGATCGTAAGGCCCGGGTTGGCGGCGACCAGCGCCTCGGCGAGCGCCTGAGGATCGGTGGTGGGGGTGGTGGCGACCTGGGCGAAGGAGGAGGATGCGGCGAGCAGCGCGGGCACGCCCGTGAGCAGGGCGCGAGCCATCGTGCCGTGGCGGTTGGACTGAGCATTGAGCGTCATTTCTGTGCGTCTCCAGGGTGGGTCTGCGTGTTCATCCCGACGGGGCGGGGGAGGCATCGATGCAGGCTGCCTCGGAAAAGCAAGACACGTGCCGGGTCGGCCACGCCAAAACGCAGTGCAATTCCCGGTCATCGCTGGAAGATTTCAGCCATTATGGAATGATTCAGGCGGCTCTGAGCCGCGTGCTGAGGTATCGAGATGCGACCGGGGATCGCTTTTCACACCCGAATCCGTCGAGGTTCTCAGACTTGGGACGGGACGCCGACGCCGGGTACATTCCCGTCCCATGGCTCTCCCCCAACTCACCGACGAACAGATCCATAAGTGGACCCGCGAAGAGAAGGACCGTTGGTGGCTGGCCAACGTGTTCAAGGGCGACATGCCGCAGCTCACGATCCGCTCGGCCGTCACCGGTTTCGTGCTCGGCGGGGTGCTCTCGGCAACCAACCTCTACATCGGGGCCAAGACCGGCGTGGGGCTGGGGGTCGGGCTGACGAGCGTCATCCTCGCGTTCGGGATGTTCAAGCTCTTCGCGGCGCTCAAGCTGGGGAGCGACTTCACGCTGCTTGAAAACAACGCGATGCAGAGCATCGCCACCAGCGCGGGGTACATGGTGTTGCCCTTGGTGTCGTGCTTCACGGCGTACATGTGGAAGGCCGACGTGGTGATGCCGTGGTACCAGGCCCTGGTGTGGAACGTCATCACCGCCCTCATGGGGGTGCTGGTGGCGTTCCCGATGAAGCGGCGGTTCATCAACGACGATCAGTTGCCGTTCCCCGAGGGGCGCGCCTGCGGCGTGGTGCTGGACTCGCTCTACTCGGGCAAGGGGGCGCTGGGCATCATCCAGGCCAAGGCGCTGCTGGTCGCGGGAGTGCTGACGGCGGTGATCCAGTCGTGCATCCACGAGGCCACAATGAAGCTGGTGTGGCTGAAACTGCTGGGGCGCGACTCGTACTTCTTCATGAACGAGAAGATCGATCAGGTCTACTACAACTGGATCGCCAGGAGCGGCGGCGGCCCGCCCACCATCAACGGCGTCGACATCCGGGAGCTCGGGCTGCGACCGACGCTCGACATCGCCCTGCTCGGCACGGGCGGCCTGATGGGCTGGCGGACCACCACGAGCATGATGGTCGGCATGGTGGTGAACTTCGCGGTTCTGGCGCCGTGGATGATCGGCGCAAAGGAGATCCATGGCGCCGTCGGCGCGGACGGCATGGAGCATTTCTCACGCATCATCATCGTGAACAAGTGGGCCATCTGGTGGGGAGTCGCCATCATGGTGGTGGGGTCGCTGGTGGCGCTGTTCGCCAAGCCGAAGATGCTGATCGACCCGTTCAAGGCCTTCTTCCGGCGCGGCGATGCCGAGAAGAAGGGCGCTGACCCGATGCGGGCGATCGAGCTGCCGGTCACCTGGTCGGTCATCGGGCTGCCGATTCTCGCGGTGATCACCGCGTGGCTGGCGAACATCTGGTACGAGATGCCCTACTGGCTGACGCTGACGTGCTTCCCGCTGGTGTTCGCGCTGTCGCTGATCTGCATCAACGCCATGGCGCTGACCAGCTGGACCCCCACCGGCTCGCTCGCCAAGATCACCCAGTTCACCTTCGGCATGCTCGACCGGCACAACCCCGCCAGCAACCTGATGACGGCGGGGATCACGTCGAGCGTCGCGGCCAACGCGGCCAACCTGCTGTCGGACATCAAGCCGGGGTACATGCTGGGGGCCAAGCCGCGTCAGCAGGCGGTGGGGCACGTCATCGGGATCGTGGCCGGGGCTGCCGCCGCCACGCCGCTGTTCTACGCCATGTTCCTGTCGGGGTATGAGCCGGGCAAGAGAGTGCAGGACGCGATGGCGACGGATCAGTTCTCGTTCCCCTCGGCCCTGCAGTGGAAGGGCGTGGCCGACATGATCGAGGGCGGGTTCAGCGGTCTGACCACGTCGATCCAGTGGTCGCTGGTGATCGCGGCGGCGGCGGCGCTGGTGTTCGAGGTGGCCAAGATCGCGTCGAGAGGGAAGTTCTGGCTGTCGCCGGTGAGCATCGGCCTGGGGGTGGTGCTGCCGTGCGACGCCACGCTCTCGATGTGGATCGGGTCACTGGTGTTTCACTGGCTGCACATGTTCTACAAGAAGCGGCGCGAGGGCACGCTGGGCCACACGCTGTGGGCGCTTTCGGTCGAACCGATCTGCGCCGGGATCATCGCCGGCGCGGCGCTCACGGGTATTGCCGACAAGCTCGTCGAGGTGTTCGTTCTGCCGAAGATCGGTTTGTGATGCTGCGCTGGGCTACGCGGCGGCCACGTCGCACAGCTCGCCCTCGACCGACTCAGCGCCGTTGAACACGTTGATGCGCGGGTGTATCGCCACGTCAACGGCCCGACCGGCCCGGAAGTGCTGCAGGCGGTCGCCCCAGCGCCAGCCCACCAGCCGGATGGTTCGTCCCTGGTGCGAAAGCCGCACGTTGAGGTGCGCCCCGTTGGCGCCCATCGGCGCGGCGTCCATCATGGGCTTGGCGCCACGCACGACAAGGCACGGGCGCGGGTTGCCCCGCCCGAACGGGCCCAGGGCCATCAGGGCCCGCACCGCGTCGTGCGTCAGCTCCCCCAGGCCCGCCTCGCAGTCCACGCGGAGGCGAGGCGTGAGCATCTCCGGGGTGATGAGATCGCCGGCGGCCTCTGAGAAACGGCGTGCGAACTCGTCAAGGCGGTCGTTGCGCACGACCATGCCGGCCGCCATGTCGTGCCCGCCGAACTTCTCCAGGAGGTCCGCGCACGCCGACAGGCCGGCGTGGAGATTGAACCCGTCGATGGACCTCCCCGAGCCGTGCGAGGTCTCGGCCCCGCGCGCCAGCAGGATAGTCGGTCGGTGGAAGCGCGCGATCAGGCGCGAGCACACGATGCCCACGACGCCGGCGTGCCAGTCCGGGTGGGCGAGCACGATGGCGCGGGACTCCGGGCGGGTCATGCCCGCCTGCTGCGCCATCTCGCAGGCCTGCTCAAAGATCGCCTTCTCGGTCTTCTGACGCTCGGCGTTGAGCGAGTTCAACTCCCGGGCGACGGCGGCGGCGCGGTCGGGTGGCGCGACGGTCAGCATCTCCATCGCGGCCTGCGCGTGGGCCATCCGCCCGCAGGCGTTCAGGCGCGGCGCCAGCGCGAAGCCGGCCCGTTCGCTGTCGATCTCCTCTCCGGCCAGGCCAGCCGCGTCGATCAGCGCCCGAATCCCCGTCAGCCGCGACCGTTTCAACTGGTCCAGCCCGAAGCGGGCGATCACGCGGTTCTCGCCCTCCAGCGGCACCACGTCGGCGATCGTGCCCAGCCCCGCCAGCGCGAGCAGTTCGAGCAAAAGGTCGCGGACCGGGTCGGGCAGCTTGTCGCTGCCGCACGCAAGGGTCGCGATCCGCCACGCGAGCTTGAACGCCACGCCCGCGCCGCACAGCTCGCCGAAGGGGTAGGTGAGACCGGCATCGTCTGCGACGCGCGGGTGCACCACCGCGAAACAGTCGGGCAGTCCCCGTTCCGGCGGCGGCAGGGCGTGGTGGTCGGTAATGATGAGTTCGGCGCCCCGTCGGGACGCGACGCCCGCCGCCTCGAACGCCGTCACGCCGCAATCCACGGTCACGATGAGCTTTGCGCCCTTGCCCGCGAGATCGTCGACCGCCTCGGGGTGCAGCCCGTAGCCCTCGTCGAGGCGGTGGGGGACATACGTGGACACGGCGGGGACGGCGCCCCCCGGCGCCAGCGCCCGCAGCGTGTGGAACAGGATGGCCGAGGCGCACAGCCCGTCCACGTCGTAGTCGCCGTAGATCACGACGGGCTCCGCGCGTCGGAGCGCCTCGAGAACACGCTCGGCGGCGCGGTCCAGGCCCGGCATGAGCGACGGATCGTGCATCTGCCGGAGCGTGGGACGGCAGAACGCGGAGACGGTGTCGGGGTCGGTGATTCCGCGGGCGGCAAGGACCTTGGTCACAAGCGCGGGGATGCCCGGTGCGCCCGCCGGCGAGGCGCCCGCGTCTGGCGCCGGCGTGCCCTGGATCGTCCAGCGGTGGGTCAGGCCGTTCATCGCCGGGACGATAACACCCGGACCGCCCCGTGCGCGGGGGCGCGCGTCGAACGCGGTCCGGGTTCGGCCGATATCCGCGTTCGGTGTCCGATTTTCCGATGATTCGCCCCCAACGTCGGCACGCTACATTACCGCCGGAAGCACCGTCGCCGACCCTCCCGCCCCGGAGTCTCTCTCCCCATGGCCGACCGTTACCAGACCATCCTTCTCTTCGGCGCCCCCGGCTCCGGCAAGGGCACCCAGGGCAAGATCCTCGGGCACGTCCCGGGCTTCTATCACCTCTCGTGCGGCGAGGTCTTCCGCACCCTCAATACCAACTCCGAGCTGGGCAAGAAGTTCATCGAGTACTCCTCGCGCGGCGAGCTGGTGCCCGATGACCTCACCATCCGCATGTGGAAGGAGAACATCCACGCCCAGACGGTCCTGAGCCTCTACAAGCCCGGCAACGACATCCTGGTGCTCGACGGCATCCCGCGCAACGTCAACCAGGCGCAGGTGATGGACAAGTACATCAACGTGCTGCTGATCGTGCACCTCACCTGCACGGACAAGAACAAGATGTTCGAGCGATTGCGCAAGCGGGCGATTAAGGAAAACCGGCTCGACGACGCCAAGGAAGAGGTCATCCGCCGCCGCTGGGACGTCTACGAGAAAGAGACCTACCCGGTGCTGGCGCACTACCCCGCGTCGGTCGTCAAGACCGTCGAGGCAATCGGCAGCCCGGCGGAGGTGTTGCAGCACATCCTCGAGCTCGTCGTGCCCGTGCAGAGCAAGCACTTCAAGAATGCGCTGGGCGGGTGAGGAGGTGTGAGGCTCGGGCGACGAATGTGCCACGGGCTCGCCGCCCTCGGCGTGCCCGTGGCCCTTGAGAGTTCAGTTACGAACGCACGAACTCAGCGAGATACCCGCCTGCCGGGGGCATGGGCGTGACGCCGACCATGCGAAGGCCCGCCTCGCCCGCGCTGACGCGAAGATGGTCCGGGTGGTTGTAGAACAGGATCGAGTGCCCGCCCCTGTGGGCCGGCGCGTGATGCTCGCGCCAGACCTCCACCGCGGCGGGGGTCCAGTCGAAGAAGTGGATCACTGCCCGCCCGGACGGCTTGAGCACTCGGCGTGCCGCGAGCAGGAACTGGTGCACCAGGTCGATCTTGAAGTGAACAAATACGTCGTAGGAGAACAGCGTGTCGATGCCCGCGTCGGGCACGCCCGCGAGGCTGGCGGTCTCGTCGTGGTGGAGCCGCAGGCGCCCGAGGTGCCGCCCGAATCGGTGCTCCATCGCCTCGAACAGCAGGCGCCGGCTGAAGTCCACGGCGTGGTACTCGCCGGCCTGCTCGATTACCCACTGCGTGCACAGCCCGGTGCCCGATCCGATCTCGCACACGCAGCCGCCGCGGGGCGTGCACTCCAGCACGCGGTCGATCATCAGGTGCGGGCGAGCCGGGCTCTCGGCGGGGTACTGGTGCAGGTACGCGTTCCGCAGCCCCGCCTGGGCGCCCATGGCGTGCTCGAACTGATCGATGAGCGCATCGTCCCACGGCTTGGACTCGAAACGCGCGGGGCAGGTCAGCAGGTACAGGCCGCGCTCGCGGATGATGGAGCGGCGTGCCCACATGGCGTCCTGGGCGGCGCCCTCGGCGGTGAGGATCACGGCCCGTGCGCCCGCCGCCGCCGCCTGCTCCAAACTGAGGACGGGCAGCCCCGCGACGTGCAACCCGTGCTTGCGTGCGTCGTCGTCGATGATCCCCACGAAGGTGCCCGGCGCGGCCCGGAAGCTCGGGCGCAGGGCCTCGGCGGTGCGCCCGGCGCCCCAGAGCGCCACGGGCGTCTGTCCGGCCCGCACGAGGCGCGCCGTCAGGTGCTCAAACTGGTCTCGGTCGGCGGCGGTGATGCTCATGGCGGCGCCGGTTCAGCGCGTCCGGCTGAACTACAGTTCGGCCCGTGTTCACAGGCGGCAGCAGATTTCCAGGGTCGCGTTCGCACCGCGGGCGGGGAGGCGCCGGGGGAGGCGGCTTCACGCTCGTCGAGTTGCTGGTTGTCGTCGCGGTGATCGGCGTGCTTCTGGGCGTTCTGCTGCCGACGCTCTCGTCGGCGACCCAGGCGGGCCGGGCGGCCGTCTGCGCCGCCAATCTGCGTCAGTGCTTCATGATCTGCCGCGCGTACGCCGACGACAACGCCGGTCTCGGCCCCGCCGTGGGCCAGCCGTACCTGTCGCTCCCCAACTGGGCCCTGGTGGTGCAGGCCGGCGCGGGGCGGGGCGGGGTCACGCCGAGCGAGCTCTACGCGGAGTCGTCGTGCCTGGTGTGCCCGCAGACGTTGGTGAACGCGGGCCAGCCCATGACACGGACGTACGCCATGAACGCCACCGGTCACGCCGGCGCACCGGGCGATGCGGACAACTACGACGCCCCACCGCCCGCCGGGTCGGCGCCGGTGGCCATCCGCTTCGACAAGGTGGTAAGGCCGTCGGGGACTGCGCTGCTGGTGGATTCGTCCGCGCCGCCGCAGGGGCCGGGGCAGCCGCCCGCGACGCGCACCAGCAGCGTGATCGACTTCCGGAACCCGGCGCACACGCCTTCGCGGCTGGGGTTCGTGCACTCGGGCGCCCGGGCGTTCAACGCGTGCAGGTTCGACGGCTCGGGCGAGCAATACCGCGCGGTCGAGGCGTCGTGGCTCACACCGTTGCCCTGACGGCGCAGGCCGCAAAAGATCAGCGCTGCTCGCGCCGCGCGAGCGCCTCGGTCAGCATCGACTCCACCTGTTCCAGCCGGCGCGAGATGCCCACGATCTCCGTCTCGGCCTTTACATTCACCTGGAAGTCCAGGTCCGTTCGCAGGCGGTCTTTCTCGCTCTGGCGGTTCTGGCTGACCATCACGAAGATGCTCAGGAAGATCGCCTCCAGGCTCACGACCATCGTCAGCAGGCCGAAGGGGAATGGGTCGAAGATCCACCACGGGACCTCGGCGTCCGCGGGCGGGTTGATCCTGTGAAACTTGAGAAGCGGGCCGACCGTGTTCAGCAGGATCCACAGCCCGAACCACGCCAGGTGGAAAATCGTGAACCACTGGCTGGCCGCGACCGTGGCGATGACGTCGCTCACCCGCTGCCACGGCGTGACGCGCGACTGCTCGAACAGCTCGTTCGGATTCGCCATCTGGCGCAGCGCTTCGTTGCTGGCACGCTGGCGCTGCCCCATGACCGCCAGGATGTCCACCGCCGCGTGCGGGTGGCGCAGAAGGAACGCGTGGAAGTCCTTGCGGCTGAGCACCAGCAGCTCCGACGCCTCGCCCGCCCGCACCGTGGCGGTGCGGACACCCCCGTCGAGCAGGCTGATCTCGCCGAAGAACCCACCCGGCCCCAGCGAAGCGATGGTGACGTGCTCCCCCTTGCTGTTGGGGACGGTCACGAGCATCTGACCCGAGTCGACGAGGTAGAACGTGTCGCCCCGGTCGCCGAGCCAGAAGACCGTCTGATTCGCCGGCACCGCCTCGCGCTTCAGCATCGCGAACAGGTCGGCCTGCTCCTGCGCGTCCAGGCGCGCGAACAGCGGGATGTGGGCCAGGGGCCCGCCCGGGTCGCCGGTGCTGGAAATCGCCCGGTCGGCGCGCAGGAACCCTTCGAGCTGCGCCGACAGCTCGGACGACTGGGTCTGGTGCGGGTCGGCTTTGCCGTGGCGGTTCATCCGATGGAGACTCTACCCGAACTCGATCCGCGGGCGCGGTGGCTCTCGACGCGCCGCGGGGTGGGCACGCCCCGGCTCCAACGCGAATCCCAGTTCAACCGCCGCCCACCAGCGTGACGATCTCGACGCGGTCGCCGTCAACGATCACCCGCTCGGCGTGCCTGCGCTTGGGGACCAGCTCCTTGTTCACCTCGACGGCGGCGGGCTGCCTGCTCAGCAGCAGCCGCTCCAGCAGCATGGCGACGGTGGTTCCGTCCTCCAGCGTCTCGGGTTTGCCGTTGATTGTCGCCTGCATCGGGTGGATCGTAGCCCGCGATTCCGTCGCCGGTCGCTGATCCTGTAGAGGCCGGGTCGATTACGATGCCCCCGCACGCCCGCTCCGCCGCCATGACCCGACGCAACGTGTTCATCATGATCGCCGTGCTGGTGTCGGTGGATGCCTTCATCATCGGCGTGCTGCTGGGGGTGCAGGTGAAGTGGTGGGTGGGCGTTCTGGTGGGGCTTTCCGCCGGGCTGTTGCCGCTGGCGATCATCGGCCCCGGGTTCGCCGTCATGCTGTGGGCGATGGGCTGGACAAAGCTGGCGGACCAGTTCCCCTCGGTGGGCGGGCCGATGCCGCCCGAGGCGCGGGTCGCCCCAAGCTTCACGCTGCGCGGCATCCCGATGAGCAACGTCGTCGCGTGGTCCTCCGATGAGGACTATCTGCACATCGCCCCGCTCATCCCCGTGGCGCCGCTGGCGCCCAAGTTGTCGATCCCATGGGCGGCGGTCGAGTTCCCCGGCGGCATCGAGGGCGAGCGCAAACGCGGCGCCGGCGTCAAGGTGGCGGTGTCCGGGCTGAACATGACCGTGCCCATCGAACTGGTCCGCGATGAACTGGCGCTGCGCCGGGCGATCTCTCAGCAGCAGGGGCCCGCGGAAACCCCGCCCGCTTGACCGTGGCCGCCCCGTGCGTTCCAATCGACCCGGATGAACCACGCCGCACCCAAAGCCAAACGACTGCTCCTGAAGCTCTCCGGCGAGGCGTTCTGCTCACCCGGCGGATTCGGCGTGGATTCGGAGGACCTGCGCCTCATCGCCCGCGAGATCGTGTCGGCCGCCCAGAGCGGCGTGCAGATCGCCGTGGTGGTAGGGGGCGGCAACATCATCCGCGGCGCCCAGCTCGCCAAGGAAGGCCTCATCCACCGCGCCACCGCCGACTACATGGGCATGCTCGGCACCGTCATCAACGGCCTGGCACTCCGTGAGGCCCTCGACGAGCTGGGCCATCCGGCCCGCTGCATGACGGCCATCGACATCAACGCCGTCGCCGAGCCGTTCATCCGCCTGCGGGCCATCCGGCACCTGGAGACCGGCCATGTGGTGATCCTCGCCGGCGGCACCGGCAACCCCTTCTTCACCACCGACACCAACGCAGCCCTGCGCGCCACCGAACTGGAGTGCGAGGCCGTGCTGAAGGCCTCGACCATCGACGGCGTCTACACCGCCGACCCCAAGAAAGACCCCAAGGCCACCCGCTACACGCGGCTCACGTTCGCCGAGGCGCTGGACAAGAAGCTCAAGATCATGGACGCCACCGCCTTGGCGATGTGCCAGGAGCAGAAGCTGCCGGTGCTGGTGTTCGACTTCAAGAAGCCCGGGAACATCAAGCTGGCCATCGCCGGGAGCACCGGCTCCGCCGGCGGCGGCGTCGGGACGTGGATAGTGAACGAGTAGCGACTTGTCGTGCCACGGGTTTCTCCGTCCGCGGAGATACCCGTGGCGACCACGCGGAACTGCGGGCCTGGTGCCGGGCATCGTGGCACGGTCTCCTCGCCGTACCACGTCGAACCGGCCAACAAACGCGGGGCACGCGAAGACGCGTACCCCGGCACCCGAACTCTCTCTTTGCCCGCCCGGCGATCAGCCCCGTTCAATGCCGGTACGTGATCCGCGCCCGCGACAGGTCGTACGGCGAGATCTCGACCGTCACCTTGTCACCCGGCAGGATGCGGATGTAGTTCTGCCGCATCTTCCCCGACACATACGCCAGCACCTCCACCTGGTTGGGCAGCTTCACGCGGAACATCGCGTTGGGCAAAGCGTCCAGCACCTCGGCGTCCATCGTGAACTTGTCTTCCTGCTTGGGCATGCGGGCTCGCGTCGGCGGTACGGGGGTCGGATCGACCGGCAACTGCCGACGCTCGCACAAACACCTGATGCGACGGCGGCCACCGGATTGGGGGAAGCATCATACGCGCAAGCGAGCTTGGCGTGTGGAACTGCCAGCCACGAGTCGATTCGACCCCCGGACCGATGGCCGGCGCGGCAAACCCGGCATTGAGATTCAATTGCAGGGCTCACACCACGCCCCGTGGCTCGATTGGCACCGCACTCCGGGCAAGGCGAGCCCAACGGCAAGCCGGCGAGTGGGTAACCGCATGCGGGGCACAGACCACGACGAAGTCTGACAATCCGTCGTATGAGGCCGGTTGTCGAGATCACGACTCCCCATGCTGCGCCGTAGACTGCAATGTTTGCGGCAAATCCCGACCAGAGCGGGCGATAAGCCAGAAGCCATTCCTCGTTGCCTTTGCCATGGATGACACACGCGCTCTCGAGAAAATCGGGCGAACCCCAACATCGTGTGCATGACACGCTTCGGAATGGAATCCCGTAATGCAGTTCCCAGAAATACTGCACGTCTCCGAACATGTCCCAATCCGGGTAGTTTGGTAGCTCGCGCGAATAATCCGCTTGGCGCAGTGCTTGCCGAGAATACCGGCGCTCCTCGGCGGTGAGCGCTTGTCGCGCCCCGCGGACGTAGGCCAGGAGTTCTGTTGAATAGGTGCCGAACCGTCGGCGCATCAGGAAGACACGTCCGATGCCGCCCTCGGCGAGGCTATCCGTTATCAATTTCCAGCGGAGAGTGGGGTAGGCGCAGGCAATACCCACAACCACCGTCGATGCGAGTCCCAAGCACCCGCACCATGTGGTAATCCGTAGCAATCGCTTGAAGTGGTAACACCAGCGGGGCGGCTTGAACCCATCAAGCGGCATCCAGAAGCCTCGCGTCGTTCAAAACCCTTTGACGAGATCGCGGCGGGATTCCCGCCAGCATGGACATATGGACGGGGCGCCCGAGGAGTTCCGTCAACTCCATCTGCAGGCCTCCCAATCTGAACAGACCCACCGGGTTGGCCGGATCAGTCTCAACGAGTACATCGATGTCGCTGTCTGGGCCGAACCGATCGGTCAGAACCGACCCGAACAGGTACGCGCGACGAACACCCGCTCGCCCGCACGCCGCGGCGATGCGGTGGCTCTCGATCACGATGCCGCTGGGCAGCTTCATCGCATTGGATTCTACGCCCGGTTTTGACGGAGCGTAACTAAAACCCCCGGCTCGCGCCGGGGGCTCAGAAGAATCACGTTGTCCCGCGTCGCTTACCGCGTCGCCGTCTTCCGAGGGGGCGCCTTCATGAACTCCGGCATCCCATCCCCCTTCTCGAACATGTCGGCGAACTTGAAGCCCTTGCGCTTCTTCCAGTTGGCGCGGTGGAAGGCGTCGCTGGCCATCAGCGGGAACAGGGCCGTCAGCTCGCCGAACACCATCTGCTCGTGCACCACGTCCACCTTGCCCCAGCTGCACGCCTCGCGGAGGGTCGAACCCGACAAAGCCCCGTCGCGCGAATCGGCCACGGTCATCTGGATGGCGTACTTGTGCATGCCGATGTCGCCGCGGGCCTTGCCGCCCTTGCGCTCGTTGAGCAGCTCGGCGGCCACCACGATGTCCTGGGCGAAGTTCTTGGGCACGCCGCCGCCGAGCATGAGCAGGCCGGTGTCCTTGCACGCCAGCTTGATGTCGGTGAGCTCGCGGAAGTCCTTGCCGCTGTCGATGGCGACCAGCCCGCGGCCTTCCTCGATGGCCTCGGTCTGCTGCAGCACGATGCCGAAGCCGGCGGAGCAGTCGCTGAACGCGGGGCAGAAGATCGGCACGCGCTTCTGGAAGCACGTCTTGACGATGCTCTCGTTCTTCGGGTGGTGCTTGGCGAGGTACGCCCCCATCGCCTCGATGAACTCGCGACTGCTGTACGCGCCGGGCTCAAAGGCGTTGAAGATGCGGTGCGTGGCGGCGTCGCAGGCCCGCAGGTCGTCCTCGTCAATGTAGGTGTCGTAGATGCGGTCGATCATCATGTTCCGCAGCGTCATGTCGTCGACGGGCGGGGCCTCGGGGCTGCCGGGGGCGATGTAGTGCTTGAAGCCCAGGCCCTCGAAGAAGTCCTGGTCGACGATGTTCGCGCCGGTGGACACGATCGCGTCCACCATGTTGTTCTCGATGAGCGTGATCAGCGCCTTCTTCAGGCCCGCGCTGATGAGGCTGCCCGCGAGGGTCAGGATCACCGCGCAGTCCTTGTCCTTGAGCATCATCGAGTAGATGTCCGCCGCGTTGGCCAGCGTGCGGCTGGAGTACGCCATCTGCCGGTAGCTGTCGATGACGGGTCGGGCATCGAACTTGGTGATGTCGATGTGCTTGACGGGGTTGGCGAGCAGCTCTTTTTTGGTCCAGTTGGGCATGGGGACAATCCGCCTGCGGCGGCTCCGGGTATGGCCAAGCCCCCCTGGCCGGGTCGAGATTGCACGGGTCGCCGGGGGTGGCGGCGACAGGATGATTCTACACGCCTGCTTCCTGATTTGCACGAAAAATCACGGCAAAGCGAACGCGTTCCCCGGCGTTAGAGCCGCATCTTGGCCCAGTCCTTTCGGAGCCGTGACATCTCGGATTCGGCGGTGACTTTGATGATCTTGAGGGATTCAACGCTGTTGACGCGGCTGAAGCCGAGCGACTTGGCCTCGGCCTCCATCGACTCGTACTTGTCCACCAAGTCGATCACGCGGCGCCATGCGTCGAGTGCATCGTCGGTGTGATGCTTCCACGACACGGCGGACTCGGGCGTGAACATGTTGGAGTACTTGTAAACCCCATAGCTGAACTGCGAAGGGTCTTTGGCGCGGGCCGCTTCCACCACTGCTTGCAGCGTGGCCTCCGCCTTCTTGAGCTCGAGTTGCAGCTCGTCCTTGCGGTCAAGCTCACGCTTTGCCGCGTCCTTCTTCTCCTGGATTCCCTTAACGGTCTTGCGCATTGCGGCTTCGCCGTAGCCGCCGGCGGACTTCCACCTTGAGATGCCCAGCGTGGCGCCGATGGCGTCGGGGCCGGCGTCCAGTTCGGCGGCGAGGCCGAGCCTCACGGCGTCGCGGGCGTTGAGCGAGAGCGCGGCGTCAGGGCCGTCATCGGTGGCGGCGTCCTTGACGCCGGCGGGGGCCTTGGAGGCCGCGTGGACCGCGCCCCTCTCGTCGGTCCAGGAGACCAGCGTGCGGGCGGGATCAATGAGCGCGGCGAAGAGGTCGGCGTTGTGGGCGTGGGCCGCGGCGACGTCGGCCAGCGCGGCGGCGCGGGCTTTGCGATCGGCGGCGCCCGCCGTGTCGGTTGACGACGCGGTGTCGGCGAACACATCTTCTGGGACGTCCTGCGGTTTGACGTACACCGTGTCGCAGGCCGCGACGAGCCACAGCGCGGGGCCGAGCGCCTTGTGGACCAGCGCGTGGCACTTGATGTCGGCGCGGTTGGCCGCGATCGCCTTGACCACGGCCGGACCCGCAGCGTCGTCACCCGACGCGCTGTCGATCTCAAAAACGACGTGCGGCACCCGCATCTTGGCGGCGGTCTTGAGCGCGGACTCGATGCCGTCCACCGGCGCATCGGTTCCGAGCCGCCCCTTCACGGGGACGACCAGGAAGCGCACCGTTGCCGTTGACGATGGCTCGGCAGCTTTGGCGGGAGTCGGGGATGCCGGGGGCGCCGGGGGCGCCGGCTTGGCTTGCTTTTCCTTCGAGGGGGCCGTTGGGGCGGGGGCGGCCCCTTCCTTGGGCGCGGTGGCCGCCGTCAGGTTGCTTTTCTGGGTTGACTTGATCTCGGCCCGCTTGAACTTCAGCGTCGCCGGGATGCCGTTGACGGAGGTCGAGAACTCGACGGTGTCGCCGGAGTCCGAGACGATGGTGCCGTTGAAGGTCTGCCCGTTGTTGAGGACGATGGTGTCGGCGCGACAGGCCACCGGCGCGCCCAGCGAGGCGAGTACGCAAAGAGTTACGCAGGCGATGCGCGTGAGCATGATCGGACTCTCCGATGGCCCACGAATGTAACACAAACGGACACGGAATCCAAGAGCGTCACCGGAGTTGTCGATGACCGGAGGGCGGGGGCCGCGATCGGCGCCAATGCACACAGATCACGGCTTTTTGTCCGCGCGGATCACTGCTTGCCCGTTGCTGACATCTCCTCAATGCCGGAACAGCTTTACCTGCTTCAGCACCGGCCCCGGCACGTGCCCGAACATCACGTTGCCGGTGATCTTGTCGGCTTCTTTGGTGAAGGACTCCGTCGCCGAATCGAGCTGCGGCCCGAACGCCTTGAGGAGGTTGCTCCGCTCCTCGCCGCGGGTGCCCGCGAGGGTTGAGTAGGCCGAGTTGATGTCCTTGACAGTGGGCTCGAGCGTGTTGGCGGCCCTCACCGCGCTGGGGATGTCGTTGACTTTCTCCAGAGACTGGATCAGGGCGTTGATGTTTTTGATGTACGAGTTGGCCGCGTCCTTGACCAGCGGCGACAACCGCTCCATCGCGGTGGGCGAACCGGTGATGGACCCCATGCCGCCCTTGCAGCCGGTGACGGGCGCCGTCGCCGCGACGCCCAGCAGCGCGAGAATCGAGACAGTTGTGACACGGGCGGCGATTCGGGGCATGGCTCGGCTCCTTGAGTGGGGACTGCAACAGGCGGCCTAAACATAGCACGGCGCCGGGCTGGAGCGGAGTGTTTGAGCGCAGGCTCATGGTGTACCACCGCGGCGAGACGCATCGTGCTGCCGCCTGCGCCTTCCAGAGCCTGCCCCGGCGCCCGAGTTCAGGGGCAGGCCGGCCGGAGCGGACTGTCGTTGTCACGTTGGAGCATCCCGCTGCCGCTCCCGCACCGTGTCATGAAACTTCAGGTCCGGGATGCTCCTGAACGCGATCCCGCCGTAGGCCGACCGCCGGGCGTTGTGCATCGATCCGAGGTAGACGGTGTTCGAGCCGTACCGGTCGTTGATCCTGTCCATCGCCTTCGACATCGCCACGCGCTGTTGCTCGTGAGAGAACAGCGGCAGGGTGGTGCTGGCGTTGTTGGTCAGGTCGTGAAGGGTGACATCGACGAGCACCGGCACAGTTTTCGGGCGCCCCGCCCAGAGCCGGCGAAGCGCCTCGAGCATCGCCACCGTGTCCTGCGACCCGCCGGGAAAGGTCGCCGTGGCGTGCCACGCGCCCTCGCGGGCGCGGACGCCCAGCGTCATGTGTCGTGCCCAGTAGCCCATGAACCGCGCCCGCGCCGCCGCCTTGTGCATCAGGCGGGCCGCCACCTCCCAGGCGTGCTCCTCGGTGCGTTTGTCGGGGGCGATGACGTGCTGGTGCCCGATGCTGCGCTTCCGCGTGGGGTTTTCGTACAGGTCATCGCCTCGGAGCAGGTACCACCATCGCTTCCCCACCACACTGCCCCACATGGCGCCGATCTCCGCCTCCGTCAGCGAGACCAGCTCCTGCATCGTGTTGATGCCGCGCCGGTGCAGGCGTTCCTGCATCTTCGGGCCGATGCCCGGCAGGTCGCGCAGCGACAGGTGCAGCAGCCGACCGGGCAGCTCCTCGCGCCGGATGATCACCAGCCCGTCGGGCTTCTGCACGTCGCTGGCCACCTTGCCGAGGAACACGTTGGGCGCCACGCCGATCGAGCACCGCATCCATTCGCCCGCCTGCTCCCGGATCGCCGCCTTGATCCGCCCCGCCAGCGCCGCCACCGCTTCCGGCGTGCGCTCGTCCGGCGCCAGCCGACACGACACCTCGTCGATCGAGTGCACCGACCGCACGGGCAGGCACGTCTCGACCGCCTTCAACACCTGGTGGTGCATCTCCACGTAGCGGCGCGGCCTCGAGTGCGCCACCACGAGTTCCGGACAGATCGCCCGTGCCTCGCCCACCCGCATCCCCGTCTTCACGCCCAGCCGCTTGGCCTCGTAGCTCACCGCGATACAGCACCCCGAGGGCGCATCGATCGGCCCCACGGCGACAGGGCGCCCGCGCAGGCGCGGATCATCCTGCTGCTCCACCGAAGCGAAGTAGGCATTGAGGTCGAGAAAGAGGTATCGCAGCGACATCATCCATTACCCGCAAGTAACCCAATCAGAATCCTAACACAAGGCCCAACAAAGTCAAGCCCGGTTTCCAACCAATCCAATCCTGATTCGATCTCCGGCCTGCAACCAGCCGGCCCCGCCCTCGAATGCACTGACACACGCGCCCACCCATTCACCCTCCGGGGGCGGGGGAAGGGGGCACCATCCGAATGGTCACCTTCGTCAGCTTCATCATCCCCGCCCACAACGAGGCCGAGCACATCGAGGCGACGGTGTCTGCGATCGTCGAGGCCGCGCGCTCGCTGCCGCCGGGGGTCGGGCACGAGGTCGTCGTGGCCTGCGACGCATGCACCGACCAGACACCCCGGATCGCCGAGCGGCTCGGGGCCCGCGCCGTCGAGTTTGAAAAGCGCCAGATCTCCGCCTCGCGCAACCAGGGCGCGCTCAGCGCGGCCGCCGCCGCCCCGGTGCCCCCGAGCAACCACATGTACCTCTTCGTCGACGCCGACACCCGCGTCAGCCCCGCCTCGGTCCGCGAGGCGGTTGAGGCCGTCAGCGCCGGCTGCGTGGGAGGCGGGGCCTCGGTCGATTTCGACGGCGACGTGCCCCGCTGGGTGCCCGTCGTGCTGCCGATCGTCACCGCGATGTTCCGCTTCTTCCGTCTCACCGGCGGCGCCTTCCTGTTCGCCCGGCGCGACCACTTCGAAGCGGTGGGGGGATGGGACGAGTCGGTCTTCGCCAGCGAGGAAATCATCCTGGCCAAGGCCCTGAAGCGTCGCGGCGAGTTCCGGATCGTGCGCACCCCGGTGCTCACCTCCGGGCGCAAGCTCCGCACCTTCACCGGACGCGAAATGCTCGCGCTGCTCGGCAAGCACGTCATCACCGGCGGGCGCATGCTCCGGCGCCGAGAAGGGCTGGAGATGTGGTACGGGCCGCGCCGGCAGGATCCACACAAGCTCAACGCCCAGGCTCCGCGCTGATGGGGGCGAGCCGGCGGGTCCAAGACCGCCGGGCCGACCTGCTAACCTCCCACCATGCCCCGCCTCGACTACCACTCCGCCGGCGAGTCCCACGGCCCGGCCCTCATCACCTTGGTGCAGGGCATCCCCGCCGGGGTGCGTGTCGATCTGGATTTCATCAACGCCGAGCTGGCCCGGCGCCAGGGCGGCTATGGGCGAGGCGGGCGACAGAAGATCGAGACCGATGCGGTCGAGGTGCTGACCGGCGTGCGCCTGGGCAAGGCCACCGGCGCGCCCATCACGTTCCGCATCGCCAACAAGGATTCACGGCTCGACGATCTCGCCAAGACGCCCCCGGTGTACCGTCCCCGACCCGGGCACGCCGATCTGGCCGGGAGCGTCAAGTGGCTCACGACCGATTGCCGCGAAACGCTGGAACGGGCCAGCGCCCGCGAGACCGCGGCGCGGGTCGCCGCCGGCGCCCTGGCCCGATGCCTGCTGCGCGAGATCGAGATCGAGGCGTTCGCCTTCACACGCTCGGTCGGCGCCGCCGTGTCCGGCGTCGGCGTCACCGAGTCAAACTGGAAGTCCCTCCGCACGCTCCGCGACGTCAGCGACATGTACTGCCCCGATGAACCGGCGACCCAGGCCATGCGGGCGGTGGTCCATCAGGCAAAGACCGACAAGGACACGGCCGGCGGTCTGGTTGAGTGCCACGTCTTCGGATGCCCCGTGGGGCTGGGGTCGTCCATGGACTGGCGCGACAAGCTCGATGCCCGTCTGGCCTACGCCGTCATGGGAATCCAGGCCATCAAGTCGGTCGAGATCGGCATGGGCAAGGACGCCGCCGCCGTCCCGGGCTCGCGCGTCCATGACCCCATCCGCTTCGACCCCGCGCGCCGAAACACCGCCTCGCTCGGCTTTGTCCGCGACACCAACAACGCCGGCGGCACCGAGGGCGGCATGACCAACGGCCAGCCCGTCGTTGTCCGCGCGGCCATGAAGCCCATCTCAACGCTGCTGAAGGGGCTTCCCAGCGTAGACCTCAACACCAAGACGCCCGAGACCAGCAGCTACGAGCGCTCCGACGTCTGCGCGGTCCCCGCCGCCAGCGTCGTGCTCGAAAACGTCGTTGCCTTCGAGATCGCCCGAGTCGCCCTGGACAAGTTCGGCGGCGACAGCCTGATCGAGTTCCGCGCGAACTACGAGCAGTTCATGGCCAACGCCCGGGCGCTCCCCCTGGAGCCCCCGATCGCGACGATCGCCTGACGCCGACGTGGCGGATTTCAGCCCCATGGCTGCCAGTCGCCACCAATGCGTCGTTTTTTTCGGGCCCTAAGCCGCAAATCCACCCGAAATTGATCGGTCCCTCTTTTGCTTTTCGGAATCGACTCTATATTGGCCGCGGGCTCATGCGGCACCAGGACTGTGCTGCTCCGATTCGGAGCGATGAGAAGAGGAAGGTTCTTGAATGACACGAGGATTTGTGGGTGGGGGTCGTCGGATTGAGTTGATACTGACGGCCGCCGCGCTATCGCTCTGGGCCGCCCCGAGCCGGGTGCTGGCGGACGCTCCCGTCTGGATCGGTGCCAAGGACTACGCGCCGTTCTTTTACTTCGCGCTCCCCACCACCTACCTCGCCGACGGGCGTCAGGCGTTCTGGGATGTCGGCGCGGGCTTCAGCGCCACCGCGAACCCCAACGCAGAGTGGAGCTACGGCTGGGCCTTCTCGCGCGTCGGCCCGTTCCAGCTTTCCCCCAATAGCGGCGAGCCGCTCCTTGCGGGCGTTCCCGGCTGGTTCAACCTGGCCAACGGGCTCATGCCCTGCGTCGTACGGCCGCCCTCGGATGTCTCGTTCCCCGCGCTCGGCACCGGCGTGACCCTGCCCGCGGGCAAGGTTGGTCTCCAGCCCGACAGCCTCGGAAAGTTCGCGTGCGTCAAGTGGACCTGCCCGCAGGACGGCCAATACCGCTTCGATGCCCAGTTCACCGGGCGCAGCACGGCCGAGGTCGGTAACGCCGACGTCGCCGTGCTCCGCGACGGCATCCAGCTCTTCTGGAGCAACGTCCGCGATCCCAGGCAGATCAGCCTTCTCCAAGTCACCTTCGACCTGACCGCCGGCGAAACCATGGACTTCCGCGTCGGCAAAGGCACCGACACCAACCAGAACGACCTCAAGCAGCTCGACGTGGTCATCCAGCGGGTCCCCCGCATCTGCGTGGGCGACATCAACGGCGACGGCGCCGTCAACACCGCCGACCTGGCCTCCCTGCTCGGGCAGTTCGGCCAAGGCGTCCCCCCCAGCGACGGCGGCGACATCAACGGCGACGGGGTCATCGACACCGCCGACCTGTTCCTGCTGCTGGGCAACCTCGGCTGCACACGCTGATCGCGATTCCACCGGCCCGTTCCCGCGCTCGGGTACGCTCGGGCGGTGACGGGACTCGTCCTCTTCCTGACGCTCGGTCTGTTGATCGCCCTGGGCGCATCGACAGCCGCGATGATGCGCCGGCTCACCCGTCCGCCCCGCAAGACCTACGCCTGGGCCGTCTCGCGGGGAAAGCCTGGCACGCCCGCTGAACTCCCTTCGCCGCGCGAGTTTCGCACCGTCGTCTTCAACCTGCGGGGCCACCCGTGCTCGGCGTGGGAGATCCCCGGCGACGACCCGAGCGCCCCGGTGGTGATCTACACGCCCGGCTGGGGCGATTCCCGCCTCGGCGTACTGCCCCGCCTTGGCCCTCTCATCCCTGCGTCATCGCTCGTCATCGCCTGGGACCCTCCCGGGCAGGGCGAATCCCCCGGCGTGTGCGACCTGGGCGTTCACGAGCCGGACCTGCTGCGTGAGCTGGTCGAGCAGGTCCGGGGCGACGGGAAGACCGACGTGGTGCTCGTGGGTGCATCGTTGGGCGCCGGCGTTTCGATCGTCGCGGCCGCCCCGCAGCAAGGCCGAACGCCGGTGCTCGGCGTCATCGCCGAGGCCCCATACCGTTACGCCTGGACCCCCGCGTTCAACGTCATGCGCCTGGCCGCGCTGCCGTTCCGTCTCAACGGGCCGCTGGTGTTCGCGCTGCTGGGGCTGCGGTTCGCCGACCCGTTCTGGAAGCGGTTCGACCGCGCCGCCCACGCCGCCCGCCTTGCCTGCCCGCTGCTGGTCCTGCACCCCGAGCTCGACGAGGTCTCCCCGCCCTCCGATGGGCGCGCCATCGCCGCGGCGTCGGCGCGGGGCGCCTATTCCGAAGTGCCGGGCGGCTCGCACAACGAGCTCTGGATCGACGAGCGCACCCGGGCCCGCTCGTCCGAGATCGTCTCGTCATTTCTCGCGTCGTTGCGCCGCGAAGCCGCAAAATGAAAAACGCCCGCGGCGGCGCGGGCGTCCCGAATCACTTTGGATTGCAGTGAGATCGAGCCAGCTCAGCCCAGCACGTGGATCTCGACGCGCCGGCTGGACTTCTTGTCACCCTTGGGTTCGCTCGAGCCCTTGCCCTCAACCGCCATGCGACCGGCGGAGACGCCCTTGGACGAGAGGTAGTCGGCGACCGCCTGGGCGCGGGCGCGGCTCAGGCCCTCGTTGCTGCCCCACTTGGCCTTGCTCTTCTTGAGCGGGTCCGAATCGGTGTGACCGACAACGCGGATGCGGTGACCGGACCACTGACCGTTCAACTCGCGGGCGATCTTGTCGAGCTGGCCCTTGGCCTCCTTGCGGATGGTCGCCGAGCCGGAGTTGAACAAGGCATCGCCGGCGATGGTGATCACCTGCTCGCCCCCGCCGCCGCCACCGGTCGTGCGATCGGACTTGCCGCTCGGCGGCGTCGCCAATGTGGCCATCTGGTTCTGGAGGCCCTTCTTCTCGTTGTCGCAGTTGTCCAGCTGCTGCTGCTGCTGATCGATGCGGGCGCGAAGCTCCTGGTTCTGCGCTTCGAGCTCGCCGATGTGCGTCTGCATCTGCTTCTCTTTGCAGCCGACCAGACCCAGGCCCAGCGAGGCAGCCATCGCAATGGCCCCGAGGCGCCGAATCGTGAAGTTCTTCAGGTTCAACATGTCTTGATGATCCTCCGTGACAGGTGTTCGTAAAAGGTCCAAGCGGGCCGCTCGGCCCACCCCGGACCTCAAGGCCCTATGGCTGGTGGGTATGGACGACATATCCCCAGCATCCGGGGTGAATATCGGACCTGGGATGATACGACGGGATACCACAGGAATCGTCGCGTTTTGTCAAGCCACTGCAGGAATTCTCCAACCCCAGACGCGGATTCCCCGCCCATCAGACCCGCGACAACAGGACCAGAAACTCGCTGTTGCCTTTGGCTTTGGCGCCCCCGGTCAGAGGCGAGGCCGTGCTTCCCAGCACCGACACCCCCCAACCGGGCATCTGCCCGAGCACCCGTTCAAAGACCCGCACAGACGCGTCATCCGCAAGCACCCCGCCCCGCGGCAGCGGCTCCCCAAGCCCGGCTGCCTCGTAGTGGGGCTTGACCAGGGAAATGAGCTTCCCGGCCCCGGCCGGAGCCAGCCACTTGAGCGCCGCCGGGATCGCCAATCGCTGGGGCGTCCACGCCATGTCGATGGTGACCAAGTCGACCAGCCCGCCCTGCTCCGCGCTCGGAGCCGGTGCGTGAAGGGCGTTGGTGCGCTCCATGACGTTCACGCGAGGGTCATTCCGCAGCCGCCAGTCCAGCACGCCGTAGCCGGTGTCCACGGCGATCACGTGCGCCGCCCCATGCTGCAACAGGCAATCGGTGAACCCTCCAACGTTGCACCCGAAATCAGCGCAGCGCAACCCGTGGACCGAGACGGAGAGCTCACGCAGCACGTGCGCCAGTTTCTCGCCGGCGCGGGAGACGTAGGGGCGGGCTGGCATCGGAGCACAAAATCGAGAAGTGAACGGTGAGGAAAGGGAAGCGTGAGGGAGGGGTAAGTCTGAGCCGCGAACCATGACTTCATGTTCGCTCTTCGCTTTTCATTTTTCGCTCTGGTTCAGCCCCGGCACCGCCGTCCACCTTCCCCTCGCCATCGTGCCGGCGACAACCCCCTCCAGCTCCCTCCCCAGCCACGGGCAGTTGCGGCTGCGCGAGCCGAGCATCGACTCGGAGAACACCCGGGCGCCGCCCGCCCTGAGCAGCACGAGGTCCGCCGGCGCCCCGGGCCGGAGCGTGCCACGCCCGGCCGTTTGCGGCGTCTTTCCCATCAGCCGCGCCGGGGCGCACGCGAGCTTGTCGATCAGGAACCCCAGCGTCCACCGCCCGGGCTTGACGAACTCGGTGTACAGCACCGGAAACGCCGTCTCCATCCCGATGATCCCGAACGGCGCGGCGTCAAAGTTCGTCGCCTTGCTCGCCGGCGAGTGGGGGGCGTGATCGGTGGCGATGCAGTCGATCGTCCCGTCTTCGACCGCCTCGACCAGCGCGGCGCGGTCGGTCGCCTCGCACAACGGCGGCTTCATCTTGGCGTGCGTGTTGTAGCCGCCGCCGGCACCCCGCGCCACCTCTTCGTGGGTCAGCGTGAGGTGATGCGGTGAGACCTCCGCCGTGACGGGCGCCCCGCGCTTCTTGAAGTGCCGGATCGCCTCGATCGACTCGGTGTTGGAGACGTGGCACACGTGCAGCCGGCACCCGGTCATCAGGCTGAGCATGCAGTCGCGGGCCACGCACGCCGCCTCGCTGGCGCGCGGGATGCCCTTCAGCCCCAGACGCACGCTCACCGAGCCCTCGTGCATCACGCCCTCGCCCGTCAGGCTCATGTCCTCGGCGTGATCGAAGATCACCATGCCCAGAAACGCGGCGTGCTCCATGGCGCGGCGCATCAGGTCGCTGCTCCCCACGGGGCGACCGTCGTCCGACACCGCCCCCGCGCCGGCCTCGCGGAGCGCGGCGAAATCTGTCAACAGCTCGCCCTGCTGCCCCGTTGTCACCGCCGCCACCGGCGCGACATTGACCCCGCAGTCGCGTGCACGGTCCAGGATGTACCGAACCGTGATCGGGTTGTCGCACACCGGGCTGGTGTTCGGCATGCAGAAGACCGTGGTAAACCCGCCCAGCGCCGCCGCCCGCGCCCCGGTCTGAATGGTCTCGGACGCTTCGCCGCCCGGCTCACGCAGGTGCACGTGCAGGTCGATGAACCCCGGGGCGAGAACCAGCCCGGCGGCGTCGAACTGGTGCTGCGCCGTCGCACGCTCGCCGGGCGCCAGCAGCGCCGCCACCCGCCCGTCCTCAACCAGCACCGAACGCGGCGCGTCCAGCCCCTGGGACGGGTCGATGACCTGGGCCCCGGTGATGAGCGTGCGTTCAGCCACGGCGCCTGCTCTCCTCAAGAAGCGCGAGCGCAGCCATGCGCACCGCCACTCCATTGGTGACCTGCGTCAGCACACGGCTCCGCGGGCCGTCCAACACGTCGCTGGCGATCTCGACCCCGCGGTTCACCGGGCCCGGGTGCATCACCACCGCGTGCTCCGCGGCCAGCGACAGCCGCCGCTGGTCCACCCCGAAGAGACGCCGGTATTCCGACAGCGACGGGAACAGACCCTTCTTCTGCCGCTCGTGCTGGATGCGGAGAAGGTACACCGCGTCCGCCCCGCGCACCGCCTCGTCGGCGTCGTGAACCACCCGTACCCCGCCCCCGTACCGGGCCCCGACCTGCTCGAAGCTCTTCGGGCACAGCGCGGCGGGCCCGCAGAGTGTGATCGATGCGCCGAGCTTGCCCAGGCAATGGATGTTCGAGCGACCGACCCGGCTGTGCAGCATGTCGCCGATGATCGCCACCTTAAGCCCCTCGATGCGCCCGAACTGCTCGTGCAGCGTGAACGCGTCAAGTAGCGCCTGCGTGGGGTGCTCGTGCGACCCGTCGCCGGCGTTGATCACGCTCGCCCTCACCTGCCCCGCGAGAAACTCGCAGGCGCCCGAAGAGGGGTGCCGCATCACGATGTAGTCCACGCCCATCGCGTGGATCGTCTGGGCCGTGTCGAGCAGGCTCTCGCCCTTGGCGAAGCTCGAGGTGCCGATGTCAAAGTTGATCACCGTGGCCCCCAGCGGGCGGGCCGCCAACTCGAAACTGGTGCGCGTGCGCGTCGAGTTCTCGAAGAACAGGTTCACCAGCCGCCGACCCCGCAGCACCCCGGGCGCCTCCTGGTTCCGCTGCAGCAACTCTTTGAACCCCGCGGCCCGGTCGAGCACCAAGTTGATGTCCGCTGCTGTCAGCGACTCGGTCGTCAGCAGGTGGCGGTGGGGGAACAGGGGCGGGCCGGCGTCTGGAGAGGGGGCCATGGCGGGCGGCGTGAGCACAATCGAGGTCTGCTCCGGGACAATACCCGACCCACACGCCCTTGGGGTCATCCACATCTGTACCGAACAAAATCCGTCTATTCGCACCCGACAGCCCCGATCAACCACTTTCCGTCCGTGGCGGCCCTGATCCGCCGCGGTCCGCTCGGCGAACAGACAATGCAGGCCGATGAACACAGGCCACGTCCGCGCCGCCGGGCCCGTTTGCACGCGGCGCGGGAGGACGAGATGAGACCGACGCACTTCCATCGCCCGTCACCAGTGCTTGCCGCCGCGCTGTGCCTCAGCGCCGCCACCTGCGCAGCCGGTGCCCCCTCCCTGCGATTTGCGCCGCTGAACGACCGCTCCGGTCGGGTCAACGCGCAGCTCGGCGTGGCCCGCTGCGACGCCGCCCTGATGAAGTTCGACGCATCGCCGGGCCTCCCGTTCGACGCCGTCATCCCGGTGGACGGCCGCGCCGTGACCGTCAATCTGCGCCCCGAGACCGTGCGGGCGCCGGGCTTCCGCGTGCTCTTCCAGACCGCCGACGGCTCGTGGCACGACGCCGACCCCGGCCCCGTCACCACCTACGTCGGCACAAGCCCCGAACTCCCCGGCGCGCGCATCGGCGCCGCGTTGAGCGCAGACGGCCTCACCGCCCAGGTCGCAGTCCCCGGCGCCGGCGTGACCTACTGGGTCGAGCCCGCCGCCGGGCGAATCGATTCCCCGGAGCGAGCGGCGGGGGAGCTGCTCCACGTGGCCTACGCCGGCTCGGACGTTCTTCCCCCAGCCGGTTCCTGCGGCGCCGACACGCTCCCGCCCCCGCCCGGCACGGGCCGGCTCACCCGCCCCGGCGACGCCGGCTTCGAGCGCGCCGCCTGCGGCACCGCCTGCGTCGCCGAGCTCGCCTGCGACGCCGACTTCGAGTTCTTCTCGCGCTACGGCTCCTCGGTCGCGCTCACCCAGGCGCGGATCGAGCACGTCATGTCGCAGGTCAACTTCCAGTACATCAGCGAGATGGGCATCCGCCACCAGATCACCACCATCCTCGTCCGCACCTCGGCCCAGTCGAACCCCTACACCACCAGCAACTCCGGCGGCCTGCTCGCCCAGTTCCAGGCCGAATGGAACGCCCACCAGACAGCCATCCCGCGCGACGTCGCCCAGCTCTTCACCGGCCGCATCCTTTCCGGCAACACGCTCGGCGTCGCCTTCCGCGGCACCGTCTGCGACCCCGCCAACGCCTACTGCGCCGTCGCCTCCGATTGCTGCGCCTCGTTCGGCCTTTCCACCGACCTCTCCGCCCACGAACTCGGGCACACCTGGAACGCCCAGCACTGCCCCTGCCAGGCGCCCAACCCCATCAGCACCATGAACGCCTCGCTCACCGGGGCCAACACCTTCCTGACCGATTCATCCGGCCAGAGCGCCATCTCCATCCGCGGCTGGCGCGACACCGTAACCTGCCTCTCGCCGGAGGTCGCCGCGCCACCACCGGGATCATGCGACCTGATTTCACCTCCCAACGGCGCGTTCGGTGTCCCAGTGCCCGCGGCCCTGGATTGGACCGATGCCCCCGGCGCCGCGTTCTACGTCGTGCGCATCACGTCCGACCCCGACCTCATCACGCTGGTCCACTCCGCCGCCACGCTCACCTCGAGCTATGTCATCCCGTCCAGCGTGGTCGGCAACGCCACCCGCCTCTACTGGGCCGTCGACGCCTGGGACGACCGCGGCCGCAGCACCCGTTGGGCCAGCGGCGCACCCGGCTTCATCACCGCCCTCGCCCCCCCGGCCTGCCCCGGCGATGTCACCAACGATCACCAGGTGGACATGGGCGATCTGACCGTCCTGCTGGGCTTCTTCGGGTCCCCCGTCAGTTCCCCCGGCACCCTCGGCGACCTCAACGGCGACGCCATCGTCAACACCCAGGACCTGACGCTGCTCCTGCTCCGCTTCGGGTCGGTCTGCCGGTAGAGGCAGGGCGGGGGGGGCAGTGGGGCGGGCGGGGGGCGAGAAGCCGCGCGCCCCCGAACCCACGCCCGTTCAATATTTGCACCTGGCACCCTTTGCTTGTAGACTGATAGGGACTCGGCACCCTCGCACAGGGCGGGCCGGGCGCGCCGCGGATGTTGTCGCGGGCGGATCGTGGAGTCTGTTCTGCACATCACGGAGATTCGGCCATGACCATGCGCTTTGCTGTCGGTGCCATTTGTCTGTCCCTGGCCGCCGGCATCAGCTCGGCCAGAGACATCGCGGCCAAGTTCGACGGCACGCTCGGCGGCAGCTACACCATCGGGTTCAACAACCCGCCCAGCTTTACCAACACCGCCGCCGGCATGACCTTCCTCTCCTACACCGACGGCACGCTCGACAGCCTGAACGTCTACATGGGCTGGAACGTCGGCACCCCGTCCAACCTCATCGCGTCGTTCTTCACTCTGAACGCCTCGAATCTCCCCGACCAACTCGTCGCCTCGCGCACCGTCAGTCAGGCCGATCTCTCCGCCACCGTCGGCGGCAACACCTTCGGCACCGTCACCATCGACTTCTCAACCGGACCCGTCGCCTACCTCGGCTCCGGCGTCCGCTACGCCTTCACCCTCGTCGCCGAAAACACCGGCAACTACGACGGCGGCCCCCAGCCCCCCTTCGGCCTCGGCATGGACGCCACCGGCGCCCAGTTCGCCGACGGCGTCCCGATCTTCTCGCCCGACGGCGGTACCACCTGGGGCCAGCACTCGTACCCCATCCCCTTCACCGTGAACACCACCGTCCCGGCGCCGGGGTTTGGGACGGCGGCGATGATGGGTCTGGGTGTCATTGCCGGGCGGCGGCGGCGCTAACGGGCGATACTGACGGAGTTTGGCGGGCCACCCGCATTGCCACGATGGGCCGTCCGCAGCCCGTCGTGGCACGGCGTGTAGGTGGCAAGAGGGAACACGACGGACCGATCACGGTCGATCTTGGCATCCGGCTGCGCGCGGTGGCTGAGCGCGGCCTGAGAAATGCTCGAGGCGCGGCTCGAAGCGAGATGGCTGCGCGGGGCACCCGCCTGACCATGCTGTGCCAGCCGAAGCGGGGCCTGCACGGACACTGGTGCCGGTCGGTTGTCGCGCAGCTGCGGGCGGGCGCACATCCCGACGGTGACGGCGAGGTGACGCTAAGAGAGACGGTGCGGGAGGACAAAAGTCCCATAACTGCCGAGAGGCGCTTGATTCCCGCGGGATTCGCTTGCCCACGGTGCAGGGCGTGTTACATTGGTGACAGCACAGTTTGGAGTCACCAGCCATGAGACTAAAGACGTTTGCGACGAGTGTCGCCTCGGCGCTCCTGCTCCCGGGACTCGCCCACGCGGACACGGTGCAGTTCCTCGCTACCGACGGCAACCGGCTTTACCGCGGAGATCTTGACGGGAACGTCGAGCCCTTTGTGACTCTTACCTCCCCGATCCAGTCGCTCACGCGCGTGCCGGAGGGGTACAGCCTGTCCGGCGCGGCGGCGGGGGACATTATTGCCACGGCCACAGACCCTGTCGGCGGCGCGTGGGCTGTCTACCGGCTCAATGACCCGATGGGCACACCCACGCTCACCCAGATCGGCTCGACGTCGTTCGGCGTCGGGTCGCTCGCGTTCGCTCCCTCCGGTCTTTTCGCCGCCAACGATTCCCTTAACCCGATGCGCGTGGCGCGCCTGGACTCGGGCAACTTCGCGACCCTCCAGACGTACTCGCTCGGCGTCGCCGTGGCGGGCAGCGGCGGCATCGCGTACAACCCCGACAACGCTCTTTTCTACGTGACCGACGCCACCAACGACCGCCTCCTCAGTTGGGCGCCCGGCGGCACCGCGGCGGTCGTCGGCTCGACCGGCATCGGTTTCACCAACAACGGCCTCGAGTTTCTCAACGGCAACCTCTACGGCGCCCTGCGCCCCCAGTCACCGGGCAGCCAGCTCCGCGTCGGGACGTTCAACCTGGTCACCGGCGCCTTCACCGGCAGCACCACTGTTACTGGCATCCTCGGCAACGGCACCGGCTTCGTGACCATTCCGGCGCCCAACGCAGGCGCAGCCGTGCTGCTGGGCTTTGGGGGCCTCGCGGCGGGTCGGCGGCGACGCTGAGGCTGCCGGTCCTCCGCGTTAGCGCGAACAGGCGCGCCGCTGGTCACCTCGGACCCGGGAAGCGAAAATCTCGCGCGCACATCCACCCCCGTGCGCAATCTTCTGTCCCTGCGCAACCCCCGCCTTGCCCCAACGCATCCGCGCTGAATACTCAGCGCATGATCACCGGGGAACAAAACAACACCGCCGTCGCGCCACCCGCGCCAGACCTCGCCGCCCCCCTCGCGCCCGAGCCAACAGCCTCCCCTCCTCAAAATCCAAAATCCCAACTCCAAACTCCAAAATCAGCTCCCACTCCCGCCCCCGCCC
>CAZEDW010000015.1:0-88441 GCA_964510955.1 uncultured Phycisphaeraceae bacterium
CGGGATCGTCTGCACGGGCGAGACGTACAAGAACTGCGTGAAGCTCACGTTTGCGCGGGGCGCGAGCCTTCCCGATCCGTCGGGCCTGTTCAACGCGAGCCTGGAGGGCGGCACGCGGCGGGCGATCGACATCCGGGAAGGGGAGACCGTGCCCGCGGGTGCGTTCAAGGCGCTGGTGAAGGCCGCGGCGGCTGCGTGCGGCGGTTCCCGCACGCCCGGAACGCCGAAGCGCGGGCGCGCGGGCGTGGTGCTGCTCTCGGGCGGCAATCCTCAGATCGCCAAGGCCGACGGCGATGCGCCGGTGCGGGCGTACATCGACGCGATGTCGGGCGGCGGGCCGGGTTGGAAGCGCGACATTGGTCGACGGCTCGATGCGTTGATTGTGAAGGCGGTGCCGGGGGTGCGCAAGGCGGTGAAGTGGAACTCGGCGTTCTACGGGGTCGAAGGGAGCGGCTGGTTTGTGTCGTTCCACGTCTTTACCCGGTACGTCAAGGTTGGGTTCTTCCGCGGGACATCGCTCCGGCCGTTGCCGCCGGGGGGCACGTCAAAGAGCGGGGAGACGCGGTATCTCGACATCCGCGAGGGCGACGAGCTTGATGAGGGGTGCTTCGCATCGTGGGTGAAGCAGGCGGCGGCGTTGCCCGGGTGGGAGCCGTAAGCGGCGGGCGGGGTTCAAAAAGACAACCGGGCGCTCGCGGGAGCGCCCGGCTGAACAAGTGATTTGAGATCCGGTGCTGAAACTCAGACGAGGGCCTTGAGGCCCTTGAGGGCGCGGACCTTGACGACGTTGCGGGCGGGCTTGGCCTTGACCTGCATCATCTCGCCGGGCTTGAAGGGATTGGGGGCCATGCGGGCCTTGGTGGCGGGCTTGCGGACGACGGTGACCTTCATGAGGCCGGGGACCTGAAAGATGCCGGGCTTCTTGAGGTCGATCTTGAGGATGTCGGTCATCGCGTCGAAGACGGCGGCGACCTGCTTGCGGCTGAGCTCGGTCTGCTCGGCGATGGTGGTGAAGACCTGGCCCTTGCTGCGGGGCTTGTCAACGCCGGACAGCTTGGGCTTCTTGAAGGCGGGGGCTTTCTTCGTCTTGGCGGCCATGCGATTCTCCTTGTGATGGCGCTTGGGCCCGGGGTTTCTGGGAGAAATCCCGGGCTTTGAGGGGTTACCTCGTGTGCAGGGGGAGCTACACCTCCGTGTACCCTGCTGATTTCCGCGGGTTTTTTAGTGGTTTTCCGCGCGGGGCACAAGTGGTTTCGGCGTTTTCCAGCGATTTTTTGCTGAAATTCTTGGCCGCCGGGGCGCGGGGGCCCAGAACGCCCTCGAGACGCCGACACCCCGAGCGGGCGCCGCGGCGGTTCAGGGTGCGCCGACCAGGCCGACCGGGAGCAGGCCCGGCTGGTTTTCCAGCCCGTCCTCTGGGTGAAAAAGCCCATCAAACCGCTGGTTTTCCAGGGCCGCCAGCAGGCCGCGCCGGAACGCGAGGCGCTTGAGCGGCAGGTGCTGGGTGTAAAGGAGCGCGAGGAGCTCGTCGTGGTGGGGGCCCTCGATGGCGGAGGCCGGGATCGACGCCAACTGCGCGAAGGCAGCGTTCTGGGCCTGCTCGGAGCGGGCCTCGTTGGCCACATACTCCCGGCAATAGTCGAGGTTGGCGGGTCGCAGGAGGTCGCTGCCGAAGATCGCCCGGGCGCACCGTGGGGCCGCGACGGCCAGCCCGTGGGCGGAGTAGCCGAGCCGGAACTCCCTTTGGAGGTAGCCGGCGGGCTCGTAGCGGTGGTGGTGGTGAGCGACGGCGGCGGGTTCGAACAGGACCGGGGCCTGGAACTCCTCGGTGAAGCGGAAGCCGAACTCGACGTCTTCGTAGCAGCAGTTCGCCAGGCAGGGCCGGAAGCCGCCGATGCGCAGGGAGTGCTCACGCCGGAAGCTCAGGTTGAGCGTCCAGGCGTGTCGGAATCCCCAGTCGTGGCTGGGGTGGGCGAGTGGTCGGCCCTGAGGAGAGATCATCCGGTCATAAAAGAAGACCATGGAGGTCTCGCGGATGAGACGGTCGAAGAGCCGGTCGGGCTGCTCAACGACCCAGGGTGACCAGCCGAGCACCAAGGCGGGTGCGCCGGATTGGTGGGCGCGGGCGTGGGCGGACAGCAAGCCCGGCTGGGGGATCACATCGTCGTTGAGCAGGAGAATCAGCTCCCCGCGGGCCTCGGCGAGGCCGAGGTTTTTGGCGTGGGCAGGGCCGAGCCGATCGGTGGGGAGCAGGCGGACCGGGAGGTCGCGCTGGGCGGCCTGGACGACCGCGGCCGCGGCGGGGTCGTAGCCGTCGGGCACCACCAGCACCTCGGTGCGGCAGGGATCGACGTCCTGGCGGACCAGCGCGGCGAGGCAATCGGCGAGGCGCTCGGGGCGGTCCCGGGTGGGGATGATGACCGAGAAGAGGGGGATGGCGGGTGAGGCGTTCACGGCGTGTTCGCGGACCTTGGGGTCGTTCCCCACTAGATCGGCCTAACCGGGGCGGACTTGAACGGGATTTTGAGACGTTGGCTTATCACGCGGTCGGGACGGTTCGATGTTCAGGGACACGCCTTGACGCCGGTGAGGGGTGCGCCAAGGTGATTGCGCGGCCCACAGAGGCCGGGGAGCCCGACATGACGCACACGATCGAACGGCGCCGGCACGAGCGGAACATCATGGTTCGACCCTGCAAGTTGCGGGACCGCCGGAGCCTGCTTTTCTCCGCGGGCGAGACGCACGACGTCTCGAGCAGCGGGGCGATGCTGCGGGTGGACTCGGCGCGGTCGTTCAGCCCGGGCGACGAGGTTGACCTCGCGGTGGCGTGGAACCACGACGCGATCCTGGCGGCCGACGGGCTGGTGCGGGCGCGGGTTCGGCGGGTGATCCCCATCGATTTCCACCACCAGTCGCTGGCCGTGGAGTTCCAGCGGGTGGAGGGCGGGGTCGGGACTTCCGGGCTTGCTCGCGCCGCGTGAGTCGGCGGGTCAGGGCAGGTCGTCGGGGCGTTTTTCAATGATGGATTGACGTTGGCGGTCGTAGACGCACAGGACGCCGGGGGGCTCGTTCTGCAGGGCGGCCTTGTGGCTGCCGTCGCAGAGGGGGAAGCGCTGGCTGAGGCCGCACGCGCAGACGGAGATGAGCTTTCCCGGCTCGAGGGTGGCGGGGTCGATCTTGACCGAGGCGGTGGCGTCGAGGCGGATGAGCCTGGGCATGGTGGGCGGATGGTAGTGGGTGAGGGGATTCGTCCATTAGCGGCGCGGCGACGGTGGTCCGGCGGGTAGACTCACCGCGCGTGGTTGAACCGGCACCTCAGCGCAGCGATTCCGCGGGCGATCCGCCGCCGCCGGGCGGGGGCAAGGGTCGCGGCGGGGGTGGACCGCTGCAGGCCGCGCTTTCGGGGTCGTTGCCCTGCGTGGTGTGCGGCTACGAGTTGAAGGGTCTTTCGATCAGCTCGGTGTGCCCGGAGTGCGGGACGGCGGTGCGGGCGACGATCCTTTATGCGGTGGACCCGGAGGCTGAGGAGTTTCAGCCCCTGTGGACGCCGCGCCTGACGAGCCTGTGCCTGGTGGTGATGCCCGTGGGGGTGCTGGTGGCTGCTGTGGCGTCGTGGGGCATGCGGGTGCACGACGCGGTGATGGTTTTGGCTTCCAGGGGCGGCTCGGCGGCGGTGTGGGGCTACCCGGTGATGACGGGGGGCCTGCTGCTGGGCGCGGTGAGCTGCGCGGGGTTTGTGCGCCCGGTGCGGAGCACGCCGTGGTGGAAGTCGGCGGCGACGCTGGGCGCGACGGCGTGCTTTGCGGTGCTGATCTGGTCGGTGCTGGCGCTGCGGGCGGTGGACACGCCGCGGGCGGCGCCGTACTTCGGGCCGCGGGTGTACCAGGACCGGGTGTTGGTTCACGCGCTGGCGACGGTGTGCACGGCGCTGATCCTGGCGGGGCTGCGCCCGGTGGCGCGCGACCTGGTGCGCCGGTCGCTGGCGATGCGGACCAAGCGGGTGGACCGCCAGACGATCCTCGGGATGATCGGGGCGTGCGGGCTGGCGCTGGTGGGCGACGTGCTGCGGTGGTGGGGGGCGGGCGACCAGCCGACGGCGCTGGCGGTGGGAACGCTTTTGGTGGCGGTGGGGAGTTTGTTTCTGACGCTCGGGCTGGCCAGCGCGATCGTGGACGGGTGGCGGATCGCGCGGGCGATCCGGTCGCCGGCGCCGGGTCTGAGGCAAGTTGTCGGCGGGCACGCCTGAGCGGGCCGGCGGACCTGTGTGCGACGGCACGCCGTACACTGGAGAAGTGTCGCGCCGACCGGTCGAGCCCCGCGAGATTGCCGTTTCGATCGTGCGGAAGCTGCGCGAGTCGGGGCATGTGGCGTACTTCGCGGGCGGGTGCGTCCGGGACGAGCTGCTGGGGCGGACGCCGAGCGATTACGACGTGGCGACCGACGCCGAGCCGACGCGGGTGACGGAGCTGTTCCGGAATACTCGGGTGGTGGGGAAGGCGTTTGGGGTGGTGCCGGTGCGGCTGTCGGGGGTGACGGTGGAGGTGGCGACGTTCCGGCGCGAGTCGGGGTATTCCGACAAGCGGCGTCCGGACAGCGTGGAGTTCTGCGACGCCGAGGGGGACGCGCGGCGCCGGGACTTCACGATCAACGCGCTGTTCATCGACCCCCTGGACACGGGCGGGGGCCACGGGGAGCGGGGGCGGGTGATCGATTATGTGGGCGGGATCGACGACCTGAAGCGGGGCGTGGTGCGGGCGGTGGGAGACCCCGACGCGCGGCTGAGCGAGGATCACCTGCGGGCGCTGCGGGCGGTGCGGTTCACGGCGCGGCTTGGGTTTGAGCTTGACGGGGCCACCGGCGACGCGGTGAAGCGGCACGCGGTGGAGCTGGCGGGCGTGAGCCGTGAGCGGATCGGCGATGAGCTGAGGGCGATGCTCGGGCACCCGCGCCGGGGCGAGGCGTCGGCGTTGATGCAGCGGCTGGGCCTGGATGGGCCGGTGCTGAATGAGCCGGGCCCCGGTGGGGCGACCTATTCGAGCGAGCTTCGGCTGCTGCGGCTGCTGCCGGAGGGCGCTTCGTTCGCGGGGTCGCTGGCGGCGTGGACGATTGATCGGCTCGCCGGCGCGGCGCGGACGGATGGGTCGGTGGTGGCGATTGAGGACCTGGAGCGGGCGTGGCCTGGGGCGGTGGTCCGGCTGCGGTCGGCGCTGGTGCTGAGCAACGCTGAGCGGGATGAGTTGAAGGGGACGCTGTCGGGGATCGCCCGGCTGCAGCGCGACTGGGGGACGTTGCGGGTGTGCCAGCAGAAGCGGTCGGCGGGGAGCGCGTGGTTTCCGGCGGCGATCGAGCTTGTTCGGGTTCGGTCTGGGGAGGCCGCGGCAGTCGTGGAGCAGCGGGTTCAAGAGCTTGCCCAGACCCCCAGCGGGATCTCGCCGGAGCCGCTGGTGAACGGCGATGACCTGATCGCCGCCGGGCTGCGACCGGGCCCGGCGTTTGGTGATTGGTTGCACCGGTTGTACGACCTTCAACTGGAAGACCAGCTTGTTTCGAGGGAGCAGGGTGTCGGGCTGGTGCTTGAGTGGGCCAGAGGGAGGCGGAGCTGATCTATACTCAGCGGAATGGATCTCCCGGCGGGCAGGGAGTCCAAGTCTGGGTTTTGTCGGCCCGAGCGAGCCCGATGCCGGTGTCACTGAGCCCCAGAGGAACCTGGGGGTGGGTGAGGCGGTATTGATTGTCTGTCGGGGTAACGCGGTCTGGGTCTGCGCCGGGTTCGGCGGCTGGCCCATCCGCCTCAGTTAGGGAGCTATCGCAGCCATGTTCAAGGCTTTCAGGCGTTCGATGCTGGCGGCGACTCTGGTCTCGGTGTGCGCGCTGGGGGCGATGCTGGCGCCGCGGGCGGTCGCGGAGGACTCCAAGCCGGCCGACAGCAAGTCGGTCGATCCGAAGCCGGCCAAGCCCGAGGCTCCCAAGACGCAGGACCAGTTGATCCTGACCAACGGGACGACGGTGAAGGGGAAGGTCATCGAGGAGAACGCGACCAGCGTCACGATGCTGGTTGAGTTCCCGGGCATGGCGCCGGTGAAGACGACCTATCAGAAGACCGAGATCGTGCAGTTGAAGCGTGACGTGGCGGTGGCGCCGAGCGCCGCGGCGAGCGGCTCGACCTCCGCGCCAGAGACCAAGAAGGACAAGCCCAAGGACCTGATCAAGGAGAAGCTGCCGCCAACGGTGACCGACGAGGCGACGGCGGCGAAGATCATGGTGCTGAAGCTCACGGGCTTCATCGGCAAGGACGTGTCGCCGACGCCGATGACGAACCTGTTCAAGGAGATCGACAAGGAGTTTGACGACCTTGACGTGTCGGGTCACGTCAAGAGCGAGCACCGCGAGGACCACGTGGTGGTGTTCAAGGTGGACGCGAGCACGCCCGACAACCGGGGGTTCGACGGGTTCTTCGCCGCCGAGAAGCTCGCGCCCGAGCTGGAGAAGCAGTTCGAGAAGGGCCGTCGGGTCGTGTTCTGGATCGAGGACGCGGTCGGCGGGGCGGCGTTCCTGCCGATGATCTCGCCGGAGATCTACTGGATGAAGAAGGGCCGGCTGCGGGGGAACGGCGACCTCGACAAGTTCGACATCGGCGACAAGATGGTGAACGAGAAGCAGATTTCGCTGCGGCTGGGGCACGCCGAGGGCATCCCGATCAAGGGTGGGTACGGGGAGGCCGGCGTGTCGGTGGTGCGGGCGCTGGCCCGCAAGCAGAACTGGCTGGTGGTCCGGATGGAGGGCGGCAAGCCGGTCATCCTGCAGCGCGAGCCCAAGGAGGAGGACCTTAAGGACCACAACTGGGTGATCCTCAAGGACAACGGCGAGGGCAAGTGGAAGGACGACAAGAAGACCGAGGGCAACGACTTCCTGGTCCTCGAGGCGGACTGGGCGCGGAACCTCGGGCTCTCCAAGGGCACCTGCGACACCGAGGAGGACCTGGTGTTCGCGTTCGGGTTCCAGCGGAACTACTCGATCATCGAGAAGCCCAAGTCCGCGAAGGTGCTGGACGGGTGGAAGAAGGAGATCGAGAACGCGCTCGACCTGATCCGGCAGCGTCCGGGGCCGCAGGGCGAGCCGGTCGGGAAGCTGTGGCAGAAGTTCCAGGACGCTGATGTAACGGGGGATTACAACCGCAGGCGTTCGGCGCGCGGGATCAAGATCTCGGCGCTGCAGGAGGTGCAGTCGATTCTCCGGCGCTACGCCGAGGTGTTCGACCCCGAGGGTCAGCAGGTGTCGCAGTTGAACGTGGAGATCGAGAAGCTGAAGCAGGAGGCGGACGCGGACCGCCGTGCTCAGCAGCGGACGGGTCAGTGAGCCCGACGCGGTCGCGGGGCGGGAGCCCCGGCGGGACGGAAACCGGATGATGATCAGGCCGGGCGAGAACCCGGGACGATTGGAGCCACCATGATTCGCTGGTACAAGCCGTTGGTTGCGACCGCCGCCCTCGTGATGCTGGCCGCCGTGCTGTTCACGGCGCCGCGTGCGCTGGGCGACACGGTGGTGTTGAAGGACGGGACCAAGCTCGAGGGCGTGATCGACCGCGAGACGGATGAGTACCTGTTCATCAAGGTCAAGTTCGGCGACCTGACGCAGCCGAGGCTGGTGCAGAAGAAGGACATCAAGGAGATCAAGCGCGACCAGCCCAAGAGCGAGGCGGGTGGCGCCGGTGGCTCGGCGGGTGCCGGGGGTGCCGGGGGTGCCGGGGAGAAGGACTCCTCGTCCGCGACCTCGGGCGCCGCGCCCAAGGCGGATGCGCCGAAGGAAGACGGCGCTGCTTCGCCCCGCATCCGGCCCGGGGCGACCAAGGTGGCGGTGGTCACGCTGGAGGAGATGGTCGGGCCGTTCATGAACGCCAACGCGCTGAAGCACTCGATCGAGCTGATCCCCAAGGAGGAGAAGCCGGACATCGTGGTGCTGAAGATCAACTCCGGCGGAGGTGCGCTGACGGAGGTGGAGCCGCTGTCGGACACGATCCAACTGACGCTGAAGAAGGACTACCGGGTGGTCGCGTGGATCGAGAGCGCGATCTCGGCGGCGGCGATGACGGCGATGAACGTCGAAGAGATCTACATGATGAAGCGCGGCAACCTGGGCGGGGCCGTGGCGTTCCACATGACCGGCCCGGGGAAGGCCGAGGCGGCCAAGGACGCCTCGCTGGAGGAGATCCTGCGGCTGGGTGAGCTGCTGGCCAGCCGCGGTCGCTACAGCCCGCTGGTCATCCGGGCGATGCAGGAGTTCTTCTCGCTCTCGGCGGACATCGACGACAACGGGGTGGTGACGTGGCGCAACGACGAGAAGGGCCAGTACCTGGTCAACCCCAAGACGCGGATTCTCACGTTTAACGCCGATGACGCGTACAAGTTCAAGATCTCCAAGGGCACGGCCGACACGCTGCCGGAGCTGATGCGGCTTCTGAACGTGACCGAGTGGGTCGAGGTTGGCAAGCAGGCCGACGCGTACCAGGTCGAGTTCCGGGCCAACGTGCAGGCGGCGCAGAACAAGATCAACGAGATCCGCCAGAAGCTGAACATCCTGATCTCGGCGGCCGAGGGCGCGCAGGACGAGCAGACCCGCGGCGCGAAGTTTGGCGAGGCCAAGCGACTGGTGGACGAGATGAAGTCGTGGGTCCGGCGGGCCCCCTCGCTGGAGTTCTACGAGGGCCTGACGCCGGAACGCTTCAAGCAGATCTACGACCAGCTCGAGCGCATCCGCAAGGGCAAGAAGACCGGCGGCGGCCGCTGAAGCCGGCGAGACGAGCGTACACGAGTGCGGCGCCGGCCTGCGGGCGGCCGGCGGTTGTTACACGCCGCGTGCGCAAGGGCGCCAGGCGCGAGGGCTCGCGTGCTCTTGTACGGGATGCGGCGTTGACCAGCGTCCTTATGACGCCTTGGCGCCGGATTCCTTCCACTGCTTGATGACGCTGGCCTCGGTGTCGCGGCTCATGCCGGCGCGGAGCTTGGCTTGCCGCTCGGCGGGCATGGTGGCCAGCCACGCCAGGGTGTCTTTGACCGTGACGTCAACGGGCCGGAAGGTGAGCCCGGCCCTGGCGGCCTTGCCCACGTCGCGCCGGTGGAAGCCGGCGCCCTCGCCGTCGCCGCTGATGCAGATGGTGACGTCGGCCGGGGCCGGGGCTTTTTCGTTGAACTTCTCGAGGAAATCGAAGGGCACCCAGACGGGGGTGGGCTTGTCGTTGGAGGCGTCGATGCAGGCCTTGAAGAAGTCGCCCTGCTTCATCTGGGGGCAGGTGGCGTTGAAAACGCCGGTGATGTTCTTCTCGATGACGCGGATGTTCCACTCCCCCAGGTCGCGGGCGTCGATGAACTGGATGGGCATGTCCGGGGTGCCGGGCAGGAGCATCTCGCCGCCGTGCTGGGCCCGCCAGGGCCAGTAGGTGAAGCGGTCGGTGGGGTCGCCGGGGCCGACGATGAATCCGGGGCGGATGTTGGCGCAGCGTCCGGGGAAGGCCTTTTCGGCTGCCTGCTCGCACAGGACCTTGAGGGGGCCGTAGTTCTCGAACTGCTTGCCCATGTCCTCAACGGTCGGATCGGCCATGACGCCCAAGGCGTCGGACTCGTCCTTGTTGGGCTGATCGTTCTTGGCGTAGACGCTGATGGAGCTGATGAAGGTGTAGTGCTTGACGCCGGCGGCGGCGAGGAGCTCGGCGGAGGCCCTGACGATGCGGGGGACGAAGCCCGAGGTGTCGATGACGGCGTCCCAGGTGCGGCCCTTGAGGGATTCGAGGCCCTTGGGCGAGTTCGGGTCGGCGTCGTCGGCGTGCTTCTCGGGGTCGCGGTTGCCGTAGAGGACCTCGATCTTGTCCATGAAGGGCAGCTCGCGGTTGATCTCCTTGCGCTTCTTTTCGGTGCGGCCGCGGTTGAAGGCGGTGACGCTCCAGCCCTTGGCGAGGGCGGCCTCGATCATGCAGGGGCCGATGAAGCCGGTGCCGCCGAGCACGAGCAGCCGGAACTTGCCCCCGTCGGCCTTGCCGGCCGGGGCTTTGTCGGCCTGGGCGAGGGCCTTGGCGGCGAACGAGGAGAGGGCCAGGGCGCCGCCGGCGGCGATGGTGTTGCGGATGAACTGGCGGCGGGAGGGATGGTTGGAGGGGGTGGTCATGGGGGGTGGGGCCGGGGGCTCGGGGGCGAGTGGCGAGGTGGCAGGATCGGCTCGGCGCGTTGGGGGGTCGTACCTGTGCGGGCTGGTACGGTTGCAGCCCGGGACGGGGGCGTCGGTAGCAAGGCGCCCGCACGGTACCCGCCAGGGGCATCTGATACGAATCGGACTATTCAGTGACCCACAGCCCACCAGGAGAAACCGAAGAGTCTGGAGCGTCGCCTTTCGTGCGATCTGTGGCAGGGGTGCTCTCGCTGCGGCCCGGGGAGGTGGGGGTGACGCTTCTGAGCACGCTGGCGGTTTTTACGTTTTTCCTGGGGTACGGGGGCGTCAAGCCGCTACGAGACGCGATGGGGATCGAGAGGGGGGCGGACAAGCTGGTGTGGCTGATGACGGCGACGCTGGTCGCGTCGTTCATGGTCAGCCCGGTGATCTCGTGGGCGATGCGGGTGTTCGGTTCGGACGCCGCGGCGCGCCGGAAGTTGCCCGTCCGCGTGTACCGGTTTTTCGCGGCAAACGTTGTTCTCTTCGCGCTGGCGCGCTGGGTCGTGCCGGAAGATCAGCGTTACAAGGTGGGCTATGTGTTCTATGTGTGGGCGAGCGTGTTCAATTTGACGTGCGTCGGCGCGTTCTGGAGCCTGATGGCCGACGTGTTCCCGCGCGAGCGGTCGCTGCGGGCGTTCGGCGTGATCGCGGTGGGGGCGACGCTGGGGCTGATCGCGGGGGCCTGGGCGGCGGAGCGGCTGGGCAGGGCGGGGGCTTCGCCGCTGGTGTTCATGGGGGGCCTGGCGGTGCTGCTGGAAGTCGCGGCGCGGCTGCTGGGGCTGGTGGGACGCGGGGCGCTGGGTGCTGGGATCGAGGTCCCGGCTGAATTGGGGCCCGTCTCCAGCGGCGCGCGAGGCTCACGGGGAGAGTGCACGGTGCTCGCGGGGCTGGGCGCGGTTGTTTCGTCGCGGTACCTGATGGGCGTGTGCGTTTACCTGTTGATCTATTCGGTGACATCGACGTTCTTCTACCTGGTGCAGCAGCGGGTGATCGGCGCGGCGGGGGCCGACACCGCGGCGCGGACGGCGATGAACGCGAGCATTGATTTCTGGGCCAACAGCGCGACGCTGGTGATCCAACTGTTTCTCACCGGGCGGATCATCCGGGTCGTGGGCCAGAGCGGCGCGCTGGCGGCAACGCCTTTGGTGACGGTGGCGGGGCTGGCGTGGATGGGAGGGTCGGGGGGCGGCTCGGGCCTGGGCTCGCTGACGCAGGCGGTGGTAACCCGCCGCAGCGTGCACTACGCGGTGGATCGGCCGGGGCGCGAGGCGCTGTACACGGTGATCCCGCCGGAGCAGAAGTACACCGCCAAGAGCTTCATCGACACCTTCATCTACCGCGGCGGCGACGCGCTGGGGGCGTGGGTGGAGACGGCGATGAAGGCGTCGAACCTGCCGGTGCTGTGGGTGGCGGGGCCGATGTGCGCGGCGGGGGCGGTGCTGGGGGTGTGGCTGGGGAGGCGGGCGGCGGCGAGCGCTGGCGGTGCGTTCAGCCAACCTGCGCACCACGGGGCCTCTGGTCGCCGCTGAACTTATGATTCGCTCGTGACCACTCCGACCAACTACCTGCCGCGCTCCGCGACGGTGATGAGGTTGCGCGGTCTTCTGTTGCGCGACGGGGACGGTGTTTCGCAACGCCTCCCCCGCTTCGACGCACCGTTGAACGACCCAGACTGCGGGGTACTGGCGCGACTCGACGCGTGCATCGAGCGATGGTCCGGGCATCCCTATTCATGGCCCGATCCAATCGTCGGCCTTCCACCCGAGGCCGCGGCTGACCCGGTGGGCTGGGTCCGAGTGATCGTGGCGGCGGTCTTTTCGATTCGACACTGGGCTCGTTTGCGGAGAACGAGTCCAAGTGACGGCCCGCTGACCGGGGTGATTTGCAGGCTTCAACGATCGGTGACCCCGCTCCTCGAGCATAGTCCCGCATGGTCGAGCGAACATCTCGGCGATCTGTGTTCCTCGCTGCTGCTCGAAGCCGCGGATGCGCCCCATGAAAGGCCGCTCGAGTGGGGGCATCGCGTCCTCGCCCGCGCAATCGAGCTTGCTCAGGAGCCGCACGAGGGGCGCACCAGGTTTCTTCTCTCCCGACTGGTCGAGACTTGGCCGGGGATTCAGCCGGGACAACTCGATTCATTTCTCGCAGTCTACGACGCCGCTGCCGATGACTCGCTGCTTCTGCGGCACGGCGAAGACTGGGCCGAAGAGGCACTTCGTCTCATGGTGGATCTCTGGCCCGAGGAACGAGCCGCATGGTCAAGGCTGCTTCGGTGGTGCGCCGGGGTTGAAGGTGCGCGACCGTCAAAGCGGCACATAGCCGCGATGCCGGGCCTGCTCGCGAGCGTCGGGTCCGAGCGGGCCCTTGCGTGGACCGTCCGGTGGGTTTCGATGTTCGATCGCTCGCTCGCTCTGCACCGTCAACTCCAGACGCTAAGCCGGCTCGGGTCGAGCGGCCCCGAGTACACAGCAGCGCGGGAAAAGTGCTGGACGATCGGTCATTGGCAAGCGTTGAATCAGCGCGTTGCGAAAGGGCTCGTGTGGCTGCTCCGCGAGGCCCCGCTCGCTTCAACCGGGCCATCGCTCGAACGCGCCGCGGCGGCCTGCTACGCGCAGGGGTTTGTTCCAGGCGTCTGTTGCGCGCTTGTCGGGCAGGCGTGCGTCAGTGTGCTGGCGAGCCATCCTGAGCCCCGGGCCATCGCACACCTGCAGCGCGTCCGAGATCTTTCCCGCATCAAGCCGGGGCGGTCCGCCGCAAATAGAGCCCTCGCCGAACTCGCAGATCGGATGGAGATATCGCCCGACGACGTCGAGGACATCGGGGTCCCGACCCTCGATCTGGCGACCGATGGCACGCGCACAACGCGTTGCGGGAGCGGGTCGATCGTGCTCCGGCTCACCGATCTGGGCGCCGTCTCCGTACACTACCGCGACGCGCGGGGACGCGAGAAGAAGACGATCCCCGCGACCGTTCGCGCCGAGCACGCGGGGGTCGTGACCGCGGCCAAAGCCGATGTCAAGCTCCTTCGGGGCATGGTCCAGTCCGCGGCGCACCGACTGGAGCGTTCGCTGCGCGGCCGGCGACTTTGGAGTGCCGCGGCGTGGCGAACGAGTTTGCTCGATCATCCCGTGCTTCGCGTCGTCGCTGCGCGTTTGATCTGGACGGTCCAAGCCGACGGCGACGGCGCATCCCGGCAGTTTTTCCTGAAAGACGGGAGGCCCGTTGATCGGCACGGTCAGGCAACTGACTGGCCGCGCTTGGTTGAGTCCGTTCGCCTCTGGCACCCGGTCGAGGGCGCACCGGACGAGGTCCACGACTGGCAGCGGTTGATCGAATCGTCGGTAACCCAGCCGTTCCGCCAGGCGCATCGGGAGGTGTACCGCCTCGACGCCATCGATGGCGCCGATCCCTGCGCGTCGGTTCGTTTCGCCGACACGATCATTCTTCAGCGGACCCTGGTCGGACTGTGCAAATCCAAGGACTGGAGCATGTCGCTGTTCATCGGCAGCTCAGGGTCACCTCCCGTACTTCGGGTCCCCGCGGAGGCGGTCCTTGTCGCCCTCGATGTCAGGCCCATTGGAGAGCAGACGGACCTTAACGGCGGCTACCGCCATGTTCTGGTGGGCCGGATTACCGCGCGTCATGGCGAGGAGGCGATCCCTCTGACGGCTGTCGCGCCCCGCCTTCTTTCGGAGGTCTTCCGCGATGTCGATCTCTTCGTATCGGTTGGAGCGATCCAGGGCGGCGTTACCACGGCGTTCGATTCGCATTCCGAGCTACAGCCGGGGGCGGCGTCACGTCGCGACACGGCACCCGGAGCATTCGCTCGCCAGCGGGCGACCTTGATCGGTCGCATGATCGCCGCGGGGGTGCTGGGAGACCATATGTGCGTCGACGGCAACGTGCTGGTGGTTCAGGGCGCGTTGAATGAGTACAGGATCGGCATCGACTCCGGCCAGGTCTGGTTCGGTCCCGCTCGGCGACCACTGCAGATCACCGAGCGAGAGATACCCACTGAGTATGTCGTTCCGCCGCTGCCGTACGCCGATGATGAGCGGCTCGTGTACATCCTGCGAGTCGCGCTCATGCTGGCAGAAGACATCCGAATCTCAGATGACCGACTGGCTGAACAGATTTCCGATCGATCGGATGATGTGACCGGCGTTTGATCGCGGCGATACGATCCATAAACTGAGCTCGTGGAACTGACCCCCCTCCGCTACTTCCGCGCCATCGCCCAGCACGGGCACATGACCAAGGCCTCGCGGGCGCTGGGGGTGACGCAGCCGACGCTGTCGGCGATGCTCAAGAAGCTGGAGGCGGAAGTCGGGGCGGACCTGTTGCACCGGACGGGGCGCGGGGTTGAGCTGACCGAGGCGGGGCGGGTGTTCCTTCGGCACGCCGAGGACGCGGTGCGACGGGCGGACGCGGGGGTGGCGGCGGTGCGGGAGCTGATGGGGCTGGAGAAGGGGTCGATCCGGGTGGGTGGCGGGGCGACGGCGACGACGTACCTCCTGCCGCCGGTGGTGTCGGCGGTGCGCCGGGCCCACCCCGGGCTGCGGTTCTATGTGCGCGAGGCGGGGAGCAACACGGTGGCGGCGGCGGTGCGGACTGGCGAGCTCGACATGGGCATCGTCACGCTGCCGCTGGCGGCGATGGATGCGCCGGAGCTTTTGACCATCCCGCTGGTGGAGGACGAGCTGCGGCTGATTTTGCCGGGGCGGCACCGGCTTGCTGGCGCCGGCGGCGCAACCAAGGGGCCGCGCGGGTTCAGGTGGAAGGACCTGTCGGGTGAGTCGGTGGTGGCCTTCGAGGCCGGCACCGCGGTGCGCGAGGTGATCGACCGGGCATCGGCGGCGGCGGGCGTGACGCTCAATGTGGTGATGGAACTCCGGTCCATCGAGTCGATCAAGCAGATGGTGAGGGCGGGGATCGGGGTGGGGTTTGTGTCGAGGTTCGCGCTACCCGATGGGGAAGGGCTGGTGTGTCGCGAGGGGAAACTGGCGCGCGGCCTGGCCCTGGTGCGCCGCAGGGATCGGCTGCCGAGTCCGGCGGGGGCGCTTTTCGAGCGGACGCTGCGGGAGTCGGTGGGGGTGGGCGGGGGTCGCAGGGGCGGAGTACGATAAACAGTATTTATGGAATATGTAGCATCGATTGATTGGATTCATGCGCACCAAGAAGCGATAGTTCCCTCGTCCCACAGCATTCGCGGTGGGCTCCAAGCTGATCACATCCCTCAACCGAGGACCCCATGGCCGCCAATCCCTTCAACTCGAAGAAGACCCTCGCCGTCAACGGCAAGACGTACTCGTACTTTGATCTCAACGCGCTGGTGCAGCAGAAGGTGGGGCACGTCGGCAAGCTGCCTTACTCGCTGCGGGTGCTGCTGGAGGCGATGTTGCGGAGCGTGGACGGGTTTGTCGTGAACAACGACGACGTGATCGGGATGGCGAACTGGAACGCCAAGAGTCCGGCGAAGGTGGAGCTGCCGTTCATGCCGGGTCGGGTGGTGCTGCAGGACTTCACGGGGGTGCCGTGCGTGGTCGACCTGGCGGCGATGCGGGACGCGATGAAGGCGCTGGGGGGTGACCCGTCGGCGATCAACCCGCTGGTGCCGTGCGACCTGGTGATCGATCACTCGGTGCAGGTGGACGCGTTCGGGAGCAAGGTGGCGCTGTCGATCAACGCTGACAAGGAGTTCGGGCGCAACCGCGAGCGGTACGAGTTCCTGAAGTGGGGGCAGCAGAGCCTGCGGAACTTCCGGTGCGTGCCGCCCGCCACCGGCATCGTGCACCAGGTGAACCTTGAGTACCTCTCGCCCGGCACCCTCACCCGTGAGCACGGGGCCGAGACCGTCGCCTATCCCGACTCGTGCGTCGGCACCGACAGCCATACGACCATGATCAACGGGCTGGGCGTGGTGGGCTGGGGGGTGGGTGGGATCGAGGCCGAGGCGGTGATGCTGGGGCAGCCGTACTACATGATGACGCCGGAGGTGATCGGCTTCAGGCTCTTCGGCAAGCTGCCCGAGGGGACCACGGCGACCGACCTGGTGCTGACGATCACGCAGATGCTGCGCAAGAAGGGCGTGGTGGAGAAGTTCGTGGAGTTCTTCGGGCCGGGGATGGCGGCGCTGAGCGTGCCGGACCGGGCGACCATTGCGAACATGGCGCCGGAGTACGGCGCCACTGTCGGCTTCTTCCCCATCGACGCCAAGACCATCGAGTTCCTGCGGTTCACCGGGCGCGGCGAGCAGGCGGCGCTGACCGAGGCGTACGCCAAGGCCAACATGATGTGGCACGATGAGAAGTCGCAGCCCGAGTTCACCGACGTGCTGGAGCTTGATTTGGCGACGGTGCAGCCGAGCCTGGCCGGGCCGAAGCGTCCGCAGGACCGGGTGGACCTCAGGAGCGTGAAGGCGGAGTTCTTCAAGAGTTTGGCCGCGCCGCTGGGGAACACGGCGTTCGGGCTGGCGGGCGACAAGATCCTTGGTGCGGCGGGCACGGTGAAGCACAAGGACGGATCGTCGAGCAAGCTGAGCCACGGGGCGGTGGTGATCGCCGCGATTACTTCGTGCACGAACACGAGCAACCCGGACGTGATGATCGCCGCCGGGCTCGTTGCGAAGAAGGCGAACCAGCTCGGGCTGAAGTCCAGGCCGTGGGTGAAGACCTCGCTGGCGCCGGGCTCCAAGGTTGTCACCGAGTATTACGACAAGGCCGGCCTCACCGAACACCTCGAGGCGCTGGGCTTCCACACCGTGGGCTACGGCTGCACCACCTGCATCGGCAACTCCGGGCCGCTGCCGGAGGAGGTCGAGGCGGCGATCAAGGAAGGGGACCTTGTCGCGGCGAGCGTGCTGAGCGGTAACCGGAACTTCGAGGGGCGGGTGCATCAGAACGTGAAGGCGAACTACCTCGCCAGCCCGCCGCTGGTGGTCGCGTATGCCCTCGCCGGCAGCGTGACGATTGACCTGGCGACCGAGCCGCTGGGCGTGAGCAAGGAGGGCAAGCCGGTGTTCCTGAAGGACATCTGGCCCACGCAGGCGGAGGTGGAACAGGTGCGGAACATGGCCGTGACGCCGGAGCAGTTCAAGAAGGAGTACGCGAACGTCTTTTCGAGCAACCAGACGTGGAACGCGGTGCCCGTCAGCAAGAGCGACCTGTACGGGTGGAACGCCAGGAGCACGTACATTCAGAACCCGCCGTACTTCGAGGGAATGCAGGCCGCGGCGCCGCAGGGCGCGCTGCCGTCGATCACGGGCGCTCGGGTGCTGGTGAGCGTGGCGGACAGCGTGACCACCGATCACATCAGCCCGGCGGGCGACATCGCCGAGGCGTCGCCGGCGGGTGAGTATCTGAAGGGGCTGGGCGTGGCGAAGTCCGACTTCAACAGCTACGGGTCGCGGCGCGGCAATGACCGGGTGATGACGCGGGGGACGTTCGCCAACGTGCGGGTCAAGAACAAGCTCGCGGTGGGCGCGGATGGGAAGGTGAAGGAGGGCTGGTGGACGCGCGACTTCAGCGCGGCTGGGAAGGGCGCCGTGGCGCCCATCTACAACGCCAGCCTGAACTACAAGAGCGAGAAGCGTCCGCTGATCGTGCTGGCGGGGAAGGACTACGGCATGGGTTCCAGCCGCGACTGGGCGGCCAAGGGGACGATGCTGCTGGGTGTGAAGGCGGTGATCGCCGAGAGTTTCGAGCGGATTCACCGGTCCAACCTTGTCGGCATGGGCGTGCTGCCGCTGACGTACAAGGCGGGCGATACCGCGGCCTCGCTGGGGCTGGACGGGACCGAGACCTTTGACATCGCGCTACCGGCGTCGCTGGAGCCGCGGGCCGAGATCAAGGTGACGGCGACGAAGGGCGACGGCACGAAAAAATCGTTCGGCGTGACGTGCCGGCTCGACTCGGCGGTGGAGATCAACTACTACCGCAACGGCGGGATCCTGCAGACGGTGCTGCGGAAGCTACTGAACGAGAGCAGGAAACCCGCGATGGCGTGAGCGGCGGGGCCGGCGGGTCGGGCATCCGGTCCTGCGGGTGGTGGCCGCTCGTATCATCTCGCGGTGGCGCGCGTGGAGCGACAGATTCCGTCGGTTCGGCCGTTGTCGTGGGCGTTCGGCGCGGACGAGGCGGTGGCGCGCTGGCCGCGTGATGTGCCGTTGGCGGCGCTGGTGTCGGGCGGCGCGGGACGCTGGTCGAGGTGGAGCGTTTTCACAGCCCCGGTCGTGTCGGAGTCGAGCTACGGCGTGGGGGACGACGCGCTGGGCGTCGCCGACAGGTGGCGGTGTCGCGCGGAGCCTGTGACGGCGGACGGGGAGCGCCTGCCGTTTGCGGGGGGGTGGGTTTGCGGGATCGAGTACGGGGTCGGCGCGGCCATCGAGCCTCGGGCGGCCGGTGCGGGGCGAAAGGGCCCTGCGGGGGCGCTCTGGCTGCGGTGCCCCGGGGCGTATGTGCTGGACCATCTGCGCGGGCGGTGGCATTGCGTGGGAGACGATGCTGTGTTGCCCGACCTCGGCGCGCTGGAGGCCCGGCGGGAGGCGTTCGGCGTGTCGGCGCTGCGGCCCGGCACGTCGCGCTCGCGGTATGAAGGCGCGGTGCGCCGGGCGGTGGAGTACATCCGTGATGGGGACATTTTTCAGGCGAACCTGGCCCACGCGCTGAGCGCGGAGTTTGAGGGGAGCGCCCGGTCGCTGATGGTCGACCTCGTTCGGGGCTGCGGCGCCTGGTACGGGGCGTTCATCGAGGACCCGTGCTCGGGCCGGGCCGTCTTGTCGATCAGCCCCGAGCTGTTCATCGACGTCGATTTCGCGAGCGGTCGTGTGGTGACGCGGCCGATCAAGGGGACGCGACCGCCGGCGCTGGCGCATGAGCTGCGGGCGAGCGAGAAGGACGGCGCCGAGCTGGTGATGATCGTGGACCTGATGCGGAACGACCTGGGGCGGGTGTGCCGGTACGGGAGTGTAAGCGTGGAGTCGGCGCGGGTGATTGAGCGGCACGCGGGGGTGGCGCACGGGGTGGCGACGGTGTCGGGGCTGCTGCGCGAGGGAGTGGGGCCCGGCGGGCTGCTGCGGGCGACGTTCCCCGCGGGGTCGGTCACGGGGGCGCCGAAGATCAGGGCGATGCAGATCATCGATGAGCTGGAGACGTTTGATCGAGGTTTGTATTGCGGCGCCATCGGGATGCTGTCTGACTGCGGGCATGCGTCGTGGAACGTGGCGATCCGCACGGCGACGATCTCGGGGGGGCGGCTGGTGTACCCGGTGGGGGCGGGGATCGTCGCCGACAGCGTGGCGAGCCAGGAGTGGGAGGAGACGCTTCAGAAGTCTGAGGCGTTTGCGCGGGTTCTGGCGGGAGCGAGCGGGTCACGGGCCCGGGCTGCGTCGGCGGTCGGCGGGTGACGCTCGCACTTCGAGAGGGGCGGTATTGGCTTGGAACGGGCCACGGGCCTATTGTCGCGCGGCATGAGTGAGACCATCTTCACGCGGATCATCCGGGGCGAGATCCCCTGCCACAGGGTGTACGAGGATCAGCATGTCTTGGCGTTCCTGGACATCGGGCCGCTCAGCCGCGGGCACACGCTGGTGATCCCCAAGGAGGCGGCGGCGACGCTGGATCAACTGTCGGATGAGAGCGCGGCGGCTCTGGGACGGGTGCTGCCGCGGCTTTGCCGGGCGGTGGTGAAGGCGACGGGGTGCGCGGCGTACAACGTGCTGCAGAACAACGGGGCCGCGGCGCACCAGGCGGTGTTCCACGTGCACTTCCACATCATCCCCAAGGACGGCGCCGCGGGGCTGCCGGTTTCGTGGCCCAGCGGGAAGCTCGATCCGGGCGCTGGCGCGGAGCTGGCGAAGAAGATCGCGGCGAATCTCTGAGTGTTTTTCGTGAGCATCGGTATTCAACCCATATCTTTCGAAAGGGGCGTTCCATGGACGGCCTGCGGGCGTTGGAAGCATCGCTGCGCGCGGCGATCGCGCGGTATCCGGAGTTTCGCGGGGTGGTGCGCGATCTGGGGATATGGCTGGGGTCTATCGCGGGATCGGCGGACGAGGCGGGTGGGGCGGCTGGGACGGGCGATCCGGTCGGGGCGACGAAGGGTGCTTCTGAGGTAAGCGAACCGGCGCCCGGGGCGCCGGGCCGCCCCGCGGGCGAGCCGGCGCGACCGACGCCGCTCACCAAGACGAGCACGCTGACGCTGGGGGGCATCAGTGTCCCGGTTACGGCGGTGATCGATCCGGCCGCGCCCAAGGAGTTTGGTCGCCCGCGGGTGGTCGAGCCCGAGCCGATCGTGGCGGGCTTTTCCAACACGCCGGGGTCGCTGGCGGCGCTGGGGGCGCCGCCGGTGGACCTGGACCGGATCATCGCGCGGTGCGCGATCAAGGCGGACGCGTGCCGGTGGGTGCTGGAGAAGCGGGCGCTGGCGAGCCAGGGGCGGGACGAGGAGGAGATTCTCCCGCAGCGCCGGGCGATCATCGAGCGGGCCAAGGCTAACCCGGGGTGCTGGACGTGGATGCTGGACCCGAACTTCAGCGACCGCGTGCCGGGCGACGCGGAGCTGGCCATGTTCGGCGAGCTGTACGACAACATGCGCGGGGCCGGGGTGCTGGTCGAGCGGGTGCTGGGCGCGGCGCCGGCGGTGAAGGACGTGTTTCTGCGGGATGCGCTGCTGGTGCTGGCGGAGGCGCAGTCGTCGCTGCGCGTGGCGGTGGAAGAGGTGCTGCTGATCGAGCGGGAGAACGACCAGGTGGACTGCTTCGCGTGGCTGAAGTTCACCACGCAGACCCACCGCGTGTTCCTCGACAGGTTCATGCGCTGGGATGACCCGGGGAACCCGGCGGAGCGCTCGCGCGTCGCCGGGAACATCGCGCGGATGACCGAGGCGTTCGAGCGCGCGGCCTCGGCGGGGCGGGAGCGGAACAAGCTGTTCAACAAAGTGCGGTACGAGGCCAAGCGGGCGGGGTCGGTGGAGCCCGACGAGCGGGGACCCTTCTGGGACAAGCTCGGGCAGGCGGTGGCGGGGATTCTGAGCGCGGGTGTCCCGGCGTCGGACGCGGAACTGCGCGAGGCGCTGCTGCCGGCGCGCCCGTACCGCCCGGAAGGCCTGGACCCGTCGTCGGGGCTGGCGCGGGCGTTTGCTGAGATGGACCGGGTGATCAGCGCGCGGGGTGAGCGGGAAGAGGATGACGATTCACCGCCGGCGGGGGGGCGCGAGGCAACGGCGGAGGTGGTGAAGGCGGCGTCGCTGCTGGAGGGCAAGAGAGCGGTGATCATCGGGGGGATCCGCAACGAGCAGGCGCGCGAGTCGCTGGAGAAGGACCTGAGGCTGCGGGAGCTGCGCTGGGTCACCACCAACGAGCACCAGTCCACCGCGCCGTTCGAGCCGGAGGTGGCGCGGTCGGACCTGGCCATCGTGCTGGTCCGCTTCAGCGGTCACGCGTTTGTCGAGGACGTCCGGGGGATGTGCGACCGGTACGGCAAGCCGTACGTCCGCGTGCCCGGCGGCTACGGCACCAATCAGATCGCCCATCACGTGCTGAAGCAGGCGAGCCGGAAGCTGGGCGGCGAGGCGGCTTGATCGGCCCTACGCCGGCGCGGCGCATAGCAGGATGGTCGGCGGGGGTGCGGAACCATCGGTGTGTGTGCGTACCGCTTCGAGCAGCGCGGGCAGGTCAACTCCCATGACCACGGGCGCGCCGGCGGCGGCGAAGTTGCTGCGCGCGCGGGCCAGCAGCGTGGGCACCCCCTGGGGATGATCCGAGACGTGCTTGACCATGGCGGCGGCGAGCTGGATGACACCCTGCACGGCGTGGGCCTCGCGGTGGTTCGGCGCGGCGCGGAGCTGCTTCCAGACCACTTCCAGGGCTTCGTGGCTTTCCCAGTAGCAGCGGGCGTTGAAGAGGTCGATGCCCAGTTGGTAGTCCTCGCTTTGGCGCCAGCGCGCGGGGTCGGCGGGCCAGTCGGGGCTGAGCGGGGTGTACTCGGGCGGGCGCGGCGGGTCGGGCACGCCGGGCAGGAAAGGGCGCGCCGGGAGCGGGTGGGTGCAATAGCGGGGCGGCGCGCCGGGGTTCATGGGGAGTTCATAGGACGCGCGGGGCCGGTGCGGCGGACGGGCGCGGGGGCCTACGCTGACCCCATGGCATCGCTCCCTCTCATCGGCGACTTCAACGGCACGGTCGTGGGCGTCGGGGCCGCGTCGATTCACGGCGATCGTTACTACGACCTGCTCCTGGTTCCGGGCGGCGCGCCGATGCCGACCGGCGAGGCGGCGATCCGCGCGGCGGCGGTGCACGCGCGGCTGCCGGCGCACCTGTGCCCCCGATTGCCGGCGCCTGGAGACCGCGTGAAGCTCTCGATGCTGCTGGGGCAGGTGCAGGGGGCGGTGTGGGGGGGCGGCTGAGTGCCCAAGGGCAAACGATTTTTGGGGCGAACCGGCTCCGAGAAAGTGCTGGAATTGGACCGTGCGAGCAAACGGTGAGGCAGTGTCCTCGGCAGACCGATGTTGTTTATCCCGGAGCTTGTGGCATGCGAATCATCGCGCTGACATTAGCCTGGTTGGTGGCGCTCTCACAAACGTGTTGCCATGCTCAGCCTGTGACTCCAAGTGAACTGGCGGCGTTCCTCAAGCCTCGGGTGCCTTCGCAAGGGTGGATCGAGGTGATTCACATCATGGACCCGCCGTACCCCGTGGTGCGAGTCGCGGCGTTCGATTTTGGCAGCGGGGCCTGGTACCTGGGGCAGGAGCGCGAGGTCACCGGGAACGAGGCGGACGGGCGCCCCTACCTTGGGGCGCCGCTGCCCGGGAAGCTCGCTTCGGATTCGACTGTCCCGAAGGTGCTGTTTGATAACTTTGTCGAGAACTCGATCCCGACCGTCATTGCCTGGGACCTGGCTCGGCGTCCAGAGATCATTGAGGCCGCGCAGCGCCACCCGGGCGGCGGATTCAGTGTGACGGCGATGCTGGATGAGGGGATGAGGCACTCGTGGGCGTGGCCGCCGCCGCACAAGCACACGAAGGTCCGCGTCAGGTGGGAGTTTGACGATCAGGGCCGTGTCCTCACGATCTCTCGCGAAGGCAGAGAGCGGAGGCCGCACGTTTTTCGGTACCTCGAACGGAACGACAAGGGTTTCGATGTGTGCACGAACATGGGAGAGGCGGACGGCTACAGCCTGTTGTCGTTTGACTGTTCGCCCGTTTCGGATGCCGGTCGATTCGCCATGAAGGTGGTGGAAGCGCGGTTTGTCGCCATTGACATGCCGTCGTTCACCGATCCCCTGCGAAAGGGGATGAAACTCGACGAGTTCCGCAAGTTCCGCGATTCCAGGAGTGCTTACCGCGACGCGGCGATGGCCTCCGCAGCGGGAAAGACCGCGCCCGGCTGGGGCGGGTGGTGGGCGGTGGCGACCGTGGTCGGTCTGGGGGGGATAGGCGTTGGAGCGTGGTGGTGGGTCACGCGGGCTGCGCGGAGATGACGCTGAAGCTGGTCTTGTGCAACAAATCGCGGTGTTCGCTTACATCGTGCACTCGGAACAAACGGATTCCGGCCAGGAACTGTGACACCGCGACGGCGATCGAGTGGGCGATGCGCTGGCGGGGTGGTATTGGGCTTGTCAAAGCCTGGCTCGGGTCGGTGTCCGGGTTTGTCACAAGAAAGCTCTTCCGGCTCGCCGCGCACAGGACCGGGTAACCCTCACGCAGCAGGCGACCGGCGGCGTTCACCAGCGCCCAGTTCTGGGCGACGCTCTTGCCGAAGCCCAGGCCGGGGTCCACGACGATGGCCGATGGGTCGATGCCGGCGTGTCGGGCGGCGCTGGCGCGGGCGCGCAGGAAGCCGGCGACGTGCTCCACGACGCCTGCGGGGCCGTAGTCGGGCTCGCGGTTGTATTGGAACGAGTACACGTCGGCGCCGGGCGGGCGGGCGCGGTGCATCAGGACGACGCCGCAGCGGCGCTGGGCGATCAGGGTGAGCATGTCGGGGTCATCGAGGCCCGCGGACTGGTCGTTGACGGCGTCGGCGCCGGCGTCGAGGGCGGCGCGGGCGACGGCGGCGCGGGTGGTGTCGATGGTGATGGGGAGCAACGCGGCCTTGCCGGGAGAGGCGCGGATGCGCTGGATCACCGGGACGGCGCGGGCGACCTGCTCGGTATCGGGCACGGGAGCGGCGCCGGGGCGGGTGGATTCGGCGCCGATGTCGAGGGCGTCGGCGCCTTCCGCGGCGGCCTGCTCGGCGCGGGCCAGGGCGGCGCCTGGATCGAGGTAATGGCCGCCGTCGGAGAAGCTATCGGGGGTGACATTGAGGATGGCCAGGAGGCGCGGGCGGTCGAGGGTGAGGCACCTTGATGCGGAGAGTTGCCAGAATGCGGGCGGGGGCGGCATCGGGGGTGAGCCTACGCCGGATCGGGTGTAGGGTGTGCGGGTGTCCACGGTGAAGCGAAACTGGGTGCTGCTGCTGCCGACGGGTGGCCTGTTGGCCTGTGTGGCGCTGCTCGCGTCACGGGGCGCGTCAGGAGTGACCGGGGGGCTTGGGGCGGTCGCGGCGACGTGGTTCACCGGGGGATCGGCGGCGGTGATTTGGATGGCGGGGGCATTGGGAATTGGCCTGAAGGTCTGCCGTGCGGTGTTGGGAGAGCGGTCGTGCCTTTTGGGGGTTGCGCTGCCGGTGGGTATCGCGGTGTGCCTTTGGCTGGCCCACGGGGTGGGGGCGATCGGGGTTCTGCGCGGGGCCCCGGGGATGGTGGCGGCGTGGGCGGCGCCCGCAGCGGGGGCTTTGCTGTTGTGGCGCGAGGTGAGGGGGCGCGGCGGGGGTTGGCGAGGCAGGGGTGTTGAGGTCGTTGGTGTGCCGTGGGGCGTGCGCTGGGTGATGATTCCAGGCGCTGCAGTGCTGATTGTGGCGCCGTGCCTGCCGCCGGGGACGATCTGGGCGTCGGAGGCGCACGGGTACGACGCGCTGTCGTATCACCTGATGCTGGCGCGCGAGTGGATCGGCGCGGGGCGTATCGGGCCGGTGGAGCACAACGTCTATTCGTTTCTGCCGTCGTACATGGAGGCGGCGTATGCGCAGCTGGCGGTGATGCTTGGGGCAGGGCTTGACGCGCGGGGCACGTCCGCGCTGGGGGGCGGGGGGCGCTGGGTGTTTGCGGCGCAGTCGCTGCACACGCTGATGGGGGTTGCGACGGGCGTTTCGGTTGCGTCGCTGGTGCGGGTGTTGCTTGGTCGGGCTGCGCGGCCGGTAGCCGGCGCGGACGTGTGCGCCGCGGTCGCGGGTGGGGCGGTGGTCAGTGTGCCGTGGACAGCTATCACGGGGACACTGGCGTACAACGAGCTTGGCATGACGGCGTGCCTGGCGGGCGCGGTGGTGTTGGCTTCGCAGGCATGGGACAGGCCGGCCGCGCAGGGGGCGTTGATCGGGCTGCTGCTGGGCGCGAGCGCAATGTGCAAGCCGACGGCGGTGTACATGGGCTGGCCGCTGGTCATCGTGTGCGCCGCGGCGTGGCTGCCCGCGGTGGGGCGCTTGGGGCTGGGCGCTGGGGCGCTGGTTGGCGGGGTGGTTGGGGTGGCGCCGTGGCTGCTGCGCAACGCGCTGGTTGGCACGGGCGGGAACCCGGTGTTCCCTTACTTCACGGGCCTCTTCGGGGCGCGGCATTGGGACGCGGAGCAGGTGGCACGATGGAACGCGGCGCACCACCCGGGCCGGGGTCTGTTCGACTCGTTTGCGCGGCTTGCGTCTGACGCGGGGCTGCTGAACCCGCAGTGGTTGGCGTTCGCGGGCCTGCTGGTGGTGGGCGTCTTTGTGGTGTTGGCGTGGGGCGGCGCTCGGCGGGTGGGTTGGCCGCTGGTGCTGGGGCTGGCGCTGCAACTGCTCGCATGGGTGCTTGTCGGGCACCAGCAGGCGCGGTTCCTGATGCCGATCATCGTGCCGGGGAGCGCGGTGCTCGGGCTGGCGGTTGGGGGTTGGGGGCTTGCGAGCCGGCGACGGGTCGGCGTGGCGGCGGGCGCGGCGGCGGTGGGAGCGCTGGGGCTGAGTTCGACATACTTCTTTGTGAATGAGGGCGGCGGGCGGCCGTGCCGAGCGCTTGAGATCGGCGTGGCGGGGATCACGGGTGACGCTTTGGGATCGGACGCGGCGCTCCGGGCCTTGCCTGAGCGTGAACTGGTGGATCTGTTGCGCAGCGCCGAGAACCCCGTTGCCGCGACGAACCGGCTGGTCGGGTTGGAGGCGGCCCGGGCACGCGAGCGGGGAGAGCCTGAGCCGCTGGTGTATCTGCTGGGTGACGCCACGCCGCTGTACTTCACGGTTCCGATTCTGTGGAACACGACGTGGGATGCCTGGCCGCTGGATCGCGCGATGCGGGCGCCGGGGGCGGGCGAGACGGGTGCGGGAGAGGCTGGCATGGCGGCGCGGAACGGGGCCGACGAGCTGCGGCGCCTTGGGGTGACGCACCTGCTCATCAACTTCGCGGAGCTGGACCGCCTGCGCCGGAGCGGGTATTCACCGGCGGGAATGACCCCGGAGCTCGCGGGGCGGTTCGCCAACGAGGCGTGCAGCCCGATCGTGGTGTGGGAGCGGCTGGGCTGCGGGTTGTTCCGGCTGCGGGCGCCGGGGTGACCGGGCGGGCGCCCGTTACCATGCGCGCCGGATGAGCGAGCCGCGACCAGAGCCACACGCCGAGCATGCCGGGCTGCAAGCGCCGCCGCGGAGCGGCCCTCTTGCGGATGTCGAGCCGGTGCGGCGCCGGAGCCGTGTGCACCGGGCGATGCAACTGGTTGGTTTCGTGGCGGGCGTCGGTCTGCTGGCGTGGGCGGTGTCGATCGCGCTGGGTGAGAAGAACCGCCACACGCTGGAGGCGGTGGCCCACGCGCCGGCGCGGACCATCGTGTGGCTGCTGGGCGTGAGCGCGTTGAGCGTGCTGATGAACGGGCTGATGTTCTGGGTGGTGCTGCGGCCCTTGAAGAAGCTGAACGCGTTGGACACGGTGCTGACGAACTGCATCGCGGTGGCGATGTCGGCGCTGCCGTTCAAGATCAACCTGGTGGTGCGGGTGCTGATCCATCACCGGCGCGACGGGGTGGCGTTCAAGGACATCCTGGCGTGGTTCGCGGCCATGAGCGCGATGGCGCTGGGCGTGCTGGTGCCGCTGGGGCTGGCGGGGTGGTGGCGGGGCTCGATCGACGCGATGTGGTGGGTGGTGGGGGTGGGCGGGGTCTTGGCGCTGTCGGCGCTGGGTGTTGGTCTGGGCCATCTGGCCGCGACGCGCCCGTGGCTGGCGCGCCTGAGTCTTGGGGCTGACAGGGTGGCCCGCGACTGGCGGACAGTGCTGGCGCACATGGTGCTGCGGATGGGCGACGTGATGCTGCTGTGCGCGCGGTTCTGGGCCGCGGCGAGCGCGGCGGGGGTTGACCTGCCGGCGGAGCGGGCGGTGCTGCTGGCGACAACCTACTTCCTGCTGAGCGTGCTGGCGCCGGCGGGGGCGCTGGGGTTCCGTGAGATGGGGGTGGCGGGGGTGGGCCTGGCCAGCGGGGCGGACTCGTCGCAGATCGCGCTGGTGACCCTGGTGGTGACGGCAGCGGAGTTCATCGCGTCGGGTGTGCTGTGCGTGCCGGCGTTTTTCCGGCTCCGCCCGGATCGGCTGCTTTCGTCGAAGGGCAAAGGGTGAAGCCGGGTTCGGGTCGGCGGCGCGTCTGATGAGCTTGGGACGCGCTGGCCGGTGTTCGCGGTGGAACCCCGGGGTTCCTGCCCGGTACAGTCTGGCCCAGTCCTTGGCCCGCATGAACCACGCCGCTGCTCATCCTGATGCCGTGAAGACCGCGGCCGCCGCGTGCGAGCTGCGGGGGGTGCGCAAGGTGTATTACAAGCCCGACGGGTCGGTGCTGGTGGAGGCGCTGCGGGGCGTTGACCTGGTGATCCCGCGGGGGCAGTACACAGCGATCATGGGGCCGTCGGGGTCGGGCAAGTCGACGCTGATGAACCTCCTGGGCTGCCTGGATCAGCCAACGGACGGGGCGTATCTGCTCGACGGGCAGGACGTGGCGGTGATGAGCGACGAGGAGCTGAGCGACTACCGGGGGCGGAAGATCGGGTTCGTGTTCCAGGCGTTCAACCTGATCAGCCAACTGAAGGTTGAGGACAACGTGGAGGTGCCGCTGTTCTACCAGGGGGTCCCGAAGCCGGAACGTCAACGCCGTGCGCGGGGGGCGCTGGACGCGGTGGGGCTGGGCGACCGGATGGGGCACCGGCCGGCGGAGCTGTCGGGCGGTCAGCAGCAGCGGGCGGCGATCGCGCGGGCGCTGGTGACCGAGCCGGTGGTGCTGATGGCCGACGAGCCGACGGGGAACCTCGACAGCGCCACGGGGCTGGCGATCCTCTCGCTGTTCGAGAGCCTGCACGCGCGGGGGATGACGATCATCATGGTGACGCACGACGACCGGATCGCCGAGCGGTGCCAGCGCGTGGTCCGGCTGCGGGACGGGCTGGTGGAGTCGGACGTTTTCAGGTAGGTCGCCCGGGAGGACGGCGCCGAAGTGGCTTGCGACGCTGCGGCGTGAGCAGAGATTCCGCGGCACCGGGGCGGCGGGGCCGACGGGCGCGGGGTGATTCCGACCTATGCGAGGATATGTAAACTTCCTGGGGTGCCCGGCGATTACGTGTCCGGGCGGATCGGTCACCCACGGAGTCGCGGATGGACCACACCTCGGAGGGCGACTTCCCCACGGCGGACTCCCCGGCCGGAGCGTCCGCCAGCGGCGCGTTGTTCGGGCGGGGGCGCGGGCTCTCGGCGGGCGCCCTGGGGATCGTGTCGCGTCTGTCCGAGGGCGTGCCCGGGTTCCGCGTGCTTCGCGAGATCGGTGTCGGCGGGATGGGCACCGTCTTCGAGGCGGAGCAGGCTTCGCCGCGCCGTGTTGTTGCTCTCAAGGTGATGAACCCGGGGAGCACTGCGCCGGATGCGATCCGTCGGTTCCAGCAGGAAGCGGAGATTCTCGGAGGCCTGCGGCACCCGTGCATCGCCCAGGTCTATCAGGCCGGGGTGCTGGAGGTGGCGGAGGCCGGCGCCGTGACGCGGGTCCCGTACTTCGCGATGGAGATGGTGCCGGGCGGGTCTCCGCTGACCACGTACGCGGGCGGGCGGGGGCTGGGCACGCGGGCGCGCGTGGAGCTGCTGGTCCGCGTGTGCGAGGCGGTCCAGCACGCCCATGATCGGGGCGTTATCCACCGCGATCTGAAGCCGACCAACGTCCTCGTGGGCAGCGACGGGGCGCCGAAGGTGATCGACTTCGGTGTGGCGCGGGCGGTGGGCGCGGCGCCGCTGGTTGATTCGATGCACACGGCGGAGGGCGCCGTGATCGGCACGCTCGCGTACATGAGCCCCGAGCAGATCGAGCACGGGAGCGCCTCCGCGGACGCGCGGAGCGATGTCTATGCACTGGGTGTGATGTTGTTCGAGCTGCTGTGCGACAAGCGCCCGGTCGACCTCACGGGTGTTGGATTGGCACGGGCCGCGGCGATGGTGAAGGCCTCGTCGCTCACCCACCCCAGTTCGCACAACCACGGGGTCGACGGCGAGCTGGACGCCGTGTGCGCTCGGGCGCGCGCGGTGGACCCGGCGGGGCGGTACCGGTCGCCGGGCGAACTGAGCGCGGACCTGCGGCGCTGGCTGGGCGGTGAGCGGGTGCTGGCGCGGCGTGTGCACGGGCTGTGGGCGGCGGGCCACGGCCTGCGGCGGGTGGCGCGGGCGCACCGATGGGTGTCGCTTGCGGCGGTCTGGGCGGCGGCTGCTGCCGGCGCCAACTGGCCCGCGCGCCCTGTCGCGAACCCGATCGGGGCAGGGTTCGAGCGGGTGGTGGGACGTCTGGCTTCGTCGTCGCTCCCGGCCCCCAATCTCGGCGCGGAGCGGCTGGTGGGCGTACGCGGAGAGAAGGACCTGCAATCGGCCGGCGCGGCGCTGGGGCGTGACCGGGGCGAGCTCTCGGAGGCGGGTGGCTTGCGCCCGTTGTTCGCGGGCTGCATCCGGAGGCTCGTCCACGCGGGCGTGAAGGCGATCGGCGTGGACTATGTGCTGGCGGGCGAAACAAGATTCGACGGCGAACTGGTCGGCGCCATCAACGAGGCCCGCGCGGCCAATGTCGACGTGGTGCTGGCGTCGGACAACTGGGCGCCGGAAGACGGCGGCCCGCCGCTGGCACCCGGGCTCCGGGGGATCGTGCGCTGGGGGGGCAACACGGCGCGCCTGGGCGACGGCCTGCCGCAGATGGAGGTGGCGGTGGAGAATCCCGGGGCGGAGGGCGTGCCCGGGTTTTCACTCGCCTGCGCGGCGGCGCTGCAGAGCCCGGGCGCGTGGGTCACGGTCCGTATCGCTCCTTCGGGAGAGTTCATTGACGTCTCGCACTGGCGGGCCAGCGGCACGGTTCCGGGGGCCCGGGTCGCGGCCGGTTCGCCCACGCGGGTGCCGGTGAGCTTCGTCCGCGACGAGGGCGAGGACGACGCGCTGCGCGGGATCGGGGCGGGCGCACGGACGGCGATCGTGCTGCTTTCGCCTCCGGGCGAAGCGGAAATGAGACGCGCGACCATCGACCTTGCGGCTGCACTGACCATGCCCGCGTCGGAACTCGCCGAAGCGGTGGGGGGGCGCCTGGTGGTCATCGGGTCTGTTCCCCTCACGGCGGACGCGGACGCGGCGGATTGGTTCGAGCTGCCGGGGGGTCGACGCATGTTCGGAGCCGAGGCCCGCCTCGCCGCCGCGGCGATGCTGAGGCAGCGGGTCGGACTGCTGCTCCCGACATGGGAGGTGCAAGCTGGGTTCGACGCGGCGTGGGCGCTGGCGGGCACGGTGCTCGGGGTGGTGTTCACAAGCTGGAGGCGGACACTGGTGGCGGGGGTGCTGGCGGCGGCGGTGTGCGTCGGCATCGGCGTGGTCGCAGTGAGCGGCGGGTTGCTCCTCAACCCGGCGGTGGCGATGCTCGGGCTGTTGTTTGGGCTGGGTTTGGGGCGGTGCCTGCTCGGTGGGTTGCGCTGAATCGAGAGCTTGGGAAAAAGTATGAACTCTGGCGCACGACGCACCGGGTAGTTTCTCCCTGAGCGAAGATCGGTTAGCTTTGCACTCCGTCAGTGCCCCAGGAGAACTCACATGAGGACCTTGCGTACGTCAGTTGAGAGCGTGCTTGCCATGACGGTCGCGTTGTCGCTGCCGGTTCTTCTGATTGGTTGCGCCGGGGACAAGTACGCCGCGGGGGCGAAGGGTCCGCGCAGCTTGAAATGGACCGCCAGTGCCTCCGGCGCTGATGCGGCGGTTGTGTACCAGTTCTCGGGCGCCGGCAATGAGGCCGCGGTGCTCGACAGGCGTGACGCCACGCGCAAGCAGGCGGACGCGACGATCAACACGACCAACGACGGGTTTGTCGTGGAGGACGGTTGGGGCTCGACGTACCTGACGCGCCGGGTGTATATCACGCCGCCGCGGGTCACGCTGGGGCCGCGGGCCGGGGGCATGTTCAACAGCCCGGTGGAGTATTACGTGTTCTCAGCTCCAAGCTCGCCTTCGAGCCCCGGGGGGCCGCCACGGCTGACGCGGCAGGTCGTCAACGGACCGTCGAGTCAGCTCGACATCCAGGTGACACTGGACAATCCGGAGCAGGGTCAGACGTCCAAGACGATCAGGCCCGGCGAGTACGTCGAGATCACCGACGCGGACGGCGACGGAGCGGACGAGATCTCGAATCCTCAGACGATCGGCCTGGTGGCCGACCCCGGCAAGCTCAAGGAGCCGTACAAGACGATCATCGGGCGTGCCCACGCGGCGCTGGGCAAGCCCTGATCGGGCGGGCCGAGCGCCGTGCGGCGGCCCGGAGTTGATTGATCGCCGGCGAGGTTGCTCCGGGTATCCTGCCCGCCATGGCCCGGCGAAAACCCGACAAGAGGTCCACGAATCGCGCCCCGTTGTCTTACGCCGCCTCCGGCGTGGACATTCACGAGGGCGACCGGTTCGTTGACATGATCAAGGCGCACGTGCGCAGGACGCACGGGCCGCGGGTGGTCGGCGGGTTCGGGGGCTTCGCGGGGCTGTTCCGGCTGGATTTCAATGAATCGCTGTTCAAGCGGAACTACAAGGAGCCGGTGCTGGTGGCGTGCACCGACGGGGTGGGGACCAAGGTGAAGCTGGCGACGGACATGGGCGTGTACGACACGATCGGGATCGACCTGGTGGCGATGAGCGTGAACGACATGGTGGTCGAGGCCGCCGAGCCGCTGATTTTCCTGGATTACATCGCCTGCGCAAAGCTGGTGCCCGAGACGCTGGAGCGGGTGGTGGCGGGGATCGCGGGGGCGTGCAAGGAGGTGGGGGCGGCGCTCTTGGGCGGCGAGACGGCGGAGATGCCGGACGTGTACCCGCCGGGGGAGATCGACCTGGCGGGGTTCGCGGTCGGGGTGGTGGAGCTCTCGCGGGCGACGGACCCGGCGCGGGTGGAGCCGGGGGACCTGGTGATCGGCCTCGAATCCGACGGCGTGCACAGCAACGGATACTCGCTGGTGCGCAAAGTTGTGTCGCACGCCGGGCTGGACCTGAAGAGGGTCTACAAGGAACTCGACCCCAAACGGACGTTGGGCGAGGTGCTGCTCATGCCGACGCGGCTCTACGCCAAGCCGATCGTCAAGCTGCTGCGGACGTACACGGTGAAGAAGGTGGTGACGGGGATGGCCCACATCACCGGCTCGGGGCTGGCGGCGAACCTTGAGCGGGCGCTGCACAAGAAGGTGGACGCGGTGCTGGATGAATCGAAGTGGACGCCGCATCCGGTGTTCCCGTTCCTCCAGCGGCACGGCGGCATCTCGGACGCGGAGATGCGGGACGTGTTCAACATGGGGATCGGGTTCTGCCTGATCGTGCGCCCGAGCTTCGCGACGTCGATCGTGAAGCAGTTGAAGCGGTGGGGAGAGCGGCCGCGCGTGATCGGGGAGGTGGTTCGGGGGACGGGCAAGGCGCGGGTGATTCAAAGCTCTTGAGTCCGCGGCCGGCTCGCGTCTGAAGCGGTGGCCTGTCCCGGGTGACCCCGCGAGAGGGAGCGGATTGGCCGAAAGATTGGCCGGGCGACCCCAGGCTGAGTGTGGAACCAGTCGAGTTCCAGGGCGTTTCAGTGGGCATGCCTCAAGTTGGGCCCTCCAGGAGTTCCCGGACCATTGATTGCACCCCCCCGATGCTGTAGCGTTTCACCGCCGTGAAATACCGCCAGAACCCAAATCGTCGCATGAACCGCCCGGTCGCATGCCTTGTTCCTGCTCTCGCCATCGGGTTGCTGGGGATCGGGATCGGCGCCCCCCGCGCGGGGGCGCAGCAGTTCCTCAGCTCGCCGGTCGCCGACGAGGTGATGTACCAGATCATGCCCATCGCGTGGCGTGATTCCAACAACGACACCAACCGGTTCGGCGACTTCGGCGGGCTGACCGCGTCGCTCGACTATCTCCAGTCGCTGGGCATCACCGGCGTGTGGATCAACCCGATCTTTCCTTCGGTCGCCTATCACGGCTATCACCACGGGCAGGCGGACCTGGTCGATTCGGACTTCGGCACCCAGCAGCAGTTCCTCGACTTTGTCACCGCCGCCAAGGCGCGCGGGATCAAGGTGTACCTCGACTTCGTTGTGTACGGCGTGGCTACCAACACCGTCTACTACACCAACTCGTTCAACAACCCGGCGAGTATCTACGACACGTGGATGGCGTACACCAACGCCGCCAACACGCAGTACAGCGGGACGTCGTACACCACCTGGAACGGATCGAGCGTCAACTTCATTGAGTGGGACCTTCGCACCGCGGCGTGCCGCGACCAAGTGACGGCGTGGGCCCGCAAGTGGCTCGACCCCAATAACGACGGCGTGCCGGATGACGGCATCGCGGGGTACAGGTTTGACCACTGCCTCGTCAACAACGACCACGGCCCGGGCGGGTGGGGCTACAACCTTGACACGTTCTGGACGCCGTTCTTCGCGTCGCTGCGCCAGCTCAAGCCCGACGTGTTCCTGTTCGGTGAGCAGGCCGACTGGGGCACGCGCGGCACGGAGTTCCTCTCGCAGTTCGACGCGATGTTCACGATGCCGCTGATGTTCGCCGAGCGCTCGGCGTTCCTGAACGAGAGCGCCTCGGGCTTGATCAGCGAGGCCGAGGCGAGCTACGCGGCGGCGTCCACCCTGACGCGAGGCACGTTTCTGGGGATCGTGAACAACCACGACAACAACCGCCTCGCTTCGACCATCGGGGCCGACACGGCGGGCACGATCGACAAGGGGCGCCCCGCCGCGGCGTCGCTGCTACTGGGGCCGTTCACGCCCGTGATTTACTACGGCGACGAGATCGGCATGAAGGGCGTGAAGGGCAACTGGGGATCGGACGCCAACGACTGCCCGATGCGCGAGCCTTTCAAGTGGCTCACCAACGCCGGCGCACCCATGAGCAACTACTTCGTGCTCAACAGCTCGGCGTACAACAACCGCTACGAGCGCAACGCCGACGGGCGGAGCGTGCAGGAGCAGCAGGGGGTTAACGGCAGCCTGCTGGAGACGTACCGCACACTGATCGCGCTGCGGAAGAACAACGCGGCCCTGCGCCGCGGGACGTACTCGACGGTGCCGTCGAGCGACGGGCGGGTGTGGTCGTTCGTGAGGCGGTATTCCCCGGTCGGCGGGCCGACCCAGACCTTGCTGGTAACGATCAACCTGTCCAGCGCCTCGCTGACGACGAACCTGAACCTCGGCGGGTTCACCCTGCCGCAGGGCGGATCAACCGTTACGGACCTGCAGACCGGCGCGACCCTCTCGAACATCACCGGCGCCACTCAGGCCGCCTATCCCGTCCCGCTCACGCGCTACCAGTACCGGGTCTTCACGGTTGATTTGACGCCGCCCGCGCCGCCGGTGAACAGGGTGGACGGCGTGGATATTCTCAACTCGCTCGCCGGAGCGCAGCTCAACACCGTCCAGGACACGCCCACCAACGTCGGCGACAACACCGCCGAGCTCGACCGGCTGATGGTGCGCGAGGAGTCTGACGGGCTGCTCATCGGCATCCCGGGCAACCTGGGCTCCGGCGCGGGGAACCTCGCGATCCTCATCGACTCCGCGGCCGGCGGGCAGATTTATCTCGATACGTCCAACCAGGTCCCGCCGCCAAACGGCCTGGCCCAGCTTACGGGCACGATTTTCGACACCGGCTTCGCCCCCGGCCACATGTTCTTCCTCAATGTCAGCGGCTCCAATCTGTACTGCGACCAGCTCGCGCTGGCTCCGGGGAGCTGTGTCAAGACCTACCGCGGCACGAGCATCGTCAACAGCGGCAGCGGCCTGCTCTCGGGCGGTGTTCCGAACGCAGGCGTCCAGGCCGCACTGAATAACACCAACACCTCGGGGGTGACCGCGAGTTCGGCGGCCAACGCCGCGCTGGCAACGACCGGGTTGGAGATGTTCGTCCCCTACAGCGTGCTGGGCCTGGGCGCCCCGCCGTGCGGCACGCTGAAGGTGGCGGCGTTCATCAGCCGCTCGACCGGGTCGATCACCAACCAGTTCCTGCCTGGCTTGCAGGGTCGCACCAGCGACATCGGCATCGCGACCGACCTGACAACGATTTCGGGCACCCAGCACGCGACGGTGGCGGCGCCGCCGTCGTGCACACCGCCCTGCCCGGCGGACATCAACGGTTCCGGCGCCATCGACACGGCGGACCTGACGGTGCTGCTGGGGTTCTTCGGGAGCTCGGTAACGCCGGGGACGAATGGGGATGTCAACGGGGATGGGAGCGTGAATACGACGGACCTGACGCTGCTTTTGGCGGGGTTTGGGACGGCGTGCCCTTAGTCCGGCCGGGGCAATACGAACGGCCCACCCGCGTTGTTCCTATGGTGTTCGGGACGCCGCCCCATGGGTACCGCCTCAGCCGCCCCTCCGACTGCCTCGCTCGCTCCGATCAAGAAATCGGCGTGGGGCTATGACACCGCGCGTCATTTGTTGCTCCGGGCCGGGTTCGGGGGGACGCCGTCGCAGTACCGGTTGCTCGCGGATTGGGGGCCGGAGAAGTCGGTCGATCACTTGCTGAACTACGAGCAGGTAAGGGCGGGGCACGCCGGGGGCGAAGACGATCAGGCCAAGGGATTCCGCTCCGACATCATGGAGCCGCTGTCGCCTGCCGAGCGGGAGCAGCTCAACCGGGCCCGCAAGGCGCAGGACGAGGACACGCTCGCGAAGTTCCGGCTCGAGCGGCAGCGGCGCGAGCGCGAGGACCGCGAGCAGGTGCGGGCGATGCAGAAGTGGTGGCTCACGCGGATGATCGAGACGCCACGCCCGCTGGAGGAGAAACTCACGCTCTTCTGGCACGGGCACTTCGCCACCAGCTACCGGACCATCGAGAACAGCTGGCACCAGTTCACGCAGAACCAGTTGTTCCGCAAGCACGCCGTGGGGAGCTTCGCGGAGCTGCTGCGGGCGATCATCCGCGACCCGGCGATGATCAAGTACCTGGATAACGATGAGTCGCGCAAGGACCACCCCAACGAGAACCTCGCCCGCGAGCTGATGGAGCTTTTCTCGCTCGGCGCCGGCAACTACAGCGAGAGCGACATCAAGGAGGGCGCCCGCACCCTTACCGGCTACAGCTTCGAGTACAACGACTTCAAGTTCCGCCAGTTCCAGCACGACGGCGGCAGCAAGTCGATCCTGGGGCGCAAGGGCGTCTTCGACGGCGACGACTTCGTCGAGATCATCCTCGCCCAGCCGGCGTGCTCGAAGTTCATCGCGGGTAAGCTGTACCGGTATTTCGTGAACGAGCAGCAGGGTGACTCCGCGCCGGCCCCCGGGAACCCCGGGGGCAAGCCGGGCGAGCAGGTGATCGCACAGATGGCGTCGGAGCTTTCGGGCGCGAACTACCAGCTCAAGCCGGTGCTGCGGAAGCTCCTCCTGAGCGAGCACTTCTACGACCCGGCGAACATGAACGCGCGGATCAAGAGCCCGGTCGAACTGCTGGTGGGGGCGGTGCGGACGCTGCGGACGCCGGTGCGCGACCTGGGCATCCTGAATGATGCGCTGGACCTGATGGGGCAGAATCTGTTTTTCCCGCCCAATGTCGCGGGCTGGGCGGGCGGGCGGACGTGGATCAACACGTCGACGCTGTTTGTGCGCCAGAACATCCTGAACTTCTTGATCACGGGCAAGACGCCGCGCGGCTATGACCCGCTGGCGGACGTCGACCGCTACGACCCGCTGGTGCTTCTCGACGATCTGGCCAAGGTGTCGCCCGGTTCAGAGAAGGACCCGGCGGCGGTGAGCGATTACCTGCTCCGCTTCACGCTCGGCGGGGAGGCGCAGGCCGAGCGACTAGCGGTGCTGCGCGATCATTTCGCCGCCTATGAAGGCGTGACGGTCGATTCGGTGTCCGGAGCGTTGTGCCTGATCGCGACCATGCCGGAGTATCAGCTTTGTTGACGGGGAGGGCGTGAGGCATCGAGGCATGAGTGCTGAGTGCCAAGTCCTGAGTCCTGAAGTCCTGATCTTTGCTTTGACTACCTCTCCATGCAACTCTGATGCCTGCTTCCCCCTTTGAATCCAAACCCAATCCCCCATCCGATTCCGCTCCGTTCCCTCCGAGTTCTCTGAGTTCAATCCCGAGCCGCCCATGAACCAACCAACGGCCTTCTCTCGGCGCGCGTTTCTTTCCCGCGGCTTTACGCTGGCGTCGGCGGCCGTGACGGTGCCGATGTTCATCGACCTGTCCGCGCGCGTGCTGGCCGCCCAGGTCAAGCCGGGGCAGTCATCGCAGCCCGGGGTGGCGCAGGACCGCATCCTGGTCGTCGTGCAGCTCGCGGGCGGAAACGACGGGCTGAACACGGTGATCCCGTTCGGTGACGCGGCGTATTACAAGGCCCGAACGAGCATCGCCATCCCGCAGAAGGAAGTGCTCGCGCTGGCGGAGGCCGACGGCATCGGCCTGCACCCCAAGATGGTGGGGCTGAAATCGCTGTACGACAAGGGGATGCTGTCGGTGGTGCAGGACGTGGGGTACCCGAATCCGAATCGCTCGCACTTCAAGAGCATGGACATCTGGCACACCGCCGACACGAGCGGGACGGGCGAGGGGTGGTTGGGTCGGTACTTTGACAACCAGTGCGCCGGCGCCCCCGGGGCGGGATGCGGCTGCGACAGCGAGGCCGGCGTGGCCCTGGGTCGCACCGCGCCCTTGGCCATGGAAGGGCGGATGTACAAGCCGGTGGCGTTCGATTCGCCGGAGCTGTTCAAGTGGACGGGGCTGGACATGGACGACGGCCGGCTGGTCAAGCCCTACAAGACGATCGAGGAAACGCAGGAGCTGAAGGGTGCGCGCGGGGGCGATACGGCCGCGAGTTTCCTGATGCGGACGGCGCTGGATGCGCAGCTCGCCTCCGAGCGCGTGCGCAAGGCGGTCGAGCGCAAGCCGGAGGTGGAGTACCCGCGGACCGGGCTGGCCCGCCAGCTCTCGATGGTCGCGTCGATGATCGCGGCGGGGATGCCCACGCGGGTTTACTACGTCACCCTCGGCGGGTTCGACACCCACGCGGGTCAGGGGGCGGCCAACGGCACGCAGGCGAACCTGCTCGAGCAGTTCTCGTCGGCGGTCAAGGCGTTCTATGACGACCTCGCGAAGCAGGAGAACGACAAGCGGGTGCTGACGATGAGCTTCAGTGAGTTCGGGCGGCGCGTCGGTCAGAACGCCAGCGGCGGCACCGACCACGGCACCGCCGCCCCGATGTTCCTGGCGGGGCCGATGGTCCGTCCGGGCGTGCTTGGCAAGCACCCGTCGCTTACCGACCTGGACCAGGGTGACCTGAAGTTCACGACCGATTTCCGCAGCGTGTACGCCGGGATCCTGCAGCAGTGGCTGAAGGCCGACGCGGACAAGGTGCTCGAGGGGCGCTTTGCGCCGGCGAAGATCGTGCGGGGGTGAGCAGTTCCCCACAGCGACATCGTGCACCGGGAGATGCCGGTTTGGAGTCGGCCCGGCTTACGGGCACGCCTGCCCGAACGCCGCGAGCAACTGGATCAGGTCGGTGGTGTTCACGAGACCGTCGCCCGACAGGTCGGCGCCGGTGGCGGGGGGGGCGGCCTGACCGAACTGCGCGAGAAGCAGCGTGAGATCGATGGTGTCGCAGGCGTGGTCGCCGGAGACGTCGCCACGGCAGCCGTAGACGGCGTTGTAGGTGTTGACGCCGAAGAGCGGCGGGGTGAGCGGGTTGGTGCTCTGCTCGTTGCCGTTGATCTCCCAGTGCCTGAACTGGGCGCCGTTGAATGAGAGCGGGGCGGTGAACGCGACGCTGGTGCCGCCGATGTAATGCAGGAGGATGGGGGTGTCCCCGCTGCCGACGCCGAAGGGGTCGGCGGTGCTGATGGTGATGGGCACGCCGCTGTACGGCGAGCTGGTGACGCTGGTCGCGAGCGTGCTGAGATAACTCGCGGTGGCGGCGACGAAGCCGGTGATGTTGGGCGTGATGACGCGCTGGCCGGCGGGGGAGGGCGCCCCGTTGACGATCCAGTTGCTGAAGACGAACGTGCCGGACGTCTGCGGCGCCGTGAGGGTGAGGCCGGTTCCGGACGCGTAGTTGCGGGCGAACGGTGTGACGCCGGTGCTCTGCCCGTTCACGTCGTTGGGGGTGACGTCGATCGACACGCCGGGCACGCCGCCGGAAGCGTCCACAACGATCTGTTGGTTTGGGCTGAGGTCGTAGTTTTGGACCCAGGTGGTCCAGGTGTTGGAGGCCGAGGGGTACTCATTAAACGCCCAGAACGAGGAGTCGTCGGCGGGGTCGACGACGACGGCGGAGTAGTCGCCCCAGCGGGTTGGCGAGCCGATGCCGGGGTTGTAGTTGATGGTGGTGGACTTGATGGACGTCGGGGCGCTCATGGTGCCCAGCGGGTCCGCGGGCCTGCGCGTGCTGTAAAAGATCGACGCGCCGGTGGTGGTCGAAGAGCGCGTAAACATGACAGTGGCCTCGCCCGCGGCGTTGACGGCGATGGACGGGTTGAGGAACCCGGTGTTGGCCGCGCTGATCGTGCCGCTCTGCACGAGGCTGACGGAGGTGGGCCAGTTCGCGGTGCTGATCTGGTACCAGCGGACTGCGGGGACGCTGCCGCTGGCGATGGAGTTGCAGACCCACAACGAGCCGTCGCGCCAGACGGGGGTGGCCTGGACGCGGCCGTCGATGGTGTCGAGGGTGACACCGCCGCCGGTCTGCGGCGCCGACGGGGGGAAGCCGTACGACGGGACGGCGAGCGAGCGCTTGGTGAGGACGGGGGTGCCGGTGGCGTTGGTGACGCCGTAGATGTTGATGGTTGAGCCGCCGTCGGTTGAGACCATGAACTCGGCGGGGTTGGTGGCGCCGATGGTGGAGGCGGGGTGGACGGAGAAGACGCCCTGGCCCGAGGGCCCCGTGATGCCGGCGATGTCGCTGTAGGCGATGGTGTTGCTGAAGTTGATGAGCTGGGCCTTGGGAATAACGCGGAGCTTGACACTCGTGCCGCCGCTGGCCCTCGGGAACATGTTGGCGCTGACATAGAGCGCGTCCTTGTCCACGCCCATCATGGGGTAGTCGGACCAGTCGCCGGTGGGGTTGGAGCCATTGAGGGTGGAGTCGAGGATGTACTTCTTCCAGGCGCCGTTGGGGTCGCTGGTGGCCGACACGCCGATCATGTAATAGGAGTAATCGTCGATGTTGCTGATCGCAAGGATCATGTTGAACCAGCGGCCCGAGTCGCGGTCGTACAGCACGCGCGGGTCGGAGGTGAAGGTGCTGGGGGGCTGCAAAGGCGCGAAGAACGAGCCGTAGCTGCCGGAGGCCATCGCCGCGCCGTTGGACTTCCTGTACACGGCGAATCCGGCGTTGGTGCCCGCCATCACGTGCAGCGGGCCGGCGCCCATGGTGCAGTCGGGCGGGAACACGCTGCCGGATGCCACGCTGTTGAACCCGCGGTACAGGCCGCGCACATCGGGCGATGGCGACTCATCGTTCGCGGGCGGGATGATCGTGCCGGCGATCAGCACGGGCGTGTGCCGGTCGCTGTCGCGGGGGATCGCGCTGTACGAGTAGGTGCGCTCGACCTGGATGTTCCGCGAGCGGTTCAGGACATCCTGCATCGTCTCGACAATCTGCGGCGGCGTGACGACCGTCGTGAAGACCATCTCGTCGGGCGCGGGCTGGCCGGCGCCGGCTGCCGTGGCTGCGGCGGCGATGAGGAGCGCGGCGCTCCAAGGCGTGCTGATGGGGGTCCTCATGTCGCGATCCTCCAGGTGGGCGCAGCGAAGGTGTTCGACCCCGGAGCGAGCCCATCAGGCTAGAAGGTCTTACCCCTCAGGACGTGGGGAATCGTGGTCCGAATTCGGGCGGTTCGTACGGCGCAACGACCGAAAACACACCGAACTCGGCGGGACGCTGGTGGGGCTGCGGAGAGATCGCACGAGGCTTCAGGTCATGGCGCCGGGCACGTCGAGCCGAACGAGCCCAGCAACGCCGTGAGGTCGGAGGTGCTGACGAATCCGTCACCGGTGACGTCGCCGCTGGTGTACGGCGTGACGGCGTGCCCGAAGTCGCCGAGCACGATCGTGAGGTCGGGGGTGTCGACGGCGCCGCTGAGATTGAGGTCCGGCAGGAGCGAGAGCGCGGCGGGGGCCGAGGTGTCGGAGCCGCAGCCGTTGGACGCCGAGCAGCGGTAGCGGATCGCGTGCGGACCGCTCAGGTGGCGTGACGCGCTGGTGTCGGCTGCGACGGTGAGCAGGGGCGTGGTTGATCCGGACACCACCGCCCCGATACCCGGCGCGTTGCCGTCCCATGGGGCGGTCGGGCCGTCGCTGAGCGCAACGTACGTGTTGCTGCCCGGCGCTGTCTCGCGCTGCCATTGGTACGACAGGCCGGCGCCCACGGCGTCGATGCGGAACGAGGCGGAACTGCCGGGGCAGGTGGTGACCGGCGCGGGGGGTACGGCGATCGCGGGGGACACGGCGGCGCCCCGGCACAGTTCCAGAGCGTCGTCAATGCCGTTGACGTTGCAGTCCGGGATGGGTCGCCCAGCCTCGATGATCTTGTAGACGGTCGAGTTTCCGGCTGTGGTGGACCACGCGCAGGCGTACATCTCGCCGTCGTAGTCCTCGCCGAAGGAGACGAATGTCATGCCGAAAGGGAACTCGGGCTGCCGGTTCGTGAAGCTGGTCACCGAGCCGCCGACGAGGCGGAATGACCAGGTTTTCTGGTTCCAGTCGCCGAAGAAGTAGGTGCCGCGGAGCGCGGGCATCAGGCAGCCGCGGTAGACGTATCCGCCGATCACGGCGGTGCCGACGGCGTGGGTGTACTCGTACACCGGTGGCACCGAGGGCGGGAGCTGCGCCGGGCAGCCCGCGAAGTTCGTGGGGAGCGTGCCCTCGATACAGCGCCAACCGAAAAAAGATCCGCCCGCGGAAGCGGGAACGACCATGTCCACCTCTTCACGCTGGCCCTGCCCCACGTCGCCGATCCACAGGTCACCGGTCTGGCGGTCGAACGAGCAGCGCCACGGGTTGCGCAGGCCGTAGCACCAGATTTCGCCGGCCGCGCCCGGGGTTGACACGAACGGGTTGCTGGCGGGGATGACGTAGTTCTTGTTGGCGTCGGCGGGGAACCCGTCGTCGTCGGCGGTGCCGGGGACGCCGTCGGGCCCGTTGACGTCGATACGGAGGATCTTGCCTTTGAGCACGGTGAGGTCCGAACCGGCGTTGAGCGGGTCGTTCTCGCCGCCGTCGCCGGTGGCGATGTAGAGCTTGCCGTCGGTGCCGAAGTCCATCCAACCGGCGCGGTGCTGCTTGATCGTGTAGGGGATGCGGAGGATCTGCACGCGCGAGTTGAAATCGGCGACGTCTGGGTTGCCCGGCAGTGTTTTGAACCGCATGACGACCGTGTCTGCGAGATTGGAGGTGCCGACGGTAAAGTTGACGTAGAAGTAGCCGTTGGTCGCGAAGTTCGGGTGGAACGCCAGGCCGAGCAGGCCGTACTCGAGCACATAGGCGTCCGAGCCGGTCATGAGCGAGGCGACATCAACCATCGGAGTGGGCAGCACCGAGCCGTTGCGCACAACCTTGACCTTGCCTCGCTGCTCAACGATGTAGATGCTCGACGGGTCCTGCGGCGCGTGGGTGACGAACACCGGTTGGGTGAGGCCCGTGGCGAACGTCTGCAGCGCCAGCGGTGGATCGGCGGCCATCGCCGGCGCGGCGCCGGCGGCGGAGGCCGCGATCGTGAGGACGAGGCGCAGGGATCGCGTCAGGCATGGCATGTTTCGTTCCTCCAGGCGGTTGGGATCGCGCGCCGCGCGTTGGGTGGCGGCCCGATGACAAGTTACAAACCCCCCGGCTTGCGGCACCCGTCAGTGCTGCGGTCTCCCGTTTTTGGCCGCTGCCATCGACCATCCGGTGCTGGGAGATTCGCTTAGCAGCCGAGCCCGAACTGTCCGAGCAACGCCACGAGGTCGGCGGTGTCGACGCGCCCGTCGCCGTTGAAATCCCCCGGCGCCCACCGGGCGACCGAGGCGCCGAAGGAGCCGAGCAGCGTGAGCAGGTCCGGTGTGTCGATGAGCAGATCGGCGTTCAGGTCGAGCGGGCAGGTCGGGATAAACTCGTACGCGCCGACATCCACGAGGGGCTGGGCGCCGACGCCGGAGTCGGGCGACTGCGGTACATCTCTGAATCGCGGCTGCGACGCGAGGTCTTTGCTGGTTCCGATGGGAACGCCGGCGTTCGAGCCTGCGTCGATGCACGGTGAAAGCGCGGTCAGGCGGAGATCGTCGTCGAGCGTGCCGCCGACGGCGTCGGGGCCTTTGAGGCTCACGAACAATGGGTCGCCCCCGAAGTTGCCGGCGCCACCGAGAGCGCCGGTCCAACCTTGAACGCACGAGTTCGTGACGGCGATGGGTGTGGGGCCTCCGAGCGAGCGGATGGCGGCGGCCTCGCCCGTGCCGCCCTGGCCGGCGTTGTTCCAGAACACACAGTTGATGACCCGCGAGCCGTAGCCCGGGTCCTGGATCACGGTGGCGCCGGTCCCGCCGGTGCCGCCGTTGCTGGCGAAGGTGCAGTTGATGAAATCCGCGGCGCTTGTGTCCTTGATGTTCACGGTCACCTTTGACGGCTGGTTGGCGGCGGTCAGTCCGTGGCCGATGAACAGCGAGTTCAGGAAGATGGGGTGAGCGTCGGCCTGGAGATACGCGGCGTCGCCGATATCGAACGAGCCGGCGTTGTCGACAAAGCGGCAGCGGTCGATGACGGCGTGGCTGGCCTGAAGGAAGACGCCGCCGCCGCTCGACCCGGTGTGGTTCAGGTGAAAGAGGCAGTCCTCGATGCGGGGCGCGCCCTCGCTGTCGAGCAGGCCGGGCCCGTGCCCGCTGCTGATGTTGCCGTTGTTGTTGAAGAACACGCACCCACGGATGATGGGCGAGGAAGGACCGGGGTCGGCGGGGATACGTTTGCCGTTGAAGAAGCCGCCCCCCATGTTGCCCGTGTTGGCCTCGAAGCGGCAGTTCTCGAAGAGTCCTGAGGCGACCCGCAGGTTGGCGGCGCCCGATCCGCGTTGAAAAGCCCGGTTGTTGATGAACGTGCAGTCCCGGATCGTCGGCGCCGCGGCGTCGACGCAAAGGCCGCCGCCGCTCGCGTTGGCCGAGTTGAGCGTGAACACGCATGACAGCACCGTCGGTGAGCCGCCCACGATCAACATGCCGGCGCCGTCTTCCCGATCGACCGGGCTGATGGTGCCGATGGAGCGGGCGTCGCCCTGGCGGATGACGAAGCCGTCGATGAGGGCGGATGGGTCGCAGTTATCCGCGCGGACGACGTGGGCGCTGTTGTCGTTGCCCGACGGGAAGCCGTTGGCCGGGTCATTGGCGTTGAGATCGCCGGTGAGAATCGTGAGATTGGCGGCGGGGTTCCGCTGTGCGAGGCTGGTCTCGACACCGGAAAACCCGGCGTAAACGGCCACGCCGTTCTTGAGTGCGAAGCTGGTGTTGCGGTCGCCGCTGGGGCCGGCGGGGGCGTAGACGCCGGCGGCGACCCAGATTTGTGCGCCGTTGCCCGGCGCGGCCGCCGTGAGGGCGGCCTGCAGACCCAGCCTGCCCCGGTACGCGTCGGCCCAGGACGAGCCGTCGTTGGTGCCGGTCGCAAGATTGGCGTTGACGTACAACACGCCCGCGGAAGCGAGGTCCGCGCCGTGCAGCAGCGCGACAAGCGCCAAGGCATTCCGAACGAAACGGCGCAAACCTTTCATCGCCTCACCTCCGACGCTTGCAAGGAGCGGAACGTCAGAGCTCCAAGTTACCATCGTGGGTGGCTCTCGCGGATGGCGTTGCATTGGGAATCACGACAAGAAATGGGACAGAGCTCGGTGCCGTCCTCTCGGGGACCAAGAAAATGCCCGCCCCCGATCGACCGGGGGCGGGCGAGCACAGTAACCGTCCGGGCGAGGCGGACCGGTAGAAGTTCACGGGCAGTGGCGTCCGAACTCTCCGAGGAGGGTGACGAGGTCAGCGGTGTTGACGATGCCGTCGCCGTTGATGTCGGGGTCGCCGCCGGGGCCGCTGCCGCCGGGGCCGCCGCCACCGCCTCCTCCGCCGCCACCACCACCACCGCCACCACCGCCCGGGCCGCCGCCGGGGCCGGGGCCGCCGAACCAGCGGAGCAGGTCCACGAGGTCCACGGTGTTCACGAAGAAGTCACGGTTGATGTCGCTGGGGCAGGTGCGCGGGGGGGTGATGGGGGCCAGCGGCACGTCGTACGCCGTGATCGCGTCCACGTCGTCGGGCAGCGGATAGTTCAGGAGCGGCGAGCTGAATCCATTGAGGAATGAGATGTAGATCATGCGGGGATCGAGGCCGCCGGACTCGTCGACGGGCGTGGTCGGGTCGTCGCGGGCAACGCTGAAGACGACCGCCAGGGCGTTCTGCGTGTTGGTGGACGGCTCGAATGCCTTGACGAACTCGAAGCCGCGCACGTCGGTGTCGGGGCGCAGCCCGAGGTGGACGGTGCCGATGACCACCGGCACCAGGCCGCCCGGCGTCGGCTGGTAGATGGTGCCGGGGTCGAGCATGAACCCGTTGGCGCGGTCGTACTGCGGGGTCTCGTGGTCGCTCGATACGTACCAGACGGGGCACTGCCCGGCGTAGTCGGAGACGTCAAGGCCGTCGGTATCGTCGTCGTCGATGTTGCTGCCCGGCAGCGGGTTGGGCGACATGGAGACGTGGAGGCCGACTTCATCGAGCATGGGGTAAGGCGTGGCGGAGTATTGCACGGGGCCGGTCTGCGTGAGCGAAAGGCCGAGCACCTCGTCACGCTTCGCGGTGGTGCCGTAAAGCTGCCCGAACGTCGTGGCGGAGTAGATGGGGATCTCGCACCCGCCGAAGATATTGGGCGTCACAGAGATGGGGCCGTCGTCCTCGAACGAGATGAGCAGCTCCTCGACGCCGTGCAGGCAGCCGGAGTTGAGCACCAGCGGCTGCAAGAGCGGCGACGGCGGGATGAAGCCCGCGAGCGAGACTTCGAGCGCGTCGAAGTCGTCGGCGTCGAACCACTGCGGCGGCAGTGGCAGCGGCGCGTTCGAGCAGTACGGCGGGCCGAAGGGGATTGCCGGGGAGGGGTCGGGGTCGATGCCCAGGAAGAGCTGCGCGTCGTCACGCGAGCCGTTCTGGCCCGGGGCGGGGATGGGCGGGCCGTGCCAGGGGTAGGCGTCGCCGGGGTCGAAGGCGCCGTCGGCGTCGGCGTTGGCGTCGCCGATTTCACGGTCCGAGCCGAGGTCCACGCCGAACTCGCCGTAGACGTTGATGGGCTGGGGGTAGGTTGGAGGGAGGGCGAGAGACGCGAGGATGATGTCACCGTTGTAGCTGGCGTAGGTCTCGTCCTGGTGGAACGCGCCCTGGCCCGGCTGGCCGAGTTGGCCCGTGCAACGCCCGCCGGCGCGGACGGTGAACGGTGTGCCGGCGATGACGGTGAACGAGCCGGTCTGGTTGGTCAGGCTGCGGATGACGGTCCCGCCGCCGATGTTGAAGTAACCGCCCGTGAGCTCGGCGCCGTTCACGTAGAGGGCCGACTGCGAGACGCGGGCGTCGTCGTCGATGCCCGCTTCGGGTGTGTTGGTGGTGGTGGACGTGGCCCGCCAGTTGTAGGAGATGGTGACGGGCGTGCCCGGTGGAACGCCGGTGACGGTGAAGGTGAGCCCGGCGTCGAAGTTTGAGCTGGCTGTGGCGGTGTAGGTGTTGCGGTCGCAGCTCTGGAACGTCGAGGCGGTGACCTTCCACTTCAGCCTGACCTGGCCGGTCCCGGTGCCGTAGGCCTTCATGTGGCCGCGCCCCAGGGCGTGCAGCTCGCATCCGGGCTGCGGCACGCGGTAGTCGCTGTCGCTGAGGCACAGGGCGCCGAGGTCTGCGCCGAACAGGCCCGGGAGCCACACGTTCGAGGTGTCGGCGTCGATCACGAACGGGAACGGGTCGTTCGGGTCGTCGGCGAAGGTGTTCGTGGCTGAGCCTAGGCTCGATCCCACGACGGTCAGCACCTGCGCCGGGGCCGGCACGGCCCAGGCGATACCTACGGCGCACGACAGCGCCACGACAGCGGTTGAGGATTTCATGAGCTTTCTCCCTGTGGCCGCGTGAAGCACAGATCGCGGCTGACATCAACCTACGAAACAGATTCACGGGAGCAAGGGAAAGTCCGAAATTCTTTTTGAATCTGGTGCAAGGCGGTTGGTGAGTGTTCGCCCGCCGCTCGGGGAGCGCCGGGCTCACGGTCCTACCAGTCCCCGGACAGCACCCGCTCGATGGCCGCGGCCAGGCCGTCTTCCTTGTACGACGCGGTGTGCCGGTTGGCGGCTGCTTTGACACGATCGATGGCGTTCCCCATCGCGATGCCCAGACCGCCGCCGGCGACAGCGCCCTCGATCATGGCCAGGTCGTTCACTTCATCGCCGATGCAGGCGATGCGCTGTCGCGGGATGCCCTGCTCCAGGGCCAGGCGGTGGATGGCGGTCCACTTGTTCACCTGCGGGTCGAAGACCTCGAGCAGGTGGACGCGGTCGTCCTTGGCGCCGTGCTCGCCCTTGCTCGCGTCGCCCCGGTTTGCTGCGTCCTTGGTGCCGGCGACGGCGGCGAAGTGCTGGGTGGTGGTCTCGCGGCCGAACTGCTCCTGCACGGTGCGGGCGAGTTCCATCATCACCGGGGCCTCGGCGGCGAAGCCCACCCGGACCGTGTGCTCGGGGTGCTGGTCGTGGTCGATGTGATCGACGAACTTCACCAGCACCGGCATGGCGTTGAACCACCACTGGGTGGGGTATTCGATCGGGCCGGAGTTGACCACGAGGTAGTCGAACCCGGCGGCGTCGCGGTCCTTGAGGATGAGCGGGGCCCGCTTGGCCTCGGCGAAATGGTCGCACAGCCGGCGCACCAGCGGGAGCTGCATGGCCCAGCGGTGCATGGTGCGCCCCGACCGGGCGTCGCACAGCATCGCGCCGCCGGCGCACACAATGGGCGCGACGTCACGCCCGGGCGCCGGGACGTTGGCGTCGATGGCTCCGACGGCGTACCCGGACTCCACCAGCCCGCGTCCGGTGCAGATGACGACTTCCATCCCCGCCGCCCGGGCCCGTCGCACCGCCGCGGCGTTGGCCGGCGAGACCTTGCCGTCGGGGCCCAGCAGGGTGCCGTCAAGATCGACGGCGAGGATGTCGTAGCTGGGCCTGGGCATGGGGCGGATCGTAGCGGTAAGGGGGCGCCGCTTCGATTCATACAATGCGGCGTGCAAACGCTGACCGAGATCAAGGCTCTGCTCGAATCGCGCGGGCTCTCGCCGCGCCACAGGCTCGGGCAGAACTTCCTGTGCGATCACAACCTCATCCGCAAGCTCGTCGATGAGTCGGGCGCCGCGGAGGGTGACCTCGTGCTCGAGATCGGCCCCGGCACCGGCACGCTCACGGAGGAGTTGCTCCGGCGCGGCTGCCGTGTGGTCGCGTGTGAGCTCGACGCCGGGCTGGCGGCGCTTCTGCGCGATCGTCACGCCGGCGCCCTGGCCCCCGGCGCCTTCACGCTCATCGAGGGCGACTGTCTCGACGGCAAGTCCGCCCTGAACCCCGCCATTCCCGCCGCGCTGGGCGGCTCCGCGTTCCGCCTGGTCGCCAACCTGCCCTACGGGGCGGCCAGCGCCGTGATGGCTATCCTTGCCATGGACTTCCCGCCCCCCGGGGGGTGCCTGGGGCAGTACGTGACCATCCAGCGCGAGGTCGGGGAGCGCCTCCGCGCCAAGCCGGGCACCAAGGACTACGGCGAACTGGGAGTGGTCGTGCAGAGCGTGTGTGCGGTCCGGCGTATCGCGCTGCTGCCGCCCGAGTGCTTCTGGCCACGCCCGGAGGTGACCAGCGAAATGTGCGCGATCGAGCGGCTGCCCGAGGGCCTCGCGCTCACGAGCGACCCGCGCCGGCTGAGCGAGCTATGCCGACGCCTGTTCTCGCAGCGGCGGAAGCAAATTGGAACGATTCTGGGGCGGGATTTCCCCCTGCCGATCGGCGTCTCGCCCACCGCGCGTTCGGAGCAGCTCTCGATCGAGCAGTTGGAGAGCGTCGCGCAGGTGTTGGAATCTCAAAAGTGAAAGGACGGAGTTTGCCGATTCCTGTAGTTGAGAATCAACCCTTGAAGTCGGAGAATCAGGGCTGTTTCCCTATGGCATACCCCGTGCAATGGCGCAATCGATGGGATTATCTCGCGCCCTCCCTCTGAGCCGCCGGGCACGCGCATGTGTGCTGTGGTGCGCTTGGGCCGTGTTTGGGTCCGCGGCATCGGCCCAGGTCGCCACCGCTCCCAAGCGTGAGGTGCCGCTGGTCCCGACCAACTGCACCGATCAGTGCCACAAGCCCATCATCACCCACACGGTGATGCACAAGCCCGGGGCCGCCGACTGCGCGGCGTGCCACATCCAGGTGGGGGAGTTCAAGGACCACAAGTTTGCCTTCAAGGCCGCCAGGGAGGAGCTGTGTTTGAAGTGCCACCAGCTCACGGCTGAGACGCACCCGCACAAGCCGGTGGCCGAGGGCAAGTGCATGGACTGCCACGACCCGCACGGGTCGGAGCACAAGGCCCAGTTGATCGCCGACCCCAAGCGCGACCTTTGCATCAAGTGCCACGAGAACACCTACGCCAAGAAGCAGTTCGTTCACGGGCCGGTGGCGGTGGGTGCGTGCACGGCGTGCCACAAGTGGCACTCGTCCAACGTGCCCAAGCTCCTGAGCGACGACAGCAACGCGCTGTGCGTGAAGTGCCACGCCGAGACGCTGCAGGTCGGACCCGGCGTGCACATGCACAAGGCGCTGGAAAAGGGGTGCGTCAACTGCCATGACCCGCACGCGTCGGACTTCAAGTTCCAGCTCGCGGGCACTTCGCCGGGCATCTGCATGTCGTGCCACAAGGAGCAGTTCGACAAGATGACGTCCGCGGCTTCCGGAGGGGCGGGCGGTGTGGTCCACGCCGCGATCACCGAGCCCGGCGGCTGCACGACGTGCCACGAGGCCCACACGTCCAAGCTGCCGAACCTTCAGAAGGGGCTGCAGGTCGAGACGTGCCTGAAGTGCCATGACAAGCCGGTGAAGGCCTCCGACGGCTCGATGCTCGCCGACATGGGCAAGCTGCTGGCGAACAACCCCCAGAAGCACGGCCCTATCCGAGACGGGCACTGCACGGTGTGCCACGACCCGCACGCGGCCAAGAACTTCCGCCTGCTCCCCGCCGAGTACCCGCAGAAGTTCTACTCGCCGTTCTCCATGGACCTGTACAAGCTGTGTTTCCAGTGCCACTCGCCCGACCTGGTGCTGAAGCAGAACGGCCAGGGCGTGACGCAGTTCCGCGATGGGATCAAGAACCTGCACGCCCTTCACGTGAACCAGGAGAAGGGGCGGACGTGCCGGGCGTGCCACGAGGTGCACGCCTCGTCGCGCCCCGCCCACGTGCGCGAGGCGGTGCCGTTCGGCTCGTCGGCGTGGATGCTCGAGATCAACTACCAGCCAAGCGAGGAGGGCGGGAGCTGCGCACCGGGCTGCCACGCGCCGAAGAAGTACACGCGCCCGCGCGCCAGCGTGCCGGCGCCGCGCGAGACAATCGAGCCGGTCAAGCCCGCTGCCCCCAAGCCCGAGCCGGTCGGGCCGACCCCGGTGGCCGGGGCCGGCGCGGTTTCCCCTGCCCAAGGCGCCCCAGTATCGCCAACGCCCGGCGTGCCTGCCGTGCCATCTACCTCGCCCACGGCCGCGCCGTCGAAGGAACCCAGCCCGTGAACGAGCGCGCCGCGACGAATCTCGTGAGTTGGCTGATCTGTCCGGCGTTTCTGGGGCTGGCGGCGTTCCTTGCCTTCTCGTCGCCCCGCGCCGACATCCCGATGGTCCCGTCGGCGGCGGTCTCGAAGGACCAGATCGTGCGGGGTCCGCTGCGCACGCCACTGCTGGACCCGTCCAAGGCGACGGTCGCCGGCGTGGTCCGCCCGTGCAGCGAGTGCCACAAGCTGTTCGCGCCGCCGCCGGTCGCCGACCGGGCGATGATGCAGCACAAGGACATCGTGATGCGGCACGGCATCAACACGCGATGCCTTAACTGTCACGACAGCAAGGACCGCGACAAGCTCGCGCTGCACGACGGATCGACGGTCACGTTTGACCAGGCACCCCGGTTGTGCTCGCAGTGCCACGGAACCGTGTACCGCGATTGGCAGAAGGGCATCCACGGCAAGACCCTCGGTTCATGGGACCCGACCACGGGCGCCCAGCGTCGCATCCGCTGCGTCGAGTGCCACGACCCGCACGCGCCGGCGTACAAGCCGATGGCCCCGCTCCCCGGCCCGAACACGCTTCGGATGGGAGATCAGGCGCGTGCCGAGGAGGGCGAGCACAGGCATGTTCCCCTCCGCCGATGGTCCACCGGCGAGGGCGCGCACAAGCCGGAGGGCGCGCCGCCTGCCCAGCAAGCCAAGCCCGCCCAGAAGGAGCCCACCCCGTGAACATCCGCATCTGGGACGGCAAATCCGCCGACAAGGCGCCGGGGCCGGACGCGGGCCGGCGCAGCTTTCTCCGCTCCGGGGCGGCGATCGTCAGCGGGCTGGCCGCCATGGCCGCCGCCCTGAGCCCGCTGAAAGAGCTGAGCAGCGACGACGAGTTCAGCATCCAGAAGTTTCTGCAGAAGCACTACAAGGAGATGACGCCCAAGGACATGGAGGCGGCGCTGGCGAGGATCAGCGCGGAAGTGGAGAAGCGCTACAAGATCCGCCCCGACCTGCGCGACGTGCGGGCCAAGTCGGGCGTCGAGTTCGTGTACGCGCTCAACCTGAGCCGGTGCATCGGCTGCCGCAAGTGCGTCCACGCCTGCGTTGAGGAGAACAACCAAAGCCGCGAGCCGGAGATCCAGTACATCCGCGTGCTGGAGATGCCGCGCGGGACGATGGACATGGAGAAGGGCAACCATCACTACGACAACCCGACCGTCCCCGACGAGAACCACTTCTACATGCCCGTGCAGTGCCACCAGTGCGCCAATCCGCCGTGCGTGAAGGTGTGCCCGGTGGAGGCGACGTGGCAGGACCCCGACGGGATCACGGTGATCGACTACGACTGGTGCATCGGGTGCCGGTATTGCGAAGCCGCCTGCCCCTACTGGGCGCGGCGGTTCAACTTCACCAAGCCCAAACTTGATGCCGAGCATGTGAACCCGGACATGGCCTACCTGTCCAACCGCCCGCGCCCCAAGGGCGTGGTGGAGAAGTGCACCTACTGCCTGCACCGCACCCGCGAGGGCAAGCTGCCGGCGTGCCTGGAGGTGTGCCCCACGGGGGCGCGCAAGTTCGGAAACGTGCTGGACCCCGACAGCGAGGTGTCGCAGATCCTCAAGACCAAGCGCGTGTTCGTGCTGAAGGAAGAGGTCGGAACGCTGCCGCGATTCTTCTACTACTTCGACGAGCGCTACCCCAGCGGGCTTGACCCCGAGGCGAAGGCGATCGCGCTGGACATGGGATACTCCGAGAACTCGTTGAAGGGCCTGGGCGGCGCTCTGGCGGGCCTGGCATGAGGCACTACCTCACATTCCTCTACCGCTGCTTCCGCCTGAGCTTCGTGGGCAACGGGCTGTACTACGCCTGGATGTTCGCGCTCTCGGTGGTGGCGCTGCTGGGCCTGAACGCGTACTGCAAGCAGTTCGTGCAGGGCATGGGCGTCACGGGGATGACCGACCAGGTGTCGTGGGGTCTGTACATCGCCAACTTCGCGTTCATGGTGGGCATGGCCGCCGCCGCGGCGACGCTGGTCATCCCCGTGTACGTCTACAGAAACCGCGAGCTCAAGGACCTGGTGATCTTCGCGCAGCTCTTCGCGGTGGCGGCGATCATCATGTCGCTCCTGTTCGTGGTCGTGGACCTGGGACGCCCGGACCGCTTCCACCACATGATGCTGCGGTTCAACTTCCCCTCCTCGATGCTCACGTGGGACGTGATCTCGCTCAACGGCTACCTGCTTCTGAACCTGCACATCTGCGGCTACCTCATCTACACGGCTTACCGGCGCCGCGAGGCGAGCAAGTTGTTCTATATCCCGTTCGTGTTCGTGGCCATCGCCTGGGCCTTCTGCACACAGCTCGTCGAGGCGTTCCTGTACTGCGGGCTGGGTGGGAGGCCGTTCTGGAACTCCGCGGTGATCGCTCCGCGGCTGGTCGCCGCCGCGTTCGCCGCCGGCCCGTCGATCCTCATCATCGCCCTGCAGGTGATCGGCCGGCACACCGACTACCACGTCCCCGAGAAGGCCCTGATGACGCTGCGCAACATCGTGCGGGTGGCGATGTCGGCCAGCCTTTTCCTGCTGGTCTCCGAGGCCTTCACGGAGTTCTACACCGACTCGGCCCACGTCGCCAGCGCCCGGTACCTGTTCTTCGGGCTGGAGGGACGCCACGCGCTGGTGCCGTGGATCTGGACGTCGATTGCGCTCAACGTCTCCGGCCTGGTCATCCTGTTTTCGCCGGTCTCGCGCGGGCGGCGATTCCTCAATCTCGCGTGCGCAATGGTGATCGTCGGCGTATGGATCGAGAAGGGGATGGGGCTCGTCATCCCGGCGTTCGTCCCGACGCCGCTGGGCGAGATCGTCGAGTACAGGCCGACGTTCAACGAGCTGATGGTCTCGGGCGGCATCGTTGCGTTCGGGCTGCTGGTGTTCACGATCCTCGTGCGCGTCACGGTTCCCGTGCTGTCGGGGAAGCTCGCGTTCGATCGCCCGTACGACCCGTCCGCACCCCAGCCCGCATCCCCGACGGCCGTGGCTTGATCCGCCTCAGTTCAGGAGCCTTGCATGAACCACTCATCGGTCCGCTTCGCGTTCGTGATGTCGATGCTCCCGCTCGCGACGGCGTCCGGCCAGGCGTTCGGCCCGCGCGAGATCAGCGAGCAGAGCAAGCCCTGCATCGCCTGCCACAAGGAGCGTAACCCGGCCATCTACGAGCAGTGGGGCACGAGCAAGCACTTCCGCGCCAACGTGGCGTGCTTCGAGTGTCACAGCGCCAACAAGGACGACAAGGACGCTTACGAGCATTACGGCCAGATCATCTCCACGCTCGTCACGCCGCGCGACTGCTCGCGCTGCCACAGCAAGGAGGTCGAGGAGTTTTCCAACTCACGGCACAGCAAGGCCGGGCGGATTCTCGGCTCGCTCGACAACACCCTCGCGGAAGTCGTCGAGGGCAACCACGGGTTTGTCACTGAGGGCTTCCCGAACGGCGTCTCCGCCGCCGCCGTCAGCGGCTGCTGGCAGTGCCACGGGACCGAGGTGAAGCTCCTGCCGGGCGGCAAGCTCGACCCCACGAGCTGGCCCAACAGCGGCATCGGGCGCCTCAACCCCGACGGCACCGAGGGCGCCTGCAACGCGTGCCACACCAGCCACGCCTTCAGCGCCGCGCAGGCGCGTTACCCCGACACCTGCGGCAAGTGCCACCTCGGGCCCGATCACCCGCAGAAGGAGATCTACGAGGAGTCCAAGCACGGCTCCAACTTCTTCGCCCACGCTCCCAAGATGAACCTCGACAACCCCAAGTGGGTGGTCGGCGAGGACTATCTCCAGGCCCCGACGTGCGCCACCTGCCACATGTCGGCCACGCGCAAGCAGCCCGTCACCCACGACGCCGGCCTGCGCATCAGTTGGAACAACCGACCGGAGGTCTCCATCCGCCCGGAGGTCGCCGACGCCAAGCTGGGGCTGCCCGGGGCGAACATCGGCTGGGAGACCCGGCGCAAGAACATGGTCGACGTGTGCATCAACTGCCACGACCTCCTGTGGGTCAACAACTTCTACACCCAGTACGACGCGCTGGTGAACCTCTACAACACCAAGTTCGGCGGCCCCGGCAAGGAGCTCTACGCCCTGGCCAAGCCGCTCTTGAACCCGGTCCAGTTCACCAACGAGCTGGACTTCACCTGGTACGAGATCTGGCACCACGAGGGTCGGCGGGCGCGCCACGGCGCGTCGATGATGGCCCCCGACTACACGCACTGGCACGGCACCTACGAGGTCGCCAAGCGGTTCTACTCCGAGATGATCCCGCAGCTCCGGCACCTCATCAAGGACAACATCGACAGCAAGGACCCCGCGAAGGCCAAGGCCGCCGCCGACCTGCAGGCCAAGCTGGAAAACGTTCTGGGCTCAGACAACCACAAGTGGTACCTGGGTCAGATGGACGCAACGGAGGCGGCCCAGCGGAAACAGTCGGTTGACGAGTTCAAGAAGCGGTATGAGCTGGAGCACCCCGGTGCGGCGGTGCCCGCCGCCCCCGCCCCCGCCCCGGCGACACCGCCTCCTGCTGAGAAGAAGCCCGGTGGATGACGCACGCATGCTGACTTGACCCCGCCGTGGACCATCAACCCACCGAACAAGACGGCCGGCGCGCGCTGCGTGACCACGTGCTCGACCGCGCCTGGCTGGCCCGGCGCAGGCACGGCCCGGTGATCGACCACGCGGCGATGCTCCGCATCCTCGATGACCGCGAGATCGTCCGTTACCCGGTGGGCCTCCGCTTCGACTCGTCCGAGCTGCGCGCCGGCGAGTTCGCGCACGCCTTCCAGCTCAGCGAGCAGGCTCGCGGCGGGTTCTGCCTTTTCGTTCACCCGGTGTTCGAGGCCCGCCACGACCTGCTGCCGCTCTTGATCGCCTACCACCTCCCGGCGATCAACTACGGCGACGTTGCCGAGTCGGAGGACTGCGAGGCGTTTGGCGCGGCGCTGCTGGGCATGGACGCGGACGAGTACTACCTGCGCCTGTGCGCGGCGGCGGACTCGCTCAAGTGAAGCGCCGGGCGGAACGGGCTCAGTGGGCCGCGTGCTTGCCGGCCTCGTCGATAGCCTTGACGATGGACGCGGGCGTCAGGTTCTCGTGCAGGGTGTGGTCGACCAGCGCCGCCGGCGCACCGCCGCACGCGCCGAGGCACTCGATCTCTATCAGCGTGAACCTGCCGTCGTCGGTGGTTTCGCCGACCTCGATGCCGAGCTTGTCGCGGCAGGCGTCGGTAACGGCCTTGTGGTCGCAGAACTCGCAGGCGATCGAGCGGCAGACGCTGATAACGTGCGAGCCCTTGGGCTTGAGCCAGAACTCCTCGTAGAAGCTCGCGGTGTCGATCACTTCCGAGGGTTTCAGGCCCAGGAAGTCCGCCACCTCCATGAGGGCCTGGTGGGGCAGCCAGCCGGCGGCCTCCTGCACGGCGTGCAGGGTCGGCAGCAGGGCGCCCTTTCTGGCTTCGTACCGGGGCAGGTAATCGCGCGCGATGCGGTCCTTGATCGCCTGCGTGAGGTACGGCTCGGCGCGCTTGGTGATCTTGGTTGTCGCCGAGGGCTTGGTGATCCAGGCCATGGAGCAGCGGGGGTCAGGGGTGCGGGAGGATCCGGGGTCGGGTCGCCGGAACGGAACGGTAGCAGAGTTTTGCCCTGCGTGTCGGCGCGGGCGACCCGCCTGGAATCATTCGCCCCCTGAGGGTGCCGGCTCGATTGAGGCAGGCTGCACGGGCGGGCTGATCGCGCCCGGTGCGCCCACGGGTGCGGGGGGTGCCGGGGGAGGCGCCGGGGGCGTCACGAGCTGCTGGCGCGTGGGTCGGATTTTCTGGAAGCTTGCCGCGTCGATCACGTAGTACCAGTTCGCGAGGCTCTTGCGCAGCGACTCCGCGCGGGTCTTCCCGGACTCGACGCGGGCGTTTCGGGCGTTGGCTTCCTGCAGGTACTTGGCCTGGTCAGCGTCGTACTTGGCCTTGGACACTTTGTAGGCCGCGACCTCTGGAGCGTCGGGCGTTGGCGCGGGGGCGGGAGCGCCCGCTTCGCCGGGCTTTGCCTCGGCGGGCTTGGCGTTGGGGTCGTATCCGGGTGGCGGCGTTGGGGCTGTTGGCGCGACCGGGGGCGGGCCCAGCAGAGACTCGTCGAACTTCGCCGTCACGAGCACGTAGCGCGCCTCGGTGCCCTTGGCCTTGTCGTCTTTCTTGGGCTGATCGGCCTTGGGTGTTTCGCCGGGCTTGGCCTCGGGCGTCTTGGCGGCACCGACGCCCTCGTCACCGGCGGTCAGGGCCTCGCCCGACGCGACGAGCAGCTCGCCGAAGAACATCTTGTAGACAACGCCGTCGTCGCACTTGACGTCCATCTCGCCCTCGTTGGCGAGGAACTGCCCGCCCTGCGCGACGTAGAAGCCCTTGTTCGCCAGACCCATCAGGTCGAGCTGGTTGAGCTGGGTCGTGGCGGTGCTCGGGTCGGCGGAGAAGTACTTGACGAGCTTGTCCGGCTTGGTCCGCACGCCCAGGATGCGCATCGTCCGCAGGGTGTTGACCGCTTCCTCGACCGGTGCGTCCTGCACCTTTTCCTGATCGCCGGGGGGGCCGCCCGGTTCGCAGGTGAATGTCCAGCGCGCCGGGGGCGGGGGGGGCGGCGCGTTGGGGTCGGTCTGCGGGGGGTTCGGGGGCGGCTTGATGTTCGTGATGGAGAGCCGCTCGGTGGTCTTCTTGGTCTGAGCCTGCTCGTCGATCTGATAGCGGTCGATGTTCAGGCCGACCACCTGGGCTGAGCCGACCTTCAGCACGTCGGTCTGCACCCAGTCGGCGAAAGCAGTGGTGATGTGCTTCTGGAAGTCCACGGCGTAGACGCGGTTCTTGCCGGGGACGCGCACGTACGTTTTGCCGCCCACGCTGGTGCGGACCACGGGCTTGCCGATGATCATGTCGGCGAGCGCGGCGCCGGAGGCGTCGCGAAGCGTCACGCGCGTGCCGCGCCCGGTGAGGGGGGCCTTGTCGTCATCGGGGGCGAGCACGCCGAGGCTCTCGTGCTCGGAAGCCTTGTCGGTAACGACCTCGTCCTTCTTCAGGCCGATGAACGCCGAGGCGGCGCCGGACATGTTGCTCTCGGCGTCGGCGGGGTAGTTGTGGTGCGAGGGGATCACCCAGCGCTGCCCGTCGAACTGCACCTTGAACGGGGTCAGCGTGGCGGTTGCCTCGTCGTACGAGATCACCTCCAGAGATTTCGCGACCGTTGGGTCCTTGAATTCGGGGAAAAACACCTGGCCCTGGTCGCTGAATGCGGCGTCGGTCACGGCCCTGGGGGCGGTGACGTACGCCGCGGTGGCGAGCCCGGCGGCGAGGATGACGGCGGCGGCGGTCTTGGCGAAGTCGTTCATGGGGGAAGGGATCAGGGACTGGGCACTGGGCACTGGGTCGGATCAGCGGAGACGCTCGCGCGAGACGCCGGCGGATTCGGCGCGGCGCCGATTGGCGAACACGCCGCCGGCCAGCAGCAGCGCGGGGATGGGCGGGAGGGCCACGGCGGCGATACGGATGTTCATCTGCGTGCGGTCGATCCGTTCCTTGGCGCGCATCCGGGCGTCGAGGATCTCCGCCTGCTTGATGTCATTGATCGCGGCGGTCTGGACGTCCACGCGCCGCTGCTCGGCCTCGCGGACGCTCTCGACCATGATGCGCTTGGTCGACTCGTCCAGGTCCTGGCGGTCCTGGATCTCCTTCATCTTGTTCTGCAGGATCGACTTGGCCTTCTCGAGTTCCTTGTCGGCCTTGTCATTGGCGGCTTCGATGGCGGCGAGCTGGTCCTTCTGCTCCGCCGCGCGGGCCTGGTCGAGCCGGTCGAGCGTCCGGTGCACGCGCCGGCGCTTGCGGAGTTCCAGCAGCGAGTCGTCGCCGGCGAGCGTGTCGACGCAGTTGAGCGCGAAGGTGACGTTGTCGAACTCCAGATCGCTGAAGCCCTGCTCGCGGATGCGGAAGAACATGTCGCTCACGCAATCGAGGTCGGCGACGAAGACCGCGTTCAGGCCCTTGGAGTCGCCCGACGCGGGCTGGGTGATCCGTGCCGCCAGCACGTGCTGCCCGGCGCTCTTGACGGGGCGGCGCCCGGGGTTCAGGCCCCCGACGCCGAAGGGAGAGCGCTGCAGCATCTGCGAGAAATCGACCAGCGCGCCGGTGGGGCTGGTCTTGAGCAGCGGGACGAACTTCATCCCGGCGGGGACGGTCTTGGCCTGGTCAATGTAGCCCGCGGCCATCATCACCACTTCCTGAAGTCCGCTGGTGATCGTGTCGGAATCGTTGAAGGCGTCGGGGGTGCCGTTGTGGCGCCCGATGAAGCAGAACTCGTGGGGGATGTCGGCGTACTGGGGGCGCGGGTTGTAGCCGTCCCACACGATCTTGTCCTTGGGGCACTCGATGCCCAGGGCGGCGTAGAGCGGCGTGAGGTCGCCCTTGGGGGCTTCGTTCTGACGGCGCTGGAAGACGTTGCCGCTGCCGCGCGGTTCGCTGGTGGACAGGGGCGGGTTCACCAGCGCCAATGGGTCTTCGAAGATCAGGGCCGCGCGTCCGGCCTTGACATAGTCCACGACGTGTTTCAACTCTTCGTTGCTGAGGGTGCTCGGCGCGGCGACCACGAGCAGGTTGATGTCCGCCGGCACGTGCTGGCCCTTGGTGACCCGGGTGACCTCGTATTGCTTGCGGAGCTCTTCGACGATGGGCCAGTCGCGCCCGGGCTGGTAAGTCTGGTAGTTGAACTCGCCGAACAACTGGGCGTCGGTCTCGAGCACGCCGACCTTCTTGCGCCCCTGCAGGCTCACGGTGCGGATCGAGCGGGCGAGCTCGTACTCGACGGGCAGGCCCTTGCTGAGGAACGGGATGACGAACTGCTCGGGGCCGCAGGTGAAGGCCAGGCCCAGGAAGACCTCTCGGACGCGCGGCTCGGCGTCCTCGGGGCTGGGCGGGACCTGCTGCGGCTCGATGTTGTTGTTCTTCTTGGCTTCGCGGGCCGCGTCGGTGAACGGCTCGGTGTCGACGATGCGGGTGATGACCCGCCCGCCGCTGGTTGCCTGCATCTCCCGAAGCAGACCGAGCAGCGTGTCGCGCGTCTGCACCAGCGACACGGGCACCGAGGGCGAGACGTACGCGGTGACCAGCACCGGGCGATCGGGTGACAGCCCGCCAATGAGCTTCGTGGTCTCCGGCGAGAGCGACCAGAGGCGCTCCTGCGTGGCGTCGGCGCGGGCGCCGTTGCGGGCCAGGAGCACCACCGCGGCCCCGCCCGCGACCAGGAACGCAGCCCCGCGGACAAAGGCCAGCGGCGTCCGGCCCGTGCCCTTCACCGAGCCGGCCCAGTGGCGCCGGTTGATGATGAACGCGTTGGCCCACAGTGCCACGGCGGCAAGGATGGCGAAGTAGCCCACGTTCTCGAGGCTGACCACCCCGCGGCCGAAGTCCTTGAACCGCTCGGCGAACGAGACGTTTTCCGTCCACTGCGCCAGGCGGGTGCCGGGCATGACGTTGTCCAGGCCGCCGACGGCCAGCACCGCCGCGCACAGGAGCGAAGAGACGATGAACGCCAGGGTCAGGTTCCCGGTGATCGCCGAGCCAACGAGCCCGACGGCGATCAGCGACGCGCCGGCGAGGAAATGCCCGAGGTACGTCGCCAGCACCACGCCGAGGTCCGGCTTGCCGAGGTACCACAGCACCACGACGTGGCTGAGCGAGAACACCAGCGCCACCGCGTAGATCGAGACGCACGCCAGGTATTTGCCAAGGACAAGCTCCCAGTCCCTGGCGGGGAGTGTCAGCAGGAGTTCATCGGTTCCGGTCTTGCGCTCTTCGGCCCAGGCGCCCATGGTGATGGCGGGGGCCAGGAACAGCAGCAGCGCCGGGAACCACGCGTTGAGCTGGTCGAGGTTGGCGAGGTTCCGCTCGAAGAACCCCGGTACCCAGAAAGCCGCGAACGCCGACAGGAACACGAAGATCGTGATGAACACGTACCCCGTCGGGCTCGAGAAGTAGCTCGACAGCTCACGCTTGACGATGGCTTTGATGACGTGGGACTGCATGGATTCTGAACTCAGTGGGATCAGAGGAAGCTGAGAGGGATCAGAGGAGGGTTTGGACTCGGAGCTGAGGAGGCGAAGATTGACGCGGGAATGAGGTGGGTTGGGGGATGTCGGATGTGGGATGGGCGTGAGTCCGGGCGACCTCAGCACTTAGGACATCTGGACCACAGACGTAGCACTCAATCCCTTGCATCCCTCCGCGTCCTCCGCGCCTCCGCGGTGAAAAACTCCTACTTGGGCCCCGTGAGCTGGTGGAACTTCTTTTCCATCGCCGCCTCGTTGTCGCCCAGGCTGGACACCGGCCCATCATGGACCAGCTTGCCCTGCGACACGACGAGCACGCGCGTCGCCACGGCTTGAACCTCGCGGAGGATGTGGGTGCTCAGGAGAATGGTCTTGGAACGCGACAGCCCGCGGAGCAGGTCGCGGACGTGCTCGACCTGGTTGGGGTCCAGTCCCGCGGTCGGCTCGTCCATGATCAGCACCTCGGGGTCGTGCAGCAGGGCCTGGGCCATGCCGACGCGCTGGCGGTATCCCTTGGAGAGCTTGCCGGTTGGTTTGCCGACCACCTCCTCCAGTCGGCACTCGCCGATGACGAAATCGATGCGTTCCTTCAGCCTGGAACCCGTGACCCCCCGGGCCTCGCCGAAGAACTTGAGCAGGCTGATCGGCGTCATCTCCGGGTAGAGCGGCCCGTTCTCCGGCAGATACCCGACGCGCCGGGCCACGCCGATCCGGTCGGCAGACACGTCCAGGCCCGCGATGAACGCTCGCCCGCTGGTGGGGGCCATCGACCCGGTGAGCAGCTTCATGGTCGTGCTCTTGCCGGCTCCGTTGGGGCCCAGGAAGGCGACGAGCTGGCCCTTGGGGATCGCGAAGGTGATATCGCGCACGGCGTAGAAGTCGCCGTACATCCGGGTCAGCCCCTCGGCGCGGATCATGGCGTCGGTGCCGGCGTGCCCCGAGGGGCGACCGGACCCGGCGCTGCCACCAGACTTGGTTTCAGGGGGAGAGACAGCGGTGCTCATAAGGGCGTTGCTCGGCTCCCAGTGTTTGTACATAGGACGTCCCGCGTGAATCTCCCCTTTGGGGGCGCGGGTGTCGGCACGCGATGGGAACATCTCCCAAACGACGCGCCGACAAAAGCTATCGCGGGTCGGCCAAGCCGACAAGGACGCCCATGATTCCCCGACCTGTCCCGAGCGCTCGCGCCGTGAGACCCGAACCCCAGGCACCGCGGTCGGGCGATCGAATGGATTCCCTTACACACGCCGACCGGCGAGCGAGCCGTACGGCGGCTTCAGGCCGTCGCAGAGCCACAAGTCCGACAGCGAGCCGCACAGGCGGGGGGGCAGCATGACCCGAATCAGGAACCGCGCGACCGACCGCCCGATCAAAACTCCAGCGCCCAGCCCGGTTGCGAAGCACGCGTAGGTGACGAGGTACGCGTACCCCCCGACGTGATGCAGCGCCAGGTCTCGCGTCGAGGCGTAGATCGATCTCAGTGGCTCGGAGACCTCGATCGTTGCCCACAGCCCCGCCAGCAGCAGCACAAACGTGGGAACCACGACCGCCAGCTTCACGCGGCGCACGGACAGCACCAGGGTGCTCCATACCACACCGATCGCGATCTCCGCGGGTAACGCGGCGATGAGCCACCTTAGTGCGCTCCAGTCCAAATGTTCGGCCCAGCCGGCTTCTCGGGCGATCGCGCTCAGGTCCGCCGTGGTGTGCCAGCCGTCATCGATCCAATCATTCCACCAGCGCACGGTCGGAGTCGGTGGCGCTGTGGCGGGCGGCGCCGTGGCGGGGGTGGCGGCCGTCTGAACGGGCTGCGCCTGAGCAGGGGCGGGGCCCTGCTCGCCCGAGGTGCTCGGCTCGTCGCCGGCGCCGGGAGTCGTTCCGTCGCTCGCGGGGGTTGGGGTAGTGCCTGCGTCGTTCGACGGATCGACCGTGCCGGCGGGCACGCTGTTGGTGGCGGGCGTCGGTGCCGCTGGTGGCGGCAACGCGGCGATGCTCGCGGCCCCCCGCGCTCGCGCCCGAGGACCGACGGCCTGCTGCGGGTTCTTCTGTTGCCATTCCCAGTGCGCTTTGCCGAACCGGTCGGCCAGCGGCTGCACCATGGGCTCGGTTACGAAATGGGCCACGCCCCAGGTGATGAGCGACGAGCCCAGGAGGGCCGCGATCAGCAGCACGACCAGCCCCACCGCCAGCACGCGGGCCCAGCGGTTGGCCCACTTGCCAAGCAGCGGATATTCCAGCATCGCCGCCGCAGTGCCGCACTCCGGGCAGCGGACCATCAGCATGTTGTAGTGGCGCTCGCGCACGATCGTCTGCCCGACCAGGTTGAATCCGCAGCCGGTGCACAGGCGGTCGCCGACGAGCGTGCCGAGGCGCTGATCGTCACCGGGGATCGACGGGGCGGATGGCGTCGATGTTGCAGTGGAGCCGTTGTTCATAGTGATTGTCGTGATCGTCGGATGCGCCGGCGCGTGGCCCATCGCTGCTTGCGGATGAGCGATGACATGGTTCGTTGCCCGATGTTCCCGATCGGTGTGAGCGCCGCGGTGAACGCGCCGTTGAGGGTCACCCACGCCAGGTGCTCGTTGGTGGAAATCGTGAGTCCGGCAAGCACCTCGGCGGCCTCGGACTCGTTCGCGCCCAGCAGTCGCACCCCGACGAACGGAACGACGACCCGGGCCAGAACGACCGCGCCGGCGAGCAGCCCCGTCCAGCACGCCGCGGCCGCCCACCAGCGCCGGTGGCGCAGCAGCACGCGCAGCCCGATGGTTGCCATGATCGCGCCGACGCTCCAACTGAACAGCGTGATGGGGGTGTTGGGGGTCCGGACCCATTCCATGGCGGTCGCGGCGCGCTCACCGCCCGCCCACATGTCCCGCAGCAACGCGCCGAGGCCGGAGCCCCGGGAGCCCCCAGAGCCCCGGGTGTGTACATACATGAGCGCCGACCGCGCCAGTTCGTCCGACATCCCGATGGTGAGCCCGCCGACCGCTCCGAACCAAAGCGCGCGCCCCGCAAGCCCTCGGAGTGCCGCCAGTGCCTTGCGGAACTTCCGCCACCCACGGCGCAATGCCGGTTCGCTCCGCACGCTCGGCGTGGCGCAGCCCGGGCACCTCAGCAAGTTCCACCCGTAGTGCGGCTCGCGCACCGCGGGCAGCAGCGCGAGGTTCTCGCCGCACGATGGGCAGATGTGGGCGTGGGGCACGGGTGACAGTACGAGGATTGTGTGCAGAGACCTCGGAGTTCGCCTTGGAGTGGCGCGGGCAGGTGATCCCGACCGTTATTCGGGAGCCGTCGGCTGCGCATTTCACGCGCCTCCGGTGCGGCTCGGTCCACCCGGGCCGGCCCCGTACCCGCAAGAAGTTGAAACAGGCGTTTGACACAGCGTCCAAGGCGAATCGGACAGGCGCGATTCGGTTTCAGGATGTCCGTTGCATCCCATCATTGCGACGCTTATGCTGGAATCAACCTAAATGCATGTCCCGTCCTCTGACCATGTAGTCATTGCACGCGAGCGCATGTGCCGCCGAGTCGCCCTCACGCTCGGAGTTGCCGCCGGGGCTACTGGTGCGCTCGTGCTTGGTTCGTGGCTTCTCGGGGTTCAATGGCCGCGTTCGATCGTCACCGGCTGGGCATCGATGAAGCCCAATACATCGCTCGCGATCACGCTGCTGGGCATCTCGCTGGCGTTGCACGCGATCTCCCCACTCGATGCGTGGAGCAAGCGGCTGGCACGGGGGATCGCGATCGTGCCGCTATTGATCGGGATTGCGACGGCCCTCGAGCACCTGGGCATTCAGATTCCGGGCCTGGATACGCTGGTCGCCGCGTCACCGGGGGGCGTATTTCCTTCCGGTCGCGCTTCCCCCGTCACCGCGACCATGATCGCCTGCCTCGGGCTCGGGCTCTTCGCCAAAGGAATGTCTCGGGCCTGGCACCGCGTCGTCCTGGGCTGCGTGGTTGTCACGCTTTCACTGTCGGTCACGGCCTTGAGCGGTTACTTGTTCAGCGCTGATCTTATGTATCTCTCGATCGGGTTCGAAACGGTGGCGGTGCACACGGCAGCCGGGTGCCTGCTCCTGGCCCTGGGCATCCCGCTGTGCCGCCCCAGCGAGCCGCCGATCAGCCTTCTCATCGAACAATCCGCCGCCGGGGCCGTTCTGCGCAGCGGGCTGCCCGCCTGCGCGGTGGCGCTGATTCTGCTCCGGGTTGGCACGGCGATGCTTTTTAGGGCCGGGCTGATCACGGCGCCCATCGGACTGGGGCTCGGTTTGGTCGGGGAGTTTCTGATCACCATTGGCGCCTTCGCTTACGCGGGTCGCGTCGCCAGGGGGCTTGAACAGCGGATTCTCGAATCGTACGAGCAGGTCAAGGCCTCGGAGCAGAGATTCAGATTGCTCTCCGACGCGGCGCCCGTGCTCATCTGGGTTTCGGATCGAACGGGCAAGTGCGTGTTTTTCAATCGTGGGTGGCTCGACTTCACGGGTCGCACGCATGAACAAGAATGTGGCGACGGATGGGCCGAAGGGGTCCATGGAGACGATTTGGAAGCCTGCCTTGCCACCTACCTCTCGCACTTCCATGCTCGCAAGCCGTTCAAGATGGAGTATCGTCTCCGGCGATTCGACGGGGAATACCGGTGGCTGATCGATGCAGGGGTCCCCTACAACGATGCGAGCGGCTCGTTCGCCGGATTCATCGGATCGTGCATCGACATCACCGAGTCACGACGGGCCATGGAGCGCCACAGGCTCCTGATGAACGAGCTGGACCACCGCGTAAAAAACAACCTCGCATCCGTGGTGGCGGTCGCCGACATGACGTTCGAGGCAAACCACGATCCGGCGGCGTTCCGTCGCTCGTTCCAGGGGCGGCTCATGGCTATGGCCCGGGCGCATTCGGCGCTGGCGGCCGGTCGATGGACCGGCCTTGGGCTCCGGACGCTTGTTGAGATCGTGCTCGAGCCCCTGGGTCCCGGCCTGAACGATTCGTTCCGGGTGGAGGGCCCCCCGGTGCATATCCCGCAGCAAGCGGTCTCCCCTCTGGCGATGGTCCTCCACGAGCTGGGGACCAATGCCCAGAAGCACGGGGCGCTCTCGCGCAGCGGTGGACAGGTTCGCATCGAATGGAATCTCGACGGCCACGATCGCTCCAGTTCCTGGTTGGCGATCAACTGGACCGAATCGGGCGGGCCCTCACCACCGCCACAGCCAGCTCCAGGGCTGGGGACGACCATCCTTCGGGGGCTGGTTGAATCTGAGCTGGGGGGCGAGCTGCTCGTGAAGTTCGTCTCAACCGGCCTGGAGTGCATTATCGCGTTCAAGACCGACGCGTGGGAACTTGACCGCTTGTCCAATGATGTGCGCGGCATCGCGTCCGCCGAGTTCGTTGCCGCGGGGACCGAGGAGTCCAAAGTATGAATATGTCCAAACCATCGGACGACCTCGCCCCGTCGCCCAGTGTGCTTGTGGTGGAGGATGGCTTCCTTGTGGGCAAGATGATCTGCGAGATGATCCGCCGCGCCGGGCATGTTCCCATTGGCCCGGTCCCCTCGGTCGGCGAGGCGGTCGCGGTGGTCCGGACGACTCCCTTGGCCGGTGCTGTGCTCGATATCAACATTCGTGGCGGCACCAGCGAGCCTGTGGCGGAGGAACTGGAACGCCGGCGCGTTCCGTTCTTCTTTGTTTCCGGGTACGCAAGCCCCCTGCTGATCTCTCAGCGGCTCAGGGTGATTCTTCGGCTCCCAAAGCCGGTCAATGAGATCGAGTTGAAGCGCGCCCTCGAAACAAGTTTCCGGTCGCAACGGTCCGCATGATCGCCGCCGGTCATACGGGTGGGACAGAGTCTCCGCGCTGATTCCCCGCGCCGTCGATTGCCTCCGCCAGTTTGGCGTAACCCGCCGCCACGCCCAGCATCAGCAGGCCCAGCGCCACGAAGCTCACGATGCGCCACGCCTGGCCGACATTGGCGAGGTCGAGCACCACCGCCTTGAGCGCGGCGGCGCCCATGATGCCCAGCCCTGTATAGCGGAGAGCGGGCAGCTTCCGCCTGAAGCCCCACGCCAGCATCCCGACCGCCACGACACCCCAGTACACGCTGACCGCCGCGCCGCGCGAAGTGGCGTCAGTGAGCACGCGCTCGGCCGTGCGGGCGATCTCGGCGCTCGATGCGCCGAAGGCCAAAAGGCCGGCCCCCACGTACGACGCGATCCGGACTGACCAAATCGTCGGGTTCTCCGCTTTCGAGCAGGCCAGGGCGCGCCGGGCGGTGACGATGACCGACGCGGCGATTCCCGCGGCGATCCACAGGCCCTGGTGCATCATCCCCGGCGCTTCGGTGGTCGCCGACCAACCCGGCACGACGAACGCGACAAACCACATGCCGACCGTGGCGCCCAGGCCCGTCAGCCCCAGGCCGCCGAGGCTGAGCCGCTTTTCCCAGCGAGACCATTCGCCGAGGCCGGCGAAGCCGATGAGCCACAGGAGCGTGACCATCTTGGAGGGCTCGCCGCTCAGGCGCGGGGCGAGCGCCATCAGCAGCGCCCCGACCCACGCCGCCGTGATCGCCATGGGGCGCGGCTTGGGGCCGTGACGGACAACCAGGACGCGTGCGGTGATGATCCACGCGGCGCCGCTGAGGGCGATGAGCACCGTCCAGTGCGTGACGTTCAGGTCCCACAGCGTGCCGACGACGGTGTTCGAGGCGCCGAGGAGTCCCTCGATGACAACGGCGCGGACCGCGGCGACCGCCAGTACCACCAGCCCGTACACCTCGACGGCGCGGCTGCCGATCCAACGCCCCACCGCCGCGGACGCCACTCCCATCGCCAGCCAGGCGGCGAGCTGCACCCAGCCGCTCAGCCCCAGCGCCACCGCCGCGATCAGGAGCGCGCCGGACTGCAGAAGCAGCACCGCACCCTGGCGCTCGGTCCAGGTCTTGGGGCGGTCCAGCAGCAGCCGCAGGTGCCCGGTGAACGACTGGGCCGTGGCCAGGCACGCCACCATGCCGGTGGCGGGTGGGATCCATTCGAGCCCGGCGAACTTCTGGCGGAATACAAAGGCGCCGAACCCCGCGGACCAGGCGCTGGTGCTCAAGCTGCTCATCAGTGGCCGGCTGGCGTTCACGGGCAGGTTGCCCATGCTGGACCAGCTTCCTCCGTAACGCGACTCATCCTCGTCACGCTCGCGCTGGTCCCCCAGCTTGGCGTCTTCGCGCCGGGCGGAGCCGAGCAGCTCGGCATGAACCGCAGCCCAGACGAACGCGAGCATCAGCGAAGTGGCCAGCCAGTGGGCCTCGCCCTTGCTCACGCACCACGCCCCACCCAGCAGCATCGTGCCCCACCACGAAATCGACCGCATCCAGCGGAACGAGGGCAGTTTGTGCCCCATCCGGAACGACAACGCCAGGCCCACGCTGAGCAGGGCGCACAGATAGATCGGTAGCGCCACGCTGCTGGGGTCCTGCTCGCCGATCAGGATCGGTGCGGCGTACCCGCCCACCAGCGACACACCGGCCACCAGCGCCAGCCGTGCCTGAGTGGCGACCGTAATCCCCACCGCGGCCGCCAGGCCCATCAGCACGAAGCTGACCGGGGCCGACACAAGGTTGTAGACGGCGTACGAGACATAGGCGGCGGCGTACAGCGAGCCGATGCCCGCCGCGCTGATGCCCGCCGACGCCATCGCGTTGATCTTCCGGCGCACCAGCTCGCCGAGCCCCAGCAGCAGCAGGCCGAAGCCGGCAACGCCGAGGCACTTGAACTGCGGGGGCATCTCCAGCCACCCCTTGTCGTACGCCAGCTTCAGAAACAGGCCGATGCCGACGATCACGATCATCGCGCCCACCACCGCGAACCCTCGCGCCCCGATGAATCGCTCAAGGTTCCAGTCGGTCTTCGCCCCTTCTTTGATCCGCCGGGCGGTGTCGTCCCAACGCTTAGGGTCCCAACCAGCCGTGGGCGCGGGCTTCAGAGCCGCGGGCACGGCGGGCGTCCGTTGCCAGTTCCGCAGAGCCTCGGCGTGGGAAGGCTCCGCGCGAGACGCGGCCCGCGTCACCGGCGCCGGAGTCTCCGTTCGCAGGACCGACGGCGGCAGCGGAACCGCCGGAGGGATGGGTGCTGGCGTGATCGCCGGTGCAGGCGCCGCGGGGGGCGCGCCAAGCGTTGAGGCGTTGACCGCCGGATCCGGTGGTTGCGGGTTCGAGTCCCGTCCGCCTCGCTTGAAACCTCCGCGTTGGCAGCCGATGACACGGGTTGCCCAGGAGCGCACAAATCCCGACGTTTACGCGAGTTGCGGCGGCCTTCCGAGGCCGCCGCTGTGCGTTTTGCGGCGCTCGCGTTGATGTCGGGCGATGACGGGGATTGGCCTGGATTGCACCCTGCGCGCTGCTGCGGGCGCTGCGATTCCTGGCGGCCATCTGGCGCGATTCGCAGCGCTGATGCCGGGCCAGTTCCCGCCCCGTTGGGCGAGGTTGGCGCGTGGGCGGGACCGGCCGCCGATCCCGCCTGTTGGCGGACTTCTCGCCCGTGCGTACCCGTGGCGGCAACGGCTGCCTCGTTGGCGACGCTGTTGGCCAGGGGGAGCGCGGGTAGCGCGGCGAGCGCCTTCGACGTGTCCGCCAGGGCGACGTGGGCGTAGCGGTCCATCGTGAGCGTGATGGTCGAATGGCGGGCCAGCGTCTGGGCGACCTTGGGTGTGACGCCCGAGCGGGCCAGGCGGGTGATGAACGTGTGCCGCAGCGCGTGGAAGTCGATGACGCGTCCCGCGTCGTCGCGGACGGCGATCCCGGCGGCGGCCAGGTCCGCCGCGATGACCTTTGCCATCTCGTCGGGCAGGCTCGGCCAGACGTGCTCGCCGCGCGGCGTGGCGAGGATGGTCTCCCGAAGCGCATCAGCGATGTCGGCCCGCAGCGGCTGCACGTCGCGCCGGCGGCGCTTCGAGTACGACGCCTCGACCGTCACCGTCGGCGGGTCCGCATCGAGGTCGAATGAGCGGGTGGTCAGCGACTTGATCTCGCCGAAGCGGAAGCCCGTCGAGGCGGCCAGCAGGTAGAGCACGTCCCGCCGCGGGATGGCGAACGTCCGCGTGCCGAGCCGAATCTCGCCCTTCTTCGGGCCGACCTTCCGCTTGTATCGCTTCGTGATGGTCACCGACTCGGTCGCGCCTGCGGCCGCAAGCAGGCGGGCCAGTTCGTCGTCGTCGAGGGCCCGCCGCTCGCGCCGGCGGTCGGTGCTGACGTTGAGCATCTTCACGCCGACCAGCGGGTCGCGGGCCAAGCGGTGGTTCGTCATGAGCCAGCGCGTGAACCCCTTCACGGCGCGGAGATGGTGGTTGATCGTCGCATGGCCGCGGCCCTTGGCCCGGACGCGTTCGACGTGCAGGCTGAGCGTGGCGGCGTCGATGTCCGCGATGGTCTTCCAGCCCGCGTTCTGGCCCGCCTGCTCGATGCGTGCCTCGGTCAGGTCGGTGTGCTCGGTCGTGTTGCCCTTCGCGGTGAGGAAGGTGCGGTAGTCCGCGACGTGGTCGGCCAGCGGGCGGCGGGAGTGGTCGGCCATCCGCTCCGCCGCGGCGTCGATGGTCCCCTCCCGGCGAGCCCGGGCCGCGTCCTCGAGTTGGCGCGCCAGGCGTTCACTGAGCGCCTTGTCGGTGTATCCGCGGCGGGTGCGCCGGTGGCCGAGTTCGTCGGTCCAGGCGACCATCCAGCGGACGTTCTTCTTCGTGCGGTCCGACGCGGTCTTGTAGACGGTGGGCATGGGGAACTCCGTTCGTGCGGGCCATCCAGGGGCGACGGCGGGACCACAGTGAGGGGCGGCACTTGGCACGGGTCAAGTCGCCCCCCGACCGGTGGGCCAGGGGGGGATTCAGGCGAAGATTTGGACCAGAAGGCAGGACTACAGCCCTTTGCGGGCCGCTGCGTGCGCCCGCTCGGCGTCGGCGAGTCGGGTCTCGGCTGCGACCAGGTTGGCCTTGGCCCGCTCAAGTTCCTCCTTCACCAGAACCTCCTGCTCCTTGTGGTCGCGAGAGAGGGGAAGCCTCCGGAGCTTTCGCTCGATGCGCTCCGCTTCATCACGCACGCGGTTGCGCTGATTGACTGCCGCGACCATTGCTGCGTGGGCCTTGGTCGCCTTGTCCTCCTGCTCGCGTCGCTCGATCATCGCGACCACGTCATTGGGCAGGTGTGACGCAGGGAGAAAGCCCTCGTCGTACATCGCGAGCACCCGCTGTGCGGCCGACTCGGCCGTGATCAACTCCCGCCGAGCGCCGTCGGCCTCCCGCGCCGCCGCCTCGGCTTCGGACTCGAGTTTCTCGATCGCCGCCTCGGTCTGGGCATGGGTCGCGTCGGAGTGGGCCTTGGCCTTCGAAGCGACGCGACGCAGCCGCAAGACGTCTGAGGCCGCCTTGATGTCACCCTTGGACTCGGCGACCCGGGCGATGAGCGCGTCTGCGTCAGCGAGATCCATCTCGGCATCGCGGGCCAACTCGGCCAGGTGCTCTGAGGGTTCGTCTGACCAGGCCGCGTCGATGAACGCGGCGCGGGCGTTCTGCTTCTTCTCCTGGGCGATCTGACTGAGCGTTGTCATGAGGCGTTCCTTTCTTCAAGGGGGACAGAGACCACGCCGCGCAGGTACAGCACCCGCGCGACTTCAACGATCGATTTCTCGTGCGAGCGGATGAGCCGCTTGGCCAGCGACTGAATCCATGCGTGCCGCTGGGCCCAGCGCTCGGGCTGCTTTTCGACGCCGGCGATGCACCACCGCGCGACCACGACGTGATCGGGGATGCCACGCACGACGATGCTTCGGAGGTGGGCAGCGGTCTTGACGGTGGCGACCGTCTCGAGGGTCGGCAGCCCCGGCGGGGTCGTGTCGCGGGCCACGGGCGACGGATGTACCGGCGCGGAGTAGCGCTCGGCGAGAGCCTCGGCCATCGGCCCCGCCGCGGTCATGATTGCACTGTCGGTCGGGGATAGATCATCGACCGGCCACGCGGCGCCACCGCCATTCTGGTGGAGCGTCGCTACGACGCGCGTGCCGGCAAGTTCGCATGCAGCGACGGCGTGAGCGGCCTCATGAAGGGAGACGATCCACCGGTTCATAGCGTCACCTCCCGGAGCGACCACTCGGCTTCGCGTATGGCCTTGTTCGCCGTGCCGAAAATGCCCACGGCCTCCCAGCCCTTGCCGCAGTTGGCCATCGCCAGGTAAAGACAGCGCTGGCGGCCGCTGGGGTGCGACATCACCGGGATGTCTGAGATCTGCCGCAAGGCAACGACGCGAGCGACGATGTCACCGCTGCGCCGGCCATCGATATGCCGACCCTCCGCGAACGACGAGATCCAGCACCGATCCCACTTCAGCACGCGGCACCTCCCTCGGTGCTGTTGTTGGTGGTGTCTACAGCGTCAACGTCTACAGAAACACCGTTCTGGGCAACGCCAGCGGGGTTCCTGTAGGCGCCATCAGCGGACTCTCCGGGCAGAACGAAGCGGCGGGCCTTGGGTCCGCCCCGGCCGCGCTGTGGCGGAGTCACCCACGAGCCGTGGCCCGCATCAACCAAGCGGGACAAGGCCGACTCCGCGTCCGCCACGCTGCGGAACGCCCGCGACGACTGCACCAACTCCCGTCCGCTGATGCTGCCGCCCTTGCGTCGGATCAGATCCAGCAGTTGGCATGCCTCGCGGTCTTCATCGCTTTCGGCCAGGCGCGCATAAACCCGTTCAGCCTCACGGCGGAACCACTTTGCCAGCGCGATGCCCCGGCGCATCGACTCACCGTCGAGCAAGTCGGAAGGCACATTCTCGCCTCCCGCGACCCTGCCGAGATGGACCACCAGGGCAAGGCGTGCCGCGCCGCCCTCGAGTTTCGACAGCATTGCACGCGAGCGCTCGTCCTTGCCCGTCATGTCGTGATTGAGCTCGTTGTAGTACTCGGCCCAGTGGATGCCCGCTTGCTCGTCGAGCGGGACCGTCCGAGGAATAGGCGTGCCATGCTCGTCCTCGGGCATGTCGAGGGCGTAGAGCTTCTCGACCATCGCGCTGAACGCACGTTCAACCATGGGCGAGAGCCCGCCGGGCCGCCACCGCCGCGTGGGCGTCGGAGGCATCGACAGCAGCAGCCGGGCGACGAGGCCAGAGTCGTAGTCCGTGCCGGTCAGCGCGGCGGCGAGCACGCCAGGCTGGATGAGCCCGGCGATGTTGAGCGCCGCCCGCTCGACACGAAGCGGCGGCGCGGTGCGGCGGTCGACCTTTAGCGGGCCCGCCCTGTGCATGGGCAGCCAGCGGGCGGCCTCGCTCGAAGGGCGCCCAGTGTTCCCGGTGTACCGCGTGAACCCGCCGAGCCACGAGGCCAACTCGTCGCAGGCCAAGAGCAGCCCGCGCGGGCTCGCGGCGAGCATCGAAGCCAAGCCTTCGAATGTTGCGTCATTGGTGACGATCCGCTCGCACAGCGGCGGCTCGGGGGCCGCGGGCGGCGTGTCGGCCAGGTTGCCCTTCGCGGCTCCCCGCTCCCACGCCTTCATGGCCCGTTCGTGCAGGAACATCGCAGCGGCGTGTTCCTTGGTGGCTTCCCTGTGGTCGCGCAGGGCCTCGCTGTCTCGCCGCTCAGCGGGGCGGGTGACGAGCTCAAGCGCGGGCGACTTGCCCGAGCCCGAAGGCGCGACGACGACGGCCCACAGGACCGCAGGCTCGCGCCACGACGCGAAGAGCTCGATGACACGAGCGTTGCCGATCGCAGCACTCATGGCTGCCAGCGCGAGCGGCGCGATCATCCCTTCGTCGACCTGCATCGCCTGCGCGCCGGCCCGCACAAGATTAGTCGCAGCGTGCGGGAGCGTGTCGGTCGGGAACGGCGTGAACTCCGGCGGTTGCGGCTTCGCGACCGACTCGGGCTGTGCGGGGGACGGGGGGGCGAACGGCTCGGCCTCGTCGATGAGCTTCGAGAGGTCCGCGTCTCCGGCACAGCCGTCGGCGACCCATGAGCGCACGTCCTTGTGCCCGTCTGGCGGGTATGCGAAGCGCACGGACGTGCATACATCGACGAGCGCGGCGCACAGCGTTTCGACGCTGCGCCGGCCTGCGTCATCACCGTCGCCGAGGACGACGACGTGTCGGTCCTTCACCAGTTCGGCGAGCTCGTGCGCGCCGCGCCCGGCCATCGGCACACCGATCGCTGTGAAGCCGAACGAGGTGAGGCAAACGGCATCGCTCGCGCCCTCGGCAATGAGGACCGGATCACGTCCGCTTGTGCCCGCATAGGCAGGCAGGCCGTCGACCGGGAAGATCAGGCCTCGCTTCGACCCCTTCGCAGCGGTGTAGCGAGCCCCCGACGCCGGTGCGTCCCAGCGCGTGATCGTGCCGATCCGCTCGCCCTGGGCATTGCGCTCGGGGTAGCGCCAGCCGCCCTCGACCCGCTCACCGCCGATTGCGAGCCAGCCGTGCGCGGCCGTGCCAGGTGGAATGTTGCTGGCGTCGGGGGCCAAGCTCATCGACGTGCCCCCCGTCCCCCCTGCGCCCCGCTAGCCAAGCTCTTGCCCACGACATGGTGGTCGAGGTGCTCACGCAAGTCGGACAGCCGCCACCGCACGACCCGCTCGCCCAACCGGATCGGGGCGGGGATCTCGCCCCGCTGAGCCATTCGCCAAACCGTGCGAGCATTGACACCGAGGAGTTCCGCCACCTCGCGGACGCTGACCACCGCGACATCGGCCATTCGATTCCTGATCTCATCCATGAGTGATCACCCAGTTCGCCACTGCGGCGCAGGACAACGGGAGCCGCGACGCACAGTGCGTCGCGGCGGGCTGGTTTGGGGTCATTGCAGGTTGGGTCGCTGGGGCTGGTTCGTTTGCGTGCGTAGTCAGTCGAGGCCGTCCTCTACCCATCTACGCAAAGGCCACTCGGAGTGGCGAAGACTTGGCGGGACTTGCCGGGGTCCTGCGGGACCTCGGTACTCCCTATATGTGCGCGTGACCGGAAAAGTGTCGCGCCGATTCCGCAGTTCCGTCTTCGTGAGTCATGGCCTGCCCCTGTACCCCTCTGTCGATCGCCGCGATCTGTTGCGCGGGATCGGCCAGTCCGTCCCCGACACACTGTGCCGCCATAGAGCACCTAACCCATTCGCAGCCGAATTGCCGAACATCTTGGGCATTTTCGTGCAGATTCCTGTCATGGCCTGTCCGCGAAGGTCCTCCTGCATCCCTTTATGCAAATCCGGCCAGGGATGTGGCGAGAAACACACGGTCAGTCCCCCGGCTACATACGCCGTCTAACGGTTCCCTGTCCGCCACGTCCGCGCCGATTCCGGCTGGGGTAGCAGGGACAGTGCGAGTCATCGCATGCCGCTCTACCTGTTCCCGATGCGGCCGAGGAGCGATCTGCCCGGGTTTTCGGCTCAAAGCGTCTTGAACGACCCCGGTGCCCATATGCCGTCTCGCGCCGCGGTCGCTTGTTTCACGACGAAAAGCCCAGCCGCGAATCCGGTGGTTCGACTCCTACTTGGACGTCAGCCTCTTGGGAACGCAATGCAGTTTCGCTGCAAAGCGGGTGTGCCCTTCGTCTCCAACTGTCCGTACCGACGCCAGTTCCGGATGCGCCTTCGTGGTCTGTTGTTCAACCGCCTGTTCGGTGACCAGCGGCGCCTTTCATGGTTGCAAACGCTTCCGAGTAGCGTCGTGGTTCATGCCCTTCTCCGCCGGCTGGCCGTACAAATCGGGGTGCTGGTAGGTGCCCTTCTCTGTCTCATGCTTCTCGACTTCAACGGGAGCGCCGCGCCGCTGAATCCAGCGGTCGTTGCGGACGGCCTCGACGCGCCACGACACTTTCGCTCCTGGCGCACCCCCCGCGATGCGGAAGAAGCACGTCGGCACCGCATCGGTCGGCTCGGCCTTGGTGCCCACGTCTAATGCGGCCTCATCGATCTCCTCGGCCACATGCAGCATGGGCATGGGCGCTCCAACCGGCGTGAGCAAATACCGCGGGTCGCGGTTGATGCGCGCGAAGTACGCGGGCAGTTCAACCACCGCGCTCCCCTCTCCGTCCAGCACGACCTTGCCCGAGTAGGTGTTCAGCACCTCCGGAGACTCGGTGCAGTAGTGCAGCAGGTACTTGTTCTCCGGGTCCGCCGGGTGGTCGATCCGGAAGGACTTTGAGCCAGATGCGCCGAGGTAACCCAAGGCATACACCGCCCAGGCGCTCCCGCTGTTCGCTTCCCCCAGCACGCCGTAGCTGCTCCCGTTCGTAGCCTGAGACAGACCGTACATGCCCGCCCCCGCTGAACTGGAGTTCACCCCGCGCACCCCGTAGGTGCTCCCCGTCCCGGAACTGGCAACGCCGAAAAGCCCCGTGCCCGATGTACCAGTCGCCTCGAACCACCCGCCCGTGGCGGCCGCGAACCCCACCATGCCTGTGCCGGTGGTGTTGCCGCCGACGACCTCTCCCTTGACGCCTACAGCGCTGCCGGTGGCCGCGGACGAGTACCCGAAGACCCCGTACCCGCCAGCCCCGCTGGTGATCCCACGCACCCCGATGGGTGTCCCCGTAGTGGCCCAGGCTCGTCCATCCACGCCCACGCCGCCCGTGCTGTCGCTCGAGCCATAGACCCCCGCGGTCGCGCCCGAGGCCGCATCCGAGTTCCCCCATACGCCGATCCCGATGGGGCTGTGCGTCAGACCTTTCACGCCGTGTCCACTCCCGCTCGTGGCGGTCGCCTCACCCTGGATGGCGATGCCGGTCGGGCTGGCGCACACGCCCCGCACGCCGTAGGTGAGACCGGAAGCGGCGTTGTTGACGCCGTAGAGGCCCGTGCCGCTGGCGCCCGAGGCCTCGAACCACCCGCCGGTGGCCACAGCGGTGCCAACCACGCCGGTGCCCTGCGGGTTGTTGATCGATGCCTCCCCTCGTACGCCCACCGCTGACCCGCTCGTGGAGAGGGATTGGCCGTACACGCCCGACCCGGCGGTGGCGGTGCTGCGCCCCTGTACGCCGGCGACATCGCCCGTGGTGCTTGTTGCGTCGCCGCGCAGGCCTGCGCCGGTGGTCGCGGTGTTGGTTCCCACGATGGTCCCGATGCCGGGATTCGCGCCCGACAGGAACAGCGGCACCGGCAGGCGGCTCGCGTTCAACGTGCCCGTGTCAATATTGGAGGCGTTCAAGCCCGTGAGCCCCGCCCCGCCGCCGGTGAACGCACCCACGAACCAGTTCGTGGCGTTGGTCAGCGACAGTGCCTGCGAGTACGTGGGCGCGAGCCGCCCGTCGGCGAGCGTACCGCTGGCGATATTCGAAGCGTTCAGCCCGGTGAGCCCTCCACCCGAGCCGCTGAAACTGTTCCCCGCGTTGTTCAACGCCAGCGCGCCCGTGTACGTACCGCTCAGCCGCGCGCTGGGGATTGTCCCCGAACTGAGGTTCGTGGCGTTCTGGTAGAACGTCGCCGGTTGCCCATTGAGTTCCCCGGCGTTGTTCGCGTTCAGGGCGGTCGTGGCTGTCGCCGCCGTCACCGCGTAGCCAGCGTTGAGCGCGAAGATCGCGTGCGGTGAAGCGGTCAGGGGCTGGCGTGGCGTGAGCGGTACAAAGCCCGTGGCATTCGCGCAGTTCAGCCCCGTGTCGGTCCGCACCTCGATCTCAAGAAACCGCTGTTGTCCTGCAAACTGGGTGCCGAAGTCCAGCACGACCGTGAAGCGGCCCTCGCTCACGGCGACGTTGTCAGAGCAGACCGTGCTGCCGACTTGAGCGCCCCCAGATGCGGCGTCGTAGAGCCTGAACCGCAGGTCATGCAGGCCCGCGGCCGGTACCCCGGAGCTCCGCAACTCCCCTTGGTAGGTGAAGGACGTGCCCAGCGGCTGCGCTCGTACCGATTCGGTTCCGATGGCCAACAGGAGCCCGGACACGAGGGTCATCATTGCGCATTTCATCGTTCCACCTCTGTTGGCTGATCATGGTTTCCGGGCTGGCGGACGTCCATGCCGCGCTCGGGCGGCCGGCCGTAGTACTCCGGATGCTGGTACTTGCCGCGTTCGGGACCGGTCTTCTCGCGCTCGACGGGCGCGCCATGCAGGCGCATGCGCAGGTCGTTCCGAACAGCCTCGATCCGCCACGAGACCTCCCCGCCCGGAACGCCGCCCGCGATGCGGAACGAGCAGAGAGGGACGGCTTCGCCCGGGCCGGCCTTCTCTCCGGCGGCCAGGGCCTCGGCGCTGATCTTCTCGGCCACATACAGCATGGGCATCGGCGCACCGACGGCCGTCAGTTGGTAGCTGGGGTCCTTGTTGATGCTGCCGAAGTAGGCGGGCAGCTCGACGAGCGCCTCGCCGCGCCCGTCCAGCGTCGCCGTGCCACGATAGAAGTTGATGACCTCCGGCGACTCGGCCGCGTAGTGCAGCAGGTACTTGTTCTCCGGGTCCTGCGGGTGGTCGATGCGGAAGGGCTTGACCCCGCTGGCCCCCATGTCCCCCGCGGCGTAGACGGCGTACCCGCCGGCGGCGGTGCTCGCATAGCCCCGCACGCCATAGATCGTCCCGGTCGTGGCGCTGTTGCGCCCGTAGACACCGTACCCGCTGGTGCTGTTGCTCTCGAAGTACCCGCCGAAGGTAGCGCCCGATGCCGCGGTCGCTTCGCCGGTCACGCCCGTCCCCGCCGTGCTATCGGAGATGCCGTATACGCCTCGGGCATCGCCGCTGGTGGCCAGCGCCCGCCCATAGACGGCACGCCCGGAGGTGCTGTCACTTCGGGCATAGACGCCGTAGGTCGTGCCGGTCGCAGCGGTCGCCACTCCAATCACGCCGGTCCCGTCGGTGCTGGCGCTCTGTCCCCACACCCCGTAGGTCGTGCCGCTGGTGGCGGTGGCGCTCCCAAAGACGCCGCGGCCGCCGGTGCTGATGCTACGGCCCCAGACGCCGGTTGTCGTGCCGCTGAGGCGGACGGCGTCTCCAAGCACCCCGTATCCCTCGGAGGCCGCGCTCGTTCCCCAGACGCCGATGGGGTTCCCCGTTTGCGACGAGGCGTAGCCGCCCACGCCCGCGCCATCCGGGCTGTCGCAGCGCCCGTAGACGCCGTAGGTGTTGTTGCTGCCCGACGTCGAACGCCCGTAGACGCCGTACGAGTTGCCGGTCGTGGCGGCGTTTGTCCCGCTGATGATGTGCGAGGTCGGATTGGTCCCGCTCAGCGTCAGCGGCACGGGGATCGACTGCAGGAACGCCGACGAGTCCAGCCCGTCGAGGCGATCGGCGTTCAGATTCGTGACCAGCCCGCTGCCGCTGACGATGAAGGGCGTGTCCCCGGCGGTGAACGACGGCGCCGTCGAGAACGTCTTGCTCGCGCTGAACGTTTGCGCCGCGTTGAGCAGCGCCACGCTCCCCGACAACCGCGCGTCCGCCAGCGTACCCGCCGTGACGTTCGACGCGCTGAGCCCCGTCAGCCCCGCGCCGCTGCCGGCAAGCACGTTGCCCGCGTTGCTGAACGTCAATGCCCCCGTGTACGCCCCGCCGAGTAGGCCCGTCGGCAGCGTGCCCGAGGTCAGGTTTGACGCGTTCTGGTAGAACGACGCCGGCTGCCCGTTGAGTTGCGATGCGTTGGCCGCCGTGGTCGCCGTCGTCGCACTGCCAGCGGTGAGCGAGAAAAGGGCGTTGGGTGCGCCGGTGAGTGGCTGTCGCGGACCCAGGATGACGAAGCCCGCCGGGTTCGAGCAATCCAGCCCCGTGTCCGCCCGCACCTCGATCTCGAGGAACCGCTGCTGCCCGGCAAACACCGAGCCGAAGTCCAGCACGACCGTGAACCGCCCCTCGGACAAGGGCACGTTGTCCGAGCACAGCGTGCTCCCAACCTGGGCACCGCCCCCTGGCGTGTCATACAACCGGAATCGCATGTCGTGTGCGCCGGAAGCGGGAACTCCGGCCGAACGCAACTCGCCCTGGTACGTAAACGCTGTGTCGAGCGGCTGCGCGATTGCGAAGAGTGCCGGAATCAGAACGAGCAGAAGTGCGGGGACACCTGATCGCTTCATGGCCCATCTCCTTCGCGCAAAGAACCAGCGAGACCACTTCAATATCTCGATATGTACCTCGGCATATCTGCAATCATACCCCGATGTTGTTCAGCGCTTCGTACGAACTTGTGCTCGCCTGGCCTCCGGCAGGGCAGTTCTGATGAAGCGGGACCGAGAACTGGCATTACCGCTGTCTGGCGGACCGCTCGGGCAGCGCTGCGCCAGAAAGGGCCTACTTCGGAGTGGAAACGCCTTGGAAGCCACGATTCCGACGACAGTTGCCTTTCGACTCTGTCCACGGGCACATGAGCAGGAGCACGGTGTCAGTCCACTGCCGGCCATGCGCCAGCGCATCACTTTGTGTTCGAATGATGATCGGTATGCCACAGAAAAGTCTTGGATGCCTTCCTCGGCGAAGCAAAAGCCCTTGCATCGGCGACTAATTGCGGCTATATTGGTCGATATCTCCATTTTGACAACCCATCAGAGGGTGGCCATTCAGACAAGGGAAAGAGGGATGACGATGAAGACTGCCGTATTGTTCCTCGCGCTCACGTCTGCGGCCTTCCCCATCGCCGCGGTTCGCGCCGACGTCTTTCTGGATCTGACTTCCGTAACTCCCGGCAGTTCTGGTGTCGGCGCGTTTTCAGGAATGCTGGGCGCAATCGCGGTTGCGGGGAGCATCTCCGGTGCGCCCGTGCTCACCTTCAACGCGGTCGGAAGCGGCCTTGGCGACTCAACGATTGACGGTTCGTCATCCCAGTTCAGCTACTCGAGCGTCTTCAGTCCCACGACCCCTACAACAGATCGGGTGGGTTTCACGTACTCGGCCTTCGCAGGCAACGTGGTGACCCTGACATTCAGCTCGCCGGTGACCGACCCCGTGTTCCACCTCGCAAATTGGGATTGGATGGGCGCCAGCTTCGCGCCAACGCCCGGTTTTTCAAGTCTGACGCTCCTCAATGGGAACAATGGCCTGGATGGGGATGGGATTGACCCCTCCTTTGGCGGACCGGCCTACGGCAGCGCGTTGGTCTATGACCTGATGGCGTTTACGACTGATCCCACGCCTCCCGCCGGTGCGCCGCCCATCACCGGCCCCAGGTCCGCCTATGGCTCCGTGCGAATCAACGGCACGTTCAGCACGCTCGTTTTCGTGACCGATGCGATGGGGCCGTTCAGCGACAGTGGCAGCTTCACGATCTCGATTCCCGGCCCGACCACGTTGTCGGCGTTGGTGGTCTCGGCCTACATAGCCTCTTCGCGCCGCCGGCGGTATCGCGATTGAGGCTGGTGGTTAAAGACGATGTGGCTGACGTCCAACTCGACAGTCCACGGCCCGCAGCCGCCGCTCCGCCCGCGGCGTCCGACGTGACGCCCAGGGCTGTTGCGTTCAACGGCCAACCGATGAACCAGCTGAGCCAAGCAGGCTGCGCAGGACATCGATCGACACTCGCGATATTCTCAGGAACCCTATGAGTCCACTCAACGCCGATGGCACAGCGAGCTCCACTTGCCGCATACCTCGGCCTGTCGCGTTTGTACCCGTTCCAACCGTCTCCGCTCGCCATACCACGTCGGCGCACAGGGCCGGCTCACCATTCTTCGCTGACGGCTTCCGCCCGTTCTACCTCGGCGGGGCCCTCGTCGCGGCCCTCGCGGTGCCGCTGTGGCTAGAGATGTCGTACCACCAGTGCTTCACCCCCTCGCTCCCGGCGCTCTTCTGGCACATGCACGAGATGGTCTTCGGGTTCGTGGCGGCGATCATCATCGGGTTCCTGTTCACCGCCGCGCGCAACTGGACGGGCCTGCCGCTTCCCGCGGGCGTGCCGCTTGCGGCCCTCTTTGCCCTGTGGATCGCGGGACGCATTGGCATGTTCGCGGCCTACGGGCCGGTGGCGGCCGTGCTCGACTTGTCGCTCCTGGTCATCGTCGCCGGGGTGCTCGCCCAGAAGTTCATTCGCGCCCGCAGCCTGTGCAGCATGCCGCTGGTGGTGGTGCTGCTGGCGCTGGCCTCGGCGAACATCGCGTTCCATGCTTCGATGCACGACCTGATCTCATTCTCGCCGATGACCGCGGCCGAGCTGGGCCTGATGCTCGTCGTGCTCGTCGAGATGATCGTCGGCGGGCGCGTGGTGCCGGGCTTCACGGCCAACGCGATCCCGGGCGTGCGGCAGTTCCGTTCCGCGTGGCTGCACCGTGGGTCGTTTGGCCTTGTAGCGGCGGCAATCATCGCCGATGCGCTGAAAGCCCCGGCGCCTATCGCGGGAACCGCCGCCGTAGTGTCCGCCGCCGCGGTCGCCGTTCAGGCGCTGGGCTGGAACCCCTGGGCGACGCGCGGCCGACCGATCCTGTGGATTCTCCACGCCGGGTACGCCTTCATCCCCATCGGGCTGCTCATGCTGGGGCTCTCGGCGTTCGGCGTCGTGGCGCGCTCGGCCGCGATCCACGCGCTCGCCGCAGGCTCGATGGGTGGGCTGATCATGGGCATGATCACCAGGACCGCGCTCGGCCACTCGGGCAGGCCGGTGCGGGCGGGACGCGCCGAGGTCGCGGCGTACATACTCATCCTGCTCGCCGCGGCGCTCCGGGTGACCGCGTCGCTTGTTCCGCCGGTGTACCTGACCTCGATGCTTGCGGCGGGTGCGGCGTGGACGGCCGCGTTCCTCATATACCTGGTCGCGTATACGCCGGTGCTGCTGGGTGTTCAGGGCTCGCGGCGGGGCGCACCATCGGCGCTCGGCGGAGCGACGGCGGCGGGTATCGGATCATGAGCGTGGACCGCCCGCGCGGGTTTGCGGCGCTTTGCCGCGACGTCCCCGGGCTCCGAGCGCTTCAAGCAGGGGACGAACGGACCTCCGCCTCTAGACGGCGCGGCCCCTGTCGAGCACGGATGGTCGCACGTCCGGGAGTACCGGGCACAGCACCGAAGCGAACGTGTGACCGACGCGAAGGCCGCGACCCCCGACGTGGGCGTCGCGGCTGATGGTACGGCGTGAGGAACGCACTACTCGTCGAGATTTGGCAGTGGGCCGTCTGTCGCTTCGTCCCACTCGAGGGCGTAGCGCTCGGCGATGTCCTCGAGGTCGTGCTCGGTGAGATAGTCGGCCGTCTTGCGCTCTTGGCAGGCCGCGACGGCTCGGGCGAGGTCTGTCCACTCCTCGATCGTGACCATCCGGTCCTGCCGCGCTCCGAGCAGGTAGAGCGCGGCCTGCAGCACGGCATCGAGTTGGGCTTGGGTCGGCGCGGGCTGGGGTGCCGGGGTGGCGCTCATGGATCAGGCTCCCTTCCCCGCGACAAAGACGCCGCGCTCGTGCTTCTTGAAGCGGGCGGCGGTGCCCTTGGCGGCGATCTCGCGGATGATGGCGGCGTAGAGCGTGGCCTCGGGCGTCTTGCCGCCGGGGCTCGTCCACAGGCCCTTCGCCTCCATCGCGGCGATCATCTCCTTGGCCCGCATCGGCACCTCGCTCGCGGCCAGCACCTGCGCCGCCGCGTCGAGGGCGCTGACGCGCTTGCGCTTGGGCTCCTTTGCGGGCTTCGAGGCCTTCGGCGTCTTGGGGGCCTTCTCGCCCCTGGCCTTCTTGCCCTTCGTAGCCGCGCCAAGGCTCGCGTTGTTGGCGACCTCTTTCTCGCTGGGCACCTCGTGGTCCTGCTTCCCGCCCGCCAACCGGTCGTTGATCTCGGCGAGCGCCGCCTTGCGGAGGCGGTCTGTCTTGGCGGCTCCCTCCGCGCGGGCAGCGCTCTTGGACATCTTCGGGGTGCGGGGGGTGCGGGGCTTGGCGGGCTTCTTCGTCTTCGTGCTCATGGTCATCTCCGAACTGGGGGTTGGAACTCCCGTCGCACATTGCGGCGGGGAAGCGTGGCCGTCGCGGTTCCCCGCGACGCCGCGTGGGTCCTGTCAGCAGCCCGCGACGCGCTCCATCTCGTTGAGGACGTCGTGGACCATCGAGTTGGTGGCGGCCGCATGTCCCCGGCGGTCCCGCCCGTAGACGTGCTTGGCCACCTCAACGGCCTTCGCGTAGCGGGCATCGCGGCTCTCGTCGCGGCGGAACTCGGCGATGACCCTGTCCAAGCGGCCTTGGGCGCGGCTCATGCGGACCACGCTGGCGGTTGCGCCGTCGGCCGTGGCTCGCACCGTGATGTCTTCCTCGCTGCCCTCGATGACGATGTGCTTGATCTTCATGGCGTGTCTCCGTGGCGGGGGCTACTCGGCGTCGTTCAGGAAGGCCTCGACGTGCTCGCGGTCCATCCCGCTCATGAACCCGACCAAGTCGATCAGGTCGCTGCGGACCTTTCCGAGGTCACCGGTGCGACCCCAGTTCCGCGGGTCGGCCTTCGCGCCCTCCGCGTGCTTGTCCAGTTCCATCTGCAGGACATCCATCAGGCGGGCGATGTCGTTGCGGCGGGAGGCGTAGGCCTCGGCGGCGGTGGGTTCGGGCTTGCGGTTGTGCTTGCGTGCGTCCATGTTCATGCTCCTATGCGATTTGCTCGTCCCTTGAAGAACGAAGCCCGCATTTCGCGGGCTTCAGGTGGTCGGCAGTTCGGGGTTGCGGGGGCTTGTCGGGGCTTCCTCGCGTGCGGCCTCGCGGGCCGCGTCGCTCCGCCCTTGGCGGTAGCCGGTGTGCAGGCCTTCGCGGTACCCCGCCTCGAACGCGTGGCGGACCAGGTCGCGGATCGACCACACCGGGATCTCGTGGAAGTCGAGGCTGTCGCTCTTACGGGTGTCAAGCGTCTCCAGCAGCAGTTCGACCTTGGCCCATTCCATCTCGGCGTCGAGGGCCTTCTGCTTGCCGATCCCGTCGAGGCTCGGCTTGGTGTTTGTCTTGGCGTTCTGCGGGGCGTTCATCGTCGTGGTCTCCGTCGCGGGTTTCCGACCCGCGTTGTGACACATGAAGCCATGACATTCGCCACGAGGCAAGGCAAACCGCAGCGGTTTCGCCGTCATTCCGCGACATGTGGGCAAGTCTTCCGGCCATGTGGGAAACCGCGCGCGGAAGGTCCGCGATGACTCCCGAACACGCGCCTAGTCCCGAGCATGGACAGGGAATGTCCCGGCTCAACCCCGCCGCGCTTGGCGTCGCGGACGCCGCACGGGTGTTGACAAGGATGGGCGGGAAGCCCGTCACCGAAGAGATGCTCCGCGCCGACATCGACGCGGGCGCACCGACAAACGCGAACGGCACCATCAACCTCGTGCACTACGCCGCGTGGCTCGTGAAGGAGATGTCCGCAGGTGGCGATTGACCCGCGCCAACTCAAGCCCGGCGAACTCGCGCGGCTGCTCAACAGCACACCGCTGGGCGAGGTTGTCAGCGAGCGGCAACTCCATCGGCACCGCACGCGCGCGGGCTTCCGCGTCGCGGCCGATGGAGATGCGGGCAAGATCGATCTCTTCCGCTACGTCGCGTGGCTGACGACGACGCGGCACGAGGCGCTGGCGGAGGCTGCCCGCACCCCCGAGGGACTCACGTGCTACGAAGCGATGAAGGAGCGGGCTCGGCTCCGCAACGCCATGCTCTCCCTCTCGGGCAGGGACATCGGCGACCTGCCGCCTCTCGCGGATCCCGCGCGGCGTGCTCGCGCCGCGAAGAACTTCCGGTACTTCTGCGAAACGTACTTCCTGCAGACGTTCCACCTGAAGTGGTCCGACGACCACCTCAAGGTCATCGCCAAGATCGAGCAAGCGGTGCTCGATGGCGGGCTGTTTGCGATGGCGATGCCGCGCGGGAGCGGCAAGACCTCGCTCTGCGAGGTCGCGTGCCTGTGGGCGATGCTCTACGGCCACCGCGACTTCGTGGCTCTGATCGGATCGGACGAGGAGCACGCGGCCGGCATGCTCGAATCGATCAAAGCGGAGCTGGAGAACAGCGAGATCCTCGGGGCCGACTTCCCGGAGGTCTGCCATCCGATCCGTTCGCTCGAAGGCATCCACCAGCGGGCGTCAGGCCAGCTCTACCAGGGCAAGCAGACCCACATCGGCTGGACGGCCCGGGAGATCGTGCTTCCCACCATCCCCGGTTCCGCGGCATCGGGGGCGATCATCCGTGTCGCCGGGATCACCGGCCGCATCCGTGGCATGAAGCACAAGCGCGTGGACGGTGTGAGCGTCCGGCCGTCGCTCGTGCTCATCGACGATCCCCAGACCGACGAGAGCGCCCGTTCGCCATCGCAGTGTGCCAACCGCGAGCGGATCCTCGCCGGCGCGATTCTGGGCCTCGCCGGCCCGGGCCGGAAGATCGCCGGCCTCATGACGCTGACGGTCGTCCGCCCGGACGACCTGGCCGACCGCATCCTCGACCGGGACAAGCACCCGCAGTGGCAAGGCGAGCGGACAAAGATGGTGTACTCGTTCCCCACGGCCGACCGCCTGTGGGCCGAGTACGCCCGACTGCGCGCCGAGGGCCTCAAGGCTGACCGGGGAGGTGCGGAGGCGACCGCGTTCTACAGGGCTCACCGTACCGAGATGGACGCTGGCGCAGTGATCGCCTGGCCGGAGCGTTTCAACCACGACGAGTTGTCGGCGGTGCAGCACGCGATAAACCTCCGGCTGCAGAACGAGGCGGCGTTCTTCGCCGAGTACCAGAACGAGCCCTTGCCCGAGGTGCAGGTCGCGGACGACCTGCTTGGCGCCGACCAGATCGCGGCGAAGGTGAACGGCCACGCCCGCGGGCTAGTCCCTCTCGGGTGCTCGCATTTGACGATGTTCGTGGACGTGCAGGGCAAGGCGCTCTTCTACCTGGTCGCCGCATGGGAGGACGACTTCACCGGGCATGTCATCGACTACGGGACCGAGCCGGACCAGAAGCAGGCGTACTACGCGCTCCGGGACATCAAGCGAACGCTCGGGACCGCGTCGCCACGTGCGGGCGTCGAGGGCGCGATCTATGGCGGTCTGGAGCGGCTCATCGACGCGACGGTGGCCCGCGAGTGGCGGCGCGACGACGGTGCAATGGTGCGCATCGACCGCTGCCTCATCGACGCCAACTGGGGTTCGTCGACGGACGTGGTCTACCAGTTCTGCCGCCAGAGCCCGCACGCGAGCGTACTCACGCCCAGCCACGGTCGGTACGTGGGTGCCAGCAGTCTTCCCTTCAGCGACTACAAGCGCAAGCGCGGCGAGCGGGTCGGGCTCAACTGGCGAGTCCCGGTGGTCACGGGGAAGCGTGCGGTGCGGCACGTGCTCTTCGATACGAACTTCTGGAAGTCGTTCGTGCATGCGCGGCTCGCCGTGCCGATGGGCGATCCGGGCGGGCTGTCGCTCTTCGGCCACAAGCCCGAGCACCACCGGCTCCTGGCCGAGCACCTGACCAGCGAGTACCGGGTGCGGACCGAAGGCCGGGGCCGCACCGTCGACGAGTGGAAGCTTCGCGTCGATGGGCTCGACAACCACTGGCTGGACGGGCTGGTCGGCTGCGCGGTTGCAGCGTCGATGCAGGGGGCGGTGCTGTTCGGGACCGACCAGAAGGTGATGGCTCGTCCCCGGCTGAAACTCTCGGTGTTGAAGGAGCGGGCGCGATGACGGCGAAGCCGCCGCCGAAGCAGGATGCAAAGCCAAGGGGACTCGTCTGCCCGACCTGCGGCTGTCGGCACTTCGAGGTGGTCTACACCCGCGCTACCCCGGTTGGCACGATCCGTCGCCGGCGGGAGTGTCGCCACTGCGGGCGACGCGTGACGACGAGCGAACGCATTGGAGCATGAGCGGCGCACCGGCCCGCGCAGTGGCTGGTTCTCGATTCACGCTGAGATCGACGGCTGCCTGGGGTCTACCGGTGGAACAAACGCGAGGTCAATGCCTCACATGCGCCACACCCCGATCGGTTTTTGCATAAAGGCATGCCGTGGCGACCTTCCCTGTCTCGCCGCCCGGAGTGCTCGCG
>CAZEDW010000016.1:0-86823 GCA_964510955.1 uncultured Phycisphaeraceae bacterium
CCTCCCCAGCCCGCGAAGCGGGCCCCACGATGGTTGCCAGCGGCGCAGCCGCTGGTGAGCGTCCCTCCGAAGGCGCAGCCCGTGAATCGGGCGGACGCCCCGACGCCGCGCACCGCGAACCGGGTGCGCACACTGCCCCCACCTGCCCAACCCTGACCCCGCTCCCCAACCGGCCCCATCGGTAAACCGCTTCACGCCACCTCCCTATACTCCGGTGTCCGGAGGCCGCGGCCTGTTCGGATTCGATTCGGATGGGCTGTCATCCGTTTTCAGCGCGTTCCAGAACCCCGGTCAAGGCCGACCGGGCGATGCTCCGAGGTTGAACTTGACCACCATGTCCCCGCCCGCCGTCCAGCACCACGCCTCGCACCAGCCCCGGTCGGGCTACTCGCTCTCGGCCAAGCTGCCCGATGCCACCCTGCACAAGTGGCTGCGCGACCTCATGCTCATCCGTGAGTTCGAGCTCAAAACCATGGCCGCGTACCAGCAGGCCAAGATCGGCGGCTTCTGCCACATCTACATCGGCCAGGAGGCCGTCGTCGTCGGCACCTTCGGCGCGATCAACCACGACGACCCCGTCGTCACCGCCTACCGCGACCACGGCCACGCCCTCGCCCGCGGCATGTCGCCCGGCGCCTGCATGGCCGAGATGTACGGCAAGATCACCGGCTGCGCCAAGGGCAAGGGCGGGTCGATGCACATGTTCGACAAGCCCAACTGGCTCTTCGGCGGCCACGGGATCGTCGGCGCGCAGACCGCCCTCGGCGCGGGCCTCGCCTTCGCCGCCCGCTACGAGTGGGAAGTGCTGAAGACCGGCCCCAAGAAAGTCTGCCTCGCCTTCCTCGGCGACGGCGCGCTCAACCAGGGCTGCTTCCACGAAGCCCTCAACCTCGCCGGCCTCTACAACCTGCCGGTGATCTTCATCGTCGAGAACAACGGCTACTCGATGGGCACCAGCATCGAGCGCGGCACCACCATGGCGCACAACCTGTGCCTGAAGGCCGCGGGCTACGGCATCGACGGCGTCCAGATCGACGGCATGGACGTGATGCACCTCTACGACGCCTTCAAGCCCTACGCCGACGAGTGCCGCGAGCAGCAGAAGCCCGGCTTCGTCGACCTCAAGACCTACCGCTACCAGGGCCACTCCATGAGCGACCCGCAGAAATACCGCACCAAGGACGAGGTGGCCAAGTACCAGGAGCGCGACCCCGTCATGCTGCTGGCCGACTACCTGCTCAACAAGCGCAAGAGCCTGGGCGAAGCCGAATACCAGCAGATGCAGGTGGACATCCGCAACGAGGTCAAGGCCTCGGTCGAGTTCGCCGAGAACTCGCCCGCCCCGGAACTCGCGGAGCTCTACACCGACGTGTACGCCAACCCCATGCCCAACCTGTCGCCCAGCGGCGAGTACACCCACGGCGTGAAGAACCCGCTGCTGTAACGACCTCGGCGCCGCGCACCTCCGAGGCCCGGGCAGGCGGGAACCCAGTCGTCGTTCGAGCGGGCTCGCTCCCGATCCGCACGCGAACGCCACCGACGCCGGGTCAACGCATCAGGCTGGCGACGGCGCCGAAGGCCAGCAAAGCGGACGCAAGGACCCCGGCGATCAAGCCGAACCACGCCCGCCCCCGCCCGAGCTTGTTTGGGTGTTTGCGCAGGTCCATGATCGCCAGCACGCCCAGCACCATCGCGATTGGTCCCGGGAAGATCAGCAGGCAGAAGAGCCCCGCGTAACCCGCCGCGATCGCGAGGCCGCTGCGACCGATCGGGATCAGGTACCTGACGGCGCCGTCCGCAGGCGCCCCCGGAGCCGATTCAGCGCGGGCGCCGCACGCGATGCAGTGCGTCGATTCCACCGATGGGAGCTGGGCGCCGCAGGCCGTGCAGAGTTTCACGTTCGCTCCATGTGTCATCGTGCGACCCACCGAACGCTTGAGAGGACGCGAAACCCGCCCGTGGCCCACGCCACGGAACGCCGACCGGAGCCTTATGTTACAACCAGCTTCACCGCCGCGATCGCCAGCACCGCCGCCAGCGCCCGGCGCAGCCAGACAAGGTTGAACCGGCGCGCCCCCAGTTGCGACCCGAGAAGCCCCCCCGCCACCGCCGCAGCGCTCCACGGCCCGAGCTGGTCCCAGGGCAGCGTGGCACCCTTGGAAACCTGGCCCACCAGCCCCGACACCGAGTTGACCAGGATGAACGCAGCCGACACCCCCGCCGTCACCCTCGGATCGGCCCACCGCGCCAGCACCAGGATCGGGCTGAGGAAGATGCCGCCGCCCACGCCGGTCAGCCCCGACAGCAGCCCAAGCCCGGCGCCGATCCCCAGCGCCGGGGCAAGCGGGACTTCACGCGCCGGCGCGCCGCGGTCGCCGCGCAAAACCAGCACCAGACGCATCGCGGCGCACAGCAGCGCCACCCCGAGCAATGCCTTGAACGCACCCGCGGGCACTTTCACCACGCCGCCGACCAGCGCGGCGGGCACGCTGGTCACCGCGAACGGCCAGAACACGCGCCACCGGAACGCCCCCACGCGGGCGAACCCAACCAGCGCGATGGTCGAGACAACCACGTTGAGCACCAGCGCGCTGGGGCGCATCACGTCATGCGGCACGCCGGCGAGCGCCATCGCCGCGAGGTAGCCCGACGCGCCGCCGTGACCGACGGATGCGTAGAGCGCCGCGAGAATGAGAATCGCTCCAAGAAGCATTCAAGAACCCCGGCTCCATGGTAGCGACGCGGCAAACCGGCCCGCCGTGCGCCTCGGGGAGCCCGCCCTGAATACGCCCGATCCCGCGTTGCAACGCTTGAATCATCCCGCCCGTCGCGTAGGCTCGATCTGTTACGGAAGCTCTGAGCGCCCGCCTGTGCACGCAAGGTCCGCGCGTCGGACGGACCAGCCCGGGCAACACGGACGCCGAGGAGGCACAACCCATGAGCAACATGAACCACCGCGTGTGGGCGACAAGCCTGGCGGGAGCCATTGCGTTGCTCGCCGGCACAGCCCGCGCGGCCCCGCTCGATACCCGCGAGATGGGCATCGCGTGCGAATCGACCATCGCCGACATCGACGCCGCCATGCTCGATTTCCACTTCGGCAGCGACGTGGGTAGGACGATGAACTACGTCTCGCTGGTCACCACGACCGGCTGGCAGGGGCGTTACTGGGGCACGCAGAACGGGAAGAACATCGACGTCTACTACACCGGCACCATCGCCCCGACAGGCGGCCCGAACAACGAGCACGCCATCAGCTACTCCAGCGACTGGGACATCGACGGCACCAGCGGCAGCGGCTCGGGCGAGGCCCTGTACACCGACGGGCCGGCGCGACCGGACTTCAGCTTCAAGATCGACTGGGCCCGCATGACCGTGAGCGGGAACGTCTCGTTCAGCTACGGGCTCGCGTCGTTCTCGCTGAGCGGCAGCAAGGACTTCCCGAACCACAAGATGACCGGCAACGCCCACGTCGGCTACGCCGACCTGCCGATCATCGGCGAGCTGGCATCGGCCGACCTCACGATCGAGCTCGACCAGTTGACCGGCGAGTACCGCTCGACCATCGACGCCCAGGTGTGGTGGGGCCTCCTGCACCCCGAGGCCAAGGAGATCAACCACGGCTTCATCCGCAAGCCGCGACCGATCAACCCACCGCCGGTGTTCGTCCCGCCGCCGCGCCGGCCCAACCCGCCTCCGGTCTACCCGTACCCGGAGAACTCCGACCCAGGCGGGTTCTCGCCCGACGGCAGCCCCGGCTACAACAACAACCAGGTCACAAACACCACGCCCGAGCCGGGTGTGCTGGTACTGGCCGGGGTTGGCCTGGTGGTCGGCCTCTCACGCCGGCGTTGATACGCAACGCCGCACGGATCGTGGAGGGGGCTTCATTGCACCCCGCGTTGCGGAACGACGCGACCGCGACGCGGGGATTTTCGTGATCCGTGACGCCGCGGGCGCGGATTTCGGACCGGCAGGGTTGAACTTCGGCGCGGGCCGGTGCGCTGAACCAAGGTAGACTGGCGACGAGGCGCCGCGTCCGACGCCCGCCCGCCCTTCGATCTCTCGGAGTTCAGCCATGCCCCCCCCGGATGCCCCCGCCCGGATGCTCCCGCCGTTCAATCTCGCCAAGTGGATCAAGGCCAACGCCAGGCACCTTCAGCCGCCGGTGAGCAACAAGGAGCTTTATCCGAACTCCGACGACGCGATCGTGTTCGTGTCCGGCGGCCCCAACACCCGCAACGACTACCACGTCAACCCCACCGAGGAGCTGTTCTACCAACTCAAGGGCGACATCGCGGTGCGCATCCGCCCGCTCGACGGCAGCAAGCCGCGCGACGTGGTGATCAAGGAAGGCGATATCTATCTCCTGCCGCGCTGGGTCCCCCACCGCCCGCAGCGCCCCGCAGGAACGCTGGGGCTCATCATCGAGTTCCCCCGCCCGCGCGGCCAGAAGGACGGCCTGCGCTGGTACTGCCCCGAGTGCGACCACCTTGTCCACGAAGCCCGCTGGCGGTTGAAGAAGATCGACGAAGACCTGAAGGTCATCATGCACGCCTTCTGGGGCGGCCCCGAGAAACGCCGGACCTGCAAGAACTGCGGGTATGTGATTCAGAAGGCGGGGGCGATCAAGCTCGACAAGGGGAAAGTGCGGGCGGCCCGCTAGGCACCTCAATGGGACTGATAGGTCGCCTGAGACCCATAGGTCCTACTCCAGGGTCTTACGCTTCTCAGCTTGCTCGACCTGCACACGCACATCCTCCCCCCGCCCGAGCGCTGGCCTGACTGGGCGGCGCGCCATGGCGCGGACGCGGTCAGGGGCTGGCCGACCATTGAGCAGCACAAGCCCTGCTGCGCCCGCCTCTGGCGAGACGGCAAGGTGTTCCGCGAAATCAACGCCAACTGCTGGGACCCGACGGTCCGCCTGAAAGAGTGCGACGCGTGCCGCGTGCGCGTGCAGGCGCTGAGCACGGTGCCCGTGATGTTCGGCTACGCGGCCCCAGTTGCCGCCGCGCTGGACGTTTCGCGCTGGCTGAACGACCACATCGCCGAACTGTGCGCGGCGTACCCCCACCGCTTCATCGGCCTCGGTACAGTTCCGTTGCAGGACCCGATCGCGGCCATCGGAGAGCTTGAGCGGTGCGTGAGACTGGGCTTCAAGGGGTTGCAGATCGGCTCGCACGTCAACCGGTGGAATCTCGACGCACCCGAGCTGTTCCCATTTTTCCAGCGCTGCGCCGAGCTGTCGGCGGCGGTGTTCGTCCACCCCTGGGACATGCTCGGCAGCGCCGAGATGCCCAACTACTGGATGCCCTGGCTTGTCGGCATGCCCGCCGAGACCTGCCGCGCGGTGGTCAGCATCCTGATGGGCGGCGTGCTTGATCGGCTTCCGGCGCTGCGCATCTGCTTCGCCCACGGCGGCGGCAGCTTTCCCGGCACCATCGGCCGCATCGACCACGGGTTCTTTGCCCGCCCGGATCTGTGCCAGACCAAATCGAAGACCCCGCCGCGGGCATTTCTTCGCGACCCGGCAACCGGCCGTCCGGCGCGGTTCTATGTTGACTCGCTGGTGCACGACGCCGACACGCTGCGCGGCCTGATCAAGCTGATGGGCGCTGAGCGCATCGCGCTGGGGACCGATTACCCGTTCCCCCTCGGCGAGATCACACCGGGAGAACTGATCGGGTCGATGAGCGATCTGAGCGAGCCTGTGCGTGCGCGGCTGCTGGAGGGGACGGGGCGGGAGTTCCTGGGCCTACGCGGTTCGGTTGAATAGAGGCTTCCCTCCGGGTCGCCCCGTGACGCGAACAGGCATCGCGTCATCTCAGACAGATGTTGAACCGTGCGATACCCCGGAGACCGCTGTGAACCCCGTGCAATCGACGACCGAGACTGCTGTGGGGACCACCGAACCGCACGCCATGGCCTGCATGGAGATCTGGGGCGGCAATATCGCTGCATCCACCGCCGTCAGCACGCCGGGCATCGACGCGTTCGTCTACAGCAAGCCCTACCAGGCCTCCGAGGGCGGCGGCGACATCCACTACCTCAGCCTCTGCTCCGCGGGCAAGATCGGGCGGTTTGTCGTTGCCGATGTCTCGGGGCACGGCGAAGAAGTCTCCGAGCTCGCCCAGCGCCTGCGCGGGCTGATGCGGAAGCACATTAATACACCCGACCAGACCCGCTTCGCCCGCGCGCTCAACGAGGCATTCGCGGGTGATGGGGATGCGGGCGGGCGGTTTGCGACCGCGATCCTGGCCACGTACTGGACGCCGAGCGATCACCTGATCGTGTGCAACGCCGGGCACCCACGCCCGCTGTGGTACAAGGCGAAGGAGCAGCGCTGGACGCTGATGGACGACGAGGGCGCGCTCACCGACGGGGCTGAGGGCACCGGCATCCGGAACCTTCCCCTCGGCGTCATCGACCCCACCGACTACACCCAGGCCGCCTACAAGCTCGCCCCGGGCGATACCGTGATCCTCTACACCGATTCGCTCACCGAGGCCAAGGCGCTCAACGGCGACATGCTCGGCGAGGAGGGCCTGCTCCGCCTAGCACGCTCGCTTGATGCTTCGCACTCGAGTGACCTGGTGCCCCGGCTGCTCGACGCCGTGGACCGGCACCGGGGCGGGGCCGAAGCGGATGACGACGTCACGCTGCTGGTGCTTCACCACAACGCAGCCGAGCCGCCGGCGTATTCGCTGGGGGAGAAGGTGGCGACGCTGGGGAGGATGATGGGGCTGGTCTAGCGCGGTCATTTGCTGCTCTTGTCGCCGCCGTCAACGCTCCGGTATTCAAGACTCTGCTTGATCTCCCACCCCACGAAGTCCGCAGGGATGCCGTCATAGTCGAGTCCGCGGAGCCGTGTCCGTACGAGCGTGCAGTTCCCGTGGGCGTCGCGCTCAACACTTGCGCTGGCGTCCGTTTCACGAATCGGGCGAGACGCATCGACTTGCTGCGGGGGCACGACACGCCAAGCCGCAAGTGAACCGCGTGCATCAAACTCAACAAAGCGGAGCGAGGTGTGTGCTGGTTCATCGAGAAAACTCGCGCGAGCTTGGCCGTCCCACTTCACTCTGTGAACGCTTGATCGTTCGCCCCCCGTCTCCACCGATTCAAGCCGCCCTTCAGCGTCGTACCGGAGGATCGTCGCCTGACCACGTAGGTCTCCGATCGTGACGCTGATCACGCGGCCGTCATCGCCGCGCTGGATGGTTGTTGTAACGCACTGTCGGCTCACCTCAGTGACCACGTCCGATTGCCGGCGCTCGATAAGAAGCCGCCCTTCGCGGTCGTATTCGTAACTCGTGGTTTCGAGTTGCGGATTGGCGTCGCCTTCACGAACCGTGGCCTTCATAACGGAGGAGGGCAACCGCCTGTTTGCGATTAATCGGTACTCCGTCGTGTAGCGATACGTACTCAGCACGGCTCCGTCGGCTTGCTTGAACGCGACCTGCGTCAGCATCCCTTCCTTGTCGAACTGCAGTTCGTTGGTGCCCAGGAGTGAGAGCGTGTCCCGGCGCGGCCCCTCCCCCGCCATCCGCCATTCCACGATCGCGCTCGACACCGGACCGTGAAGACCAAATCGCTTGGCGGAAACGACCTCGCACACATCTTCGGCGAAGAACTGATCGCTCCCTCGAACGATGGGGAAAAGCCCGAACGAGCGATCGGGTCGGACCAACAAATCCTGCGCCATCGCCGGGCCAGAGATGGCAAAGGCGACGGTGGTGAGTGCAGCCACGAACGCGCTCGCTCTTATCATGTATGAACTCCCCGCTATTTGTTGTTCGCCTCGACGTAGTCGATCGTGCGGTCAAAGCTCCGCGCCGTGAACTCCACCGGGGCGCCATCGGGCCCGCTGGTCTTCATCACAACCACCAGCCGCGTCCAGTTGCCTTTGGCATCGTACGTCGGTGTTTGCGTGCAACTCAGGGGCCGTTGCCCATAGTTAATGGTCCACTTCACGGGCACGCCGTGCTGATCATACTCGATGTCGGCGATGCGCTGCCCGGTCTGCGGCAGCTCCACCGTCATGCGCGTCCGAGCCTCCCATGCCACAGTGAGGACGGAATCGCCAGGTTGCGGCTGCGGCGGGAATGCCTTCGCGCACCCCTTTTCACTGAACTCGAGCACACCCACATCGCCCTCACTCGAAAGTTCGATGCGGGTAAGACGCCCGCTGTCATCGCGGTGAAACAACAGGTCCCGCCGAGGCGATCCCGGAATATCGGGGTACCGCCTTGACGATTTGGTCAATCGGCCCTTTTCGTCATACGAGAACGTCGTCTCTGATCCTGGGGTCGGCTCTTCGCCCGTCGAGACGGCTTTGACGGTAGTCGCCAGTTGCCGCCCATCTATGGCGGCGTACTCGACCTTGAAGTCGGTCTTCTTGCCGGGTCCGTTCACCGGCCCGCCCATGACAATGCTCGATGCGTTGCCGTGTTCATCAATCGCGTACTCCATCGTGCAGTAGTCGACCGGTCCTGCCGCGCGGTTCGATTCCTGCGTTTTTTTCCAATCGATGCGAACGGAGCGAACCGCCCCCTTGATCCCCATCCGCTCGAGCGTTGACACCCCCTCCCGGTGCTCGGCGAACGGCGACATATCGGGCATCGCCAAAGGCAAAATCATGTGTTCCCACGGCTCCGCCGCATCCTGAGCACCCGCGGGCGAGACGGAAACGACGAGCAGGAGCGCCATCGACCAAAGCGAAGAGAGCCCGGTGAGTCTCATGCGTGCCTCCGTTGGAGAGCGGACCGTTGGGACATTCTGACACATCCGAGAGGTTCCCGCGCCAGCCAATCCCAGTAAACCGCTTTACTTCTGAGATTCACGCCGGGTATGCTCCCCGCATGGCCCTCGGCGTGGACATCTTCGGCGTCCCCAAAGCCCTCGTGGGCATGGTCCATGTCGGCGCGCTGCCGGGCACGCCCGGCAGCGCGCTCACGGTTTCCCAGATCGCAGGCCAGGCCGTCGAGGAGGCCTGGCTGCTGGCCGAGGCGGGGTTCGACGCGATCATCGTCGAGAACATGCACGACACGCCTTACCTGTTGCGTGAGGTGGGGCCGGAGATCGTGGCGGCGATGACCGTGGTGGCCGACGCCGTCCGCGAGGCGGTGAGCGTTCCGCTAGGGGTGCAAATTCTCGCGGGGGCGAACCGGGCCGCGCTGAGCGTGGCGCACGCGGTCGGGGCCCAGTTCATCCGTGCCGAGGGTTTCGTGTTCGCGAGCGTGGCCGACGAGGGCCTCCTGGCGCAGGCGGACGCGGGGCCGCTGCTGCGGTTCCGCAGGCAGATCGGGGCGGACGAGGTCAAGGTGATCACGGACATCAAGAAGAAGCACTCGGCTCATGCCATCACCGGGGATGTCGGCCTGGCCGAGACGGCCCGCGCCGCCGAGTTCTTCGGGGCCGACGGCGTCATCGTCACGGGGACCGCCACGGGGCGACCGACCAGTGTGGACGACCTCCGCGAGGTGCGCATGGCCACCAAGCTGGGGCTGGCCGTCGGAAGCGGCGCGACACCGGACACCATGCGAGAGCTGTTCCAGTACGCCGACGCGGTCATCGTGGGGAGCTGGTACAAGCAGCGCGGCGACTGGAAGAACCCGCCGGACCCGATCCGGGTGAAGGAACTGGTGCAGGCGGCGAACCGGGCGCGGATGTAGTCGCGGCGCCTCCGCGCCGTTCTCGGGCCTGCACACGGGGTCGTCGGCACCCCCGCGCGAGGTTCGGCGGACGCCCGCTATGATCCGATCATGCAGAGAAGAACACCATCCATTGAGATCGTGTTTGTTGTCGAGGACGATCCCGACGGTGGCTTCAATGCCCGCGCGGTCGGCGAGTCCATCTTCACTCAGGCCGATTCGGCTGAGCAACTGCATCAGGCTGTGCGCGACGCGGTGCATTGCCACTTCGCTGACGAGGCGGCGCGCCCCAAGCTGATCCGGCTTCACTGGGTCAGGGACGAGACCATCGCTGCTTGAAGTTGCCACGCGACATCACCGGGCGCGATCTCGCGAAGGCGCTTGAGGCGTTGGGCTACGCCGTCGATCGCCAGACTGGGAGCCACATTCGGCTGGTCACGCGGCGGGGCGGAGAGCACCATGTCACCGTGCCGGATCATTCACCGATCAAGGTCGGGACTCTGAACGCGATTCTGAAGGATGTCGCCGATCATGCGGGCATGGATCGGCATGAGCTGGTTCGCCGGGTTTTCTAAAGGCGCCGAGGAGAGACCACATGAAGCGGTTCCTGCCGATCCTGACCATCGTGTGGGCGCTCTCGCTGAACGCGACACCCGAGACCCAGGGTCAGAGCGCGGTCGTGCCCCACACCGCCGACCAAGCCGTCCTCGCCCTCCTCAAGGAAGACCTGGAGGCCCAGCGCCGCGCCGACCCCATCAGCGCCTCCAACCGGGGCGACCGTCGCTTCGACGACCAACTTCCGGACCTCTCTGCCGCCGCCGGGCACGCGTGGGCGCAGGACGCCGCGGCGCGCCTGGCGCGGTGCAAGGCCATCGACCCGTCGTCGCTCTCCCCGATGCGCCGCACCGAGCTGGCGATGCTGTCCGAGGCATTGCAGCAGCGGATCGATGGCGAGCCGTTCAAGGGCTGGGAGATGGTGGTGACGCAGATCTCCGGCCCGCAGTACGACCTGCCGCAGATGCCGCAGACGCTGTCGTTCACGAGCGACAAGCAGCTCGCCGACTACGCGGCCCGGCTCGAGAAGATCCCCGCGTATCTCGATCAGGCGGTGGAGAACCTTCGTGCCGGGCTGAAGCGCGGCTTCACGCCGCCTATCGAGATCATGGGGTCCGCGGCGGACCAGGCGCTGGCGCAGGGGACGGCCTCGGTGCGCGACGGCGCCGCCACCCACCCGCTGTATTCGCCCTTCGCCGGGCGCAGCGATGCGCTCGCCAAGCGGGCCCAGAAGGCGATCCTGGAAGGGGTGGCGCCCGCGTACGACAGGTTCGCCAAGTTCCTCCGCGAGGAGTACGTCCCCGGCTGCCGCAAGAGCCTCGGGGCCTCCAAGCTCCCCGACGGGCCGGCGTATTACAACTTCCGCATCCGCGTGGAGAGCACGCTCGACAAATCCGCCGAGGAGATTCACAGGATCGGCCTGAGCGAGGTGAAGCGCATCCGGGGCGAGATGATGGACGCGATCTCGCGCACCGACATCGGGCAATCGTCGAAGCTGACGGGCGACGCGCTGTTCGCCGAGTTCATCGGCAAACTTCGCACCGACAGCCGGTTCTATTGCAAGACGCCCGATGAACTGCTCCGCGCCTACCGCAACGCCGGGAAACTGATCGACGCCGAGCTGCCGAAGCTCTTTGTCCAGATGCCCACGCTCAGTTGGGGTGTGCGCGAGATGCCCCGGTTCATCGCGCCGTCGTCGCCGACGGCTTACTACTACCCCGGCTCGCTCGAGAACGGCGTCTCGGGCACCTTTATCGCCAACACCACGCTGCTCAGCCAGCGGCCCCTCTACGACGTGATCCCCCTCACGCTGCACGAGGCCGTGCCGGGGCACCACTTTCAGATCGCGCTCTCGCAAGAACTGAAGGATGTCCCCGAGTGGCGGACCACGACGGGGTACACGGGATTTGTCGAGGGCTGGGGCCTGTACGCCGAGAGCCTTGGGCTGGAGATGGGCGACGACGCGCGCTCGCCCTCCAACCCCGGCGGGCGGGGCCTGTTCGCCGATCCGTACGACGATTTCGGGCGCCTGAACTTCGAGATATGGCGGGCGCTGCGTCTGGTCGTCGATACCGGCATCCACGCCCAGGGCTGGACCCGTGACCAGGCCATTTCGTTCATGGAGTCCAACTCGGCCCTTGCCCGGCACAATATCGAGCGCGAGGTGGACCGCTACATCGCCTGGCCGGGCCAGGCCGTCGCCTACAAGCTCGGCGAGCTGCACATCAAGTCGCTCCGCCTCAAGGCCCAGACGGCTCTTGGGGCATCGTTCAACCTGCGCCGATTCCACAAGGCCGTGCTCGGGCGCGGCGCCGTGCCCCTCAACGTGCTGACGGCCCAGATCGACGAGTGGATCGAGCAGGAGCGTTCCTTCGCCGGCGGTGCGGCCCCTTCGGGCGCGAAGGCGCCGTAACGGCGCCGGGGGCGGCGCCGCCTCGGCTACCATCCCACAGGCCAGACGATTCACCGATCCGCATGCACCCCGTCCCCGCCATGCTCGAGAACGCCCGGCGGCTGATGCAGTCGCGTCAGTTCGCCGCCGCCGCGCCTATTCTGCGCGAGATCGTGAAGGGCCAGCCCGGCAACCCGGACGCCCAGGAGATGCTGGGCATCGTGGGAATGGAGACGCGGCAGTTCGCCGACGCCGCCGCGGCGTTCGGCGCCGCCGCGAAGTCGAAGCCGACCCGCCCGGAACTCCGCTACAACCTCTCGTTGGCGCTTTTCAACCTCGGGCGGCACGCTGAGGCCGAGGCGGCGGTGCGCGAAGCGATCCGGATCGCGCCGAACGTCGCGGCGTTCCAGATGCACCTAGGGCTGGTGCTGTCGGCGCTGCACCGCCGCGACGAGGCCGAGGCCGCGTTGAAGCGGTCTTGCGAGCTGGCGCCGGGCGTGTCCAAGTGCTGGTACAACCTGGGGGGGCACCAGCACGATTCGGGCAAGTTTGCCGACGCCGTCGCGTCGTACACCAAGGCGGACGCCCTGGAGCCCAACAACGCCGCGATCCTCGCGGGGCTGGGTCGTGCGACCCAGGAGAGCGGTCGGGCCTGGGACGGCCTGAAGCTCCTCGAGCGTGCCGCCTCGATCGTCCCGAGGAGCGCTGAGGCGCTCAGCACCTACGGACGCATCCTTACCGATCTCGGCCAGGCCCAGCAGGGTTGCGACGCCATCCGCGCCTCGCTCGAGATGGCCCCGGGGCACCGGCGGCGGCGGCAGAGCTACGTCATGCTGCTCAACTATGTGAGCGACGACGGCGCGATGCTGCTGCGCGAGCACCGCGAGTACGCCGAGCGGCTGGAAAAGGCCATCCCGGCGCTGCCCCCCGCGGCCGACCGCGCTCGCCCGGACGGACGGCTCCGTGTCGGCATCATGTCGGCGGATCTTCGCCGGCACGCGTGCGCCTCGTTCCTGAGCCCGGTGTTCAGTGCGCTCGACCGCGAGAAGTGCGAGCTGTGGGGCCTGCCCACCGTGACCACCGAGGACAGCGTCACCGCGGAGCTCCGCTCCAGATGCGACGGCTGGCTGCCGCTGGGGCTGCTCGACGGCGCCACGGCGTGCGACCGCATCCGCGAAGCCGGCATTCACGTGCTCATTGAGTGCTCCGGGCACACAGACGGCAACCGCCTGGACATCATGGCCATGCGCCCGGCCCCGATGCAGGCCACGTACCTGGGCTACCCCAACACGACCGGCCTCTCGCGCATCGACTACCGGATCGTGGACCCCATCACCGACCCGCTCGGGGCGGAGGCCTTCGCCAGCGAGAAGCTGCTGCGCGTGCCGGACGGATCGTGCCTGTGGTGCTTCCGCCCGGACGACCGCGCGACGCCCGTCTCCGCGGCGCCCTGCAAGGCCGTGAACCACGGGCGTGTCACCATCGGGTGCTTCAACAACCTCTCCAAGATCACGCCGCGGGCCGTGGACGCGTGGGCGGAGGTGCTGCGGCGCGTTCCCGCAGCGACGATGGTGTTCAAGAACCGCTTCGTGGTCGAGCCGGGCGTGATGGAGTGGTTCCGCGGCCTGTTCGAGGAGCGCGGCGTGTCGGGCGAGCGCATCAACGCCTTTGCGTTCACCAAGACGCTCGAGGAGCACCTCCGCCTCTATGAGCGCATCGACTTCCAGATGGACACGTTCCCGTACAACGGCACCACCACCACGTGCGAGAGCTTCTGGCAGGGCGTGCCGGTGGTCGCGGTGCGCGGGAAGGTCCACGCCGCCAAGGTGAGCGAGTGCCTGCTGCACCACGTGGGGCTCGATGAACTGATCGCCCCGGATATCGCGGGGTATGTCGACACCGCCGTCGCGCTCGCGAACGACCCCGACCGAGTCGCCACGATCCGCGCCTCCCTGCGCGACCGCATGGCGGCCTCGGCGCTCCGAGACGAGAAGGAGTTCGGCAGAGCGTTCGCCCAGACGCTACACCGCGGCTGGAACGCCCTGCGGGCCTGATCCTGCGACGGCCGGCCACGCCACCGCCTCCGGCGGGGCACCGACCTCGGCTCTGCGAAGTCGGTGCCCCGCGCGTCGTTCCTCCCCTACCGTTCCCCATGACCCACCGCCAGACCTTCGAGCAGTTCAAGGCAGCCCGCGCCGCCGCCCAGCAGCGGCTGATGGATGTCGAGCACCTGGGCATCAAACGGTTCCTGCGGCTTGACAGCGCCGCCTACGAGCCCAGCGACGCCACCGATGCGCTTGACCCGAAGACCAAGGAGCTGCTGGGGCTGGTGGCGTCGGCGGCTCTGCGCTGCGACGACTGCATCAACTACCACCTGGAGCAGTGCGTCAAGACGGGCAGCACGCCCGCGCAGATCACCGATGCGCTGAACGTGGCGCTGGTGGTGGGCGGCTCGATCGTGATCCCGCACCTGCGGCGGGCGATGCTGACGCTGGACGAGATCGTGGCCGCGTCCAAGGCATAGCCGCCAACGGGCGCGCCGCGGGGAAGGACGTCACGCCGGAGTGTGGCGCACGATGGCCCCGCCCACCATGAACACCACGTCCTCGGCGATCTGCGACGCGGTGTCGCCGATGCGCTCGATGGTCCGGGCCGCCAGGAGCAGGTCGATGATGGGCTGGACCTGCTCGACGTGCCCGGGGATCTCGCGGATCACCCACCCGTAGAGCTCGCGGTTCTTGGCGTCGATGACGTGGTCATTGCGCCGAACGTGGTTGGCCAGCTCGGCGTCCTGCTGCGTCAGGGCCAGCATGACGTCGCCGACGCTTTTGCGGGTGGACTCGGCGAGGTCGCGCATCGCGTCGGGGATGGTGATCGGGGGGCGCTCGGCCAGCTTCATCGCCCGCTTGGCCACGCTCCGGGCCAGGTCGGCCATGCGCTCCAGGGCCGTGTTGATCCGCATCGCCGCCAGCACGAACCGAAGGTCCGAGGCCAGCGGCTGGTACAGGGCGAGGATGCGCAGGCACGCCGCCTCGATATCGATCTCCATCTTGTCGATTTCATCGTCGGTGGTGCGGACGTGCTCGGCGGCCTTGTAGTCGCGGTCGAGCAGCGCCTGCATGGCCTCGCCGACGCGCGTTTCGGTGCTCGCCGACATCGTCAGCAGCTCGCGCTTCAGCCTGACAAGTTCAAGTTCCAGATCGTGTGCCACGCTCGCTCCTGGTGGCGCGGCTGGGGAAGCCGCGTGCCGGGTCCCGTGGAGGTCTCCATGAGATTCGCCTCCAACCCGGAAGCTTACCCGAACCGCCCCGTCACATAGTCCTCGGTCTGTCGCTCTCTGGGGTTGGTGAAGAGCTCGAGCGTCGGCCCCGCCTCGACCAGGCGGCCCTCGTAGAAGAATGCCGCGACATCCGAGACCCGGGCGGCCTGCTGCATGTTGTGGGTCACGATGGCGATGGTGTAGGTGGAGCGCAGCTCGCGGATCAGGTCCTCGATGCGGGCGGTGCTGCGGGGGTCGAGCGCCGACGCCGGCTCGTCCATCAGCAGGACCTCCGGGTTGACGGCGATGGCCCGGGCGATGCACAAGCGCTGCTGCTGACCGCCGGAAAGCCCCAGCGCGCTCTTGTGGAGCCGGTCCTTCACCTCGTCCCACAGAGCCGCCGACTTCAGGCTTTGCTCGACGATCTCGTCGGTCTGGCCGCGGGTGAGTTTCAGGTGCAGGCGCGGCCCGAACGCCACGTTGTCGTAGATGCTCTTGGGGAACGGGTTGGGCTTCTGGAACACCATCCCCACGCGCCGGCGCAGGTCCACGACGTCCAGCGACTTGTCGAGCAGGTCGACGCCGTGCAGGTCGAGCGTGCCGTCGCACCTGGCGCCGGGGATGAGGTCGTTCATCCGGTTGATCCAGCGGAGCAGGGTGCTCTTGCCGCAGCCCGAGGGGCCGATGAGGGCCGTGACCCGGTGGAGATTCAGATCGAGCGAGACATTCTTGATGGCGTGGAAGTCGGCGTAGTACGCGTTGAACCCGGCGATGCGCAGCGCCACGGGCTTTGCGGCCTCGCCTTTGCGGGCCGCGGCGGCCTGCTCGGCCACGCGGGCAAGCGGGTGGGCGCCGATGCCCGCCGCGCGGGGACGGGGAGCCTCCGCGACCGGCGGGTCCTGCAGCTCGGGGATGATGACACCCTTGGGATCGATCATGGACGCGGACATTATGCCGTCCCCCTCTGGAGTCGCTGGCGCAGCAGCACGGCGGCGACGTTGAAGACCATCAGCACGACCAGCAGCACGACGATCCCGGCGGCGGCCACGCTCATGAAGTCCTCCTGCGGCTGGCTGGCCCAGGAATAGATCTGGAGCGGGAGGGCCGAGAAGTCGCTCATCAGATTGCGGGGCGTGTTCATGATGAACACCACGCCGCTGACCACCAGGATTGGCGCCGCCTCGCCGATGGCGCGGCTGATCGCCAGGATCGCCCCGGTGAGGATGCCCGGCGAGGCGGCCGGCAGGACGACGCCCCAGATGGTCTGCCAGCGCGTCGAGCCCAGCGCCATCGCTCCCTCGCGCAGCGACCGCGGGACCGCCCTGAACGCCTCGCGCGTCGCCACGATCACGATGGGCAGCACCACGAGCGCCAAGGTGAGGGCGCCGGCGAGCACCCCGCCGCCGAAGGGCAGGTGCGCGTACAACGCGGACTCACGCGACCCGATCTCCGGCATGTTGCGGGTGTGGTGCGCCCTGATTTTCGACCGCTCGATCTCGGTGATGCCGTCGCCCGTCTGGAAGACCTTGATGGCTTTGGGTGTGGAAGACGCGAGCTTGCCCTCAACCACCGTCCCGTCGCTCAGCGTGAACACGTGCGAACGGGCCAGCATGCTCGAGCGCGCCGCGATGTCCTTGGTCTCGACGGCCACCTCGCCGGTCTGGGGCACGTCGAGCGTCAGCGCGGTGTCGTCGCCCCCCAGGTCGGTGCCGACCAGCACCGTGCCGTCCTTGAGCGTCAGCCGCAGCGTCTCGTCGTAGTTTGAGATATTGGCCGGGCCGAACAGCCCGAACATCCGAGCGAAGGCGGTCAGGCCGATGATGCCGTAGACGACGCTGGGGACGCCCGCGAGGTTGGCGATATTGAGCTGCACGAACTCGTGCAGCCGGCGTGCCAGCCCCTGCTTGGGCCCGTATTCCTCGAGGAAGATGGCCGTGCCCACGCCCAGCGGCACCGCCACCAGCGTGCACGCCGTGCACACCCACACGCTCCCCCACAGGGCCGCCTTGATCCCAGCCTGATCGGCGAACCGGGAGTGGTAGCTGGTGAGGAACTGCCAGTTCAGCTTGCCCCAGCCCTTGACAAGGATCGCCACCACGAGCACCACGAGGATCAGACTTGCCAGGGTGGTCACCGCCAGGCACAGCGACATGAACAGGCGATCCTTGGCCCGGCGCGCTGACGCCGGTCGCTCGACCCCCAGTTCGCCCGCGGCGCCGACCGGCAGGGTGGTCACTGGTACACCTCCCGGTAGCGCTTGCTGATCAGGTGCCCGGCGATGGTCAGGACAAAGGTCATCCCGAACAGCATCGCGGCCACCGCGTAGCACGAGAGGTACTCAACCCCGCCGGCGGGCGCATCGCCGAGGAAGATCTGCACCATGTACCCGGTCATGGTCTGCATGGGTTGGCGCGGATCTGCGGTGAGATTCGGCAGGCTGCCCGCGGCCAATGCCACGATCATGGTCTCGCCGATGGCGCGGGCCAGGGCCAGCAGGAAGGCCGCCACGATCCCGCTCAGCGCCGCCGGCAGGACCACCTTGACCGACACATCCAGCCGCGTCCCCCCCACCGCGTAGGCCCCCTCGCGAAGCCCGCGCGGCACCGCCCGCAGGGCATCCTCGGACAGCGAGCACACGATGGGCAGGCACATGATCCCCACCGCGATCCCGGCGCTGGCGGCGTTGTAGCCCTCGAAGTTCCCAAGCAGCCGCAGGCCCGGTGTGATCGCCACCAGCGCGAAGTAGCCGTACACCACCGTGGGCACCCCGGCCAGCAGCTCCAGCGCCGGCTTCAGCACGGCCCGCGCCTTCGGCGTGGCGTACTCCGAAAGAAAGAGCGCCGTCATCAGGCCGATGGGGAGCGCCACCAGTGACGCGATCGTCGTGACCACCAGCGTGCCCGAGAGCAGGGGCCAGATGCCGAAGTGCTTTTCTGAGCCCAGCAGCGGCGTCCAGCGGGCGCCGGTGAAGAACTCCCACACGCTGACGCTGGGGTGCCGGAAAAACGCCCAGGCCTGGACCGCCAGCACGCCCACGATCGCCGCGGTGGTGAGGACGCTGAACAGACCGCACGCGGCCAGCAACGCGTTGACGATGCCCTCGCGGGCGCGGCGGGCCACGGGCGAGCGCCGGCGCCCAACCGCCACGGTGTTCAACGGGGGGATGGACGCCGACGCTTGCGTCATGCGGTACGGATCATCTCTCCATCCGGCGCCGCGGCGGGCGACTTGCATCGCCGTGCACCGGCTGTCCCCACTTCTCCCACGGGAATCGGACGATTCCGCGTGGCAGTGGGCCTTTTCGGCGCCCGCTCAGCGGTACAGCTCCTCCAGCGGGCCGTGCTTGCTCTGCCCCTTGTCATCGAGGAACTGGGTGCCGGTTCGCTTGTTGTCGAAGTTGACCTTGGTCCTGGCGGTGAGGCTGTCGGGCAGCTTCACATAGCCGACCTGTTCGACCAGCTTGTTGGCGTTGCTGAGGTAGAACTTCACGAACTCGCGCACCGCCGGGCGCGCGGCGCTCTTGGCGTTGACGTAGATGAAGAGCGGGCGGCTGAAGGGGGCGTAGGTGCCCTTCTCGACGGTTTCGTGCGAGGGCGCGACGGCTCCCTTGCCGCCGTCGATGGCGAGCGCCTTGAGCTTGTCCTTGTTCTCGACGTAGTACGCGAAGCCGAAGAAGCCCAGGGCTCCCTCGTCGCCCTCGACGCCGCGCACCAGCACGTTGTCGTCCTCCGAGACCGACATGTCGCCGCGGATGGCGCCCTTCTTGCCTGCGACGACCTCCTTGAAGTAATCGAATGTCCCGCTGTCGGTGCCGGGGCTGTAGAGCTTGATGGGCTTGTCCGGCCAGTCCGGACGGATGTCCTTCCACGTCTTCACCGCCGACCCGTCGAGGTAGATTTTCTTCAGCTCGTCCACCGTGAGCGATGAGGCCCAGGTGTTCTTGGGGTTGACTACCAGCGTCAGCCCGTCGAACGCGATGGGCAGCTCGATGAACTCGATGCCGTTGCTGAGGGCCTTGTCCAGCTCTTCCTTGGTGATCGGGCGCGAGGCGTCGGAGATGTCGATCTCACCCGCCGTGGACTTCTTGAACCCGCCGCCGGTGCCGGAGATGCCGACCGCGACCTCCACGCCCGGCATGGCCTTCTTGAACTCCTCGGCGACGGCCATTGAGATGGGGCCGACCGTGGACGAGCCGTCCACCTTCACCTGGCCCTTGACGTTGGGCGCCTGGGCCTGCGCGGATGCGCCGCCCGCCAGCATCCCCACCGCCGCTACAAGCACGCCGAGCATTGAGGTCTTCATCGAGGTCTCCCTATGTGATCGTGGATCGAAGGCTTTGCATCCGTTCGGCCGGGAGCGGCAAGCGTCCCGGCGGCCCGTCCCCCCATCCGGATGTTCGCATGCGATTGTTCAGAATGCGCTAAGGCTTCTTTACAATCCTTCCAAGCCCGCCGCCGTAGAATCGGGGGTGGCGGCGGCCCCTCCCCCGGGGGGGGCGTCGTTCGAATGGGACCCAGACGGCCCACGGGACTGATGGGCCCGATGCCCGGCCCGCGATTGCCCCAGCCTGACCTCCGTCACCCCTACACCCGCTCACCCCGTCACCCCTACCGCCCCTCACCCCAACGCCCCCGCCTCCTCCGTTCCACTCCGAGCCCTTCCTCTCCAATCCCAGTCCCCATTCCCCCTCTGATTCCCCGCCGCGCGCTCAGAGCCCTCTGAGTTCCATCCCGAATCTCTCCGTCCCCTCCGTCCCTCCGCGTTCAATGGACCTGACCATGTGCCAAACCCCCGTCATCCTCGCCGCCAAGCGCACCCCCATCGGCAAGTTCTTCGGCGGCCTCTCCAAGGTCCCCTCCCCCATCCTCGGCTCGTATGCCATCAAGGCGCTCTTCGCCGAGCAGCCCGCGCTTTCCGGGGGGGGCGCGGTGGATGAGGTGATCATGGGCAACGTGCTGCAGGCCGGGCTGGGCCAGAACCCCGCCCGCCAGGCGGCGCTCAAGGCCGGGCTCCCAGACACCATGTCCGCCGTCACGGTGAACAAGGTGTGCGGCAGCGGCCTGCAGGCGGTCATGCTCGCCGCGCAGTCCATCCGCGCGAACGACAACGGCCTCGTGATCGCCGGCGGCTTCGAGAACATGACTGCCGCCCCGCACTTCGCCCGTGTCCGCGAGGGCGTGAAGTACGGCCCCGCCACCATGGAAGACCACATGGCCTACGACGGCCTCCGCTGCCCGTTCGAGGGCTGGGCGATGACCGCCGCCGCCGACCACATCGCCAAGAAGTTCGAGATCACCCGCGCCGACCAGGACCGCTTCAGCGCCCAGTCTCACCAGCGCGCCGCCGAGGCGACCAAGCAGGGGTGGTTCAAGAGCGAGATCGTGGCGCTCACCGGCGAGCAGTGCCTCGACAAGAAGTCCCCCGGCGTGAGCGCCGACGAGGGCATCCGGCCTGAGTCCACCGCCGACGCGCTGGGCAAGCTGCGGGCGCTACCTGGTCACGAAACGATTACCGCGGCGAACGCTTCGCAGATTTCCGACGGCGCGGCGGCCATCGCGGTGGCCTGCATGAAAACCGCCGAGAAGCTGGGCATCAAGCCCATCGCCAAGATCCTGAGCTACCACACCAGCGGCGTGGCCCCCAAGGACATCTTCGCCGCCCCCATCGAGGGCATCAAAGGGGCGCTGGCGAAGGCCAAGCTGGAGATTAAGGACATTGATCTGTTCGAGATCAACGAGGCGTTTGCATCGCAGGTGCTGTGCAACGTGAAGGCTCTGGGGATTCCCGAGAGCAAGCTCAACGTGTGCGGCGGCGGGATTGCGCTGGGGCACCCGATCGGGGCCTCAGGGGCACGGGTGCTGGTGACGCTGCTGCACCAGTTGGTTCGGACGGGAGGCAAGCGCGGCGTGGCAGCGCTGTGCCTGGGTGGGGGGAATGCGGTGGCGGTGGTGATTGAGAGGTGAGGAAGTGTGCCACCGGCTTCCGTCTTCGGAAGTCGGTGGGCTTGGACGCCCTCAGCCACCGGAGGGCACCGACTTGCTCAGGGCAGCAAGTCGGTGGCACGACTCAGACAACTCGATGCCACCCGCCGCCTAGTAGACAATAGCCACCAATGAACTGCTTGCAATGCGATTGCGATCTTGGGGCAGTCATTGGACGCCGATGCCCGGAGTGCGGCCGCGCCTTTGATCGCAGCGATCCAAAAACATTTCGTTTGCATTCGGACGTCGATCGCATAGGTCGCCCCGGTCTGTTTGTTATGGGCACAGGATGCAGTTTTGTTACACTGCTTTTTCCAATTGTCGGAAGGACGGCGCAGCCGATGCCTGTGTTTTTGATACTATTCAAGGTCGGCAGGTCAACCTGTGCTGGTGCTTGGAACGACTTTCCTCGAGAGTGGTTTGTCGCGTTTGGATGTTATGTACTATTCTTGCTTCTTGCGGTCGCTTCGTGTCTGAAACCAACGAGACTGGCTCGCGTCGTTTATTTTGGCGGCTATCCCGTTGGGATCGCGGGTTTTGTCCTGTTGGCATTCCCCTTTGGATTGGCCATTCAGGTCCCGCTAGTTCTAGTATCATGCGTGCCTGCTCTGAGTATGGTGATAACATATTTGGTAGTCGGACTTTTCGCCCTCAAGACTTCGAATAATGGAAATATGCCGTGAACGTGGTGAAATGGCGCAGACGTTGGACTGGCGACTTCTGTGGCGACTCGGCCTGACCAACGGCTTAGGCACCCCCTCATCCCCTGAAACGAAAGTACGGGCCTGTGGCGTCCTTTCTAAGTATTCGGTTCAGGCCGCAGCTCAAAGCAGGAATTCAACAACCCGCCGAGTCGATCGCATCGAAGGTCTGGGCTGTCGGGCGAACACCACTCGCCGGACGACTTGACGATCGTCCGATTGGCCAACCGACGCCGACGGTATTTCGCCACCTTGTTTCTCAGATACTTCGTTCCACGGCGGGTGGCCTGCTCCGCGCCCAATTCGGGTGGCATGCTCTCGTCTTCGAGAGCATGGCCCCCTCCACGCTCTCCCGCAAAACATCCATGCTCTCGCGGACGAGAGCATGCCACCGTTCAAGTGATCGCGGCACAAGCTGGCCACCGGAACACCCCGATGCAGTACGCCGGGTGCCACGATGGACCGTCTTCGGTCCGTCGTGCTGCCCTCCTACCACCCACGAACCCGGACCACGACGGGCCGAGGACGGCCCATCGTGGCACGTCTCCGGCGTCCCTACCTCTACATGTACCCCTTCCACGGGTCCCACGCGATCCTTTCTCCCGGCGGTGGGTCACACGTCACGTCGCCGGCGCGCTCTCCCATCCACCAGCGGACGCTCGACCACGCCCAGTCTTCAGGGCGTTCGACCAGACCCCGCTCGACCGGGTTGCGGTGGATGTAGCGAACGGTCTCCGAGAACTCTGTCATGTTGCGGATGTTCCGGTCGAATCCGCCGCCGCGTTGCCAGAAGCGGCATCGGCCCGCGTCGTCGGTGATGCGCGAAAGCACGGGCGCCCCGATCTCCCGCCATCGCTGGATCACGCGGCGAGCGATCACGGGCTTGATGCTCAGCGCCACGGCGTGCCAGTCCGATTCTCGCGGAATGCGCGCGAGCAGGTGGACGTGCTCCGGCATCGTCACCCAGGCGAACAACTCGAAATCGAGCCGCTGGTGGGCCGCCTCCAGGACGCCGGAAAAAGCATCGCGGATTCGTGGGTTTCCCAGCAGCGGCAGGCGGTGGTAGCACGAGAACGTGACAAATCGGATGTCGCCGCCGTGTTCCCGCCTACGCAACCGCTTGCGGATTGGCGCATCATCCGACATGGAGAAATCCTACCGAAAGTGCCACGATGGACCGTCCGCGGTCCGTCGCGTCGGGAGAAGTGGGTGGCACAGGAGAGGAGCACGACGGGCCGAGGCCGGCCCATCGTGGCACGGCGGGTGGGTGGGCCAATAATCCACCCCCAGCGTTTACGCCCTCTGCCGTGTGGCATGTCCAAGTCCGCTTGGACATGCTCCAAACGTGGCCCAAGTCGTCGCCAAGCAGCCGGACCCGCATAGCATTCCCAAGGCAAGACCGCCCCGGAGAACGGAGAGAGCAAAATGATTCGCGCAGTAACACCGTCGCTGGCTCGGGGGATCGGCGTGTTTGTACTCGCGATCCGGTCGCTCATCCGCAACGCCGCCTTGCTCCTCGGAGCAAGATGCTCATTGGCGACCGACGGTGAACCTCGTCGATCAACGCCCGGCCTTCGGTTCTTCGTCTCCGTGTGCGCGGCGGCCGCGATCGGCGCCTTGACACCCTCGTCCCCTGCCCAGCCCGCCAGTCTGTCCCTGGCCAGCCGGGCCTACGCGCGAATCCCCGCGAGCCCCGACTTTGCGCTCCAGCAGTTCACGCTCTCGGTCTGGCTCAAGCCGACGGGCCCGGGCGAGAACGGCGGCGGGACGCTCGTTTCCAAGTCGGGCCGACCGGACATCGGGGTTTTTCTCTGCTCGTGGTGGATGGGGTGGTCGTCGCAGACGCACCAGGTCATCGGCCTCGTCGTGCATGATTACGGCGTCAGCGCCAAGTCGGTCACCTCCAATGCGACCGTCGCACTGGGGCAGGAGGCCCACGCCGCGCTCACGTTTGATGGTGTCACGCTGCGCCTGTACATCAACGGCGTGCTCGACAAGGAAGAGGCGTACGGATTCAGCGGCGTCTACTACAGCACCGAAGACGTCATGATCGGCGCGTTCAACAGCAACACCGGGTACACCTTTAACCGTTTCGACGGCCTGCTCGACGACATCTCGATCTGGAACCGGGCGCTGAGCGCCGGCGAGGTCGCATCGCTGGCCGCCTGCGAGCCCGTCGGCTCGGGCAACGGCATCGTCGCGCACCTGCCCTTCACCGACCAGCAGCTGACCGACACCTCGGGGCACGCCCACTCGGCGGCGCCCGTCGGCACGATCGCGTTCGGCCCACAGATCGGTGCGCTGGGCACGGGCCCCGTGTTCACGGCTCAACCCTCGGGCCAGACGGCGTGCCCGGCGGTTTCGGCGGGATTCACGGTCACGGCCTCGGGTGCTTCGGAGTTCCAGTGGCAGATCCAGACCGGCGTGGGCACCACGGCTGATCTGACCACCGGCCCGCTCGCGCTCCCCTGCGGCGGCTCGGTGCAGGCCACGAATCCGACCTCGGCGCAGACCGCCATCGCGGTGTCCCCGTGCCCCGGTGAGAGCACCTACACAGTCCGCTGCGTCGCCACCAGTCCTTGCGGCAGCTCCGCCAGCAGTTTCGCCGACATCGTGATCCTGCCGGACCTCAACTCCGACGGTGTGATCAACACCGCCGATTTGGTCACGATGCTGGTCCACTTCGGCCAGGCCGGGACGTCGTTCCTGCAGGGCAACATCGCTGGCGCCGACGGCACGGTGAACACGGGCGATCTCGTCGCGCTGTTGGTAAGGTTCGGACAGCTTTGTCCGTAGCGCGAATTCTTCGGCGCGTGGCCCGGCCTCGTGCCACGGGTTTACGTCCTCGGATACCCGTGGCGGAGTCCACGGGCGGCCCTGACCACCCGAACTGCGGGGCATTCGCCACGGGCATCTCCGAGGTCGGAGAAGCCTGTGGCACGACCGGCCCTGTGGCGTGTGTTCGCCCGTGTCTCAGCGCCGGCGCCGCGCGCCCGCGGCGAGCGCCCCGATTCCCATGAACGCCGCCACGCCCGGCGCTGGGACGACCGACACGTCGAAGTTGTCGACGATGAACGTGTTGTCGTTGAACCCCGATTCGGGGTTGTGGCGTACCTGGAGCCGCAGGGCGTTGCCTGTGCCGGTGAAGTTGAACAGCTCGCTGTGCAGCCCCGGCGACAGGCCGTAGCTGGCGTTGACCAGCACGGCGTCGGTGAGCACATCGGCGACCGTGACGTTCAGCAGCGGCGCCTGGCTGCCAAACCAGTTTTCCCAGTCGAACGAGAGGCTGTACTCCACACCCGCGTCGGAGGCGAAGTCCTGGTACATGCTGACATTGTGACCGTTGAGGCCCTCGCCGTCGGTGTTCAGCGAGTAGGCGCCCGAGATCGTCGGGTAGGCGCCGGGGTTGCTGTGGATCGTGGCGCCGTGGTCTGCCTCGATGGTCCAGCCGGGGATCATCGTTCCGACGAAGAGCGTGTACGAGCCGTCGCCGCCGATGCCGTTGTTCCAGTTCGGCATGTTCTCGAAGTCGCCGTTGACGAGGATATTGGCCGACGCCGTGGAACCGAGCGCCGAGGCGACAACAGCAGCAGCAACGCAACGCTTCATGACAAACTTCTCCCTGTGTGCGGTGCCCGTCTGGGGGCGCCCTGTGCGATGGATAACACGAAAACACTGTGTTTCCAGTGCCAAGTATACACCAAACCGGCGGAGGAGCAACAAAGGCCCGGCAATCTGGATGGGTGCGGGTCCGCCGGCTGCGCTCCCCACCCAGCGCCACGGCGGATAGGCTGGCGGCCATGTCTACCCATGAACCGGCCCACGATCCCGGCACCATCGCCGCCAGCTTCAACCCGCTTTACCGCCCCTACCTGGTCGTCACCATCGGCCTGACGATGGCGGTCACGTGCATCGGCATCCCGCTGGCGATCATCTGGTTCTGCGGGGTTGGGCAGTGGTGGGCGCGGCACTATTTCCACAAGCTCTCGTGCACGCTCAGCGACCGTGCGCTGCGCTTCCGCAAGGGCATCCTTTTCCAGGTCGAGAAGACCATCCCCCTGGAGAACATCCAGGACGTGACGTTTATCGAGGGGCCGATCCTCAAGAAGTTCCACCTGGCCACGCTGAAGTTCGAGACCGCGGGGCACAGCCACGGTCAGGCCAATGACATGCACCTCACCGGGATCATCGACGCCCACGAGTTCCGCAACCGGATCATCGAGGCCCGCGAGGCGCTCCGGCAGCAGCACCGCGCGGGAGGCCCGCTCGGCCTCGCGATGACCGCGCCGGGGCCGAGCGGCGATGCGCACCTGGCCCTGCTCAACAAGATTTCGGCCCAGTTGGACGTGATTACCGCCGCGCTCCGCGACCGAGCTTGAACCGGAGCGAGCCCGCTTCGGCGGACGCGTGAAACAGGGCGTTCCGTCAGCAGCAACGCCCGCGGCGGCGGGCCACGCCGAACCCCATCGCCATGAACCCGACACCCGCCGCGGCGGGGCCGGGGACGGTCAAGTTCAGGTTGTCCATGGCCGCGTCATCGCTCGAGGTGAACACCACCGCGACCAGGTTGGTCGCGTTGGGTGAGACCAGAGTGGCGGTCGCCAGGTTCTCGTAGACCAGCGTGTCGTCGCTGCCGTCACCGAAGAACAGGCTCAACGTCACGGTCACCGGTCCGTCCGAGATAGTGCTCGGCCCCAGCAGCAGGTCGACCAGGGAGAACGTGGACCGGTTTTCGGTCGAGAGGTTGACGAAGTTCCCCTCGCCCCACCCGAAGAAGCTCGAATCGCTGTTGCCGGGCATGTCGACCTCGGCGGTGATGTCGAACACGGCGGATTGATCGTTGCTCGGGTCGAGCCGGAACCCCTTCTCAAAGTACGCGGCACTCGGGCTGACGTTGATCAGGTCGCCCGGCGGCGCGTAGCCCTCAAAGGTGATGAGTCCGCTCGCGCGGGAGCTCGTGGCCACGGTCATCGACGCGAGTGTTCCGACGCACAGACCAACGATGTGGTGCCGCAGCATACGACTCTCTCCCTGTCGCGCGCGGTGATCGACCGTCGCGCTGGTTGCCTGTTCAAAGGGTGTGACTCAAACCTATGCACTTTCAATGTACTTGCGTCAGGCCTCGAGTCAAGGGGCGGCGCCGAGATTCACCGATCACGAAAATGCCGCACGCGGCCGCGCTGGGCGCGATAACTCGACCGCATGGCCGATTCCCCGACCGAGCCCCGAACCGGGCAGGCCGGCCGCACTGGCATCAGACGCAAGGAGTTGGCGGCGGGCAACTCCCGCCCAGAGGAACACGGAGGGCGCGCCTCGACTCGCTGTGGGCGGAGCCCGCGGGGTGCCAACCCCGCCGCTCACGAGTCCCGTCTGAACACCACGTGCGCGGCCGCCTCTCCCATCTGCCAGTCGCGCACGGTGTACCCCAACCCGGGCAGGTCGAGCCCCTCGAACAAGTTTTCGCCACCACCAAGCGCCGCGGGCGCCACCGCGAGGTGCATCTCGTCGATCAGGCGTTGCACCAGGAACTGGCGGACCGTGCTGACGCCGCCGCCCACGCGGACGTCGCGGGATCCCGCCGCCTGGATGGCGCGCGTGCACGCCTCGCGCACGCCGCCGGTGACGAAGTGGAAGGTGGTGCCGCCCTGCATCACCAGCGGCTCGCGCGGGTGGTGTGTCAGCACGAAAACCGGGACGTGGTAGACCGGGTTTTCACCCCACCACCCCCGCCACGCCAGCGCGTCGCCGGTCCATGGGCCGCGCACGGGGCCGAACATGTTACGTCCGAGGATCCACGCGCCGATCCCCTCGAACCCGCGCGCCGCAAAGGCGTCATCAATGCCCGTCGTGCCCCCGTCGGCGTTCGCGCCGTTCTCTCCCATCATCCCCGCGTGCATGCGCCGGAACGCGCGGGTCGGGAACACCCAGTTGTGCAGCACCATCCCGCCGACGCCCATCGGGTCGCCCAGGGCCTGCCGCGGGCCCGCGCCGTACCCGTCGACTGAGACACCAAAGCCGTGGACGCGGAGCTTCGCCATGCGCCGAGTGTACGCCGGGGCGTAGGGCCGACCGTCGCTGCCCGGCACCGGAAAATTGGCACTCAGTTGGTAGCCTCTGGCGCATGCGCTTCGAACTGCAGCCCCACCTTGTCGGCGACCTTGTCGGGCTGCGCCCGCTCAGGCAGGCCGATTGGCGCGAGCTGTACGGCGTCGCATCGGACCCGCTCATCTGGGAGCAGCACCCGGCCAGCGACCGCTGGAAAGAGCCTCATTTCAAGGAGTTCTTTCAGGAGGCGCTCGACCACGGCGGGGCGTTCGCGGTGATTGACCGGGGCACCGGCGCGATCGTCGGATCAACACAGTTCCGCGCGTTCGAGCCCGACCCCGGGGCCATCGAGATCGGGTGGACCTTTCTGGCCCGCAGCCACTGGGGCGGTCGCTACAACGGTGAGATGAAACGGCTGATGCTCGAGCACGCGTTCAAGTTCGTCCCCCGCGTGGTGTTCGTGGTCGGGGAGCACAACATCCGATCCCAGACGGCCGTCTTGCGCCTGGGCGCTCAACGCTCGCGGGCGACCGGCCCGGGTGGTCTGGTGGTCAAAGCCAACCGCCACGGTCAGGTGGTGCGCAGCTTTGTGTACATATTGGAGAGGCCGGGGTAACGGCGCCGAAAACCCGGCCTCAGGGCGCGCACGGAGCGCCGAAAGTTCCGAGCACCAGCAGCAGATCGGCGGTGTCGACTGCCCCGCTGCCGTCGGCGTCTCCGCCGGTCCACGCCGGGACCTGGGCGCCGAACGAGCCGAGGAGTATGACCAGGTCGTCGGTGTCGATCGCGCCGCTGCTGTTGGTGTCGGCGGCGCAGGCGTTGGCGCGGGCGGCGTCGAGCTCGCGCTTGGCGAGCGCTTCGTAGGCCGCCATCCTGAGGTGGTTGCGGTCGTAACCGCCCAGCAGGTACCAACCGCGCTGGAGCAGCTCGGCCTCGTTGGTGATGCGGTCGAAGTGTACCGCCGCGACCGATGGCAGGCGCTGGGTCATGGCGTCCGCCGCGGCGCGGTAGGCCATCAGGCTCGGGTCGTCGGGTTCCCAGATGGGGTGCGTCACGGTCACCAGGAGGGCCAGTTCGGACTGGTCCCAGCCGTTAAGCGCCCAGACGGCGCGGATGCGGGCCATGATGGCCTCGACGTTGTCGGCGAACGCCTCGGGGCTGTTCCCCTGGGAGAAGTGCCCCGGCCCGAGCGACGGGTCGGTCTCGTTGCGATCGTTCACGCCGGCGTTGACGCGGATCAGCACCCGCACCGGTGCCGCCTGCAGGGCGCGGACCTCGCCGAAGAACATGGTGAGGTACTCGTCGGTGGCGTGCTGCATGGCGTCGGCCATATCTCGTGCCGACTGAAGCCCCTTGGCATAGAGCGTGTGGAACGCGGCGCCGCTGGCCCGGTCGGTGTTCTCGACGCGCTGCAGGAAGGCGATGAAAGGCCCGGCGATCGTGCCGTCGCTGGGAGAGAACCGGAAGTTCAGAGCCTCATTGCGGGTGTCGGCGCGAAGGGCGAGCGTCGCGGCGCGCGGGCCGCTCGACGGCGCGTCGGTCGCGGTCTCCGGTGCGGCGACGAGCTCGGTGTACGGAGCGGCGGCGAGGCGCGCGGCGAGTTGGAAGTGTCCAGGTCCTAACTCGGGCGTGAACTCGCCGTACACGACCCGGAAGGAGAGCGCCGCGTTGACATTCAGCGGCGACCACTTCTCGATCAGGATGCCCTGGTTGGACACGTTCGATGCGGACGCGCCCGGGGGAAGGTACAGGTAGTTCAGCGGCTCCATCAGGCCGGCGGAGGCCATGTACCGGTCGAGTTCGCTCGGGGCGGCGCCGACCTGGAACACGGCGCTGGGGAACGGCGTGAGCGTCTGGAACGAGTATCCGAGGCCGGCGCCCCAACCGGCGTTCTCGCCCGCGGAGAGCACCGCCGTTGAGTACAGGCCGTAGGTGTCCGAGAGAGCCTTGGTCCAGCCGTGGTCCCAGCCGTCGCCGGCGTGGGCCTGGTTCGAGTCGCCGAATCCCACCACATCGGCGCGCCCCACGACGGCCTTCTGCATCCAGGGCAGCAAGGCCCGGGCGTTGATGACGGCGGGCGGGCTCGCCTGCAAGCCCGAGGCCAGGCACGCCACGGCCATCGCCGCCACGTGGGCGCGGCGCCGCGTCAAAGCCGAGCGTGTTTCATTCGCCATGGCGCACTCTCCCGCAGCACCCCTCCGGATCGGCCCGCGTCGGGACCCGAGAGGTCATCGACGATTCCAGGCCGTTGCACCAGCTTACCCCATAACCATCACGCGGCCAGCGCAAAGGGCCTGAAGTGGTGGCAATTTGCGGGCTCCAAGGCGCCTCGCCATGCGAGCGGGGACCCTGCGGGGCCGCTCGCGATCGTACTTCTTGAGATTTGGACGAAGGGGCGATCAGAGGCAAGGCGGCCAATCGGCGTGCCTCGATCTGCCGCCCTTCCGAAAAGTGCCCAGGAGAGGACTCGAACCTCCAACCCGTTTAACCGGGACCAGCACCTCAAGCTGGCGCGTCTGCCAATTTCGCCACCTGGGCTTATGGGGTGGGGGGAAAAGGATAGCGTTCAACCCGACGGCGAGCAAACCCGTCTTGATCCGCGGCGCCAGGGGTATACTGTGAGGCTCCCGGCGAAGTAGCTCAGATGGTTAGAGCGAGGGATTCATAAACCCTAGGTCGGCGGTTCGACTCCGCCCTTCGCCACTTTGACCGCTTCAGAGAATGAGGCGGTTTTTTTTGCGGACTCAACGCCGGCATCGGTGCGGGTTCTTCTGCGTGCCCGCGCCCACGCGGCTGCCGGCCGGGGCTCCGCGCGGGGATCGCCATGGTCCCTGACGGGTTGATCGCCGGCGGCCTCCGGCGTCCCCCCCGGCGCCCCCCAGCGCCCAAGCGAGATTTCGCGACGGCGCGCCCGGCGGCTATCACGATCACGGCTCGGCGTCCAGCGCTGAGCGACGAAGATTGCGTTCAGATCGCGTCAAGCCCGCGCGCCCCGTCGTGCGCCGCGGGCGAATCTCACGGGTTGCTGCCCGGTCCTTCACCAGACCTTGACGCACACCGGGCATCCTTTTCTCGTCGCCGCGACCCGGGCCGGATGCTCCGGGAGCGCGTGCGAAAGGAAAGGAGCAGTATCGGATGCTGCACACGCAGATTCGCGCCGCGGGAACGCACCCGTCGCGCACGGCCCGCTCGGCATGGACCAGCGGGTTCACGCTCGTGGAGTTGCTGGTTGTCGTCGCGGTGATCGCGCTGTTGATCGGCCTGCTGCTGCCGGCGCTGGGCAAAGCGCGCGAGGCGGGGCGTGAGCTCAAGTGCGCCTCGAACATCCGCAACGTCGGACAGGGCGTCACCATCTACACGACCTCGACCGAGGTGTACCCCATGTCGTACCTCTACCCCACCACCACGACCGGGTACTCGTGGACGTTGGGAGATCAGCAGATCAACAACCCCAACCCGTCCAACGGCTACATCCACTGGTCGTCGAGCCTGCTGGAATCTGACGGGGGCGCGATCGCCAACGAGGCCTTCGAGTGCCCCACCGTCTACAACGGCGGAGCGCCGCGCACCAACCCCGGCAAGGACCCCAACCACTGGGAGTCCTGGCAGGTCAACGCGCTGGGCGCCACCCAGGCCAGCCCATCGGAACCGCCGCTGGATCGCCAGGCGTTCCGCATGGCGTACACGACCAACGCGGCCATCGTCCCGCGCAACAAGCTGAGCGGCGTGGGCGTGCAGCGCACGGCCCAGTTCGTGCGGCCCTCGTGGATCAAGAACGGCGCGCGAACGATCCTCGCCACGGAGTTCTTTGAGAAAGACCAGTGGCGCTCGATCTCCTCCGACAACAAGTGCGTGTCGCACCGCCCGGTGTCGCCCTTCCGTTCCGACGCCAGCGCCAACGGCGACGAGCTGTTCAACGTCGCCAACAACCCCAACAACAACACGCAGAGGTTCTTCTACCCGACCGCGCCGCAAATCAAGAGCAGCGAAGGACTCGGCGCCGGCGCCATCGAGGACCCCGACTCCGAGCTGAACGCCGTCGGCCGGCATCACGCGGGCAAGGACAAGCTGGGCGGGAGCGTCAACTTTCTGTTCGTGGACGGGCACGTCGCCAAGTACACGGTGCTCGACACGATCACCCAGCGCCTGTGGGGTGACAAGTTCTACAGCATGACCGGCACCGGCACCCGAATCGAGGAGTAAACCCGACGTCGCACTCGCGGACGCCGAAGAGAGAGCGGCCGCCGCGGAGCTGAGAGGAGAAGGCTCGGCCGCCATGGGGAAGCCCGTGACGGTTGATTCCAGAGTTCGGCAAGGCGCCCAGTTCAATCGATCCGCCATTCCCCCCTGGGGGAAGTGCCCAGCCCGGTGCCCGAGGTCGGGCGCAACGGTTGTTCTGCGCAAACGCCGGGGCTCATTCTGCGGCTTCGGGTGAAGCCGCTTCCCCGTTCGACTCCCCAACGTCAGTCCCACACCCGAAGGAGAGACTCGCGATGAAAAAGGCAAAGCTTCAGATGCTCGTCGCCGCGTGCGGTTCGGCCCTCGGCCTGGCCGGAGCGGCCGACGCCCAGACCGTGATCAACATCTCCGGCGCCACGTTGTTCGAGAACTTCTTCAAGGCCGGCGCCTCGACGATCGACTACTTCGACGTAGACGCCGACGGGCGCTACAAGAACCACGCCCCGCCGCAGAGCGACCAGCTCGCCAACTTCACCCTTCCGGGAACCTCGCTCACCACCGACGAGACCGACCCCTCAGGGTGCTACTGGTCGGTTCAGTATTTCGTCAACGGCTCGGTGAAGGGGCTGTTTGACCTGGCGAACTACGGCTACCCCAAGCCCTACGTCACCGACAACTCCGAGACCGGCCCCTTCATGAACATCAATGACCTGAGCAAGGGGTATTACAACCGAGGCCAGTACTTCGGTACGGGGGCCGGTCAGACCGGCGTGCGGAACAACGCCAACCCGTACGGCGCCCCCGTCCGCTCTTCCATGGACGGCCTGTACGTCGCCCAGTACAGCGCCCCCGGAACGCCGTCCGCGGGCGGCATCCGAATCGACATCGCCCCCGTGGATGTGCCCTCGTTCTGGGGCATCCAGTTCTTCGGCGGTTCGGCCGACTTCGCGAAGAAGCCCGGGCAGCCCGGCTACGGCCAGAACGCCCGGCGTTCGGTGAATAAGCAGGGCGGGACCTCGGGCGCGGATCAGGACCAGAAGATGGTTGACCTCAGCGCCGCGGGCCGCACGCTTTTCGACTCGAACAACCCGCCGCCGCAGAACGACCAGAACACGATCTTCGACACCCCCGTCGCGGCCGTGCCGATCGCCATCTACACGGGCATGGGCAGCGGCTACCGCCAGCTCCTGCAGAGCGAGCTCCGCCACCTGCAGGCCACCGGCCGCCTGCCCAGCGGCGACAACCTCATGGTCATCACCCGTGAGGCCGGCTCGGGCACCCGCAACGGCGTGTGCAACTCGCTGTGCCTCGACCCTTCGTGGGGCGTGGGCGAGAATGTCGGCGCCAACAACAACAATAACAGCGGTACCCAGCTCGCCGGCCCCAACTTCCTGCCCAGCAACAAGATCGGCTCGGGCGACATGGAGAGCACGCTGTTCAACTGCCGCCTGGCCATCGGTTACTCCGGCGCCGAGCGCTATGTAAATAACGGCCTTCGGAATAACATCGAGTTGATCGCGGTCAAGCCAGATCTGGCCAACGGCAGCGCCGGCGTGGGAGACTACGCCCGCCCCACCGCCGACCGCCTCCTGCACAACAGCCCACTCCGGGGCGACGGCACCTCCGGCTACGTGATCTTCGGCGTCGAGCAGTTCGCCACTATCGGTGACCCGCAGGCCGCGCCCGTCGCCAAGGGCGGCGTCGGTCCCAACGGCCACCCCGCGATGGACAATGTCGAAGCCGCCGCCTACATCAACAACATCACCCGCTCCATCATCGGTTTCAGCACCAGCCCTGACACCAACCAGAACACCTCGACCGCCGGCGAGTACATGGGTGTGAACTTCATCCTGGTCAGCGCCATCGACCGCCTCCACACGCTCACCGACCCCTGCACGCTCATTTCCAACCCCGCGCTGGTGTCTTCGGTGCAGACCTACGCCCTGAACAACTCGGTGTACGCCATCAACAGCACCATCTACGGCACCTACGGCCAGGGCACCAACATCCTCAACGGTCGCACCCCCACCCGCACCACCGGGCAGACCTATTCCGACGGCGTCAGCGGCGCCACCGCGAACTATGTCACGCAGGCCGGCAACCCCGTCAACTACGCCAGCACCATCAACGACCGCAACCGCATCGTCGGTGACTTCAGCGGCGACGCGGTTCGCGACTCGGGCGACATCAACGACATGATCGCCGCCCTCAAGCAGCGCCAGGGCGGCCCCGCCTGGGTGCCCTCCGCCGGATCGCCCGCGCTCAACAATGCCCCCGGCTCGACCGCCTCGATCGAGCTGCTGGGCGACTTCAACAGCGACGGCAACTTCAACGTCGCCGACGTCCGCTACTTCTGTGACGGACTGGCGATGCGCAGCGGCTTGATCGACCGCAGGTTCGCCTTCACCCAGGCCGACACCGCCTTCGGCGGCAACCTGTTCGGCACCACGCTGGCCACCGGCAAGCCCTACGCGAGCGGCGACAGCCGCGGCGACGTGGCCGGCGCGGCGGGCGTCACCCCCGGCTTCGCACCGGTCGGCTTCAACGGCGTCGTCAACGGAGCCGACATCGACTACGTCTTCAAGCAGTTCCGCCAGAACCCGCGCGTCACCGACGGCGTGCTCAACTGGGACAACACGTTCGAGGCCGTCGGCGCCGACTACTCGGCCAACATGACCAGCGGCGACAACCGCATCGACATCAACGACGCCTGCGACATCGTCCGCAGCGTCTTGGGCACCGACTTCGGCGACGCCAACCTGGACCGCCAGGTCACCTGCGCCGACCTCGGCGTCATCAACCAGGGCGCCATGCCCTACCCCGGCGGCTGGGCCCAGGGCGACGTGAACGGCGACGGCGTCGTGAACGCCGACGACGTCAAGATCATCAAGTCCAAGCTGCTGCCCGGCGACATCAACGGCGACGGCTGCGTCAACACCGCCGACCTCACCCTGCTGCTCGGGAAGTTCGGCCAGACCGTCGCCTGCGACGACCTGGTGGACCTCACCGGCAGCGGCACCATCAACACGGGCACGCTCACCATCCTGCTGGGCCGCTTCGGCACCTGCTTCACCTGCCCGTGAGTTGCTGCCGGCACCACAAACAGTTGGATCGCGTTTCGATTCGATTCACTCCGCTGCTCCTGGCGGGCCGACCCATTGCGTGAGGGTCGGCCCGCCGCTTTTCTTGCTTCCGCAGGCCGCAGCTGCCGTCAGCGCTCCGCCCTGTGGCGAGGACATCGGGATAGGCTCGGTCACGGCGCCCCTGTTGTTGCGGCTGCGAACGAACCTCGTCTCCGCGCGTCAGTGGCGGCTTGGGGTGCTTGGGCGTCCCCACCCACTCAGGGGGATTCGCCCGTGGAAGCCGCGGCCGGAGGGGACCTCACGTTTCGGGTGAACCGCAAGTACACCCCGGCCCGATGACGACGGCGATACGCTTGACGAACGGACTCGGTCCGCTTACCGTCCTGAGACCAAGTCTCAAATACGCCCCAACCGTTCCGTCCCCGCCGTCCCTGACCCCACCCGGGGCGGCCCGCACCACCCACGCCGACCACCCCACCATGTGCCCCGTTCCACGCTGGTTCCGCCGACTGAGCCTCATCGGCTTCTCGTTCTTCCTGATCAAGGGGTTGATGTGGCTGGCGGTGCTGTGGCTGGGGGCCGCGTCGCTGACGCGGTGAGGGCCACGGTTCAGTCACCACGCCTTCGATCACCAAGCGAGGAGTCGCTGCATGTCAGGCTGTCCATTCCAGAGTGCGTCCGGTTCGGTGCCGTCGATCATGGAAGTGCTCAAGACGTCCACGGCCGAACTCCACGGGGCCGCGGAGGGGCACGCGTTCCAGCAGGCCCTGGTGCGCGGCGAGCTCCCGCGCGAGCAGTACGCGGCGTATCTCGGTCAACTGCTGCTGGTTCATCAAGAGCTGGAGTCTCAACTGAAGCGGCACGCCCCCACCACGCCCGCGATCGCAAGGGTGGTGAAGGCGTACCAGTTTCAGGTGCCGTACCTGCTGGAAGATCTCGCGTTTTACGGCGTGGACCCGGGCTCGGTCGAGCCGCTGCCCGCCACCCGGGCGCTGGTTGAGGAGATCCGTGCCGCCGCCGCGAGCGACCCGATGTCGCTGCTGGGTTACCAGTACGTCATGGAAGGCTCGAACAACGGCAACAAGTTCATCGCCAAGGCTATCGCCCGCGCGTATGGGCTGACCGACGGTCGCGGTCTGAAGTACCTTGACCCCTACGGCGATCAGCAGCGTCCGTACTGGATGGCGTTCAAGAGTGACATGGACGCCTACGAGTTCACTGCGGCGCAGATGAAGTCGCTGGCGCTGGCGGCCCAGTCGATGTTCCGGGGGATCGGGGCGATCAGCTCGGCGATGGGAGCAGCGGTCGCGGCCTGAAGGCACGCCTTAGCGCTGCGCCGAAGGCGCGGCGCAGTTTCCCTGACGGCTTGTTGGCTGCTGAGTTGAGTGCTCGTCCGCGGGGCCGGTTCACGCCACGACCGTGGGCAGCCCGCCGCTTGAAACGCCCGCATCCCGCTTCCGCATCAGTGGTAGGATTTTGCACGCCCGGCGTGAGACCGCCCGGGCTGCGCCTGCGGCGTGCGCCGCGGGCATGATCGATTCCCCAGAGGAGACTCGACGAACATGAAACGCTCTCTCACTTCCGGCGCGGTCATCGCCGCCGGGCTGGCGCTGTCGCTGTGCGCCGGCACGCTGGCCGAGACCGCCCCCGCGCCCGCGGCCAAAGCAGGCGCCAAGGCCGCCGGCGCCGGCAACCTCATCCCCCGCAGCACGCTGTTCGGCAACCCCGACCGCTCGCGCGTCCAGATCAGCCCCGACGGCAAGCACATCAGCTTCCTCTCGGCGGTCAACGACGTCATGAACGTCTGGGTCGCCCCGGCCGACAAGCCCGACCAGGCCAAGCCCGTCACCAAGGACACCGGGCGCGGGATCCGCCAGTACTTCTGGGCGTTCAACAACACCAACATCCTGTACACCCAGGACACCGGGGGCGACGAGAACTGGAACGTCTACTCGACCGACATCGTCGGCGGCGAGACCACCAACGTCACCCCGCTCAAGGGCGTCGCCGCCCAGATCGAGGGCGTGAGCGAGAAGTTCCCCGATGAGATCATCGTCGGGCTCAACGACCGCGACAAGCGCCTCCACGACCTTTACCGCATCAACATCAAGACCGGCGACCGCAAGATGCTGGTGCAGAACCCCGGCGAGATCAACGGCGAGATCTGCGGCGGCATCTCGGTGGACGACAACTACGTCGTCCGCTTCGCCGCTTCGTCCCCCGCCAGCGGCGGCCAGAACATCTACACCGCCAAGAAGAACGCCGACGGCACCTACGCGTGGGAGCTTTTCGAGAGCGTCCCGCTCGAGGACGCGCTGACCACAAGCCCCGTGGGTTTCGACAAGTCGGGCGAGAACGTGTACTTCCAGGACAGCCGCGGGCGTGACACCGCCGCGCTGTTCAGCATGAACCTGTCCACCAAGGCCAAGACGCTGCTCGCCGAGAACCCCAAGGCCGACGCCGGCGGGATGCTGGTGCACCCCACCGAGAAGACCGTCCAGGCGGTGGGCTTCAACTACGAGCGCAACCAGTGGCAGGTCATCGACAAGTCGATCGAGGCCGACATGGCGTATCTGCGCACTGTCGCCGACGGCGATTTCAACGTCACCAGCCGCACCCTTGACGACAAAGTCTGGACCGTGGCCTTTGCGCTCGACAACGGCCCGGTCAAGTACTTCCGCTACGACCGCGACCCCGCGTCTCACAAGGCGGGCAAGGCCACGTTCCTGTTCACCAACAACAAGAAGCTCGAAGGCCTGACGCTCGCCAAGATGCACCCCACGGTCATCAAGAGCCGCGACGGGCTCAACCTCGTCAGCTACCTGAGCCTGCCGCCCAACGAAGACTCCGACAACGACGGGCGCCCGAGCAAGGCGCTGCCGCTGGTGCTGTTCGTCCACGGCGGCCCGTGGGCCCGCGACGAATGGGGCTACAACCCCTACCACCAGTGGCTGGCCAACCGCGGCTACGCGGTGCTGAGCGTCAACTACCGGGCCTCGACGGGCTTCGGCAAGAACTTCATCAACGCCGGCAACGCCGAGTGGGCCGGCAAGATGCACGACGACCTGCTCGACGCGGTGAACTGGGCGGTGAAGGAGAAGATCGCCGACCCCAAGAAGGTCGCGATCATGGGCGGGAGCTACGGCGGCTACGCCACGCTGGTGGGCCTCACGTTCACCCCCGACACGTTCGCGTGCGGTGTGGACATCGTCGGTCCGTCCAATCTGGCCACGCTGCTGAACACCATCCCGCCGTACTGGGCCGCGGGCCTGAACCAGATGATCAAGCAGATCGGCGGCGACCACCGCACCGAAGAGGGCAAGAAGTACCTCGAGAGCCGCAGCCCGTTGATGAAGGTGGCGAATATCAACAAGCCGCTCCTGATCGGCCAGGGCGCCAACGACCCGCGCGTGAAGCAGGCCGAGGCCGATCAGATCGTCAAGGCCATGCAGGACAAGAAACTGCCGGTCACCTACGTGCTGTACCCCGACGAGGGCCACGGCTTCGCCCGCCCGCCCAACCGCACCAGCTTCAACGCGGTCGCGGAGGCGTTCCTCGCCAAGCACCTGGGCGGCGAGTACGAGCCCATCGGCAAGGACTTCGAGGGCTCGACGATCTCCGTGCCCACCGGCGCGGCGGACGTCCCGGGTCTGCCCGAGGCGATGTCGGCCAAGAAGTGACCCCGGGCATGGCATGCCTCGGCGTCGGCGGCGTGCCCCCGTGTAACCCGTAGTTCCCGAACGAGCGAGCCGCGCGGCTCGCTCGTTTTTTTGCGTCGTTTGTTTGCGTCGCGCAAAGAAAAACCGCGGAGCGAGGCTCCGCGGCTTGGGTGACGAACCAGTGAGGACTTAGCGCTTCGAGAACTGGAAGCGGCGGCGGGCGCCGGCCTGGCCGTACTTCTTTCGCTCGACCTCGCGGGGGTCGCGGGTGAGGTAACCGGCGTCGCGGAGGGCGGTTTCCAGGGCGGGGTCGTAGCCCTTCAGGGCGCGGGCCACGCCGAGGCGGATGGACTGGGCCTGGCCCATGAACCCGCCGCCGTCCACGCGGGCGACGACGTCGAACTTGTCCTCCAGACCGGAGATCCTGAGGGGGGCGACGCAGTCGCCGCGGTCCCGGGTCTCGGAGAAATACTCGTTGATCTGCTTGGTCTTCTTCTTCGTGCACACGATCGTGAACTGGCCGGTGCCGGGCTTGATGCGCACGCGGGCCACGGCGGTCTTGCGCCGGCCCGTGCCCCACCACCAGCCGAAGCGGTCGGGCGGGAGCGCCTGCTTGAGGACCGGGGCTGGAGCGGCGGGGGCGGCGGTGGGAGTGAGTTCGTTCATGGGGAGGCGAGTAGCTGGGTGGCGAGTGGCGAAATGGACCGGAAGCAGACTCGGAGATCGATTAGAGCGACTTGGCGTTGATGGTGAGCTTGGTGGGCTGCTGGGCGGCGTGGGGGTGCTCGGCGCCCTTGTACACCTTCAGCTTGTTGATCATGGCCCGACCCAGCCGGCCCTTGGGGAGCATCCGCTTGACGGCGTCCTCGATCACGGACTCGGGCTTGCGGTCGAGCAACTGCTGGTAAGTGGCCATGCGCAGGCCGCCGGCGTAGCCGGAGTAGAAGGTGCGGATGCGCTGGGCCGCCTTGTTGCCGGACATCTCGATCTTGTCGGCGTTGATGACGATGACGAAGTCGCCGGTGTCAACGTGCGGCGTGTAGGTGGGCCGGTGCTTGCCCATCAGCACCGTGGCGATCTGATTGGCCATGCGCCCCAGGCGGAGGCCGCTGGCGTCAACGATGTGCCAGCCGCGGGTGAGCTGGTCGGGCTGCGTGATGAGTGAGGTTTGGCGCATGGCTGGGATTTGGGTGTGAGTCTGCGGGACAGAACGACTGCGGTTCGCGGGGTTGAGCGTCCTGCTCAACTGCGAAGGGAACTGGTCGAACCCGAGGTCCGGGCGCCGGTTCGGCCCGCCGAAAAACCCTTCAGATTGAAGGGCCGCGTGTCACGGGCGTGAGGCTGGGATGGCTCGGGGAGTGCCCGAGGGGTGAAGAGTGTAGCCGATCCGGGCGGCTTGAGCAAGATGCTGAGCGTTGGGCGCGCCGGCGGGTTAGGTGCCGGTCAGGTGCCGGCCCGGGCGGCTCAGCCGCACACATGGCCAAACCGGCTGAGGAGCAGCACCAGGTCGCTGGTGTCGACGAACCCGTCCCCGTTCATATCGCCGACCGAGGCGGGGACGACACCCTGACCGAACTTTGAGAGCAGCAGCGTCAGGTCCTGGGTGTTGACGGCACGGTCACCGTCAAAGTCGCCGCGGCAGGCGGGGCCGAACACGAGGTGGTCGAAGGCGATGCCGTCGTTGAACCCGACGCGCCCGTTGCGGATGAACACGAGCTGGATGAGCGAGTCGATCGAGTTCAACCGCAGGTAGCCGTTGCGCCCCGACGACCCGAACCCGCCCAGGGCTCGCAGTTCGCCGAGGTTTCTCCCGTTCACCAGCACCGCGGCGGGCTGGTCCTCGTCCTCGACGCTGAAGCCCACGAGCCCCACGGGCTGGTCAAAGATGAAAAACAGATCGCCCCAGTTGTCTACCTGCCCGTACGGGTGCGACTGGTTGTCCCGCGTGTTGAGCAGCATGTGCGTCCCGTCCCACGCGCCGTGGTCGAAAGCGTCGCCCCAGGTATCGCTCGCGGGGTCGAAGGTGCCGGGGATCGTGGAAGAAGGAACGAGATTGCCCAGCGCCGAATAAACGCCGATGCCGACGCCCGGCGCCAGCGCGGTGTCCTCAAAGTCCTCAACGGTCAGCCCGACCAAGCCGAGCTGGGCATCCGAGAGCCCCCACTGCGTGAACCCCGTGGCGTTGACCGGGACCCGCTCCTCGCGGGTAAAGGAGAGGTAATCGATCGCCCATCCATCGCCGCCGGTGTTGTTCAGGCGCAGACTTGTGATGCGTTCAGCGCCCGCGGACTCGATCACGATGAAGCCCTGCCGCCCGCCGTTGAACGGCAGCGAAACCAGGGACCCCAGAGTCCCGCGGCTGATGCCGTTGATCACCAGTTCCACACCCAGGTCGGCCTGCTGCATGCTGAACCCGACCGCGACCACCGGCGGCGTGAAGGTGAACTCGACGTCGCCAAAATACTGGCTCTGCGTGTACGGGTGCGAGAGGTTGTCGGGCGTGTTGATCAGGACGTTCGTGCTGCGCCAGCCCCCGGGCACAAAGGCGTTGCCGTAGGGGTCGGTGGCAGGGTCAAACACGTTCGGCAGCGTTGAGAACGGCCCGGTGTTGCCGGCGGTGCTGAACCAGCTCACCTGCAGGCCCGGGGCCAGCCCGGTGTTCTGGAAGCTCTCAACGATGAAGTTCCGCGTCCCGATGATGTCGTTGCTCGTCCCCCAGCGGTCCGGCGTGGTGGCGAAATAGCTGAACTGCGCCCCCGCCGACTGGGCGGACAAGGCGCACGCAACGATGGCACAAAGGTCCAGGTTTTTCATGGTTCTCTCTCCGCGCAGTCCGGCGGCCTGATGAAGGACGCTCGGTGCACTCCGGGAGTGTATGCGGATCGGACGAGCGTCAACCCACGTCACGCCGCTGGAACAGCAGCACCCCCAGCGCCAGGAACGCGGCGATCTGGGCCCCGCCGTAACCCGCCAGCAGGCCCAGGTACCGCCCGGTGATGGCGTTTCCCTGGGTGATGGCGTCGACCAGCCAGTAGAACTGGAAGTTGGGAACGACCGCCCACGCCGTGCGGGCGAGCACGTTGCCGCCGGTCGGGCGCGAGAACAGGTAGTCGCCCTTGAGCGGCGGTCGTGAGATCGGGAGGTTGTTCACGTTGACGCAGGTGTAGCGGAGCTTGTTCTCCGAGATCTCGCGGACCACCAGCGCCGGGGCGCTCTTGGCGCTCATCACGTCTTCGCCCTTGTTGGGGTCTCCCTTGAACACACCCTGGTTCGGAACAACCATGCCAACGCCGTTGGGGTTGGGGCCGTAGTAGACCTGGTCGCCCACCTTGAGCTCGGGCGTGGCGGGGTTCTTGGTGCCGATGATCACCCAGTTGCCGGCCTTGTTCATCTCCTCGGTGTCGAGTCGGTGAGTGCCGATCTCGACGATCGAAGCGATCTGGTGGTTGTCAAACGCGGGTCGCCCGAGCATGTAGTTGCTCAGCAGCCCCAGGATGAAGCACCCGCTGCACACCACGATGGTCATCACCTGCCCCAATCGCGTGGAGCAGGCGACGGCGATCGCCGTCAGCACCATCAGCGCCAAGAGCACCGCCGCGGAGGCGATCATGATCTGGGGCTTGAGATCGGCGGTGATGTTCTGCCATTCCCAGTCCTTGCTCACCACCAGCGTGAGGGCGTAGGCGATCAGCGACAGCGGCAGGAGCGAGCCGATGCAGGTGCTGCTGAACACCCAGCCGTAGAAGAAGTTCCCCCAGATCCCCAGCCCGATCGCCAGCAGGAGGGCCGTGGTCCCGAACACCAGCACCGGCCCGTCGGCGGTGTCACGGGCGGTGGACATGACGGCGTGCCGGATGGCGAACATGAAGAACACGAGCATGATCACGCCCGCGACCAAGATCGACGCCACGATGCCGAGGTACTTCCCCAGGACAAACAGGGGTCGCCCCACGGGCTTGGAGATCACCGTGAGGGCCGTGCGATTCTCCAGCTCGCGCGAGACAACCGAGGTGGCGATGAACGCCGCCAGCAGCATGGCGCAGACCATGACGGTCGCCAGCCCCATGTCCAGCAGCATCTTGTTGTCGCCGGAGACCTCGGCGTTCTCGGTGTAGCCCATCGAGTACGACGACAGGAGCGTGTTGAAGACCTGCAGCAGCCCGGCCAGCATCACCAGGACGAAGAAGATCGGCTGGCGGATGGACTCGAGGAAGGTGTTCTTGGCGATGGCGAGGGTTTGGCCGAACATGCGTCTGGCGATGCTCCCGGATGGCGCGGACGGGGGGCGAGCAGTTGGGCGGGCTCGCGGGCAGGATGGGGCGGGTCAAGATTGGGGGGCAAGGGTACGGCGGATCGGGCCGCGCTGCCGATCCATGCGAGAGCCTGAGCGCCATCACCCCCTGGCCGGGCTGCCGGTCGGAACAAAACCGAAAAATACGCCGAACCGTTGGGCGGGCGGCTCGTAGAACGTCTCTCCCCCGGCCCGGGTTCGGGGGATTGTTGCAGTGGCTTGACCGGATCGTGTCCCGAGGCGAGCGAGGGGAACCCGGTGGCCTGGCGGCGCGCCCGCCGGCCCGAACATCGGGGAGAGAGAACCGGCCCGCACGGCCGGTTTCGATTAGAATCGTGCCCCGCCGAGGAGTCCGCGCGCCCGAGGGCGTTCCACCAGGGATTCAACGCGGTGACTCGGGGCGCCCGTGGCACACGTCCCGACGCCGAAAATCGGGGCCGCCCCGCCTTTCTCTAGCTCATCCGGACGACATGCGCTCCCCATGACCGCCGACCATCTTTCCTACAAAAGAGCCACCACCGTCTGCGTCATCGGCATGGCCATCCAGGGCGTGCTGGCGACCATAACACTGTTGTACGGGCTGCTGAGCAGCGACAACAGTGACATCGCCGCCATCAACGGGTCGTTCGCGATGTACCTGGGGCTGCCCATCTGGTTCAGCCTGTCGCTGGTGTTCCACCAGCACAAGCTGGAGCGGCTGGAGGCGCTGGAGGCCGAGGCGTACCGCACTTCGGCGGCGGCCCAGGCGTCGGTGTTCGAGGGCATCGGGCAGGACCAGACCGTGCAGGCGACCCGCCTGGCGTGGATGCACAAGTGGTTCCTTCCGGCGATGAGCCTACTGGTGGGTGGCGGATATATCGGGCTCGCAACGTGGCTCTGGCCCAAGAGCCGCCTATTTTCCCAACTGGGCAACATCAACGGGGAGCCGCCAAGCGGCTGGGCGATTTCGGTGGGGATGGGGGTGGCCATTCTGGCCTTCATCTTCGGGCGCTTTGTTGCGGGCATGGCCAAGCAGAAGGTATGGAGCCTGCTGCACGCCGGCTCGGCGTCGGCGGTGCTCTGCTCGCTGGTCGGCGCGCTGCTGGTCATCGTGCACTTCACCTTTGTCACGCTGCGGTGGGACACCGGCCTGCTGTACGCGCCCCTGGTCATGGACGCCGCCATGGCCGCCCTGGGCGCGGAGATGCTGCTGCACTTCGTGCTCAACCTCTACCGCCCCCGCAAGGCGGGCGAGTGGCTCCGGCCGGCGTTCGACTCGCGCGTGCTGGCCTTCATCGCCGCGCCGGACCGGCTGGCGGCGTCGATCTCCGACGCCATCAACTACCAGTTCGGCTTCAACGTCTCGTCCACCTGGTTCTACCGGCTGATCGCGCGGTCGGTGTTCCCGCTCGTGGCGCTGGTGGTGCTCACGCTCTGGGGCCTTACCTGCCTCGTGGTGGTTCGCCCCCACCAAAGGGCGCTGGTGCTCCGCGGCGGGCAGTTGGCCGAGGAGGTCGGCCCCGGGCTGGTCGTCAAGAAGCCCTGGCCCCTTGACGACGTGATCATCTACCCGGCCTCGGCCGTCAACCAGCTCCGGGTCGGCACTTCCCCACCCGACAAGGACGGCCCGATCCTCTGGACCAACGAGCATTCCGGCGAGGAAACCCTGATGCTCGTCCAGCCGTGGGGCGCAGCCGCGGGGGTGCAGGCCAGCGACCTCGCGCTGCTCGCCGTCGAGGTTCCCATCCACTACACGGTCCGCGACCTCAAGAGCTACAAGCGCCTGGCGCAGGACGCCGCGGGCGACGAGCCCGACAAGACCCGCCAGGAGCTTCTCACGGCGGCCGCCTCCAGCGTGGTCATCAAGCACCTGGCGACGTTCACCGTCGACGCTCTTCTGGGCGACAAGCGCGCCGACGTGGCTCAGGACCTGAAGATCGGCATCCAGAAGCAGTTCGACGCCATGGACGCCGGCGTTGACGTTTCGTTCGTGGGCGTCTCGGGCGTGCACCCCAAGCAGACCGTCGCGCCGGCGTTCGAGGACGTCGTCGCCAAGGACCAGGTCCGCGAGAAGACCATCGAAGACGCCCGCAAGACCGAGATCGAGAAACTCGCCAGCGTGGCCGGCACGGTCGATACGGCCCGCGCGATCATCGCCCTCTTGGACGACCTCGACAAGCTGAAGTCCGGCCCCAAGCCCGACGCGGGCGCCGCGGCCGCCATCGAGGCCAAGGTCATGGAGCGGATCGAGAGCGCCGGCGGCGAGGCGGCGGCGATGCTGTCGCAGGCCAAGGCGGCTCGCTGGCAGCGCTCGATCGGCGAAAGGGCCAAGGCCGTGCGGTCCGAGGGCCAGATCGCCAGCTACCGGGCCGCGCCGCTGGCGTACAAGGCGGGCGTGTACCTGGACGCGCTGCGGGTCGCGGCCCGCGGGGCCAAGGTGTACATCAGCCCGTTCCCGAATCTGCAGGTGCAGGGCAACTACGAGGACATCGAGCCCGACGTCTCCGGCTTCAAGCCCGCCAAGCTCGAGGGCGATCAGGAAAACCAGAGGTAAAGACCAGTGCGCAAGACATTCCTCTTTCTCATCGCCGCGGTCATCGTTGTGGGTTTCCTTGTGTACATGATGACCTACACGGTGCGGTTCACCGACGCCGCGGTGGTCACGACATTCGGCAAGGCGACGCCCGAGAGCGTGGTCCGCGAGCCGGGCATGAAGTTCAAGTGGCCCGCGCCCATCCAGAGCGTGGCCCTGTACGACACCCGGGCCCGATTCCTGAGCACCAAGAGCGAGACCCAGCAGACCGCCGACGACCGGCAGATCGTGGTCGAGAGCTTCATGACCTGGCGCGTCTCGGACCCTTACCTGTTCAACCAGAAGTTCAGCCGCGAGGGCTCGTCGCCGCTGGATCACTACAAGCAGGCCGAGCGCGTCCTGACCGACCTGCTCCGGTCGGCCATGAGCGAGGTGAGCAAGTACAAGCTGGGCGAGCTGTTCACCCCCAAGCTGGGCGACTCCAAGCTGCCGGCGCTGGAGCAGGACGTGATGGCCCGACTGAAGAAGAAGGGCGGCGCCGACTCGGGCGCGCCCGCCGGCGCCGGCGAAGCCGCCAAGAGCCTCGCCGACTACGGCGTCGAGATCGTCATGGTGGGCATCAACAAGGTGGTGCTGCCCGAGAGCACGACCAACCAGGTGTTCGAGCGGATGAAGGCCACGATGGCGACCCGCGCGGCGCGGGCCGAGAGCGAGGGCAAGGCCGCCGCCGCCCAGATCACCAGCGCCGCCGACAGCGACGCCAAGCGCATCCGTGCGTTCGCGCAGCTCAAGGCCGACACCATCAAGAACCAGGGCGATCTTGAGGCCGCCGCGTACCTCAAGGCCCAGTCGGAAGACCCCGAGCTGGCCCAGTTCCTCAAGAAGGTCGAGCTGATGCGCGAGGGCTTCGGAAAGAAAGTCATGCTGGTCATGCCGACCACGATGTTCGGGGTTGACATCTTCGACCCCGGAACGCTGGCCCCCCTGATGACCCCCAAGCGCGTCGGCGAGGCGTCGCCGACCGGCAAGGCCCCCGCGGAGGGTGTCGGGCAATGACCGACCAGGACTTCAACCAGCCCGAGTCATCGGGGGCGCCGATCGAGGCGATGCCCGTCGAGGCGCCGCGCAGGGCCGCGTCCGTGACGCTGCGTTCCGACGACGCCCGCCAGAGCCGCGCCGCGTCGCTCGACGCGGCCAACAAGTCGCTCGGCGACGCGCTGCGGATCACCTACCGGCTCATCCAACTGGTGATGATCGTGCTGATCGCGCTGTTCGCTGTCAGCGGCTTCCAGAAGGTCGAGCAGGCGGAGCGCGGCGTCAAGATCACCCTCGGCGAGCTCTCCAGCGCCGACCTTCAGCCCGGCTTTCAGTTCAGCCTGCCGTACCCGCTGGGTCAGATCATCAAGGTCTCGACGGCGCAGGTGAAGCAGGACCTCGACGAATCGTTCTTCCCGTTCCTGGACAAGAACCAGAAGGGTCAGTCGATCGAGCAGCTGGGCTTCGGCGACGTGCTCCGCCCCGGTCGCGACAACTCGCTCATCACCGGCGACGGCAACCTCGCCCACGCCCGCTTCGGGGTTGACTATCACCGCGAATCGCCCGCCGACCTGATCCAGAACATCGCTGACGACCAGGAAGCCAAGCTGGTACGCGCTGTTGTTGAGCGTGCGGCGGTGCAGGTCATCGCCCAGGTGCCGCTGGACCAGTTGCTCAAGCGTGCATCGGCCCGCGCCCAGGCCGCCGCGAACTCTGCCGACGCGGCCTCAAAGACCAAGCCCCCAGAGGGCGACAAAGGCGTCAAAGAGGCCGTCAAGGGCGAGGCGCCCAAGGGCGAAGCTCCCAAGAGTGGCGAAACACCGCCCGCTGCGCCGTCGCCCGCCGGCGCCTCGTCCGGCGTGCCGGCTCGCTCGTCCGTCGGCAGCGAGATCGAGGACCGCATCCGTCGCGTCGCGCAGAAATCGCTCGACGAGATGAAGAGCGGCCTGCGGATCGACACGGTGTCGATGCGCGACGAGACCCCCCCGCTGCGCACCCGCCAGAGCTACCAGGACGTGCAGACCGCCGAGAGCAAGGCGGCCCAGGCCCGCGAGGAAGCCCAGAAGGCGCGGGACACGATCCTCAACACCGCCGCCGGCGCCGCGTACCCCGTGCTGCTGGCGCTCATTGATGAGTACGGCGCCCGCATCGACGCGAAGGACTCCGCGGGCGCCGAGCAGACGCTCGACACGCTGTTCAACGTGCTCGAAGGAAAGCTCGAGGCCAAGCCCCTCAAGGTCGCCGGCGTCGACTTCACGGTCCCCCGCATGGCCGGCGACGCGGCCACCCGGGTGCAGGAGGCGCTGCGTTACCGCTCGGGTGTCGTTCAGGAAGCCAAGGGCCAGGAGGCCACCTTCCGCGCCAAGCTCAGCCAGTACCGCGCCAACCCGCGGGTCTTCATCACCCGCGAGTGGGTGGACGGGCTGACCGATTTCCTCAAGCAGGATCAGGTCGAGGCCCTGGTGCTGCCCGACAAGACCAGCCCGCTCGTCCTCAGGATCAGCTCCGACCCCGACATCGTCAAGGAGATCAGGGCCCGACTTCAGAAGAAGGCGGTCGAGTCGAACTGGGAGCTGAAGCGCGCCTACGACGCGGGCCAGTTGCCGGGGGACTCGAAGTAATCAGCCCAGGCGGCCGGCACGCCCGGCACGCCTGTCCGGAGCCGGGGGCCTCCCGGATCACGCATGAGTCAACAACCCATCGTCCTCGCCGCCTCGCTGACCAAGATCTTCAAGGATTTCTGGCTGCGCGACCGCGCCCGCGCCGTGGACGGCGTCAGCTTCGAAGTCCGCCCGGGCGAGATCTTCGGCCTGCTGGGGCCCAACGGCTCGGGCAAGTCCACCACCATCAAGATGATCCTGGGGCTGCTGAAAAAATCCTCGGGACGCCTGGCGGTGTTCGGCAGGAGCCCGCAGGACGTTTCCATCAAGAAGCGGATCGGCTACCTGCCCGAAGAGTCGTACCTCTACCCGTTCCTCAACGCCCGCGAGACGCTGGACTATTACGCCAAGCTGTTCCAGCTCGACCACTCCGTGCGCAAGCGGCGCACCGACGAGCTGCTCGACATGGTGGGGCTGAACGCCGTCCAGCACCGCCAGGTGCGCGAGTACTCCAAGGGCATGCAGCGCCGCATCGGCATCGCCCAGGCCCTCATCAACGACCCCGAGCTGCTCATCCTGGACGAGCCCACCACCGGCCTGGACCCCATCGGCACCCGCCAGGTGAAGGAGCTGATCCTGATGCTGGGCAAGCGGGGCAAGACCATCATCCTCTCCAGCCACCTGCTGAGCGACGTGGAAGACTGCGTGTCTCGCATGGTCATCCTCTACGGCGGCAAGATCCGCGCCGAGGGAACCTGCAACGAACTTCTCGAGTCCCGTGAGCGCGTCCAGCTCGAAACCGACGCCATGGACGAGCGCACGCTCGCCGAGATGAGCGACGTGCTGCAGCGCCGCACCGGCTCGCGCGTCACCGTCTCGCGCCCGCGCCAGCGCCTCGAAGACCTCTTCATCGGCCTGGTCGAGAAGGCCCAGGCCGAGCGCGTCGCCACCAGCGGCGCCCAGCACGGCGGTCAGACCGCCGCCTTCCTCCGCGAAGGCGTGGGCGGGCAGCAGCTCATCGAGAGCCTCATGGCCTCGGGCGGTGACGAAAGCGCCGCCGCGCCCATGCCCACCGAGCCCGCCCGCGCCGCCAAGCCGGCCGGCCCCGACAAGGGCGTGCTTGAAGCGCTCACGAGCGACGCGGCGGCACCCAAGGCCCCGGCCGCCGCCCCGCCCGCCCCGGCCAAGGAGGTCGATCGGTCCGTGATCGGTGAACTTCTCGACGGGGGCGACGGTAACAATCCCGGGGCCTCTCGATGAAGCTGATCGCCCGACTCAGCCTGCTCCAGCAGACGACCCGTTTCAAGTGGATCGCCAGCGCGGTGGTCGCCGCGCTCTGGCTGCTCGTCGTCGGCTCGCTGTGGGTGGCGGCCAACAAGCCCGGGGCAGCGCAGGCCGCGCCCACCCAACCCCAGGGCACGCCCACCGCGCCGGTGGCGGGCCCGCTGGCGAGGTTCGTGGACGCCGGGCCGGTCGCACTGATGCAGCAGGGCGCCGTCGCCGCCAAAGGCGCCATGCGCGACAGCGAGGGCACGCTCGTGGTGCTGGGGATATCCGGCCTCGCGGCAGCGGGCATGGTGTTCGTCGTGTGGCTGGGCCTGGGGCTGAGCTATCTGGCGCTGCTGGTGCTGGGCTGGGGCGTCGCCTGGCCCATGGCGGCGTGGGAGCCCACCGCGCGGATCGGGCAGATCGCCCTGGGCGTCGTGCCGCTGGCGCTGTTCTTCATGGTTCTGATGCAGTTGCTGCGTCTGGCCCTGTCGGCCCCGATCCCGGCCGTCGCCGTCGCGCGGAACGTTCTCACCGAGGCGGTGCGGATGAAGGTCAGCCTGGTCTTCATCGTGATCCTCATCCTGCTGATGGCCGTGGTACCGGGCATGCTGAACGAGGACCAGCCGCTGCGATACCGGGTTCAGCAGTGGCTCTCGTACGGCGTGGGTTTGAGCTACGTGGTGCTGGCGATGCTCACGCTGTTCCTCAGCGCCGCCACCGTCGCCTTCGAGCAGCGCGACCGGATCATCTGGCAGACCATGACCAAACCCGTGCCGCACTGGCAGTACGTGCTGGGCAAGTGGCTGGGCGTCATGGGGCTCAACGCCGTGCTGCTGACCGTCAGCGCCTCGGGCGTCTACCTGTTCACCGAGTACCTCAGCCACCAGCGTGCCAAGGGCGAGGTGGCCTATCTGGTGCGCGACGACGGCGCCCGGGCCGACCCGGACGATCCGATGATCCCGCGCATCCTCGAGGCCCGGGTAGAGCGGGCCAAGAAGGACTACCCCGACTTCCGCGACACCCCGGAGCGGCGCGCGATCATGCGGCGCCAGATGACCGCCGAGTTCATGAGCGAAGACCGGCGCATCCTGGAGTTCCAGGTCCTCGCCGCCCGGCGCGGCCTGCAGCCCAAGCTCCCGGAGTTTGACCCGCAGGACGTCGAGAAACTGGTCGACGAGCGCGTCAAGCAGGCCCTCGCCGACCAACCCTCGCTCAAGGACGACCGGCGCACCAGGAGCAACAAGCGTACCGAGGTGCTGCAGGAGATGATCACGTACGCGCGCACAGTCCCGCCCGGCTACAAGCAGACGTTCACCTTTGAAGGCCTGCGCGACCTCAAGAGCAGCCGCCAGAAGGGCGAGCTCACCCTCCGCTGGAAGGTCAACGCCGGCAGCAATAACCCCTCGGCGATCTACCGGGTCCTGTTCGTCATCAACGGCCAGGCCCGCGAGCTGACCACCGCCCTGAAGGTGACCAACTCCCTGTCCATCGAGCCCGAGATCATCGACGACGACGGCAAGCTCGTGCTCGAGGTCCACAGCGACCCAAACAACGCCTTCGCCATGAACTTCCCGCCCGAGGACGGGCTCGAGCTGCTGTACCGTGTCGGCGGGTACGAGGCCAACTTCGTGCGCGTGATGCTGGCCAACTGGATCAAGCTCGGCTTCCTCGCCGCCGTCGCCATCGCCGCCGCCACGTTCCTCAACTTCCCGGTCGCCTGCATGGTGGCGCTGACGTTCCTCATGGCGGCCGAGAGCGCCAGCTTCCTGAGGGAGTCGCTGGAGTATTACGTCAGCTACGACGAGCACACCAAGAGCTACAACTGGGGCGCCATCCTCGCCCGCGCCGTCGCCATCCCGGTATCGCTGGGGTTCAGGTCGTATTCGGAGCTCCAGCCGGCCACCAGCCTTGTCGAGGGGCGCCTGGTGAGCTGGGGGGCCGTCAGCGGGGCGCTGGCGCTGATCGGCGGATGGGCCGCCGCGGCGCTGGGCGTGGGGTGCGTCGCGTTCCGGCGGCGTGAGCTCGCTATCTACTCCGGGCACTAGAAGGGGGTTCCGATGCGCGAACGAGGTTGGCTGATCCAGTTGGTCTGCGGGGTGCTCGCGGTGGCGTGCCTGTTCGCCTGCGGGCCGCTCAGCGTCGCCATCACCGCCGAGGCGGGTCGGGCCCAGATGGTCTACACCGATCAGGCCCAGGAGGGCGACCCGCCGGAGGTGGCCCTGGGCATCGCCATGGGGGCGTTCCGCGGGCTGTTCGTCAACTACCTGTGGCTTCGGGCCACCAAGCTGAAGGAGCAAGGCAAGTTCTACGAGGCCATCGAGCTCAGCCAGGCCATCACGCGACTGCAGCCCCGGTTCCCCCGCGTCTGGGCGTTTCACGCCTGGAACATGTCGTACAACATCTCCGTCGCCACCAACACGTCCAGCGAGCGCTGGACGTGGGTCAAGGCCGGGATCGACCTGCTGCGCAAGGAGGCCATCCCGCGCAACCCCAACGACGTGCTGCTGCACAAAGAGCTGGCGTGGATCTTCAACCACAAGATCCAGTCGTTCTCCGACGACGCCAACCGCTACTACAAGCGCAAGCTCGCCGAGGAGTGGACCTTCGTGCTCGGCACACCCCCGGCGCTCCCCGAGGACACCCAGCTGGCGCGCAAGCAGATGATCGAGTGGTTCAAGCCCGTGCGCGACGCCCCGGACACGCTCGAACAGCTCTACAAGAACGAGATCGCAGACCAGAAAGCCAAGCTGCACGCCGGCGACGATGACTCGCAGCTCAAGAGCAAGACGGCCGAGCTCGTCGCCAAGCTGAAGGAGGGCAACCTCAAGCTCGACGAGGACCTGCTGCGCTTCGTCACGCTCAACTCGGTCTACAAGAGCTCGTGGTACGCCGAGCACAACATGTTCAAGCTCAACGACTCGGCCAAGAACGCCGTGGTCGACAAGCTGATGGCCGACGAGCAGTACAAGGACGCCTGGCCCCGCCTGCTGGCGTTCGTGCGCCACGACGTGCTGGTCCACGAAAAACGTATGGAGCCGGACCGCATGGTCCGCTACACCGAGAAGTACGGCCCGCTCGACTGGCGCCACCCGTCCAGCCACGCCATCTACTGGGCCGCGCGAGGCGTCGAGGAGCAGCTCGAGCGCACCGGTGACCACAACTTCGACACGCTCAACACCGACCGCCTCGTCACCCACGCCCTCCAGGAGCTCTTCCGCTCGGGCCGGATCTTCTACGACCCGGTCATGGACTCCTACACCGCCCTGCTCGACACCAACTTCGCCGATGCCTACGGCGACGTGGTCGCCGAGCTCGCTAAGCGCGGCGGGATCGCCGAGAGCGAGAGGCGCGCCTACACCCTGTACGGCGCCGGCTACGAGAACTTCCTCCGCGACGTGATCCGCGTCTACTACCGGCGCGCCGAGTACGACAAGGCCCAGGAGTATTTCAAGAAGCTCTACAGCTGGCCGGGACTCAACCGCAACGACCCCGACGTTGAGTTCGAGCTCAAGCTCCCCCTCGACGAGTTCGTCAAGAAGCAGCTCCGCAACGACCGCATCACCGTCCCGCACGTCGCCGCCGGGGAGTGCGTCAGCTCGCTGCTGGACGCCTACTACGGCGGCCTGCTCCGCGGCGACATGAAGCGCTTCGTCTCCGGGTTCAAATACGCTCAGGCCGTGCACGAGGCCTACTTCGAGGAGCAGAACAAGCGGACCGTGGTGGACACCGAGGCCAACCGGATGGACGAGATGAGCCCGAACTTCCCCGAGGTCGCCGCCCAGACGCTTATCAGCATGCTCGCCATGGGCGACATGGACCCCACCCAGGCCAGCCGGATCTTCGAGAAATCGCCCGCCACCATCCAGCAGATCGCCTACGACAACCTGCGGAGCATGATGCTCCAGCGCGGCATGCCCGAGTCGGCGGTCGTCCAGCTCTTCCCCGAGCCCGCGGGCATGAAGGAATACCGCCAGGCGCGGGCCGCCCTGGAGAAGGGCAGCGCCGACGAGGCGAAGAAGAAGCTTCAGGCCGAGCAGAAGTAGCGCCGCTGCGCCTGCGGTGGAGCCGCGTCACGCCCCGCCGGTCAGGCGAAGGGCTTCTTCGAGCTGCCCCCAGCGCTGCTCCAGCGTGCCGGTCAGACCGACGCTCAGGCGCACCAGCCCCGGCGTGATCCCCGCCGCCGCCAGGTCTTCGGGCCCCAGCTCGCTCGACGTGCTTTCGGACGAACAGCTCATCAGCGTGTCGAAGTACCCCAGGCTCACCGCGATGTAGCCGAACCGCGACTGGTTCTGCAGGCACTCCAGGAACCGCTCGGCGCGCTCCTGCGTGCCCATGTCCACCCCAAGGATTCCGCCCGCGCCGAACCCATCGTTCGATAGCCTTGCGAGCAGCGCATGGTCGGGGTGATCCGCCAGCCCGGGGTAGACGACGCGCAGCCCGCGCCCGTTCAGGCGGCGCGCGAACTCCAGCGCCCGGCGCGAGTGCTCGCGCATCCTCAGGGCCAGGTGCGGCAGCCTGGTGCTGATGCTGAAGGCGGTGTGCGGGTCCATGGTCGGGCCCAGCAGCATCAGCGACCCCGTGTGCAGGTCCATCAGGCTGGAGACGAACGCCGTCGGGCCCACCACCGCGCCGGCGATGATGTCGCTGGCGCCGTTCATGAACTTGGTGAGGCTGTGCACCACCACGTCGGCCCCGTGCACGATGGGCGAGACGATCATCGGCGTAAAGGTGTTGTCCACCACCAGCTTGATGTCCCGGGACTTCGCCAGCGCGCTCAGCCGCGGGATGTCCGCGACGCGCAGCGTGGGGTTGCTCATGGTCTCGGCGTAGATCACCCGCGTCCGCGGCGTGATCGCTCTCTCGACCGCCTTTGGATTGGTGATGTCGACAAACGTGGTCTTGATCCCCGCCTTCTGCGGCAGGAAATCGTGCAGCAGCGCGAACGTGCCGCCGTACACCGTGTTGCCCGCCACCACGTGGTCGCCGGCGTTGCACAGCTGCAGGACGGCGGCGCTGATCGCGCTCATGCCGCTGGCGGTGCAGTAGCCAGCCTCGGCGCCCTCGAGCGCCGCGATCTCGCGCCCCAGCGCATAGACGGTGGGGTTGAAGTGGCGGCTGTAGAGGTAGTACCCGCCCTGGTCGGGGCCGAGGTGCCCGTGGAAGATCTCGGGCATGTCGTGGGCCTTGAGCACCGTGAAGGTGGTCGAGGCCTCGACGGACATGTTGACGCCCCCGTGCTCACCGAACTCGTGACGCATGAGGGCGAACGACTCTTCGGGGTTGAAGCGTTCCATGTGCGGTTCTCCGGAAACATGGACCTGTGATTCGATAAATGATAGGACGCTGCGCCCCCGGCAGAACCGGTTCACTCGAACGCGTCCAGATTCAGAAGCACGGGTCCACCCGTGCGTGGATTCACACGGGCCACGTCATCCCGGCGCCACCCGTTCGCACGCTCGGTTCACCATTGAATCACACCGCGCGCAGGCCGGCGTTGCCGCCTGAAGGACCGCGCGTCGAGCTACTTCCCGGATTTCTTCGTCGGCGCCTTCTTCTTCACTGCGGGCGCTGGCGCGGGTGCCGGCGTAGGCGATGGTGCCGGCGCGGCGACGCCCTTGGGCAAGGGCAGCCCAAGCAGCTTCGGCGCCGGTGTATTGGGGTATGACACGATCACGTCCTTGCACTGCACCGCCAGCACGCCGTCACCGTTGAGGCCTACAGAGAATGCGTCGAGCAGCACGCCGTCGTCGGCCAGAAGTCGTACGTCGGCGAGTTTCTTCATGCCGGCGTCCGCGCCGCCCTTGGCGCCGGGGGCGGTCGCCGTTACACCCTGGGTTGACCCGGGGGCCGGATCGGGCTGACCGGGGCGGGTGGTGAAGAACTCGACCGCCTCGGCGATGGACTTGGCGTCGGCCTCGGCCTTGTCGGTCTTGCCGCCCGCCAGCAGCTTGTACCACTTGCCGCTCACCCGCCGGTAGCCGGTTTCCTGCTTGCCCTTTTTGACGGTCACCACGCCGACGTCGCCGGCCGAAGCGCCGCTGGCCGTCAGGTCCAGGTAGCTCCGGGCCGCGGTGGAGAGCGCCGTGATCGACGACGCGTTGACCAGGAAGACCTGCGACCCCTGCGCATCGGGCGAAGCAAAGAGCTGTGTCCCGGCGGCGTCGGCGGGGCCGCCGATGAACAGGTCGCGCCGCGCCACCGAAGACTGCACCTGACCGCTCTCGTCCACCGAGCGGATGTCACGCTCGGTGTTGATGATCATGCGCGGCGAGGCGAAGCCCATCGCCGACGGATCGCCCCTGGGCGAATCGTCCACGAACTTCTCGATCGAGATCTTGCCGATCCCGTCGAGGAGGTTGCCCATCGCCTGGTTGCTGGTCCGCGCGTTGATCGGGCGGCTCATGGTCCAGCGGTTTTCGGCCTTGGCGAACGCCAGTTGCTCGTCCTTGGACACCAGGGTCAGCCGGGTCAGGTCCGAGGGCGAACCGGGCATGGCCCGGTTGATCCGCCATTGACGCGGGCCCGGCTGTGTCGCCGCGGTCAGGATCGACGCGTCGGCGAGGAACGGCGTCTTGCCGTCGATGTCCACCACCGTCTTGCCCGCCACCGGCGTGGGCGACAGCCGCACGAACCGCGACGAACCGTCCTTCATCACCAGCGTCACCAGCACCGCGTTGTCCGGCATCTTCCCCGACCGGTCGTGCGCCGGATCGGGCTTCAGGTCGGCGATGGTGCGGATCAAGTTCTGCGCCGGCGTCGGATCGATGGGCCACACGAGCGTCTCGGCGCCCGAGGACTTCACGAACACCCAGCCCCCGCCCCCCGAACCATTCGCCGACGCCTCACGCCGGACTTCGTCCTCGATCGGACCGGACTTCACCTTGAGGCCCACGACCTCGGCCGCGTTGATGGCCAGCGCTTCCTGCGTCGCCGGCGCCCCCGAGGCCGCCGAGGGACCGCTCCGCCAGTTCATGTACCAGACCAAGCCCACGAGTCCGAGGGCGAGCACCACGGCGATTACAATGGCTCGATTCGACATAGGGAGGAACTCTAGGTGTGCGCGCCGGCGAAGGCGACACGGGAACCACCCTGCCCGCCCAACCGACGAACCAGTGGTATCGACAGTTCCCCTCCACGGGCGACAACGAACGCGCGCCGCGAGGCAGTCCTGACCCCGGCCCCCCGGACTCCGGACTTTGGAGTCAGTTCAACTCAACGCAGCACCACCCCGTTTTCCCCTCCATCTCGACCCCGGCCAACAGGTGCACACGCACCTGAGAGTCCAGCAGGGGGCGGACGGTCCGCGGCGTCGCCGTGAACAGGTGCTGCGTCAGCGGCGTGCCCGAGCAGCTCCCCTGGATCGCCATCGCCAGAAGCTGAGCGTTCTTCGACGCCCAGGCGTGCGCCGCGGTGAGGCTGCGGACGGCCTCCGGATCGTCCCCGTGGCGCAGCAGGTGGACCCCGCCGCGCGCGTCGAGGGCGAACTCGACGCTGGCGTCGTCAGGACAACGGATCGCCAGCGGTGTCATCCCGCTCAGCCGGGACGCCAGGGATGTACTGGGCGACGCCGACGGTCGCAACGGCACGGGAGCCGATGGCGGCTCAGAGGTCCGGGGGGTCGCGGGGGTGGGGGCGACGTGGGCGATGGGGGCCGTCACGGGACGGGCACTGTCCGCATGCGCGGAGGGATGTCCCGGCACCCCCACCGTCGCGATGGCCCGCCGAATCGATTCAACCAGCGCAGCCGCGTCCATCGTGCATGCCCCACGGTAGACCGCCGCGGCGCCGGTCGGTCCCATCCTGGGGATGCTCGCCACGATCGTCACTTCGCGCTTCAGGAACATGCGGGCGGTCTGGCTCAGACGCCTGGCGATGTCCTGGGCCCGCTCATCGTCCGAGCCCATGATCCCCATCTGCAGCCGGGCCCCACCGCGGGTAAACGACGACGACGGCACGGCCTCTGCCAGCGCCTTGATCGACTGGTAAGCGGCCACCTCGGCGGTCTGGCTGGCGGCGCACAGCAGCGTCACGCTCGCCGCCCCGGGAACTGACGCAAGCCCCGCCTCGTCCACCGCATCCGCCTGGAGGATCAAACACCCGCCGGCGCAGACCTCAGCGACATGACGCAGCGCCCGGTCCAATCCCGAGCAAGCTTGTCGCTCGCGCTGCTCGGGTGCAAGCCCGAAAAGGTCGACCGCCACCTCGCCGCCGATCAGGCGGACCAGCGCGGCGGGGCGCCCCATCGCATCGGCCCGCGCGCGGGCGTACTGCGAGGCCCACGGGTTCGTTCGAACCGGCAGGTGACCCATGATGAGCAGATCGATCTCGGGCGCACCGGCGGCGGCCCGGGTAGGCGCCGCGGCGTTCATCGCGGGCTTCTCCGTCGCACGGGCCATCGAACGCGGCTCACGCTCGGCCGGGGCCGGCACGTCACCCAGGAACAGGTCCGCGAGCGCGTCATACGTCGAGGCGGCGCCGAGCGAGCGCGGCTCGGCGAGGTCGGGGAAGCCGGGAACTCCCGGGGGCGTCTCTGAGAACGGGGGCGTGAGCTGCATGGTCATTCGCGTCGTCTCGCGTTGATCAGGATGCAATCGCCAGCGGCGTTCCGACGATTGTCAATCGCTCGGGTGGCGTCAAACCTGCGCCGACGGTGTCGGGGATATCCAGCACGCTGTCCGCCTCGCCGAACGGGTTCGGCTCGGTCACGGGGTTGAACGGGTCGGCCACCCAGCGGCCGCCGATGACCAGGCGGTACCGGAATCGCCCGGGGGGGATGCGCAGGCACACCTCGTGCACCCCAAGCTGCGGGTTGAACTTCATCACGGTTGCCTCGGCCGACCAGCCGTTGTGGTCGCCGGCGATGCACACCCGCGGCCCGAGCGTGAACGGGTACAGGAACAGGGTGCCCTGCGCCGTGTGGCGCGGGCCGTAGGTAAGGTCGAGCCTCGGCGCCGGCGTGCTTACAGGTGGTGCGACCGGGAGCGGCTCAACCAGCACCAGGGGCGCCGGCGGCGCGGCGGGGGTGGCGTGCACCGGCCCGTGGGGCTGGGTCGGGCTGGCCGCCAGCATGGCTGGGGCAACCGCCGGGTCGCTCGACAGCCGGCGCGTGAGGTCCTCGCTCTTCTGCAGGATCCGCTTGGCGCGGGCCGCGAGCTCCGCGGCCCGGCTGACCGGCGACACCGGGCCGTCCCCGCCGGCGCCACGGAAGAACGAGCCCGAATCGTGCCCCCCCGCACCGGCCTCGCAGGTGGCCACGGCAGCCGGGGCCGGCGCCAACGCGTGGTCGCCCGTGGGCGTGAACAGATCAATCGACACCACGCCCCGAGTGCGTGCGTGCACGCCCGGCTCGCCGACTTCCGGCGGCTCGCCCATTTCCTGCTCAGTCAGCCGCAGCGGGGCCGCGGGATTCTCGCTGATCCACGAGGCCAGCGCCGCGTAATCGGCCGCCCCGTGAGAGCGGGGCGCGAACTCACCAATCGGCGACCCCATCGAGGCCGCTTCCTTGAGGCGGACGTCGTAGCGCACCGTGACGGGGATGAGACAGTCCGCGAACCGGCGCCCGAGTTCACCCAGCACCTCGCACGAGAGCGTCGACGATTCGTCGTGCATCGTCGGGAGCACCCGGTACGCCGGCGCCTGGCCGAAACGCCGGCACAACGCACGGATGGTCTGCACCTGCTTGCTCGCCCCCCGCAGCGCGAAATAGCCCGTCTCCACCGGGATCAGGATCTCGGTCGCCGCCATGATGGCGTTAAACGTCAGCAGCCCGATCGACGGCGGGCAATCGATGATCGCCCAGTCATGGCCCGCGCCGGCCGGGGCATTCCCGCTCCCCGTGGGCGCCACCCCCAGCCGGCGGAGCACCGAGGCCAGCCGCATCTCCCGGTCTTCCCGATCGGCCAGCCCGCCCCGCGCCGCTTCCAATCCCGCCAGCCGCGTGGCGCTGGGGATCAGGTCGAGCGTGCGATTAACAGGCCAGACGAACCGCTTGGGGTCGAGCGGGCGATCATCCGGCGCCAGCATCGCGTCGCCGACGTGCAGGTCGATCTGCTGCTCGGGCACGGCCAGCCCCAGCGCGCAGTGCGACTGCGGGTCCATGTCCACCAGCACGGTGCGCAGCCCGCGCTTGGCGAGCATGGCGGCGAGATTGATCGCCGTCGTGGTCTTGCCGCTGCCGCCCTTTTGATTGATGACCGCTATTGAGCCCATGTCGGCTCCTCGTCAAGGAGGTGTTGTTTGACGAAGGCCTCCTGCCAGGTTCGATTCCGCCACGCTTATCGGGTTTGCGCGTTGGAAGCCTTTCAAAGTTTGCGTTTGGGGGGGGCGCACACCCCGAACCGGGGGCCTGGGCCGGCATCGAGCCAGGTGATTCGCCTTGTGGTCCGAGCGCCCGCGCCGGAGGCCCCGGGCGGCCGCCCAAAGGGGCCCGAACACCCCAGGGAGAGTTCGCATGTGCGCCGTCGCTCAGCCCTTCCGCTTGACGATGACCGCCGTCTGATCGTCCGCCGCCGGCTGGCCCTCGGTAAAGGTCAGCACCGCGGTGCGGATCGCATCAAGGATCTGGGCGGCGGGTCGATGCAGGTTGGCACGGACGACGTTGACCACGCCGGTCACGCCGAACATCGCCCCGTCGGGCGCGGCGGCCTCGTAATAGCCGTCACTCAGCAGCACGAACACGTCGCCGGGGTCGAATCGGAACTCGGGCACCTGGTCGTGGGCGAACCCGTCGTCGATGCCGAAGGGCATGGCGTTGGCCGGTCGTTCGGTCACCGGCTCGCTCAGTGACCGCGCGCGGACAAACACCAACGGCGCCTGGCCCGCGGCGACGTACGTCAGCTCGTGGCGGCCGGCGTCGAGGCTGCCCAGGAACGCCGTCACGAACCGCCCGGCGGGCAGGTCGGCGCAGAGCTGGGCATTGATCTGGTAGGCGATGCTGTCGACGTCGGCGTCCAGTCGGATGGCCATGCGGAGCATGGCGAGCACCTGCGTGACGCTCAGGGCCGGGCCGATGCCGTGGCCCGTGGCGTCGGCCATGAACAGCATCACGCTCTGGGTGGTCACCGGGCGGTCGCCGATGACGATCGTGGTGGGCCGGCGGGCGATCACGTCATACGCGTCGCCGCCGGTTTCATCTGCGGGGTAGCTGTGGGCGGCGATGTCATAGCCCGCCACCTCGGGCAGGGCCGCCGGGAGGGAGGCCTGCTGGATCGCCCGCGCGCCCTGCAAAGCCGCGGCGTAGCGCTCCTTCTGGCGCCGCTCTTCAATGAGCGTGGCACGCTTCAGCGCGACCGCGGCCTGGTCCGCCAGGTGCATCGCGATCTGCTCGTCGTCGGCGCTGAACACGCCGCCGGCATCGGTGTGCTTGTTCAGCACCTGGGCCACGCCCGCGATATGGCCTTCGAAATCGATCAGGGGGATCGTCAGCAGGCAGCGCGTGCGATAGCCGGTGGCCTTGTCCACCGCCTGGTTGAAGCGCTGATCGGCGTACGCGTCCCGGATGTTGACGATCTGGCGCGTGCGGGCGGCCTCGCCGATGATGCCCTTGTCGGCGGGCAAACGCAGGTCGGCGGGCAGTCCGTGGGCCTTGGTGGCGAACAGCTCGTGGGTGCGGGCGTCGTATTCGAACACGCTGGCGCGGTCGGCGCGCAGCAGATCACGGAGCGCGTCGATGATGACACCCAACACTTCGCCGAGGTCGCTCGTGGACGCCAGTCGGCGGCTGACGCGGAGAATGTGCTCGTAAACCTCGCGCTCGATGTCCGGGCTCCGGTGGGCGGAGTAGATTCCGGGGGGGTTTCGGTAGGGATGGAGGGCCAGTGTAGTCATTGCTCCGTGAATTTCTCGCTCCGAGGGGGGCAGTTTGATCCGAGGCCATTGCATGGCTTTCGCTGGACCGGTCCGGATGGATTCAACGCGTGTTATCGGTGAGGGTGCTACCGCGCGGACTTTGTTAGGGGGACCCCAAAGAGAGACGGGGAAGCGGCCGGCGCGCGCGACAACGACCGGGATGCCGGTCGTTGTCGAACGGTTCTAGGTTTTTCTGCATCGCCCCGGGGGCGATTACGGGCAGTGCTGACCAAACATGCCGAGCACCGCGACCAGGTCGGTGGTGTCCACGCGCCCGTCTCCGTCGGTGTCGCCGTCCTGGAACGGGGTCACCACGGCGCCGAAATGCCCCAGCAGCGCGGTCAGATCAACGGTGTTCACGACGGTGTTGCCGTTGATGTCGGCGGGGCACACCGGGGGGATCTGGCGGAACGCGAGCTGGGAGTACGCGTACGGCACCTCGATGTGGCTGACGAACTGCATGGTGGCGGGGTTGATCGCGCCGAAATCCACCGAGAAATCAGGGCCGGGCGCGGGGGAGTCGGGGAGACCGCAATACGGCCCGGTCGGGAGATACCCGTGCTGCTCGCCGGCGCGGGTGATGTGGATGAACTGCGGGATGGCCACGCCGAAGTCCGGCCCGGGCGGGATGGTGGCGACGTAGTTCACCCCGGTCGCGCCGTTGCGGATGACGCACTGCATCGCGCCGCTGGCCTGCACGATGAAGAACGGGGTGCCGGTGTAGATGCCCGAAACGCCGCGGCCGACGTAGCCGGCGCCGTCGATGCCGGGCCCGAAGCCGGTCATGCAGCTCTCGCAGCCGCCCGTGCCCGAGCCCAGCGTCAACGCGGAGCTGGCGATGTCGTAGCACCGGACGTTGAGGTCAGGGTGGTTGCTGCAGTAGTTGCCGAACACGGAAAAGAAAGTCCCGCACGGGGCCGTGCAGTTGCCCCAGTTGCGCTGGCCGTTGTTCTCCGTCCAGCACACGAGCGAGCCGTGGGCGACGGGCGCCAGCCCGGCGGCGGCGAGAAGGGCGGCGAGCGTGAGTCTCTTCTGAGCGCGGATCATCAGACTTTCTCCAGGTGCGTTCGGGGTGCACGACACCCCGGCTCGTCATCGTGGACGTCCGGCCGGGAGGGCGTGTTTGTTCGACTTCATCCGTCGTCCCGGCCCCGCCACGCGGCGTGCCTCGGCGACGAGGAGACTTGCGCCGACTGGCGGCAACCTTGCACCCCTGCAGCAAATTTCCCGGCACCCCCCCGACCGCTCGCCCCCCCACAACCCGCGGGGGGGGGCGGGCCCCGGCGGGCCGGCTACTTCGCCGTCGATACCTTGGCTCGCACCTCGTCGAGGAAGTTCACCACCAGGTCGATCCTGCTCGGTTGCTCGTTCTCGCCCTGCAGGACGACCATCAGGCGGCCGTCGGGCGCAAACGTGCTGTCCCGGAGCTTCAGGTCCTTGAAGCTCGCCAGCACCTTCGGCGTTGACGCCGAGAAGCCGGGCTCCATCTGCAGGTGAACGCTCATCACCTGGCTGTCAAGGTTGACGTAGCGGAGTTCCTTGCCGTCGGGGCTCCACCAACCGGTGCCGGTGGCGCCGTCGGTGGAGACTTGCCATCGGCCCTTCCTGGCGTCCTCGGCGCCCATGGCCGCGCCGGAGAATCGCTGCACGTAGAGCTCGTTCCTGCCGGACTCACTGGAGTTGAACCGGACCCACTTGCCGTCGGCCGAGAACCGCAGGGCGTCCTCGCCCGCGGGGGAGTTCAGATAGGGCGTCGCGGTCCACTTCGTCGAGCCGTCTTCCTGCTCCAGCATGAGCACGTCGGACGTGCTTTTGGAAAGGTCCACCTGGGTCACCGCGAGGACCTTGCCGTCGGGCGACCGATCGGTGGGGAACACCATGAACTGCGTGCCGGGGCTGGCGTAGACCTTGACGCCCTCGCCCGAACCGTCGGCCCGGCGATCCCACACCGAGAACTCTTCCTTGTTCACCGAGATGTGGCTGATCCGCTGCCCGTCCCGGCTCCAAATGAATACCCACGCGGGCCCCTGCGTGCTCATGCGGCTGAACGTCCGTCGAGAGAGGTCGTAGACCCACACGTCGGTGGGGAGTTCGGACTGGTCGGCCGATTCCAGGTTCGTCGCCACGCGCGAGCCATCCGGCGAGATCATGATCTGGCCGTAGGGGCGCGCCGGCGCGCCAACCGGCTGAGACTGTCCCTGCTCGTCGATCCACATCAGCTTCCGCTGTGAATAGTCGCTCGCACCGGAGATCAACGCGAGGGTTCCGCTTCGAGACACGAAGAAGGACTCGCGGAAGTTCCCGCTCCAGACCGTGACAGGCTCGCCGATCAGCCGCAGCGTCTCGGGGTCAAACCGCGCGGCGATCAGCGTATTCAGGTTCCGGCGGGCGACGATGTACCCGCCCTCCACCAGTTGCGTCCCGCCGGCGTTCTGGAGCAGGGGCGTGCGCGCTCCGGTGGCCAGGTCAACGACCTCGGTGCGTTCCCTGATCGTCTGGCCCACCAGGGCCCAGCGTGTGGCCAGGATCGACTTGCCGGGAACCAGGGGGCGCACCTCACCCCAGTTGTCGACTTCCTTCGACTGCTCCTCTTTCAGCACGACCCGCGGCTCGCCTCCCGAAGCGGGGACGGCGAGGATCGTCTGCACCCATGTCGCCGCCAGAATGATCTCACGGTCCGAGGACCAGCAGATGCTGAACCACCCGCCCGCCGGGAGGTCGCACAGTGTCTCCGCGTTCCCGGTCGGGCGCCCGTCCTCAAGGGCGATCTTCTTCAGCACCACCTTCGTTCGTGCGCCGTCCCTGGCCGCGGTGAACGCGATCCAGCGCCCGTCAGGCGAGACCGCGGCCTGGTCCACGCCCTCGGTCCCCTCGATCACCTTCGTCTCGTTGCGGTCAAGCCGGCGCACCGCCAGTGCGCCGGGGGCCGACGTGGCGTCGGCCACTTTGTCAGGCCACGCCTTGTACACCACGAACCGCGCATCGGGCGCGATGCCCTGGACGGACCCAAGGTCCGGCTTGCTGGGCACCGACGCCGAGACGTGGAACGACTGGGCAACCCGCGACGGCTCGGGACGCTGCGTCGCCCGCCCGGCCAGCCACCCCACGCCGAGCAGCCCGGCCACGACCGGCGCGGCCCAGGCGAGCCGCAGCGGGAGCTTTCGTGGCGACGCACCCGCGCCCGCGTGCAGCCACTCCCTTCCGCCGATCGCCCGATCAAGTTCCAGCCGAGCATCCCCGATGTCGTGCAGCCGGTTCCGCCGCTCCTTCGCCAGGCAGTTCGTGAGCAGCTCGCGGACGCGCGCGGGCGTGCTCGGGGGGAGCTGCTTCCAGTCCGGCTCGCGGTGCAGGATGGCGCCCAGCGCGTCGGTGGCGGTCTCGCCGCCGAAGGGCTGCTCGCCGCTCAGCATCTCGAACAGCACACAGCCGAAGCTAAAGATGTCCGAGCGCCGGTCCACCGGCTTGCCGCGGGCCTGCTCGGGCGACATGTACCCCGCGGTGCCCATGATGACGCCGGGGACGGTCGGGGAGTGGTGCCGCACCGGCGCGGTGATCGTGGGCGAGTCGGCGATGGCCGCCGCCCGGGCGGCGTTGGTCGATGAGCTTGGGCCCTCGCCGGTGCGCGCCAGGCCGAAGTCCAAAACCTTCGCAGCGCCCTCGGGGGTGACCATGATGTTGCCGGGCTTGAGGTCGCGGTGAATCACGCCCTTATCGTGGGCCGCCTCCAGCGCCTCGGCGATCTGGCGCGCCAGCGCCAGCGCCTCGTCGATGGGTATCGGGCCGCGGATCAGACGCTCGGCCAACGTTTCTCCCTCGATGTACTCGAGGATGAGGTACTGGCGCCCTCCGGACTCTTCAAGCCCGTGGATGGCCCCGATTCCAGGGTGGCTCAGCGAGGCCAGCACCTTGGCTTCGCGCTGGAACCGCGCGAGACGGTCGGGGTCTTCGGCGAGGTGCGCGGGGATGGCCTTGATCGCGACGTGCCGGTCCAGGCGCGAGTCGGTGGCGAGGTGCACCTCGCCCATGCCACCATGGCCGAGCTCACGGATGATCTGATATGGGCCGATGGTCGTGGGGTGCATCCGGGCGCAGTGTATGGGATGCTTAGGCCCCTTACGATTGGCCCGGCCCTGAAAGGCCGCCGCCGATTCGGTCGATTTCAACAACGGCCCGGCCTCTCATCCGCTCAGGCCCTCCCATGCACATCAACGACATCTTCAACGCCCGCCCCACCACCTTCAGCTTCGAGTTCTTCCCTCCCAAGAACGACGCGGCGGCCGAGGAACTATTCGCCGCCATCAGCGAGCTGCAGCCGCTTCAACCGGCGTGGGCCAGCGTCACCTACGGCGCCGGCGGCACCACCCGTGAGCGGACGCATGAACTCGTCGAGCGGATCAAGCACAAGACCCGCGTCGAGGTGATGCCCCACCTCACCTGCATCCGGCACACCGAGGCCGAGATCCACGACATCCTCGAGCGCTACGCCAACGCCGGCGTGAGCAACATCCTCGCCCTCGCCGGCGACCCGCCCAGGGCCGAGCCCGACTACGACCGCTCGCGCGACTCGTTCCGCTACGCCGCCCAGCTCGTGACCTACATCAAGAAGTTCAAGGACGCCTTCGCGGGCAAGGCCATCAAGGACGCCCGCGGTTTCGGCGTCGGCGTGGCGGGGTTCCCCGAGGGTCACCCCGGCTGCCCGAACCGGCTCAAGGAGATGGAGTTCCTCAAGGCCAAGGTCGATGCCGGCGCGGACTTCATCGTCACCCAGCTTTTCTTTGACAACCGCGACTTCTACGACTTCCGTGATCGCTGCGAACTCGCCGGGATCAAGGCCCCGATCATCGCCGGCGTCATGCCCGTCACCAGCGCCGGGGGCATGAAGGCGATGGCCGACCTGGCCGCCGGGGCACGCTTCCCGGCGCCCTTGCTCAAGTCCGTCAATCGGTGCAACGGCAACGCCGAGGCGATCAAGCGTGTCGGCGTCCACTGGGCCACCGAGCAGTGCCGCGACCTGCTGGACCACCACGTACGCGGCATCCACCTTTACACGCTCAACAAGAGCCCGGCGACACGCGAGATCTACGCGAATCTCGGACTTGAGAACTCGCTTACGGTTGGATAACACCGTGCCCCGGGGCAGGCACCGCGTGCATCCAGACACGGGCACAGCCATCGATTGAGCGCGGCAGGCGCAGGTCCACCCAGCCGGGTGGATCGCGGGATTCCGTACACACCACAGCCAACTAAGGGCATTCACTTTCCGATTTCCCCAGTGCCGATCCGGGGAGACCACGAATGTCGAACCCATTACCCATCGATACGCTGCGCCTCGGAGGGCAGGAACTTGAGAAACTGATCGAGCAGCTCGAACGGGATTCGGCTGCGGACGGTTCGTTCAAGAGGACCAGTCGGCGTTGGCGCGCCCAGGCCCAGCGTGTCATCGTCACGCTTGCGGAGCAGAACGGCCCCGAACGCATGTTCATCATGGCTCCGCGGAACATCTCCTCGGGGGGGATCGGTCTGCTCCACGGCGTTTACGTCCGCCCCGGCACGACCTGCCGGGTGGCGCTCCGAAGGGTGCACGGCAACGCGGTGCAGCTCGCCGGCAAGGTGGTGCGGTGCGAGCACGTGCGCGGCGTGATCCACCAGCTCGGTATCAGGTGGGACCAGCCCATCAACCCCCGCGATTTCTTCATCTGGGCCGGCAACGAGTACCTCTTCAATGCCGAGTGGGTCGACCCCAAGCGACTCGAAGGCATGGTGCTCGTCGTGGATGACAGCATCGCCGACCAGCGATTGGTCGAGCACCACCTGCGCGATACAGCGCTGGTGCTCGAGTTCGCCGAGACGGGGGCGGAAGGCCTCAAGAAACTGGAGGCGGGGCCCGGGATGGCGCTGGTGGACTACAAGCTCGGCGACATGGACGGCATCTCGCTCACGACCGCCGCGAGAACGCGCGGGCTCATGACACCGATCGTCCTGATCTCAGGCATGTACGACCAGGAGACTCGGTACGCGGCGATCGCCGCCGGCGCCAAGGAGATGCTCTTCAAGCCGATCACCGAGCAGCTGCTCCTGCGTGCGCTCGCCGAGTACCTCCTGCTGGCCGATTCCAGCAAGGGCGACGCGGACCCCTTCCGGATCACAGCGACGCACCTGGCGCCGGCCGCCATCGATGCATGCCTGGGCGAACTGCAGAAGCACTCCGAATCCCTGGGGCAGCTCATGCAGGCGCAGGAGCTCGAACGCATCAACGACCTGCTCACCCGTGTCCACGGGATCGGCGAAGACTTCGGCATCGCGGCCCTCAAGCAGCGGTGCAAGTTCGCCTTCACCAAGCTCGACGCCTGCAAGAACGTCGAGGCCGCGACCTACGAGCTCAAGCGCGTCATCGAGGCGTGTGATATGGCCAAGGGAGAGAGCGCGTCCCTGGCCCAGGAAAACCACAAAGCGAGCGCGCGAGAAGCCGCGCATTGACGCCAACCCTTCCGGGGATTCCCCGAGAGTCGCCGCTCAACCGCACGCCACCAGCAGCAGCGTCAGGTCCGCCGGGCTGACGCCCTCGAGGCGTGCCGCCTGGCCGAATGTCCGGGGTCGGAACCGTCTGAGCGCGTCGCGCGCCTCGGCCCGCAGCCCGCGGACCGCCCCGAAGTCCACCGCCGCCGGCATCAGCCGGTGCTCCATCTCGGCCTGGCGCCTCACCTCCGCCCGCTGCCGCTCGATGTACCCGGCGTACTGACGGTCGGCCAGCACCGTCGCCACCGCGCCCGCGGTCACCCGCGGGTCGCATGCGCGCAGCACTTCGGAGCAGTCGTCGGCCAGGTCCCGCTCACGGTAGTGCGGGCGCTTCACCGCGTCGCGCAGCGGCTCGCCCCGAACCAGCTCGCCATCAACGTGCGCGTCGAGCGCCGCCATGGCCGCGCGGCGGGCCTCGAAGAGCTCCCACCGCGCACCGTCCACCAGGCCCCACCCCCGCCCCAGCGGCGTCAGCCGGTCCGGCGCGTTGTCGCTCCGGAGCAGCAGCCGGTGCTCGGCGCGGCTGGTGAACATCCGGTACGGCTCGACCGGCGTCTTGGTGACCAGGTCGTCCATCATCACGCCGATGTAAGCCTGCTCGCGCCCGAGCGTGACGCCCTCCAGCCCCATCGACCACCGCGCCGCGTTCAAACCAGCGATCAGCCCCTGCCCCGCGGCCTCCTCGTACCCGCTGGTGCCGTTGATCTGCCCCGCCAGGAACAGGCCCTCCACCAGCTTGGTCATCCCGGTAGCCCAGATCTGGTGCGGGCGGACCATGTCATACTCCACCGCGTAGCCGTACTGGAGAATCTCGGCCCGCTCGCAGCCCGGCATGGCCCGGACGATCTGCTCCTGCACGTCGCGCGGGAGACTCGTCGAGATGCCGTTGCAATACACCCAATCCGATTCGTGGCTCTCAGGCTCCAGGAACACATGGTGCCCCTCACGCTCGGCGAATCGCACGACCTTGTCCTCGATGCTGGGGCAATAGCGCGGGCCCACCGACTCGATCTGGCCCGAGTACATCGGCGCGCGGTGCAGGTTGGCCCGGATGAGTTCGTGGATTCCCGGTGTGGTGCGGGTGACGCGGCACTCGACCTGCGGGAGGGCCGGAAAGCAGCAAGGCATCGAGGCGGGAGAGGACAGGACGGAGAATGGGACGGGCGGCGTGTCGCCGTGCTGGGGTTCCAGGGAGTCCCAGTCGATGGTGCTCCGCCTCAGGCGCGGCGGCGTGCCGGTCTTCAGCCGCCCGAGCTCGAAGCCCAGCCCGCGCAGCGCGCCAGATATCCCGACCGCCGCGGCCTCACCGATCCGTCCGCCCTCGCTCCGGGTCTCGCCGCAGTGCATCAGCCCGCGCATGAATGTGCCGGTGGTGAGCACCACGGCCGTGGCGATGAGTTCCCGTTGACCGCCCTCACCGCCGGAAACCGGTGAGCAACTCACCACGACGCCGCGCACCTTCCCACCCTCGACCAGCAGACGCTCAACCGCGCCGGCGACCACGGCGATGTTCGGACGCGACGCGATGCGGCGCTGGGCCTCGCGGGCATACGCGTGCTTGTCGCACTGCGCCCGCGGCCCACGCACCGCCGGGCCCTTGGACGTGTTGAGCACCTTGAACATGATGCCCGTGGCGTCGGCGATCAGCCCCATGAGGCCCCCGAGGGCGTCGATCTCACGGACCATCTGGCCCTTGGCCAGCCCCCCGATGGCGGGGTTACACGACATCACGCCGATCTTGGATGGATCGAGCGTGACGAGAGCGACGGATCGCCCGAGGTTGGCAGCGGCCCAGGCGGCCTCGATGCCGGCGTGCCCGCCGCCGATGACAACCACGTCAAACTGTGCACCACTGCGCGGCATTGGTCTCTCGCCCGTGAGCTACTCATCCACCGGCTTGATATCCACCACCACCGGCAGGTGATCGCTCGCGTACCCCGCCGGCTTCGGGGCCGTCCGCCAGTCCTCCTCCGGCCTCAGTTGCGGCGTGTACAGCACGAACTCCGAGCCCGGCACCACCTCGTGCAGCAGCGATTGATTCACCAGCACGTGGTCGATCTGCCGCCCGCTGGCGTGGGTGATGAACGCCTTGTCCGAACCGTGCGAGGCCAGCACGTCGGTCATCCCCGCCTCGATGTACGTCTTCACGGCCTTCTGGTCCGGCCCGGCGTTGAAGTCGCCCAGGACCACCACGTTGGCGCCGCCCTGCTCCAGCTTCTTCACCATCGCCACGAACGTGCGCGCCTCCGCCTCGCGCCAGTAGTCAAACGCCCGACCGGACTTATGGTGCACCACCAGCATCGTGAGCCGGTACGGCTTGCCGCCGGTCTTCTCGGCGGGCACTTCGACGGTGACGCACAACGGCGACCGCCGCCCGTGCATCGGCTTGCCGGCTTCCTTGTTGGGCTTGCCGTCCACCGTCGCGGGCTCGACGCCGTCGAGCGTCAGCACCGGCCACACCTCGGCGTGCACGATGGGAAACCGGCTGAGCACCGCCTGCTCGATGCCCCGCTCGGCGCCGACGTCGATGGATTGCACATACTGGTAGCCCAGGTCCTTGGCGCAGCACTCGCGGAAGTCGATCAGCGCGTCGTAGCTCTCGATTTCCTCGCACGCCACGATGTCGGCGTCGATCCGCCGCAGCGTCTCGCCCAGGGCCTTCAGTTGCTCCGGCGGCTTGGCGTTCTTGGCGTCCTCCTCAAGGCCACTCAGGCTCGGATCGTCGCGGGTGTCGAAGAGATTCTCGAAGTTGTACGTCGCCAGGCGGATCGTTCCGCCCGCGCGCGGCTTGGGTTCGGAACACCCGATCCGCGGCGGAGTCGCCGCCGGCGTGCCGGCGGGCTGGGATGCCGCCGAGATCGAGAGTGCTACGAGCCCGCAAAAGGCGGTCAACAGGCGATGATGCATGAGGTCCTCGGCTTGGATCTTGATTCGATCGACCACGCCTTCACCCCAACCAGCGGGGCCGCTTGGCGGCGGGTGCAACCCGGAAGGATACCGAACTGTACCAAGCAGACCGGCGTCGGATCGTTCCGCTCCACCCGCACATGTCCCAAGTGGCAATTCCGCCAACTTCTTGCGATCCTCTCTGCCCGGCGCGCGTCGATGAAGATCGCGTGAAGCCCCGACCCGGCCCCTTGCCCACACGAATGACCCCAGCCCACAAGCTCACACGCCGATCGATCGCCTTCGCCGTGGTTGCCGCGCTCCTCACGGCGGCCCCCGGCTGCATGCAGATGAAGACCCAGCGTGTCACCCTTGAGCACCGCGACAGCGTGGTGCAGCCCGAGCCCGTGGGCCAGGCGATTGTGGCGGCGCCGTCCAACTCCGCAACCGATCCCGGCGAAGCGCCCGGACGCTGACCCCGCGTGACGCGCGCGACCGGTTGCGTCACAATGCAAGGGTGCCGCGTTTTCGTCACAGGCCCCTGACCCCGGCCCGCCTGCTCGGCGCGATCGTTGTTGTCGTCGCGGCCGCCGCTTGGTCGTGGCTCGCCCCACCTCGAGCCGTCACCGGCCCCGCCGCACCGGCGAGCACGAACCCCGGCGCCGACACCAGCTGCGCCGCGGCGATCCAATCCGCCGCCGATCACCGGCGATCGCTCGATCGAGCCGAGTGCTCCGGACGGATCATCAAGCTGCTCGACGACGACAACGACGGCGCCCGCCACCAACGCCTGCTCGTCAGGCTCGACACCGGCCTGGTCGTCAAGGTCTCGCACAACATCGACCTCGCCCCGCGCGTCCCCGCACGCGAAGGCGACCCGCTCGAGTTCCGCGGCGAGTACGAGTGGAACGACCTCGGCGGCGTCATCCACTGGACCCACCACGATCCCGCCCACAGGCACCCCGACGGCTGGCTCCGCCACAACGGAAAAGCCTACCAGTAATCTCCCCCGGCGATCCCCCAGCCCCGTCGTCCTCCCCCCCGACTCCCCACTCCCCGCTCTCGCTCCCTCACACATGTTCGGCTCCCACCTCAGCATCGCCGGCGGCATGGTCAACGCGCTCAACGACGCCGAGCGCCTCGGCTTCGACACCGTGCAGGTCTTCACGAAGAACCAGCGCCAGTGGCGCGTCCCCGCGCTGAAAGAGCCCGAGAAGAAGGACTGGCTCGACGCCCTGAAGCGCCTCGGCTGGCGGAAGCGCACCGTCTCGCACGCCACCTACCTGATGAACTGCGCCAGCCCCGACGCCGAGCTCCGCCGCAAAAGCGCCGCGATGCTCATCGACGAGGTCGAGCGCTGCGCCGAGCTGTCCATCCCCTACCTCGTCTTCCACCCCGGCGCTCACCTGGGTTCCGGCGTCGAGGAAGGCTGCCGCAACATCGCACGCTGCGCCGCCCCGCTGCTGACCAAGGGCGTCGGCGGCGGGGTCTCGCTCTGTCTCGAATGCACCGCCGGCGGCGGATCCACCCTCGGCCGCATCTTCGAGGAGCTCGCCCTCTGCCGCGAGATGATCCTCCAGGAAAGCCACGGCGACGGCGCCACCCGCGTCGGCTTCTGCCTCGACACCTGCCACGCCCTCGCCGCCGGCTACGACTTCGCCGCCCACGAGGGCGAAGCCGGCAAGGGCAGGAAGCGCACCCTCGCCCAGGCTCGCGCCGCCGCCGAGGGCGTGATCGACGAGTTCGACCGCGTCTGCGGCCTGCCGCACCTGAAGGTCGTCCACCTCAACGACTCCAAGGGCGCCCGCGCCAGCCGCATCGACCGGCACACCCATATCGGCCACGGCGAAGTCGCCCTGGGAGCCTTCGCCGCCGTCATCAACCACCCCAGAATTTCGCCCCTTCCAATGATCCTGGAAACCCCCAAGGAGGACGACGACAAGGGCCGCCCCTGGGATCAGGTGAACCTGGCCAGGCTCCGGCGACTATTAGACAAGCCCGTCTCCGCAATCCGATAGCGTTTCCGACAAGTCAGTTTCCACAAGCGGCGACCCCCGCGGCTCTCGGCATGTGATTTCATCGGTCGAACCGCCCTTTCCAGCCCCGGAGGGGCGAGACTGGGAGTCACACCCAAGTGATCAACCGCACATGAGTTCGTTCGTTTGATCGCTCCCCGCCGGACACCTAACGTCCCAGCCTGAATCGCAAACCGCCCTTCCTGCCCAACGCCCTCCATGAACAGTCGGCCAACCCATCACAACCGTTCGGCAGCCACCATCAGCACCCTCGCGGTACTAGCGCTGTTCGCGCCCGGCTGCTCGTGGTTCGGGCACAAGCAGGACGATCCCAGCGCCTCCATCCGCTCCGGAAACGCCGGCGGCTCCGCGTCAGCAGCGGCTTCCTCCGCCAGCCAGGGCGAACTGATGAAGCGGGCCGAGCAGGCCAAGGCGAGCGGCGACACCGAAGAGGCCATCCGCCTCCTCGCCGCCGCCATCGAGAAGAACCCCACGCTCACCGTCGCCCACGTCGAGATCGGCGACCTGCTCCTCGAAAAGAACGACCCCGCCAAGGCCGAGCCCCACTTCGCCGCCGCCGCCCAGCAGCAGCCCAGCAACTTCGACGCCCAGTTCAAGCACGGCTACGCCCTGCAGCTCCTCAACCGCCTGAGCGAGTCGGTGCGTGCCTACCTCCGCGCCCTGTCCATCCGCCCCGACGACTTCCAGGCCAACCAGAACCTCGCCACCGCTTATCTGCAGCTCAACGAGCCCGCCGCGGCCCTGCCCTACTCGCAGCGCGCCACCGAGCTCCAGAGCACCAGCGGCCCCGCGCACGCCAACCTCGGCTCGGTCTACGCCTCCCTCGACCGGCACGACGAAGCCGTCCGCGAGTACCGCACCGCCGCCGAGCTGATGGAGCTCACCCCCCAGCTGCTGCTCAACCTTTCCGAGAGCCTCGGCAAGCTGAACCGCTACGAGGAAATGGCCGCCACCCTCGACCAGCTCGTCGCCACCCAGCCCAGCGCCCAGTCCTTCGAGCGCCTGGGCTACGCCCGCTTCAAGCAGCGCCAGTTCGTCGCCGCCAAAGAGGCGTTCAACAAGGCCATCACCCTCGACGCCGCCCACTACCCCGCCTACAACGGCCTGGGCGTGTGCCTCCTGAACGACTACATCGCCTCCAACCGCTCCGACGACCGCGCCCGCAACGAGGCCCTGAAACTGCTCAAAACCAGCCTGCGCATCAACAAGGGCCAGCCGCGGATCGTCGAGTTGGTGAGCCGGTATCAGTAAGTGCCACGGGCTTCTCCGTCTTCGGAGATGCCCGTGCCGAGCCGCCAGGTGCGCCTCATCCGCGCTCGCCGCGCACCCCGACACTCCGTCCCCCAAACACCTGCGCCGGTCAACCGCGTCCACGCTCTCGCGGCCCCCCCACCATCGGCACCGCCGCCGGGTCTGGATCATCCGCCGGGTCCACCCCCGCCTTCCGCCCCGCCCGGCGCAGATTCTTGTAGTGCAGCCGCACGTTCCTCGCATACACCACCACCCCCGTGCTCTGCCCCAGCACGCCCACGATGTCCTGCCGCCACGCGAAGTAGGCGAACAGGATCAGCCCGGCGATCAGGCTGATCCACCAGAAGCTCACGGTGATCACGTTCTTGCCGTGGCGCTCGCTGGCGATCCACTGCAAGAGCATCCGCGCCGAGAACAGCACCTGCCCGCTCAGCCCCAGCAGCACCCACGCCACGTTGCGCCAGCTCGTGATCTTCAGCAGCTTGAACACCCAGTTTCCCGGACGGGCCGCCCACCGGTCGCACGCGTCGGGCCCGTACACGCGGGCCATCTGCTCGCGCGTCTGCACCTCGCCCGCCTGGCCGTCGCGTGAGATGAACCGGAAGGTCGGCGGCTCATCGCCGGGCGGGTCGACAACCTCCAGCACGCCGCGCACGTCCGCCGCGCCCCACTCGATCAGCCTCGCCCCCTCGCGCAGCTTCACGTCCCCCACGCGCGGCGGCCCAAACACCAGCCACGCCCCCAGCCCCACCACCAGCACCATCGCCGCCGCCGGTTCCCACTTCACGGCGTCACCCCCCGGCCAGTCACCCCCCGGTCCAGTACCTCCCGGCTCGTCACCGGCCTGCGCCGCTTGCTCATCCACCGCACCGCGAAACAGTCCACCAGCCCCGGGATCGCGCGGGTGAGCACGCCCATGCCATACTTGGTCTCCCCCGCCACGCGGGCCCGGTGGCTCACCGGCATCTCGACAACCTTGTACCCCATGTGGCGCGCCGAGACCGGGATGAACCGGTGAACCCCACGGAACTCCAGCGGCAGGCGCAGCGCGATCTCCCGCTTCATTAGCCGCAGCGAGCAGCCCGTATCGCGGATCGTGTCGCCCAGGATCCACCCCCGGAACCGGCGCCCCACGACGGACCCCACGCGCCGCACCACGTTGTCGTTGCGGTTCCGCGAGCGGTCGCCCTGCACCATGTCGGCGTTCTCGCGCCGCATCAGCTCGAGCATCGCCACGAAGTCCGCCGGGTCGTTCTGCAGGTCGGCGTCGAGCACCCCCACGATCTCCGCCCGGCACGCGCGGAACCCGGCATGAAACGCCGCCGACTGCCCGTTGCCCTTGCCGGGTGGGGTGTTGGACATGACGACGCACCGCAGCCACGGGCGCGAGGCCATGAGCGCCCGCAGCCTGAGCTGGGTCTGATCGGTCGACCCATCATCAACCACAACGAACTCAAACCCATCGCCCCCTCCGCCCAGCTTCCTCGTCAGCTCGCCCGCGGCGCGTCCCACCTCCTCGACGAGGCGCTCGACGTTGTCTTGCTCGTTGTGAGCGGGTGCCACGATGGAGACCAGCGGTGTCATGCGGGGAGCGCCGCACAGGGTATTCGATCAGGGTCCGGCACGCGCGGCGCGCGCCGGGTCATACCCGACAACTCCGGGCGCTCTCGATCCCCTCGCACGGACAGGTCCGATACACGCCCCAGGACCGGCTGCACCGGCGACGGCGGCTCCGAGAACACCCCGACCACAGCAGCCGCAAGCACCCGCCCGTGCCGGACCGTCGATAACCCATGAACGCCTCCGTATCGCGGCGACGGGAGTCCATCATCATGCTGTCCAAACGCTCACCATCTCGGGGACACGCTTTCACGCTCATCGAGCTGGTCGCCGTCATCGTTGTTCTCGGCGTGCTCTCGGCCATCGCGATCCCCAAGTACCTGAACTACAAGGCCGCCGCCAACCAGAACGCCGACACCGCCTCCGTCGCCGCCGTCAACTCCGCTCTCAAGCAGCGCTACATGCTCAACCGCTCCACAGACGCCGCCTCCAGCTCGTGGATCACCAGCGCTTCCCAGGTCGCCGGTGTCATGGAAACCGGCCAGCTCCCCGACGGCATCACCCTCAGCGGCACCACCTTCACAGACCGCAGAGGCAACACCTACACCCTCACAGCCGAGACCCAGACCGACGGGGCCCGCTTGGCGGTGTCCGGTTCCTCGGGCTCGGGCGGCTCGGGGGGAAGCTCCGGAGGGGCGGCGTCGATTCCCGTGCCAGGACTGCTCATGGCGCTCACGCCTTGGCTTCGCCGCCCCCGTCGGGCGACGACTGTCTCATGACCCTCCCCCGTGTCAAGGTCTCGATCGCCGTGGCGCTTGCCTGCTCGCTCGGCACCCTGGTGCACGAGCCACCCGGACCTCCCTGGCCGCTCCTGATCGGCTGGGCGCTGCACGCCGACCTCCGCCACCTGATCCCGGACCTGGGCGCTTTCCTGGCGATCGCACTGCTGGTTGAAGGCCGAGCCGGCTCGGGCCGCACGGCACTCTGGTGCGTCTCCGCCGTTGCGTTTTCAAACCTCGTCCATCGCGCTCTCTACCCTGAACAGATCGCCCTGTTCGGCCTGAGCGCCGTGACCTGGACCGTCGCCGGCGCTGGCGCCGCGACCTCGGTGCGCTCGCCCGGCGCCCTCGCGGCGAGTGCCGTGCTCATGCTCGCGCTGCTGGCCTCCGGCCACTCCCGCCCGCTGTGGGAGCTGTGGGCCCATCTCGCCGGCGCCACCACTGACCGCCTCAGCCTCGGCGAGCTTCCCCTTCACCCTGTCCCCTGGGTACACGACGCGTGCGCAGTTCTGGGGCTGGGCCTGGGAGGGCTGGCCCGTCACGCTCACGCCCGACGCCCACGTGTGCCGGGCCGGTTCAACGCCGCACGTCGCGCCGCCCAGCCCAGCGCCACCTAGGCCGCGGTAAAGAGAGAGCCCGCCCCCTCCAGCTCCAGCAATCGCCGCTTCCGATCCAGGCCCCCGCCGTACCCCGTCAGCGACCCGTCCGCTCCGATCACGCGGTGACACGGCACGACAATCGCGATGTGGTTGTCACCGTTGGCCCTCGCCACCGCCCGCGACGCCTCCGGGCGACCGATACGCCGAGCCAGCTCGCCGTAGCTGATCGTCACGCCCCACGCCACCTTCACCAGTTCCCCCCAGACCTGCCGCTGAAACCCGGTGCCCGACCAGTGCAGGGGGACCGTGAACACTCGGAGCCGGCCCCGGAAGTACGCCGCGAGTTCGCGCTCAATCAGGTCCAGGTGCTCCGATTCTCCGGCCAATGCTTCCGGCTCCGCCCGGCGCCGAACGGCCCCAAAGCTCTTGGCGGTCATCCCACCCTCCGCAAACTCGAGCATGCACAAGCCGCGCTCGCTGGCGACGCCAACCATCGGGCCCAGGGGGGTCGCGATGTCGCGTTTGATCAGAACAGGCGTCGCAGCGGCGGCGTTCATCCGCTCATCGTACCGAAAGTCGCTCGTCGGCCACCCCGCCGGCGCACGGCGAAACCCTGCATCGACGCCCCCCGTGCGCAAAACCGCGGTCATGCGGCAGGAATTCGAGAGAACCTGGGCCCAACGTCCACGCTCTTGCTTGCCCGCCGCCCGATCGCGCGCATGATTCCCGCAGTCGGTCGCGGCCTCACGCCGTGAAACGCCTTCCACCGGGGAACGCGCCACGCCTTCTTTGCTTTAGCGCCCAGACGCGCGGGGCGCGACCGCACAGTTCGGGGGACACACCCATGAAGACTCCGCCGTGCGGCCCTGCGCCGCTTGTTCTGAGCCTTTTGCTCGCGCCGCTCGCCGGCTGCGTCGAACCACGGGCCATCGCGCCCGTGCTCGGCGCCCAGCGCGAGGCGCTCGCCCGCATCAAGGCCGCCTACGCCGACGACATCGCCCTGCTCGCCGAGCAGACCAGCGCCAACCTCGACGCCCGCGAAACGCTCCTGCGCGGCACGCTCCACCGCGAGCTCATCGCCCGGGGGTACATCACGCCCTCGCTCGACCCCGACCCGAGCGCGTTCGAGCACGACCTCGCCGACGCGGCGTTCAACGGGCCGCTCGTCGTCGAGGTGCGCCGAGGGCGGCTCACCCGCGAGACGGCCCTCGATTTCATCAACGATTACGCCCTGGCGCTGAAGATGCGGCGTGAAGGGGCGGACCTCCGCCCCAGGATGCTCGCCCGGCTCGCTCCCCTCGCCTCGCTCGCCGACCAGCGCCGCGCCATCGAAGGCGGTCTGGGCGCGCACGCCCGCGACGTTTCCCGGTTGCTCGATGACGCCGGCGCCGCCAACGAAGCAGTCGACGTGTTCAGCCGCAAGGCGGGCCTGGAGAACGATCCCATCCTCGGATCAGACGCCCCGCTGTGGCGTGAAATCCTGAAGAAGCTCAAAGTCGCGCCGAACGTCGGCGCCGCCGAAACCGCTGAAAGGGGGAACCCATGACCGTCGACGCCAAGACCATCGATTCGCTCGCCGCATGGCTCCTCGCCGATGCGCCGACCGGGGTCGACGAGACCCGCCGAACCCTTCTGGTTGCCGCCCTGCGCGAGCTTGCGATCACCAGCGCCTTGGCCGCCAGGCAGGCGCTGCTGCTGGCCTCGTACGACCAGGACGCCGCCGGACTGGATCGGACCCTGCGCCGAGCGCTGGACCAGGCCGACGCCGCCGCCGGCAAGGCCTCGCCCGCCGACGGCTACGACTTCGCGGCGGCCGAGGCCGCCCGCAAGGAACTGGTGCGAAGAGTCGAGTCGGCGGCCTCGATCCGTGAGATCATCGACGCGGGCCTCAGCGTAGCCGCCCACGCCGCCGGCCTGATGATCTAGCCAACGAAACGACGGCCCTGGGTACGCCGCCGGTCCCCGGCGGCACCCATTTCCATATCCAGATCAAGGCCCGTCCGGCGTCCCACGCAGCCCAACCGCAATCCCCGTTCACGCCGAGCGCCGGCGCATCGCCAGCAGCAGCCCGCTCAGCCCGGCGAGCGCCGCCGCGCCCGGCGTGGGAACCAGGATGTGCTGGAAGTTGCTGCCGCCGCCGCCGAACATGGGCATGTTGGTGAACCCCTGATTGGTGCCGGCAAGCTTGGGCGGGTAGCTGAGCAGCCAGATCTGCGAGGTGTACGTCTTGGGGAAGCGGTCAAGCCAGAAATCGCCCTTGACCTGGTTGAAACCCGGCTGCCCGCCGTTAACAAGCTGTCCCGTCGCGTCCATGAACATCTGCTCAAAGGAAGGAAAGATCGAGCCGTTCCACTGAACGTCGCCCAGGTCAACCGGCAGGTTGGCGCCGGGGGCGTCGAACATGCCGAAGTCGATGATGTGGGGGTCCGGCGGCGCGCAGTCGCCGCGCTCGGAGCGCGCGACCCTCTCCTGGAAGCTCGCGAACCCCGAGCCAACGCTGGTCGAACCGTCCACATTCCAGGTGCGCGAAAAGCTGACGCTGTACGACTCGGCGCCGGGGCCACCGGTGGGAACCACCGAGCCGTTGTAGCCGACGCTCACGTTGTGCCCGTTGTGAGTCCCCGTCATCGTGCCAGACCAGCCGCCGGCGAAGTACGTGGATGTGTAGGTGAAGTCGCTCGTGACCCCGGACCCAAACGCGTTGGCGATGTTGGCAGCGTCGTAGTCGGTCATCGTGGACTCTACCGCCAGGGCGACCTCTCGCGCATCGAGGATCGAAGCGCCCGACGCCCCGCACAGGGCGAGCACGCCAAGCACGCCGAAGGTGGTGGCAACGAGCGGACGCGACGACTGAACTTTGACAGGGATCATCGGCGACTCCGGGGAGGGGGCGGTGGGTATCGTCCCCGCGGTGGACGCGGGCCTGATCCGGGGAGCGACGCGCCGTGCCAAAACCGGCGCGCCGCCCCCAATCCCCGAACCGCCGGCCTCGCTATGTTTCCGCCCCGCCCGGACGGCATGTTGATTCCGGCTCCCCGCAACGCCCGATGAACCGATCCCGATGCTCGTCCACCTCAACGGCCAGCTCCTCCCCCACGACAAGGCCCACGTCTCGGTGTTTGACCGGGGCTTCGTGTTCGGCGACGGTGTCTACGAGGGCATCCGCACCACCGCCCGGCGCGACGGGTCGCCCGGCGTCATCGGGCTCGACCTTCACGTCCGCCGCATGGGCGCGGGCCTGGAGGAATCGCGCATCCTCGGCTTCGATGCCGCACAGCTCGGACGCCTGACCGATGCACTGGTCAGGGCCAACGGCCTGGTTGAAGCGAATGTGTACTGGCAGGTAACCCGCGGCACGCCGCCGACCGCACCGTGGCGGGCCCGCCTGCCTCACCCCGATGCTCGCCCCACCGTCTTCGGCTTCGCCACACCCTGCAAGCCCGTCGCCGAGTACACCGAGCCCGAGTGCAGGCGCGTCAGCATCCGGCCCGACACCCGCTGGACGCGCGGGCACCTCAAATCAATCAGCCTGCACGGCGGCGTGCTGGCCGCCATCGAGGCCCACGAGCAAAGCAGCGACGACGCCATCCTTGTCCGCGACGGGCGCGTCACCGAGGGCGTGGCCACCAATGTCTTTCTGGCCTCGGGAGACCGCCTGGTCACCCCCGCGCTCGACTCGGCCCCCATGCTCGACGGCGCGACCCGCGCGCTCATCCTCCGCGATGACCCGTCGATCGAGGTCCGCCCAGTGAGCGTCGACGAACTGCACCAAGCCGACGAGGTCATGCTGACCGGCACCTACACCATGGTCTCGGCCGTGGTATCGCTGGACGGCAGACCCATCGGACGCGGAGCCGGCGCCGGGAAGGCCGGGCCGATGTCGAGGCAACTCCTCCGAACGCTGGTGCGGGCAATCGAGAAGGACGTGGAATAGCGGCGATAGCTACCACATTGCTCACCCCGCATACAGTCCCCCATGCCCGAGGAACACCGTCCGCACAAGACCCACTCCCATGATTCGCACCTCCCCGGCGAGCCCCCCCTGGTCGCCCCCGGGCTGGGCCTGCTCGCCGTCAGCGTCGGCAATACCAACACGCGGTTCGTCACCTACCACGCCGGGCACGCCCACGAGGGCATGAGCCTCCCCAACGCCGACATGGTGCAACTCGTCGATGCGCTGTCGCACGCGGCGGCTCACGTCGGGCACGAGCCGCGCTCCGCGGTCGTGATCGCCTCCACCAACCACCGATTCCGCGACGAGCTGGCGCAGACCATCAAGCCGCGCCTCAAGTCCGAGCTCTACCTCATCGGCATCGACCTCGAAATCCCCGTCAAGCACGCCCTGAGCGCCGACAGCGCCGCCCGCACAGGCCAGGACCGCCTGCTCAACGCCCTCGCCGCCTTCGACCTGCTCAAGAGCGCCTGCGTCGTCATCAGCGCGGGCACCGCCTGCACCGTTGATTTCGTGGACGGCGAGGGCGTGTTCCAGGGCGGCGCCATCCTGCCCGGCGCGCGGATGTGGCTTCGGGCGATGCACGACGGGACGACGGCCCTTCCCGTCGTCGAGCCCAGGCGCCCCGCCGAAGGCGCGTTCGGCAAGAGCACCGAGCAGGCGATGCTCAACGGGGTCTTCCACGGCATGCGCGGGGCCGTCCGCGCCCTGGTCGAGCGCTACGCGGAGGCCTACGAGGCGTACCCCCGCGTCGTCGCCACCGGGGGCGACGCGCCGTTCCTGTTCAGCGACGACGACCTGATCGAGCGCATCGAGCCCGACCTCACCCTGCGAGGCATCGCCCTGACCTGCCGCGCGGCCCTGGCGGACCAGGAGTAACGGTGGGCGACCCGACCGAGGCCGTGCGCTTTGTCTGGATGAACCCCGGGGCGCCGAACTCGGGCGGCGCCATCGCGGTGGTCCAACTCCACGCCGAGGCCCCGTCGATCGAGCGCTTCCTTCAGCGCCACGCTCTGACGCCGCTCCCCGTGGGGGCCGTGAAACTGCGCGACCTGCTGGGCGCCGACCGCGGCCTGGCCGCCCGGCCCGCGCCGGGCGTGCTTCAGCTCATGCCGCACGCCGGTCCCACCGTGGTCCAGGCCCTGGACGGGGCGCTCCGCCGGGCCGGCTGCCTGCCGTGCGACGCCTCGTCGCTCGACCCGTCGGCGCTTTACCCCGAAGCATCAGACCGAATCGAGGCGTGCATGCTCGATTCGCTCTCGCGGGCCGGGTGCCGGCTGGCGGCGGAGACCCTGCTGCAACAACCGGCGATCTGGCGCGACGCGACCAGCCGGACCGCCACCGCCGACGAGGCGCACCGCCTGAACCACCTGCTCGTGCCGCCGACCGTGGCCGTGATCGGTCACGCCAACGTGGGCAAGAGCACGCTGACCAACGCCGCGGCCCGCCGGAGCGTCGCAGTCGTCGCCGACGCCCCGGGCACCACGCTGGACCATGTCGGTGTGATGATCGAGCTCGACGGGCTGCTGGTGCACTGGATCGACACCCCGGGATGGCGCGACGACCGCGACGAAGTCGAGTCCGCCGCCTTTGCGCTCGCCCGTGACCGTGTGCACTCCGCCGACGTGGTGCTGTGCTGCGCCGACCGCGCGAGCGGGTTCGTGGAACCGCTCGAACTCGGGGCCCGCCCGAACTGCCCGGTGGTGCGGGTCGGCACCCGAGGAGACCTCGGCCCTGTTCCCGGCGCGGACCTACAGACCGCGGCGCTCCGCGGGCAGGGTATGGAAGAACTGGCCCGGGCGGTCCGTTCGTTGCTGCTGCCTGATGCGGTGCTCGGGGCGCCGCCGCGATGGCGGTTTCACGCCCGGCTGGGCATCGATTGACGCCGACGCATCACCTGTCGGCCTGGTCGATCGACTGCGAGCCCTCGGTCGTGACGGTGGGAGACTGCCCGGTGCCGACCCGCAGGGAGTTCAGGATCATCTCGATCCTGACCCGCAGGTCCGCGGCCAGGACCTCCGCGGCCCGCAGCGTGGGCTGGTCGAGTTTCGCCTCGGCGATCAGGCTCTCCTGGCGGTCGAGTTCCACGCGCAGCCTGGCGGCCTCGCGCAGCTGGGCGCCGGCGCTGGCGCCGTCGATCGACAGGGCTGGCCCGCTCTCCGCCCCGACCGCGGGCGCGCCGCCGGTGATCGCGACACGCTGCTCAACTGCGATCGCGGGCGCCGGCGCCGGGGCGCGGACCCACGGGTTGCCCTGGACCTGGGCCACGAGTTGGCCGTTGCGGAACACCATCTGGGCGGGGATGCCGTTGTTCGCGCCGAGGCGCCGGATATTGGCCTGAGCGATGGCATTGGGCGCGTCAAAGATTCGTCCGAAGTCGGCGTTCCATTGGGCCTCGCGCCCGCCGCCAACCACGCCGACCCTCATCCATCCCATGGCGGCCTGCGGGGCGGTTCGATCGATGTCGTTGATCCGGGAGGCGTCGCCGACCACCGGGCCGGTGGGCACCGTCACGCCCAGCCGCTTGAGGCGCTGGGCGATGGCCCGGGGCGCGAACGGGCGGGCCTGGGCGCTGAGGTCACCGAAGTTCACCGCGTTGGGCAGCCGGTCGTAACGACCCAGCGTGAGCTTGACCGACACCTGCTTCCGCGGGAACGCGGGGTCGTAACCCGCGGGGAGGTCCGCGTTGCCGTTGGGGTTGTTGCGCACTTCCCTCAACTCGGGGTGAGGGTCGGCGAGGCGCAGGACCACGGCGGGGACCTGGTCGCCCGGGTCGTGGCTCATCACGATGGCCCGGAGCTTCTGCTGAGCGCTGCTGAGCTGGTTGAAGTTTCTCCCCTGCGCCGGGGCCGGGTCGGCTTGCAGAGACTCGCCGTCGAGCGACTCGATGATGTCGAGGTACTGGATGCTCTTGTCGTCCACGGCGGGGAATCCGTCGAAGACGCCAGAGATCAGCAGCCCGCGCGGGGCCTCGATGCTGTTGAAGCTGAAGGAGATCCCGATGGCCGGACGCGGCGTGTTGACGAACCGCTCGCGGATCGCGGTCATGAGCCGCTGCTGCTGCTCGGCGGTGAGGTCGGGCTTGGCCAGCGCCATCGCCACCGCGTCAAGGCTGATGTCGGGGTCTTCCTGCAGGCGCTTGGAGGCGTTCTCCCGCACCGTGAAGTCCGGCGCGTCGAGGTCGGCCACCGCGGAGGCGACGAGATCCGCGCCGCCCTGGGTCGGCGCCGCCCCCGAGAGCGGCGAAACCGCTGCTGCGAGGAGCGACATGGCGATAACGATCCGGTGAGCGTTGTTGCACATCGGTTTTACCTGAACAACGATAGGCGGCCCGGGCGGGGCAGGAATGCGGTTGGCCGCGGGGTTCTCGGGCGTTGCGCCGGCGGGACCATCAACTGAAATGACGCATGAGCTCGGCCTGCCTGTCGCGAAGCCAGACCGCCTTGGCGTGGACCATCCGGACAACCCCCAGGCCGTCCAGGCCGCCGAAGTCACCGGAGGCGGCCACCGGGCTGATCACCTCGGCGACCAGGGCTTCGATCATCAGCCAGACCAGAGCATCGAGCTCGCCCCGGCTGACCGGGCCAGGCCCTGCGGCCTCGTAGCCGTGGATGAAGGCGGCGAGCCTGGCCTCATCGGCCCCCGCGGGCCACGACGCGGGCGGGGATTCGCTGCGGGTGATGCTGAACTGCAGGGTGCCGTACGCCAGGTCCATCCCGCGGGAGCCCATCCGGATGGAATCGAAATCGATGAGCGCCACCACGCGGGGGCCGTCAAACAGCAGGTTGCCGGGGTGCCAGTCGCCGTGGATCAGTTGTGTGGGCCAGGCGTCGGCGCCCGCGGCCGCGGCGCGTTCGGCGGCGAGCGAGTAGAGGGCGCCGAGCTCGCGGAGCGTGGGGCCGGAATCTCGCCCGAGCTTCTCGCGGGCGGTCACCAGCTCGGTCTGCACCCGAAGCGCCCGGTGGAACCCGCGTGCGGAGCTTGGCGCGGCGATCGGGATCGGCGGCTTCTGCGTCGCCAGCCAGTCGTGCAGTTTCCGCAGCAGCCCCCCCGCCGCCGACGCGCCGGCGGGCGAGGCGTCGAAGCCCGACGACGGGACGAACAGCGCCATCTCGTAGAGGCGCCCTTCGAGCCGGATCATGTCGGTGCCGGCGCGCGGCGGCACCACCGGGGGCACGGGAAACCCCGCGGCGCGGGCCTCGTTCTGCACCCACTTGATCAGCGCCAGCCCCGGCTCGTCCACGCCCAGCGGGAATCTGCGGAGAATCCGCGGGCCGCGCTCGCACATCACGGCCCACTTCACGGCCGAGCCGACACCCCGGCGGATGGGCGTGATCGAGCGCACCACACCCGTGTCGTAGTGCGAGAGCACGCGGGCGAGTTCGGTGGGATCGGGGGACATTCGATGTGGGATGTCGGAAGTTGAATGTGGGAAGTTTGCAGCGGCGGCGCCCAAAGCTCAAACCTCAAATCTCACAGCTCAAACCCCGCGTCCGACATCCGACATTCCACATCCCACATCCACGGCTACTCCGCGTTTTGCACCTGTTCCTTGATGCGGTCGATGGCGCCCTTGATCTCGACGATGTTGCGTGAGATGGCGGCGTCGCCCGATTTCGAGGCGATGGTGTTGGCTTCTCGCAGCATCTCCTGGGCCAGGAAGTCCAGCGTCCGCCCGACCGGCTTGGGGTCCGCGTCGTTGAGCAGGTCTTTGAACTGCTCCATGTGGGCCCCGAGCCGAGCGATTTCTTCGGCGATGTCGGAGCGCTCGGCGAAGACCGCGACCTCCTTCAGCAGCTCCTGCGGCTCGACCTTGACCTTGGCCGAATCCAGCAGGGCCTCGATCCGCTGCTGCAGGCGTTTCTGGTACTCGTCGACCACAAGGGGGGCGCGCTCGGCGATCTTGGCCAGGCGGTCCACGATGATCGCGTGGTGCAGCATCAGGTCGGCGATGAGCGTCTTGCCCTCGCGGGCGCGCATGTCGATGAGCTGCTTGATCGAGTCTTCCAGCAGCTTCATGAACGCCTCGCGGGCGCGGTTGAGTCGCTGCTCCTCGTCCGCCGGCGGCTGCAGCACCCCCGGCAGGGGCAGCAAGGCGGCCAGGTCGACACGCAGCGTCCCGTCGGCGGCCTGCGGAACGCGCTTCACCTGGTCGGCGTAGTTCGCCAGGGCCTGGTGGTTGATGGTGTACGCGGCGGAGCTGGACGCGTCGGAACACTTGCCGATCAGCGTGATCGTGCCCCGGGTGAGACGCCGGCGCAGCTCGCTCTCGAGCTCCGGCTCGAGGCCCTGGAACTCCTCGGGCATCCGGATGGTGGCCTTGAAGTACTTGTTGTTGAGGCTGCGGACTTCAAGGAAATAGTGAACGCCGCCGACGGAGGCGGAGGCGTCGCCGAAGCCGGTCATGCTGCGTATCACGCGGGCAGTTCTCCGGGGAAACCGAGGGGAGGGCCGGCCCGGATGTTACTGCGGCTTGGGAGCGGGCTCACTGGGCTTGGGGTCCGCCGGCTTGGGGTCGGCGGGCTTGGGCTCCGCCGGCTTGGGCTCGGACGGCTGCGGGTTGGGAACCGGCGTCGCGCCCGCGGGGGGCGCGCCCTTGATGACCTCAACCGGCACGACCGATTCGATCGTCCCGCCTTCACTCTTCACGCGGAACTTGCCGTCGGCGTCGGGCGTGGCGCCGGCC
>CAZEDW010000017.1:0-85941 GCA_964510955.1 uncultured Phycisphaeraceae bacterium
TCCATGCACGCTCAGCAATCCGCAATCGCCGTGCCATACTGTTAGAGGCTCTGAGAGGCTTGACGTCACTGACGACCACGGTGCGATTGCCCTTTATCGCGCCAGATACGGCCGTCTCGCTGGTCATCGTGTACTCGACTTCCAAGGGGCTTCCAGGCCTGGATCGGGCTATGACGCGGAATCTCTCAGGCGGCGCAGCGACGATCAAGTTGGTCTTCAGGTCACCTTCTTCTGCAATGCCGAGCGCCGCTCGCAGTTCCAGCGCTGCAGCCTGTAGCAACCCCTCATGGGCCGGCCGGAGCACCTGGACCTTTTTCTTGACGGTCACATCCAGCCGTATTAGGTGCAGTGCGCGAACGAGAAGGTTAGATTTTGATTCTGAAGTATTGAAACGACGAGACATTGATCTCAAATGCGCGCCGGGGTCGATGGCGGCAAAGACGGCGGCCGCCACCAATACCCACCAAAGCCAGTCGCGCAGATTCGGTGGAACAACTTCAACCGACCGCAACTGCGCCCAAGTGGCCATCCCGAAGAACATGATGGCACTCCACTTTAGTGCGGTGAACAAAAGACCCAGCAGGGATGCAAAACTGATTCGCGCAAGAAGGAACTTCAATGCAATTCTCCGAGCGGCCAGTAATCAGATGCGGCGGCGCTTGTATGACCCGCGCCTGAGTGATCCCGCCACAATCATCCTGTTTTCTTCGGCTTGAAGCAACCCGACCAGTTCCTCCAAGGTCCAGACGTGATCCGAGATCCCGGCTTCCATCGCGGGGGTCACGCGGAGCGTTTTATGGACCCGGCAGAAATTGTAGTGGACCATGTAAAGCGCGACCGCCGCGCGGTGGTTGGCGAGTTTCTTGCTGAAACCGTTGGTCAGGCGGGTAAATCGCCGCATCCCCATGCGCATCGAGAGGTTCGACCGCTCGACATAGGACGTGGAAACGTCCTCCATGACCGGCTGACCGCACACGCGCATTGGCTTGGCACCCAAGCACTCGCACGGGCTGTAGCGGGCTTCCCCGTCGCGGGGAGCGCCGTAGACCTTCACCAGTTGGGCATAGTCCACCTTCCAGCCGAACGCCGAGCCGACGGCACGCTCGTAGACGTTGTGGCCGTCGGTGGTCAGTTGAACGCGGTTGCCGAGACGGCCGGCCAAATCGTGCATGAAGTTGGTGGCGCACTCGGCGTCACGATCCCCGATGTACCACGACACCATGAGTTTGGAGTCGGCGTCGATAGCCGTCCAAGTCCACACCGAGCCGACGCCCGGCTCACCGCGCATCGACGCCGGGAGGTTCTTGTCTTTGGCGTAGCAGAACGACCAGATTTCATCCGCCTGGATGCGCTCGCTCTGGAGGTTCCGCACGGTGCGGTCGTGGAAGTCCTCGCAGACTTCACCCATATCGACCAGCAGTTTGGTGATCGTGTTGATGCTCACCCCGAACATGCGGGAGGTGGACCGAAGGCTGTTCCCCTCGACCAGAGCCGAGACGATGCGGACGCGGGTTTCGAGTGGCAGCACGTTCATACCTCTATTATGCTTGACCGCTTAGGGATTTCAAGCGAAATCAGCCGATTCTGAAAGATTCCAGAAAAAAACATAGCCAGAAGTTGCAAATCCGTCCAGTGTCTGGTAGGATCCGGCCATGAACTACGACGAAATGCTGTATCCGGAAGGCGGCGAGATCATTCAGGCCGCGATTGAGCGCCACCCCGGCGCGCTGGCCTACGCCTGCGAGGCTGTGGCTCTGGCTCACTTGGCTTTTCGGGCCAAGCGCGACTACGAATCCCAGTTTGTTCCGGGGGTCCCCTGCATCAGGAAGGTCAGGACCGAGATCAACGACGACGCCTGGAGGTACATGCGGATGCTCGGCGAGCCGCTCGTGTCAGCCGGGTTGATCCGCGAGTTCACATCCGTCGAGGGCGGGGACATGATGGTTCTCAACGATGGGATGCATGTGCGGATGAAGAAGGGTACGCCTGCGGGTAACACTTCCAACCACACCAGCGGGCGGACGATCCAGATGGAGCGGTCGGCCCAAGATGCCTGTCTGTTTTCTGGAGCCAGCCCGCTTGATGTGGCGATTCGGGATGGCGTCGTGTTCGATGTCGTGTTTGTCGCTGGCAGAGCCATGGGTGACTACCTTCACGTCGGGCTGAAGATGGCGGCGTTGGACTACAGCCCGTTCTTGGTCGTCGATCCTCCCAGCGCCGAGCAACTCCGGGCCGTTTCGCCGCAAGCATTTGACTTGCTGACCGACGCGCGGCAGAAGTTCGGAGCCTGAGCATGCCCCATATTGATCCATCGACGTTGAAGGCCGCACGACTCGCACAGGGCATGACACTGGCGACGCTTGCGGAGAAAAGTCGTCTCAGCGCACCGACCATTTCACGACTTGAGAACGGAAGTCGTGAATCGACAGACGAAGAAACCGATTCCCTTGCTCTCGCGCTTGGGATGTTCCCGTCCGCCCTTTGCCGTACTCTCGTGTCGGAGCGACTTGGCCTCTCGGCTTTCTATCACCGAAAGTTGAGTACGGCAGGAGCCAAAGTCGTAGATCGAATCGAGAATCAGTGTGTGCTTGATGCGGTCGCACTTCGTGATTTGTTCGGCATGGTTGACCTTGTCAACCCCGAATCGTCGCTGACAATCCATCTCGATGAGGCCAAAGGCGATCCCGAACAGGCGGCGCGCATGACTCGGCAGAGGTGGGGCATCGGCCGCGGTCCCATCCGCGATGTATTTGCTGTAGTCGAGAAGGCGGGCTGTATCGTCATCCACTTCGACTTCGGCATTCCAGAGATGGATGCGATGTACCAGAGAGTTCGCGGAGTTCCGCCGATCTTTTGGGTCAACTCAAGGAAGCCACTTGAGCGCGTGCGCTGGAGCGTCGCTCACGAACTTGGACACCTGGTGCTTCACGAAGAAGAGCCCGTGGATGAAAAACTTGCCGAAGAGCAGGCGGATGCTTTCGCCCGGGAGTTTCTTATGCCCGCCGCAGACTTCCGAGGGGAATGTCCGTCCCGACTCGGATTGCCACAACTGGTGGAGTTGAAGCGCCGTTGGCGATGCTCCATGGTGGCGATTGCTCGGCGTGCCGAGCGGGTTGGACGCATCACCCCGGACCAGTTGCGAAACATAATGATCAGTTTCAGCAAGCAGGGATGGCGAAAGCAGGAGCCTTATCCAGTCTTTGGAGAGACGCCGACCGTTCTCGCCGAGACGATTCGGCGCTGCATGAGGGAATGTAATCTCTCTGACGTAGAACTTGCGGAGCGATTGGCGATCAGCGTAGAACAGGTCCGTGCTTGGCAGCAGCCTTTTCCGGGCCACGCGCCGCGTGTTGGCGACGACTCGCCAAGGTTACGACTCGCTGGCGGGTTTTGATTCCCACCGCTTTGCTGCGGCCTTCTTCGCAATCGCTTTCCGCTTCGCCGGGCTGAGTTTCTCGGCCCGAGCCTTGCCGCCCTTCAACCCTCCCAGCCGACCAAGCGCGACCGCTGCCGGGTTCTTGGTGGTCTCGGGCGTGGCGGGCGTCTTGGGCTTCTCCCCGGTCGCCTCGGCGAGCACGCGCTCCGCAATCTTGATCGGGTCGAACTGGGCACCGCGGGGCTTGCTTGAGCGCTTGGGCATGCCCCAACTGTACCACGAGCGCCGCACGCGGCAAACGCGGTCAGGATTCAAACTGAGACACTACCAAAAACCGGCGGGCGTTCGTCCGGGACGGAAAAGGTCCGTAGAATCTTGGCCCCCGTTTTTTGCGCGGGGACTCTTGTTCGGGAGCGTAGCTCAGTCGGTAGAGCAACGGCCTTTTAAGCCGCAGGTCCTGGGTTCGAATCCCAGCGCTCCCATTGGAATCCAGCCGGCACGGGGTTCAGGCCCGTGACCGGCGCAGAAGAACACAGGCCGGAACCCTGTGCCTCCGCTTGAACTCAAGGATGGAGAGACGGTCATCGAACTGCTCGTGATGCACGCGGTATGGACGGGGGGAAGCCTGCACCTGTGGGCGGAGGCGGCGCGTGAACCCGTGCCGGTCGGCGCGGGCGAGGAGCCGGCCGCCGGCGCGCCGAGCGGGCCGCTCTGGGCCGAGTCGGCCGAGCTGCTGGACTGGCTGACGCGAGCGTGCCCGACGGGCCTGGGCGCCGAGCGGTCCAGCGTGCAGTTGATGCTGCCGGCTCATTCGGGGGCGCCGATCCCCAGCGACAAGATGGAGCACTGGTCCGGGCACGGCGCGGCGCGGAACGGCGAAGCGGGCGAGCGCGGCCTCCAGGCCTTCACGGTCCCCTCGGTGCGCGTGTCGGCCCTTCACGCGCCCTTGTGGCTGGAGGCTCTTGAGGACGCGGCGAGCCGCTCCGAAGAGGACCTCATCGACCAGGAATCCGGCCACCAGGCCCCCGCCGCCGCGACGCTCGAGGCGGGCGACTCGCTGCGCTTCTACGCCGCCGCTGCGCGCCTCGCCCGGGCACTGCTGGTCGAGCAGCGCTACGTCCCCATGGCCACCCAGGACGCGACGGCCCCGATGTCGCCAGCCAAGGCGTCGTGGCAGGCGTGGTTGAGCGACGAGCAGACGCTCCAGCGCGTGGGGCTGCTGCTCCAGGCGATGCCCCCCTCGGCCCGGGCGTCCTGCGACGGGCTGAAGCACAACCCGCTGGCGATCATCAGCGAGATGCTGACTTCCGTGGTGAACGAGTGGTCGCGTGCCGCGCTCGGCGCCGAGACGATGATCGACGCCCTCGACGGGCGCGACGCCAGGGCCGACCCGCACGTCGGCCTTCTTCGCGGCCTGCTCGCCGACGCCGACACCGTGGACCCCGAGGCCGGACGGAAGTTTCAGATCGCGCGCCACGTCCGGCGCTGGATCGGCGGGCTGGAAGAGCGCGGCGCCAGCGGGCAATGGCGGCTGTGCCTGAGGCTCAACGAGCCGCTGTCGCTCGCGGGCCTCTCGGACCTCGCGCCGCCCGGCGACGACATCGTGTGGGATGTTTCGATCCACCTGCAGTCGCTGGAGAACGAGTCGATCATCGTTGACGCCGAGGACATCTGGGCGCTCAACACCGACAGCGCGTCGATCGAGGGCCAGCGGATGGACCAGCCGCAGGAGCTGCTGCTGGGCGAGCTGGGCAGGGCCGCCCGCCTGTGGAAGCCGCTGGAATCGACGCTGAGCGAATCAACCCCGACCCAGATCGAGCTCCACACGCGGCAGGCGTACGAGTTTCTGCGCGAGATCAGGCCCATCCTGCTGGAGCAGGGGTTCGGTGTTCTCTCGCCGGAGTGGTGGGACACACCCGCGGCACGCCTGGGGGCGCGCCTCAAGCTCGATTCCGGCCCCGAGGCCGGTCCGCCCGGTTCGGGCCCCTCGGCGCCCACAGCCGGCACCGCCGCGGTGGGCCTTTCGGCCCTCGTCGGCTACCAGTGGCAGCTCGCCATCGGCGACACGCCGCTTTCGCTGCAGGAGTTCGAGGCCCTGGCCGCCAAGCGCGCTCCGCTGGTCCGCGTCAACGGGCGCTGGGTCGAGGTGCGCCCGGAAGACGTGCGCGCGGCGGTTGAGTTCATCAAGAAAAACCCCGGCGGCGAGATGCGCGTCGGCGAGGCTCTCCGCATCGCCTTCGCGTCCGATGTCTCCCACACCGGGGTGCCCATCCTGGGCATCGACGCCAGCGGCTGGATCAAGGGCGTCCTCGACGGCGCCACCAGCGACAACTCGGCCCTCACGGTGATCCAACCTCCCGCCGGGTTCCACGGCGACCTCCGCCCCTACCAGGTGCGCGGACTGTCGTGGATGGCGTTCCTCGACCGGGTCGGCCTGGGCCCCTGCCTGGCCGACGACATGGGACTGGGCAAGACCATCCAGTTGCTCGCCATGCTGCTCTACGAGCGCGAGGAGGCCGCCAAGGCCGGAGCGGTTGTCCCGCCCACGCTCTTGGTGGTGCCCATGTCAATCGTCGGCAACTGGACGCGCGAGGCCGAGCGGTTCGCCCCCAGCCTGCGGGTGCTGGTGCACCACGGCACCGAACGTAAGAGCGGCGAGTCGTTCCTGCACGCCGTGCTCAAGTCTGACCTTGTCGTCACGACGTACGCACTCGCCAACCGCGACTACGACGAGCTCTCCAAGGCCCCGTGGCACCGCGTGGTGCTCGACGAGGCCCAGAACATCAAGAACCCGCAGGCCAAGCAGAGCCGCGCCGTGCGGAACCTCGACGCCCCGCGCCGCATCGCCCTCACCGGCACGCCGCTGGAAAACCGCCTCAGTGAGCTGTGGTCGATCCTTGATTTCTGCAACCCCGGCCTCATGGGCGGCAGCGAGGAGTTCCGGCGCAACTTCGCGGTGCCCATCGAGCGGTACCACGACAAGCAGCGCTCGCGCCAGCTCAAGAGCCTGGTCCGCCCCTTCGTGCTGCGCCGATTGAAGACCGACCCCAGCGTCATCACCGACCTGCCGCCCAAGGTCGAGACCAAGGAGTTCTGCCGCCTCACGACCGAGCAGGCCACGCTCTACGAGAACTGCGTGAAGACAATGCTCGGCGAGGTGGAGCGCGCCGAGGGCATCCGTCGGCGCGGCATCGTGCTCACCACGCTCATCCGCCTCAAGCAGATCTGCAACCACCCCGCCCAGTTCCTCAAGGGGCGCGCCGAGGGTGAGGGTTCGGTCGAGGGGGATATCACGCTCGACGCCCGCTCCATCGTCGCGACCCGCTCGGGCAAGTGCATCCGCCTGCTGGAGATGCTCGACGAGGTGCTCGCCTCCAACGCCCAGGCCCTGGTGTTCACCCAGTTCCGCCAGATGGGGTCGATCCTCGCCGCCCTGCTCAGGCACACCTTCGACAAGGACGTTCTGTTCCTGCACGGCGGCGTGCCGCAGAAGCAGCGCGACGCGATGGTCGCCCGCTTCCAGAAGGCCGACGGCTCGGCGCCAGTCTTTGTGCTCAGCCTCAAGGCCGGCGGCGTGGGCCTCAACCTGACCGGCGCGAGCCACGTCTTCCACTTCGACCGCTGGTGGAACCCCGCGGTGGAAAACCAGGCCACCGACCGCGCCTACCGCATCGGCCAGAACAAGACCGTCAACGTCCACAAGTTCATCGTCAGCGGCACGCTCGAAGAGCGGATCGACCAGATGATCGAGGGCAAGATCGCCCTGGCCGAAGACGTGATCGGTTCGGGCGAGGAGTGGCTGACCGAACTCTCAACGTCTCAGCTCCGCGAGCTGCTTTCACTGCGACCCGACGCCGTGGTGGAGGAGGAGTGAGCATGGAACCCAGACGATTTGTTCCACAGCCCAAGCCCCTGCCAGAAAAGCCCCGCAAGGTGCGCGGCGGCATCCGCCTCGCCGGCGCCTCGTGGCCGGTGCCGATGGGCTGGGCGGCGACCAACTGGATCAACGCCGTCACCACCGCCGCCGGAGCCGACGTCTTGGCGCAGGGGATCGAATACGCCCGCGGCGCCCAGACGCGGACGCTCAGCATCGAGCCCGGGCGCGTGCTCGGCGAGGTGCAGGGGCGCGCCTTCAAGCCGCTGCGGGCGCTGATCGAGTACACCCCGTTCACCGATGAGCAGTGGCACGCCGTGGAAGCCGCGATGTCAGAGCAGGCGGTGTACGCCGCCAAGCTGCTGGCGCACGAGGTGCCAGAGAACATCCAGGACGTCTTCGCGCCGCTGGGGCTGTCGCTTTACCCCGGCGAGCTGCCAGCGGGCGAGACCAAGGAGCGGGGCGGCGTCCGCGTCTCGTGCACCTGCGGGCACCCGCACGCCTGGTGCAAGCACCTGGTCTGCGTCGCGCTGCTGCTCGCCGAGCGGCTGGACAAGAACCCCTTCCTCATTTTCACGCTCCGGGGTCTGCCCGGCGACGAGCTGATCGAACGGCTCCGCTCGCGCCGCGCCGCGACGCAGGGCGGCGACATGTTCACCCAGTCGTTGGCGCAGCGTCTGGCCGAGATGGGCCTCGCCCCCGGTTCGCGGGCCAAGCCCGCGGCGGATGAAGGCCCCTCAGTGCCCGACGATCAGCACGAATCCCTCCCAACCGGACGAGGAGCGGTCACCTCCACCTTGCCGCTGGATGCTTGCCTTGACGCCTTCTGGGACATGGGCCCCGGGCTGGCGGAGCTTGACACGCCGCTCCGCCCGCCGGAAGTCACGCACGCGCTGCTCCGCCGATTAGGCCCCAGCCCGTTCAAAGAGGGGAAGTTCCCCCTCGTCGGGCTGCTGGCGACGTGCTACGAGACGATTTCAAAGGCCGCGATCGAGGGCCGGGTAGGGCCCACAGCTCCGAGCACGCTGGGCGTAGAACAACCGACGACTCCGGCGGCCGACGAAACCCGCTGACACACTGTCGGCGGTCGCTCCTGGGGCCGTCGCACGCCGGTCGTCAATAGCTCCCGAGCGTCGTATGCTGCTGCTCGCTCGATTTGCCCCCCACCGAACAACTCGCGAACACTCCCATGCCAACTCTCGCCCCCTCCGCGCCGACCTCCCTCGCCCTCAACGGCGGCACGCCCGTGTGCGACAAGCCCATCTCGCCGGTCTGCGTTCAGATCACCGAGAACGACATCAACGCCGTTGTCGGCGTGCTGCGTTCGGGCATGCTGGCCCAGGGGAAAAACTGCCTGGCGTTCGAAGAGAAGTTCGGCAAGCTCACCGGCGCCAAGCACACGATGACGTGCGCCAACGGCACCTGCGCCCTGCAGCTCGCGTACGAGCCGCTGTTCAACCCCGGCGATGAGGTGCTGGTCCCGGCGTGGACGTACATCGCCACCGTCAGCATGGTGGTGGCCCGCGGCGGCATCCCGGTCTTCTGCGACGCCGACCCCAAGACGTACAACATCGACGCGGCCGACGCCCGCCGGCGCGTCACGTCCAAGACCCGAGCGATCGCCTGCACCCACCTCTACGGCAACCCGGTGGACATCGACGCCGTGCAGGCGCTGGCGAAAGACAAGGGCCTCAAGGTGATCTACGACGCGGCGCAGTCGCACCTGGCGACGTACAAGGGTCGGGGCCTGGGCGAGTTCGGCGACGCCGTCACCTACTCGCTCTACGCCACCAAGAACATCACCACCGGCGAGGGCGGGTTCATCTCCACCAACGACGACAGCCTCGCCGCGACCATCAAGCTCCTCCGCTCGCACGGCGAGACCCAGAAGTACATCCACGGTCGCGTGGGGTACAACTACCGCATGACCGACATGGAGGCCGCGCTAGGGTTGAGCCAGCTCGAACGCCTCGCCGACAACAACACCCGGCGCCAGGCCAATGCCGCCGCCTTCGACAAGGCCATCTCGCAGATCGACGGCCTCTCCGCCCCGATGGTCACCCCCGGCGCCACGAGCATCTACCACCTCTACGCCGTGCGAATCGACCCCGAAGCGTTCGCCAAGCCCGCTGACGGCACCAGCGTCCGCGACCATTTCGCCAAGGCTCTGAACGCCGAGGGCGTGAGCACCGCGATTCACTACCCGCGCCCCGTGACCCGCCAGCCGGCGTTCGAGAAGCTGGTCAGGGACTTCCCGCCGGTGGCCGACCGGCTGGCCCAGACCCTGTTCTGCATCCCCGTCCACCAGGGGCTGAGCGAGCGGCAGGTGTCACAGATCACCGAGGCTCTGAACAAGGTGGCCTCGGCACTTCGCGCCTGAGCCGGCGAGCCCGCGGCGGCAACCAAACGGGGCGCACCGCGATCGGCGCGCCCCGTTGCTCAGAAACCGCCCGCGAAACCAGCTCGTTCGAGACCGCTTGGCGAGGTTCAGCCGCGGCGGCGCACCAGCAGCGCGCCGAAGCCCGCCAGCACCGCCGTGCCGGCGCCCGGCGCGGGCACCACCTCGGCCATCTCCGCGTAGAAGTTCGCGCCGCCTCCGACGCTGTAGATGATCATGTTGTTGCCGGGGTCGTTGGCAGCGGTCCCCGTCACGTGCTGCCAGACCTCGTGGAGGGTGTTGAACTCGCTGACGCTGGTGTTCCCGCCATTGCCAACGCCCACCCCGACCGTTCCCGAGATGACGTACAGCCACACGGAGAACTGGGCGCCGGCCGGACCCGTGTTGAACGGCAGGAACACCTGATCAAGCCCGCACGCGGCCCCGGTCGTGAACACATGGATCATGTTGCCGCTGCCGCCCGGCAGGGTGCTGGGGATCAGCTCGGTGCGGGTGGCGGCGCTGGTGTTGTGGAACACCTCCCACCCATCGGCGGCCGAGGGGCCAGCGAACACGCCGCTGTACGTCACCGGTGAGCCCGCCGGTCCGGTGATTTCAAAGTCGCCGTTGTACAACAGGTTGGCGTTGGCGGAAGCGGCGGTCAGCACGAGCGCAATCACAGCGGCACCACGCATGGGGTGGACTCCTTCCAGTCACGCGCGTCGGAACGCGCTTGGTTTGCGAGGCCGACGGCTCGCCCTGTGCGGCCGAGTGGCCCGGATCACCCATCCAAAGCGTCGCGGGCGGCCTTCAGGGCCAGCCCTTCCACGTTGGTAACGGCAAACGCCCAAAGGTGGCCAGCATCGCTGCTCGAACCGACCGGCCTCGGGCTGGTTCGGATTCTGTAAGCAATCCCGAGCGTCTTGCTCTCATGCGGCAAGCCGCTAGAATGCTCCCACTGATCGCCGGTCGGCGGTCGGTGGCCCGTCGCGTGGGCACGCGCGGGTCTGTGTTCACAACTCCCGCGGTCGATGGCCAAACGGGTGCCTCACCCGTGGACGCCGAGGCCGCACCCCGAAGCGACCATGCGCGCGTGGGCTGCTGTTCAGGGATCAGCCGAGCTGACCCCGGATCGGTGGCGCCGACCACCACCCGCCGGACCCGCTGTTCAGAAGGATCGGACTCGACCATGGCGACAGGCACCCAGACCACTTCCCCGACCGGCGCAAGTTCGCTGGTGAAAGACCTCATCGAGGCGGGCATCCACTTCGGCCAGCGCTCGGCCAACTGGAACCCGCGGATGCAGGCCTACATCTACGGCAAGAAGAACAGCATCCACATCATCGACATCAAGGAGACCATCAAGGGCCTCCTGCTCGCCAAGAAGTTCATCGCCAAGACGGTGAGCGAGGGCAAGGATGTCGTGTTCGTGGGCACCAAGCGCCAGGCCCGCGACGTGCTGCTGCAGCGCGTGGCCGACGTGAAGATGCCGCACGTCACCGAGCGTTGGCTGGGCGGCACGCTCACCAACTTCCGCACCATCCGCGCGCGGCTCAAGCGCCTCGAAGAGCTCGAGGCCATCGAGGGCGAGACCGGCTTCCAGAAATACTCCAAGAAGATGGAGAGCCAGCTCAAGCGCGAGATGCGCAAGATCAAGCGCAACCTCGACGGCATCCGGCACATGGACAAGATCCCCGGCGCCATGGTGGTCATCGACACCAAGCGCGAACACAACGCCCTGCTCGAGGCCCGCAAGCTCGGCGTTCCAACCATCTGCCTGATCGACACCGACGGCAACCCCGAGCTGGCCGACATCCCCATCCCCGGCAACGACGACTCGATGCGCTCCATCGACGTGGTGATCCGCGAGCTCTGCGCCGCGGTCGCCGAGGGCAAACAGGTGCGGGCCGCCGCCACCGGCGACCGTTCCGCCGCCGAGGGCTACACCGGCGGAGCAGCCGACGCCGGCGACCGTCGCCCCGAGGCCGACAAGCCCCGGCGCTCCAGCCGTGTGCAGTTCCGCTCCTCCGAGCCGGCCTCCGAGGAAGTCGGCGCGGGCCAGGGCGGGGCCTGACGCACCGCCCGATCGCCAGACGAAACGTTCATCGCCCCGTGAGCGGCGACGAGCAGGACGAGTTTCAGGGACGGCGCGGTCGGTGTCTCGACACGCCGCCTTCCACGACGCACCGATCACCCCGGAGGCGCACAGCGCACGGAGAGGCAAGCTGACGCAGCCACCATCTCCGCGACCCCGGCGCCCCCGCGGTGAATCCGATTCCAAGCCAGCCAACGCGAGCCAACCGACCAAACCATGGGATCACCCGGAACCACAGCCATGACCGAGATCAGCGCCAAGACCGTGATGGCCCTCCGCAACGAGACGGGCCTTTCGATGATGGAATGCAAGAAGGCCCTTGAGGAGTGCGGCGGCGACGCCGAGAAGGCCAAGGACCTGCTCCGCAAGAAGCTCAAGGGCAAGATGGACACCCGCACCGACCGCGCCGCCGGCGAAGGCCGGATCGTGGCCCTCGTCGACCCCTCAGGGAAGGCCGCCGTCATCGTCGAGCTCCGCGCCGAGACCGACTTCACGGCCAAGAACGAGATGTTCACCGCCGCCGCGAGCAGCATCGCCCAGGCCGCCCTGAAGATGAACGCCGGCGCGATCACGCCCACGCCCGACATGACCAAGCTGATCGACGACATCCGCATCAAGACCGGCGAGAACGCCTCGATCGCCCGCATCCACAAGCTCGAAGGCTCCGGCGCCGTCAAGTTCGGCACCTACGTGCACCACGACGGCAAGAAGGGGGCCGTCCTCCAGAGCGAGGGCGACCTGCCCCAGGACCTCGCCCGCAGCATCTGCATGCACATCGTGGCCAAGGTGCCGCCGCCGCAGGGCGTCACCGCCAACGACATCCCCGCCGATGTCGTCGAGAAGGAGCGCAAGTTCCGAATCGACCAGGCGATGGAGAGCGGCAAGCCCAAGGAGATCGCCGAGAAGATGGTCGAGGGCGGCATGCGCAAGTTCTTTGAGGAAATCGCCCTGCTCGAGCAGCCCTTCGTTGTCGACGAGAGCAAGAAGGTCAAGGAGATGCTGCCCGCGGGCGTGAAGGTGACCCGCTTCCTTCGCTGGCAGGTGGGCGAGACCGCCTGACCTGACCCACAATCTGTTCGCTCCAAGCACACCCGCGCCGACGCGGGTGATTTCATTCTCGGACGCCGCGCTGAGCGCTCCGGCGCAGTGCCCTATCGGACCGTGCCGCGCGGCGCTCGCGTCCGCCCATCGACACCGCCGTGAATGCCGATCTCTGATTCCATGCGCCACCCAGCCTACCGCAGCGCGTTCGCCGCGATCGCCCTGGCTCTCGGCATGAACCCCGGCGCGCCCGCCCGCGACTGGACCGATCCGCTGGTGATCTACGCCGACTCCGGCGCCCCCACCACGCTGCTCTCCCGCGCGTGGGACGGCTCGGCGTGGGGCTCGCCGACCACCGTCGGAACGCTCTCGGCCAACCTCTCGCAGCTCGACCTGCTGCGCCGCCTCTCAGGAAACCGCGACCTGTTGCTCGCCGTCGACAGCGGGAAGGTACTGAAGGCCTTCATCGGAACCTCGGGCACCTGGGACGCGGGGATGTCATTGACCGGCGGCGTCGGTACGGCGTACTCGGTCATCGCGGTCGCCGCGCGTGAAGGCGCATCGGGTGAAGGGCTGGTTGTGTACCGCGTGTCGTCCACAACGGAGCCACGCTACCGGACGATGGTCTCGGGCGCGCTGTCCAGCACCTCGATCCTCAACGTCGGCTTGCCGACCGCCCCCGAGCAGATCCTGCTCGCTTCTCGCACGGGTAAGGACAACATCGCGCTGCTCGCCCGGTCCGGCGCAACCCTCGCCACCGCGGTGTGGGACGGCTCGGCGTTCGGGTCGGTGTCAACGCTCACCGGCACGGCGCTGAACGCCGGGCGCGCGATGGACGCAGCCTTCGAGACCAGCTCCGGCGACGGCTTGGCCGTCTGGTCCGAGGGCTCTTCTGTAAAGTACTCCACCTCTGTCTCGTCGTCCTGGAGCGCCGCCGGCACCGCGGTATCGCTGAGGTCGCAGCCCAACTGCGTGCGCCTGGTCGCCAACCCGTCCCCGTCGAGCAACGCGGCCCTGCTGGTGTATTCGACCGCGAACGGGGTCGTCACCGCGCTGCCATGGACGGGCACGGCCTGGGGGGCGGCGCAGTCGCTCGATACCAGCGGCGACACCGGCCTCAGCCCGCACTTCGACGCCGCCTGGCAAAGCGACGGATCGAAGGCTGTCGTCGCCTGGACGCGTGCCGACGCCGCCCTGGTCCGATCTCGCACATGGGACGGGACCGCGTGGTCCAGCGAGCGCACCGGCCCGACGCTGGCCGCCAATCTCGACCGGATACGCCTGACACCCGCGCCAGGCTCGACGGGGGTCCTGGCCGCGTGCCAGCTGCGGCCCGCCACCTCGTCGGTCAACGACCTCCTGCTCTACAGCGCCACGAGCGTTTCGCCGGGGACGACGATCATCCACGGGAGCTACGCGAGCGCGATCGGAACCATCTCGCTCGCCAGCCCCCCCAGCGCCACCTACGGCACGACGGACCTCACCTACGGCAACAACGCCAGCGCCACCATCGCCCCCGGCGACTACCGTGACTGGACGTTCGGCAATACCTGCACGTTCAATCTCAGCGCCGGGACATACCGCTTCAAGTCGATGAGCACCGGCACCAACACGCTCAAGATCAACTGCGATACATCGGCGGGTGACATCGCGATCGTCGTCGCAACCGGGGACGTCGCCCCGAACAACGGCTGCGTGATGACGACCTCGGGAGGCGGTGTGACGACGCTGCACGTCCTGGCGGGCGCTTTCTCGCCCCGCGAGGCCACGCTGACCGGGTTCAACGTCATGGTCTATGCGGGCGGCGTGAGCTCTGCCAGCAGGCTCACACTCTACGGCACTCTCTGGGTTCAGGGCGCAGTCAGCCTGAACGCCGGCGACATCTACGGATACCAGGACCGCGCCGGCTCGCCCGGTGCGCTGGCGGCGTTCGCGTTCACCGACGGCGTCCCCGGCTCGGCGACCACGATCAGCAGCAGCATCAGCGGCACAGCCCCGGCGGACTGCTTCGAGCCCGCCTGGGCGCAGGAAACCAAGAAGCCCCGCATCACGCGGTGGAAGGAATCCAGCGGCTTTGATCAATAGCTGAACCGGCGACGCTCACGGCTGGCCGGCTGCAACGGCATCGGCACCCGATGGCGCCTTGCCCGGCGCCTCAGGCTTGACCGGCGCATCGGCCGATGCCGGGGGCTTGGCGCTGAACCTGGTCGCGTCGTGGCACAGGCTCATCAACCGCCCGCTGGGGATCACCAGCGCCACGACACTGACGGCCGAGAGCACCCCCGCGAACACGCGTGATCCGAACGCCGTCGTGCGCGGCGGGTGCGAGCCGCCGTCGGGGTCTGACAGGAACGGCGCGAACACCAGCCGCAGGTAATAGAACGCCCCCACCGCCGAGTTGAGGCCCATCACCACGACCAGGATCAACTCGTTGGCCGAGATCGCGCTGGTGAAGAGATAGAACTTGCCGACAAAGCCCAGGAGGATCGGGAACCCCAGCAGCGAAAGCGCGCTGAGCACCATGACGCCGGCCAGAACCGGGTGCGTCGCGAAGAGCCCGCGGAGGTCGTCGATGGTCTCGATCTCTTCGGACTTGCCCGTGCGGTGGTCCGGGGCGCGTTCCAGGCTCGCCAGCACGGCGAACGCGCCGAGGTTCATAAACCCGTAGCACAGCAGGTAGAAGAAGGTGGCAGCGAGGCCGTTGCCCGCGAGCGTCGCTGTTCCCGCCGCGCCGACGCCGGCGACCCCGGGACCGACGATCAGGCCGACCAGCATGTACCCGCTGTGCGCGATCGATGAATACGCGAGGATTCGTTTGACGTTGTCCTGCAGCACCGCCATGACGTTTCCGACCGTCATGGTGAGCGCCGCCATCACCCACAGCAGCACCCTGATGGGCTCCGGCAGGCCGAACTGCGATCCCCAGCCCACGCAGCTCAAGAGCAGCGTCAGGACGATGAACCCCGCGGCCTTGGGCACAAAGGCGAGGAACGCCGACACGCTGGTCGCCGCGCCCTCGTACACATCGGGCGTGTAGAAGTGCATCGGCACCGCGGCGATCTTGAAGCTGACGCCCAGGATCGAGATGACCAGCCCGAGCATGGCGAGCGTGCTGAGGCCGCCGTGTGCGAGCTGGGCCGCGAGGACCTCGGCGATACCGGGGTCGGCGCCGGTGCCGAACAGGGTGGTGGTGCCCGTGGCGCCGTAAAGCAGCGCGAAGCCGTAGAGGAACGTCGCCGCCCCGAGCGCACCCAGGAAGAAATACTTGACGCCCGCCTCCTGGCTGCGGGAGCGGTTGGTCGAGATGCTCACCATGACATAGGTGGGCAGGCTGGTGAGCTCCAGCGCCAGGAACAGCCAGATCAGGTCGTCGCCGGTCGTGCACAGCAAGAGACCGGTGATGCTGAAAAGGAAGAACGAATAGAACTCCGAGCGGTTGGAGCGGATCGCGTCGAACGGACGCCCCTTGTCGAGCTCCGCCTCGAAGTCTCGGTCAACTGTCCCCGCCAGCACCATGACCAGCAGCACGCCCACGGTGCAGATAAGCACCTTGAGGAACGGCATCAGGTGCGGCAGCGGGCTCGAGCTCAGTTCCGGAGTGAAATAGGCCGCGACGCCGGCCCCGATCAGGGCCAGCCCGCTGATCCACGCGCAGCTCTTGCGGAGGGCTCTAAGGGGCGACAGCCCGAGGATCATCACGATCACCGTGGCCCCGAACAGCACCATCTCCGGGTGCAGGAACCGGAGCTTGTCGATCATCGGGTTCGGCGAACCGCCGACGGCGAGGAGGTGCATCATGGGGCCACCTCCGGCTTCTCAGCGTCGGCGTGTTTGGCCTCGGCCGGCGGCGGCACCAGGCCGCGCTCTTCGAGTGCCGCGTAGGCCGGCGTCAGCGTCGCGTGGATCGGGTTCTGAAGGCTCTCGATAACAGGCGTCGGGAAAACCCCCAGCACCACGCACCCCACGGCCAGCGGAATCAGCACGCCAATCTCACGCCACGAGAGGTCTTTGGGCAAGCCGCCGGCGTGATCGGAGTGGCCATGCCCGTGCCCGTGATCGCCCGGCTCGCGCAGCGGCCCGAACACCGCTTTGCCCACCATGTACAGCAGGTACATGGCGGCGACGATCATCCCCGCTCCGGCGACCGCGGCATACCACGGGCCGTACACCCCGGGAGCCGCCCCGACACCCGAGGCGCCCACGCGGGCCGAACCGCTGATAAAGGTCCCCAGCAGGCACATGAACTCGCTGACGAACCCGTTCAGACCAGGAAGGCCCACGCTGGCCATGGTGAAAAACACGGTGAAGAACGCCCAGACGGGCATCTTCCTGGCGAGCCCGCCGATCTCGTCGAGCGAACGGGTGTGGTATCGCTCGTACATGAACCCGATGCAGAAGAAGAGGGCCCCGGTGGAGAGGCCGTGGTTGATCATGTACAGCACGCTGCCCGCGGCGCCGATCGTGTTCAGGCAGAACAGCCCCAGCACGCAGAAGCCCAGGTGAGCGACGGACGAATAGGCGACGAGCTTCTTGATGTCGCGCTGCACCCAGCAGATGAGCCCGCCGTAGAGGATGCCGATCACCGCCAGCACGCCGATGACGCCGGAGTATTCGACCACCGCGTCGGGCACGAACGGCAGGACAAAGCGGAACATGGCGTAGGTGCCCAGCTTGAGCAGGACGCCCGCGAGGATCACGCTGCCCGCCGTCGGGGCCTCGGTGTGTGCCAGGGGCAGCCAGGTGTGGACGGGGAACAGCGGCACCTTCACCGCGAATCCGCACATCAGCGCCAGCAGCACCCACGCCTGCTCGGTGTGGCTCATGTGGGACGCGGTGGCTTGGAGCAGGCCGATGTCGAAGCTCCAATGGCCGCGCTGCGAAGCGCCCAGGGCCGCGACATAGACCAGGCCCGCCAGCGCGATGATGGAGCCGGTGAACGTGTACAGGAAGAACTTGATCGCCGCCGCGTGCCGGTTGGTCGAGCCGAACAGGTTGATCAGCACGTACATCGGCAGCAGCGTGAACTCGAAGCAGATGTAGAACAGCACGAGGTCGCGGGCCGCGAACACGCCCACCATCACGCCCTGCAGGGCCATCAGCGAGGCGTAGTACGTTTTCTCGCGGGTGGTGATGGCGGTGAACGACCCGAAAACGCACAGCGGGCCGAGGAACGCGGTGAGCGCGATGAGCCACAACGCGACGGCGTCGATGCCGATCGACAGCCGGATGCCAAGCTCGGGGATGAGCGGCGCATCGGCCGTGAGCTGGTAGAGCGACGGGTTGTCCCAGTCGAACTGGCGCATCGCCACCAGCGTGAGCGCGAACGCCGCCAGCGAGCCGACGACGGCGAGCGTCTTGGCCATCGAGCGCGGCGCGAACCCGATCAGGAGGGCCGTGGCGAGCGGGAGGATGATGAGCGAGGCGAGGAGCACGGGGGAGAGAGTGGGGGATGGGCAGCTGGCAGTGGGCGGTGGGCGGTGGGGACTATCCGCGGAGCATGAGCAGCCAGACGATGAGGAGGATCACGGCAAGACCGCCGGCCATGCCGGTGGCGTAGGACTGGAGCACGCCGTTCTGGCTGGGGCGGAGGCCGCGGGCGAGCATGCGGGGGAGAGCCCCGCACAGATCAACCAGCCCGTCAACCAGCAGCTTGTCCAAGGCGGCGAAAACGTGCGAGAGGATGTTCAACGGCAGGCGGATGACCGCCTCGTAGAACTCATCGACGTACCACTTGCCCTGGGCCCAGCGGGCGAGGGGGCCGAGCACAGGGAGCAGCTTGTCGGCGTTGGCAGTGGCGGCCTGCTTGCGACCGACGTAGTGCAGGAAGAAGGCGATCACAATGCCGATGCCGCCGACGATGGCTGAGACGTAGTACATCACCTCGTGCGGGTTGTAGCCGAGGAACCCCCCGGAGCCGTGCTCGGCGTGTTCTCCAGCGGCAACGGCACCGTGCTCCGTGCCCGCGTGCGGCATCGCCGCCGATGAACTCGCCAGCATCGAGCCGACCCACCCGTGATGCTCCTTCTCGATCAGGAAAGTGCCGATACAGGCAATGGACGCGACGGCGAGAACGCCCAGCACCAAGTTGATCGCCCACCCCGGCGGGTGCGGGTGGAAGTCGTGGGCGTGGTCCTTGTGCCCTGCCCCCTCGTGAGCGGCGTGGGCGTGATCGTGCCCTTGACCGTGATCGCCATGCCCGTGGTCATCGTGACCGTGCACCTCATCGCCCGGCTCGAACGACGGCGGGCCGACGAACACGCGGAAGAAGACGCGGAAGGTGTAGTACGCCGTCAGCCCGGCGGTGCCCAGCAGGATCCACCCGATCGGGGCCATCCCCGGCGTGACGAACGCCTCGGCCAGGATCATGTCCTTGCTAAAGAACCCCGGTGTGAACGGGAAGCCCGCGAGGTTCAGGCAGCCCACGAACATCGCGATGGTGACGACCTTCCACCCCGGCTGGCTCCACAGGCCGCTGAGCTTGCGGAGGTCGAGCTGCCCGGCGAAGCCGTGCATCACCGCGCCGCACGACAGGAACAGCGTGGCCTTGAAGAACGCGTGGGTGAAGACGTGCGAGGCCCCGCCCGTTGGCGACAACACCGCCACCCCCGCGAACATGTACCCAAGCTGCGAAACCGTCGAGTAGGCCATGATCCGCTTGATGTCGAACTGGGCCATGCCGATGGTGGCGGACCACAGGGCCGTCAGGGCTCCCACCCACGCCACGATGTGCAGCGCCAGGTGCGAAGGGTCGGCGAGGAACAGTGGCAGGAACCGGCACACCAGGTACACGCCGGCGGTGACCATGGTCGCCGCGTGGATGAGCGCCGACACCGGCGTCGGGCCTTCCATCGCATCGGGCAGCCACACGTACAGCGGCCCCTGCGCCGACTTGCCGAAGGCGCCGATCATCAGCAGGCACGGGATCGCCCAGCCTTGCCAGATGGTCGCGAGGTGGCGCCCCTGGGCGTCAACCCCCTGGCCCACCATCTCGAACAGCTCGGCGTAGTTCACCGTGCCGAAGGTCACATAGATCAGGAACAGCCCGAGCGCCAGCCCGAGATCGCCGATGCGGTTGACGATGAACGCTTTTTTCGCCGCCTCGACCGCCGACGGCTTCTGATAGAAGTAGCCGATCAGGAGGTACGAGCACAGCCCGACGCCCTCCCAGCCCAGGTAGAGGAGCACGAGGTTGTCGCCCATCACCAGGCACGACATCGAGAACACAAACAGCGCAAACGCCGCGAAGAACCGGGCGTAGCCCTTGCCCACGTCGTGGGCCATGTACTCGCTGGCGTACAGGCAGATGGCGGCGCCCAGCCCCGTGACAAAGAGCATCCACAGCCAGCTCAGGCCATCCATGTGGAACGCGATATTGGCGACAAAGACGTTCTCGACCGGCGGGAAGCCCCAGTGCACGTGGATCCAATCCAGCACGTGCACCAGCGTGACGGCCCGCCCGGAACCATCCCAATCCAGGAACCCCTTCAGAGCGATGCCAAAGCTGGCCGCCAGGAGGAAGAACACGGTAAACGCCGGCAGCTTCGACTTGACCCGCCCGGCGGCGAACAGTCCGCACAGCACGCACCCCAGCAGGGGCAGACCCGGGATAAGCGCGATCCACCAAGCGCCGGCGGCCAAGTGCGGCGTGTCGGCGTGTTCGCTGGCGAGGATGGAAAGGGTGGAGAACAGGGTGGGAGAGAAACGTGGGGTGCGGGAGGGGTGAAATGGGACGGAGAAGAGAGGGCTCTAACCCTTCATTTCAGACCAATCTGAGGCGTCAAGCGATTCCTTGCGCCGGAAAAGCAGTACTACCAGGGCCAGTGCCAGGGCGGCCTCCGCCGCGGCGATGGTGAGGACGAAGATCACAAACACGTCCCCGGTCTGGTTCATGTGAAAGCGCCCAAAGGCGATGAGCGCGATGCCGGCGGCCTGGAACATCAGCTCCGTGCACAGGAACATGATGATCAGGTTCCGCCGGGTGAGGAAGCCGATCAGCCCCAGCGCGAACAGGATGGCCGACACCACGAGGTAGTGGTACAGCGTCACCGGCCCCATGGGGGCCGCCGAGGCCAGGAGGTTGATCGCGGCGGTGTGCGTCACGCCTCATCTCCATAGCCGCGCGGGCCGGGCAGGGTGTGCGTGCGTGCGAACGCGGCGGCGGCTTTCTCGGCTTCGCCCAGTTCGATCTGCTTGCGGGCCAGCACCACGGCCCCCAGCATGGCCATCGTCAGGATCACGCCGGCGAGCTCGAGCGCCATCGGGTGCTTGGCCACCAGCGCGAAACCGACCTGCTCGATGTTCTCCACCGCGATGTCCGCGGGGAACGTCACGGGGATCACCGTCTGCTTGTCATCGGTCGATGCCGGCTCGTCGCCGTCGGTCGGCTTGGCGAACGGGCTGCCGGACTTCCCCTTGCTCGCCAGGCTCTCCGCCAGCCTCCTGGCCTCGCTCTCGCCCCCCACCAGGGCGTTGAAGCGGGCATCCGACACGCGTGCCTCCAGCGCCGGCAGCCGCGACAACCGCATCGTCAGCGGCACCCGGCGCTTGCCGAAGTCGATCACGTTGCCGACCTCCGAGGGCAGCGGCCGGTCGAACACCTCAAAGGCCCCGTGCCGGTCCAGCGATTCGATCACCTTTCTCGGCATGTCCGCCAGCCGGGCCTGTGGATCGACCCCCGCGTCACGCGGCGAAACCTGCTTCACGCCCCGCGACATCATCCCCGTCAGCACCGCCAGCAGCACGAACCCCAGGATCGTCGCCCCCAGCGGCTCGCGGCTGTACGCGTCGTACTCGCTCAGGGCCTCAGGCTGGTCCTCGGTCGGAGCCTGCGTCGCCAGCATGATCACGAACACATAGGTGATAAGGATCGCCCCGGCGTAGATGATCAGCAGCGCAAAGGCCATGAACTCGGCCTGCGCCAGGAGGTACAGGACCGAGGAGCTCAGGATGGTGAAGATGAAGTACAGCGCCGAATACACCGGGCGGGGGTGCGAGATCACCCGGATGCCCGAGACAACCGCCAGGATCGCGAAGATGTAGAAAAACGCCGGTTCGGGCGCGTAGGTGCGGGCCAGCACCACGAAGAGCCCCCCCACCGCCGCCGCCGCCAGGACGGTCCCGATCAACTGCGGGCTGATTTTCGGGCGCGGCAGCGCCAGGCAAACCCCTACCGCACCAACGGCAAGGAACGCGTAGAGCAGGAACGGGCTGATGACCGAGGCGTTCAGGGGCTCAACTCCAACCGACCCGGCCGACAGGTGGCCCGGGGTCATTCGAGACAGGCAGGATACGGTCGGGCGCACGGGGCGGCAACCTCAGCCGGTAGTGGAAAGCCGTGTGGGTTGATACCGCCGGTTGCGGGCGTCCGGGTTCTGCCGAGGCACGCCGCGAGCGGGTATGGTTGAGGGTCCTTCCCATGCACGCCGAGCACGCCCCGTGAACAGCGCCCCTTCCAGCTTGATCGCGCCGCGGGTGGGCGCTCCGGTCGCGCGGGCCACGGGGTGGTACCTGCACGCCCCCAACCTGCTGACCGTCGCCCGCCTGGTGCTCGCCGCCGGGTTCTTCGCGGGTCTGGCGCTGTACCGCTTCCCGACGTCCCGACCGTGGGTGCTGCTCGCGGCGTTCGCGACGTTTATCCTCGCGGCGCTCACCGACGCGCTCGACGGCTACCTGGCTCGGCGCTGGAACGCCGAGACCGTGTTCGGCAGGGTGATGGACCCGTTCGCCGACAAGGTGCTCGTGCTGGGGGCGTTCATCTTCCTGGCGGGCCCGAACTTCGCGCCCAAGCACCCGGTGTTCCCGCTCCCCTGGACGACATTGACGGTCTCGCCGGTCTCGGGGGTGGACCCCTGGATGGTCGTGGTGATCCTGGCCCGGGAGCTTCTGGTCACCTCGATCCGGGCGGTGCTCGAGGCGCGGGGCGTGTCGTTCGCCGCCGACATCTTCGGCAAGCTCAAGATGATCCTGCAGGCGACGGCGATCCCCGCGGTGCTGCTGTTGATCTGGCTGGGCACCGAGGGACGGTCGTGGGCCGCGTCGGCGAGCGACACCACCCAACCCCTTCCCCTCTGGTGCCGCACCTCCATCGACGTGATCGTCCGCGGGACCGTGATCATCACCGCGCTCAGCGTTCTGCCCTACATCGTGCGCGGCTGGCGAGCAGCCCGGGGCTTGCGTGAGCCGCAGCGGGGAGCGCGCCCGTGATTCGAGAAGCGATCATCACCACCTTTGGGCTTGGAAAGATGCGCCCGGCCCCGGGCACCTGGGGCTCACTGCCGCCCGCCGTACTCGCCTGGCTCATGATCGCCGACGGCGCGCCGCCCCACGTCATCAACTGGGTGCTCGGCGCCGTCGCCCTGATATTCGGGCTGGGCTGCATCGTGCTCGGAGTGTGGGCCCAGCACCGTTTCGGCGAGAAAGACCCCAGCGAGTGCGTCGCCGACGAGACCTGCGCCCAGTGCCTGCCTCTCATGTTCTGGCCGGCCAACTGCTTGACCGCGTGCGCCGCCCCCCAGGGCGCCTGCCCGCTGTGCAGCTCGTGGAAGGCCGCCCTCGCGGTCGGCGCGGCGTTCGTGCTGTTCCGCATCCTGGACATCGTCAAGCCATGGCCGGGGCGCCGGCTCGAACGCCTTCCCTATGGTTTCGGCGTGCTGGCCGACGACCTGTCTTCCGGCCTGTACGCGGCGATCATCATGCAGGTCCTGCTGCGCTGGGTGGGCTAACGCCGCGCGACGCCGACCCGGCATCACTTGGTCCTCGTGACCTTCTTCTTCTTGACCGCCGGCTTTCTCCGAGGCTTGCCGGGCGCCGCGCTCGCGGCCTTCGCCACGGGCGGGCGCTGTCCCAGGGCGTCCTGGTAGCCGGCGATGTACTTCTTCGCGGTCACCTTCTTCACCAGCCGCCCAATGACCTCCAACGGGACGTCCTCCAGCTTCTTAAAGCGGATGCACGCCTTGCCCATGTCGAGCTTCTTGCCGGTGGCCTTCCACTCCTTCACGAAGGCCTCGCGCGTCGGGGCGTCGCCGTACACGCACATCAGGTAGAGCGCCATGTGCTGCTTCTGCGACCCCAGCCCCGCGAACGGCAGCGGCTGCGACGGGTCGCAGTGATACCCGGCGGGGAACACCCGGTGCGGAACGTAGTAGCCGATCATGCCGTACTGCATTCCCTCCTCGATGTCCTTGTCAAGGTTCTTGAGGATCACGTCGCGCACGGCGCTGATCGCCTCGCGACGGTCCTGGGGCAGCGCGGCGAGGTACTTCTCCGGGGTGGCGGCCTTCGATTGCATGGGCGCAGTTTATCGCTCTTCCGGCTCGTCCAAATGCAGCGAATGCAGCATCCGGTGGAGCGCCGGCGCCAGCAGCAGGCCGGCGGCGGTCAGAAAAACCACGCCGCTGAACAGCGCATAGCACGTGGCGAACCACTTCGCTCCGTCTGTGGTGAGTGTCACGACGGGGCCCATCCCCGTCAGGATCATGGCCGCGTTGTACACCGAGTCCACCCAAGACAGCCCCGCGACCAGGTGATACCCGACCGCGCCGATCGCCAGTCCCCCGCCCACCAGCCCGGCCGCGGCAAGCGAGAGACGTGCCTGGCGCCTCACAAAGCGAACTGGGCTGATCAGTGCTTCGGAGCGGTGCTCGAACATGTACGGAATCCTCAGAAGACCTGGCGGCCCTTAGCGGCCGCCATCCACCCACAGGGGCGCAAGCTTTGGAGCGAGCACAGGGCCGCTGCGATGGTTCCGAGCCGCCCTGTCGGCGCGCCGAAATACGCGCCCGGCCCCGCTGCGCGGGCGCGTCGGGAGCAGATTACTTCTTCTCGAGCCCCTCGGCGCCCTCGACCTGGGCCATGCGGGCCACCTCGGCGGGGGTCGTCACGCCCTTGAGGATCTTGAGCTTGCCGTCCTGCAGCAGCGACCTCATGCCGTTGGCGAGGGCGGCCTTGCGGAGTTCGCTCACGCTGGCGCGCTCGAAGGCCAGCGTCCGCAGCTCGTGGTTCATGGTCATCATCTCGAAGATGGCCTTGCGCCCGCGGTAGCCCGTGCCGTTGCAGTTGTCACACCCCACGCCGCGGCAGATGGTGCCGCGGGCCATGTCCTCGGGGCCGATGTCGGTGAGACGGAGATACTTGGGGTCCGGCGTCGGGTCCTTTTCCTTGCACTTCTCGCACAGCACCCGGATCAGGCGCTGGGCCATGACCGCCTGGATCGAGCTCGCCACCAGGAACGGCTTGACACCCATGTCGATGAGTCGGGTGATCGCGCTGGGCGCGTCGTTGGTGTGCAGCGTGCTGAAAACCAGGTGGCCCGTCAGCGCGGCCTGGATCGCCACCTCGGCCACTTCCTTGTCGCGGATTTCACCGACCAGGATGATGTTCGGCGCCTGGCGCAGCATCGCCCGCAGCACGCTGGCGAACGTCAGCCCGATGTGCTCCTTGATCTGGCACTGGTTGATGCCCGCGAAGGCGTACTCGATCGGGTCCTCTGCGGTGATGATCTTCTTGTCCGGACGGTTGAGGATGTCCAGCGCCGAGTACAGCGTCGTGGTCTTGCCCGAGCCAGTGGGGCCGGTGACCAGGAAGATGCCGTTGGGGCGCCGGATGATCCTGTTGAAGTTGGCGAGGTTGTCGGCCTCGAAGCCCAGGTTCTCCAGGCCGATACGCACCGAGTCCGGGCGCAGAATACGCAGCACGATCGACTCGCCGTGGTACGCCGGGCACGCCGACACGCGGAAATCGATCACCTTGTCGCCCACCTGCCGCTTGATGCGTCCGTCCTGCGGGAGGCGCTTCTCGGCGATGTTCATGCCGGCCATCAGCTTGAAGCGGGCCAGCACCGCGTTCTGCATGCGCTTGGGCAGGTTGTCGCGCTCGATGCACACGCCGTCCACGCGGTAGCGCAGGCGCACCCGGTCGGCCATCGGCTCGACGTGGATGTCGCTGCACCGCATGTTCACCGCCTCGTCGATGATGCGGTTGACCAGCTTGATGATCGGGGCCGAGTCGGCCGCCTGGTCAATCGAGCTGTCCACGCTCTTGTCCATCGACTTGTCGATGGAACGGTCGATCGACGCCGACACCAGCGATTCATCGGCGGCGACCATCCTCGGGCGCGAGGCGTCGGTCTTGCTCTCCAGGAACTGCTTGATTTTCCCCCGAGAGGCGATGTGCGTGTCGATCTCCACGCCCAGCTTGAACCGCAGGAGGTCGAGCGTCTCGAGGTTCTTGGGATCGTGGATGATGAGCTGCAGGCGTCCCTTGGCGTCCTTGCCCAAGGGCAGCACCAGGTACTTCTTGACCATCTCCTCGGGGATGGTCTTGATGTCGATCTTGGGCGACACGCCGGGATCGTTCGGGTCGACGTAGGGCCGCGAGAACTGCTCGGCGAGCGCCTTGGCGACCTCCTCTTCCTTCACCATCCCCGCGTCGATCAGCGTCTCGCCGATCCGCTTGCCCTGACCCTTGGCCATCGTGATGGCCGTCTCGATCTGCTCCTGCGTCAACAGCCCCTTGGCCAGCAGGATCTCCCCCAGCTTCTTGCGCATGCCTGAACGGGAACTCGTGCTGGGCTTGGCGAACTGGGTCATGCGGCGTGGGAAGGCGGGAATCGTGAGCGGAGCGGGGAATGGAACCAGGATTCAGGCTCGGACCCCGGCAGCATACGTCGGGGACGCGGGCGCCGGGCATGATCGTAGGTAACCCGGCCCCCGCGGGCCGCATCAACTACCGTCGGGCGACCCCGGACGACCCGGCTACGCTCGCCCCGCGAAGCACCCCCATGCAGAACCGTCAGGACCCAACTCCGCAGCCCGGGCCAAGCGGGCCGCCCCACCGCCGGGTGCTGATCACCGCCGGCCCAACCCACGAGCCTATCGACGGCGTGAGGTACATCGCCAACCGCTCTTCGGGACGGGTGGGCATCGCCATCGCCGAGGCCGCGGCCCGGCTGGGATGCGACGTGACCCTGCTGCTGGGTCCGACGCCCCGATCGCCGCAACATACGCGGATCAGGGCTGTCCGGTTCCAATCCACGGCGGACTTGGAGCGGCTGCTCGCCGAGCACTTCCCCACCTGTGACCTGCTGATCATGGCCGCCGCCGTCGCCGATTATCGCCCCCGCAACCCCTCATCCGGCGCCACCAAACTCCGGCGGACCGAGCAGGCTCTCACGCTCGAGCTCGAACCCACCCCGGACCTCCTCGCGGCGGTGGCCAAAGCCAAGCGCCCTGGGCAGACCGTGGTGGGATTTGCCCTGGAGCCCGCCGAGCGGTTGATGGAATCAGCCAGGTCCAAACTGGCGCGCAAAAACCTGGACTTCATCGTGGCCAACCCCCTCGAGACGATGGACGCGCCGACTATCGCCGCGACCGTGATCGGTCACGACGGCTCCACGCGTCAGACTCCGGGGGCGATGGAAAAGGAGCAGTTTGGCGAGTGGCTGGTTGACCTCCTGGCCAATCAGCCTCCCAAGGCCAACGGCTGAGTCATCTGTGTGCATCATGCCGATCCATGGTCGCAGCACGAACGTCGAATAACGCGACCCGCGGATTCAGGGTGCGACCACGCCGCTCCGCCTGAACTGCTCCAGCATCTCCGCCAAGCGCGCCCGTGACTCGGGGGTCATCATCACGCTGCCGTGGTCGCCCGGCAGCACCTTGATGTACCCCGCCGGGTTCACCGCGGGCGCGGCCTCGACGGCCTTGTCCACGTCCTGCTTCAGCAGAGCCACAGCTTCGTTCAGGAAAAAGCTGTCCTTGTCACCCACGATCAGGCGGACACGGTCGCGGAAGATCGGCGCCAGGCCGGCCGGGTCGCGCCGGATCAGCTCGCCGATGTCGTAACGCCGGAACTTCTCCGCAACGGCGCGATCGATCGTCCCGCTCGCGGGGTCGTAGAGCGCCGCGGGGTTGCCCGAAGCCGCTCTGGGACCGAACACCGCCTGCCAGGAATCCCACTGCTGACCGGAGGTGTTGTCGGGGCCGATGACTTCCTCGACGGCGTTCTCGGTGCGCACCGTCATGCGCGTCGCGCCGGTCATGCCGCGGTAGCTGGCGGTGTCGTCCTGGGTGCCTTCGGAACTGTACATGCTGGCGTGAGAATAGATGTCGGTCTTCTGGAACCGCCGGAAGTCCACCGGATCGGGCGAGCTGGGCCACGCGCCGCCGAAGGTCTCGGGGTGCGTCACCTGCAGCCACAGGCTCGACCACCCGCCGGAAGAATGGCCGGTGATGAAACGCGCCTCGGGCTTTGCGAGCAGGTTGTAGCGCTTCTCGAGGGCGGGGATGAACTCCTCCACCAGCGCGCGGGCGCACGGCCCGTTGTTGTCGCTGTCGGCCCACAGGGTGTGCCCGTTGCCGCTCTCGGCGTCGAGCACGATGTAGAACGCGTGTTTCCAGAGCTCGTTGGCCGCCGGATCGCCCCGCCCAGCCGCCCGACCCCGCGCCGCGCCAAACGCCATCCCGGCGTCGCCGCCGTAGCCCGGCACCTCATAGACCGCGGGGTACACCTGGCCGTCCTTGTGCTCTGTGGGGAACACCACGCCCGCCCGCAGCACCACGTCGCGGTGGTGGAACTCTGACAGCATGGGCGAGCGGAACTCGAAGATTTCGCAACCGGGGACCGAAGGCAGCTTGGGCGCGGCGGTCGCCTTGGTCAATCGCAGTTCGACCGTGCCGGCGTGCGACCCGTCGGGGTTCGCCTCGAACGTCACCACGGGCGAGTAGAGATTGCCCGGCTCCTTGTGCCAGTCGCTGTTCAGCCGGTTCATATCCAGCACCGCCTGGGCGCGGTAGGTGCCCTTGGGCAGCTTGCTCATCGGCGCCGGGAAACTCGTGGCCCCGTCGTCCAGCGTGGCGGGCTGACCCGGCGCGAGCGACTTGACGTCGACCCCGAAGCACGGCTGGGGGTTCTCAAAGAACGGCGCATCGCCGGGCTCGGCCCCGAATCCCACCATCGCGCCGGCCTTGATCAAATAGACCACCAGCCGCCCGGTCGCGGGCTCGGCGCGCACAGACTTGTCGATGGTCACGCGAAAGCTCAGCGGGCCCGCTTCAACGCCCGGGCGGCTTGGCGCGTCGGGACGCGCCGCGACAGTTCGTCCGCACAGGACGGCCAGCGCAACGCCGAGAACCTGGATGGTGCGCACCACGGACGGGTGATTCACGGTCGCCTCCTCGTGGAATCCGGACGAGTACCTTACCGCCCCACCATGCCCAGGACGCAGCCCGATAGCCAGCCCCCCGCGATTGCCCCCGCAATTGACTGGTACGACCACCCCCTGTGGTACGACATCGTCCACGCGCCGGACACCGCCTGGGAGGTCGACGGCCTCGAACGCATCGAGCGTCGATTCGCCGACCCGTCCAGCCTGCGTCGGAAATCCCGCGTGTGGCTCGAGCCCGCTTGCGGCACCGGCCGGTACCTCAAGGCCGCGGCGGCGCGGGGTCGGCGCGTCATCGGCCTGGACCTCAGCCCCGGCATGATCGCGTTTGCGCGGTCGTCCTTCCAACGACGGGGTCTGCGGGGCGAGTTCCGCGTCGGCGATATGACGAGATTCGCGCCGCCCAGACCCCGGGCCGATTTCGCGTTCTGCCTGATCAACTCCATCCGCCACCTCGACACCGACGCCAAGATGCTGGCCCACCTGCGGTGCGTGCGCCGCGCGCTCCGCCCAAAGGGTCTGTACGCCGTTGGCATCAGCCTGACCCACTATCACGGCGAGTTCCCGACCGAGGAGGTGTTTTCCGGAACGCGCGGGCGCTGCAAGGTCACGCAGTTCGCGGCGTTCCTGCCCCCCGAGGGCCGGTTCGAACGGGTGATGAACCACCTGACGATCACCACGCCCAGCGGTGAGAAGCACCACGACAACGTCTACCAGCTCCGCTGCTACAGCGGGCCGCAGTGGGCCTCGATGATCCGGCGCGCCGGCTTTGAAGTGCTCGGCGTGGTCGACGAGGAAGGCGTCGACGCGGTCGTGATGGCGGGTGGCGCGTGGCGCAAGCCCACGACCTGCGGGTACGGCGTTTTCGTGCTGCGTCCCGCTCGCGCCGGCTAAGTCTCAGTAACGGGGCACGCCGGGATCAACCTCCGCCGACCAGCGATCGATCCCCCCAGCCATCGAAACCGCCCGGTCAAACCCCGCACTCCTCAAGATTGCAACCGCGCGCAGGCTGCGGACGCCGTGGTGACAGTGCACGATGATCGTCCGATCGTCGAGCTCCCGAAGCTCGCCGATCCGGGCTTCGAGCTCGCCGAGCGGCACGAGCCGGGCCGATTCGATCCGCGCCGCCGCGTGCTCCTCGGCGGTGCGGCAGTCAAGCAGCACGGCGTTCGGATCATCGCGCAGGCGTGCCGCCGCCTCGGACGGTGTGATCTCCATCGCTTCCTGGTTCATGGCGCCTCGCCCCCGGCGGGGAGCCGATCCCAAGCCCGCGGCGCCCGTGCAAACCACGGCGTCGGACGCTCGTCCAGCACCGTCTGCGCCGTCGGGAAGGCCCCATGATGGCGGGCATTGTCAACGCGGGCACGGCATAGACAACAGCCGGTTGGTCCGGACGCGTCCAGCGGCGCCACGACGACGAGCGCCGGCCATCCGCCGCGGCCCGCCCCGTTAAGCGTCGGGTTCGACGACGGCTCCATCGGAGCCGGCGTGCCAAACAGCGAGAGCGTCTGAAGGCTCTCGGGCGCTCCCAACTCCAGGCGGTCGTTGTCGGGGCGGGCACAGCCTAAAACGCTGGATGCGGCACAAAGCAAGATGGTCAGTCGGGGGCGCATGGCGTTGCCCTCCATGCTACCGTCAGGGCGGTGAACGGCGCGCACCCGCCAACCTCCGACCCGCAGCTTCCTCCCTCGCGTTTGGAAGTCATCTGCGGCCCCATGTTCGCTGGAAAGTCGACGGAACTGATCCGGCGTCTTTCCGGCGCGGCGTCGGCCGGCGGCGTGCGCGTGGCCGCCGTCAAGCCCGCCATTGACACCCGCTACCACGCCACCGCCATCGCAACCCACACCGGGGTCACGTTTGACGCCCGCACGATCACGGCGCCACGCCAACTGCTCGACATCGACGCCCGGGTCATCGGCCTCGACGAGGCCCACTTTTTCCGCGAAGGCCTCCACGACGCCGTCATGCGGCTGCTCGGACGCGGCCCGGGCCGGCGCGTCATCCTGGCAGGCCTGGACCGCACCAGCCTCAATGAACCGTTCGGCGAGATGGCCCGCCTGCTCATCGAGGCCGACGAGGTCGTCAAGCTGACGGCGCCGTGCGCCGTCTGTGGGCGGCCCGCCGTGCACACCATCCGCCTGTTCGACAGCAAGGAAGACATCGTGGTCGGCGGGGTCGGGATGTTCGAGAACCGTTGCCGGGAACACCTGGCGCGGTGATCGCGGGCGAGGCTACTGCTTCAGCGCGCCAACGGCCTTGATCACCTCGCCCGGGTCCGCCCGCTTGCGGTAATCGGGGTTGAAGTGAACCCACCGCACCACGCCCGCCGTGTCGATCACATAGGTGGCGGGGACGGGCAACTCCCAGGTGCCGGCGGCGTTGTGTTCGCCGAGGTCAACGCCGTAGCCCTTGTACTTCTCCTGCGTTCCCTTATCCATTTCGAAGAGGGTCTTGTACGACTTGGCCGCTTCGTACTTTGAGTCCGAGAGCACCCGGTAGGTCAGCTTGTGCTTCTCGACGGTCTGCGTGGCATAGCTGGATTTCTCCGGCGTCAGGGCCACGAGCACCGCGCCCGCCTTATCAAGTTCCGGCAGCTTCTCCTGCCACGCCGCCAGCGCCTGGTTGCAGAACGGGCACCAGCCCCCGCGGTAGAAGGTCAGCACGACCGGCTGCCTGGCCCAGAGCTCCGAGAGCTTCACCGGCTTGCCGGCGGCGTCCGCGAGGGTCACGTCCGGCGCCTTGTCGCCGATCGCGAGCCCGGCGGGCGCCTCGGCCTGCGGAGCCGGCTGCGCGCCGGCGGGGCCGGACCCCTTGTCACCCTCGGCCGCCGCGGGCCGTGAGGAGGCGAGCGCCAGCACGCCGGCTGCGAGCACGAACGCGACGAGGCCACGGTGGATCGATCGAAGAGGTGCGGTCACTGGGAAGCTCCTGTTTGGTGTAACGACCGCCTCAGATGCCTCCGGTCGCGGTCTCGGTGCACTGACAATTCCAGCATCGCCGCAGGCGGCGCCGCAACGCCCCTCCTCTCCAAGATTCCCGCCGGGCCTCGGTCAAACGACGCACGCCGTGTGTATGGCGGTGCCGCACCACCGTCCAGACCCCGAACGCCAGCGCCCGGATGCCCGGGTGCTCAAATAGGAGCCTGTCATGCGTACCCGACTGTCCGTTCTGATGCTCGCCGCCACCCTCGCCACGACCGCCCTCTCAGCGTCCGGCGCAACGAACACCTTCATGAACCTCACCGGCGACCACGACTGGCACAACGGCGCCAACTGGTCGCTGGGTCGGACGTGCAACTCCACCGACGACGTCGTAGTCACCTTCACCGCGACCGACATGCGCGTGTTCATCACCGGCGGCACCACCTGCCGCTCGCTCATCTCCAACAACCCCGTCAACGTCGCCGGCGGCACCCTGCAGGTCCTCAACAACGCCGAGTTCAACCGTGAACTCGTCATCGTCTACGGCACCAGCAGCTACGGCACCTATTACGGCAACGGCATCACCAACCTCCGAGGCGGCGCCCACTTCGAGTACGCCGTCGTCAGCCAGCCGCCTGGCGCCGAGATCAACTTCGTTGCCGGCACCCAATCGTCGTGCGTCGGCCCGGTCTATTTCGCCGGCGGCGCGTTCAACATCTACGGATACATGGAGCTGGGGTTCAGCTTCTTCATGCAGGGCGGGGCCGTTTACCTCGGCAACTACGACGACGCCGACCCCTCCACCACGCTGAACATCTTCGCCGGGGGCAGCGCCCGCGTGGTGTACGGCGGCGGCTTCGTCGACCGCAGCGACGCCGGCCACAACGCCGGCAACTCCCTCATCGCCAACCGCGGCGCGATCTATTACGAGAACGGTGCCTCCAACACCATGGGCTCGGATATCCAGTACTGGGCCATCGACGGCGGCATCCTCGTCATCGGGAATGGTTCGTCCCTCGACATGCGAAACTGCGTCAACCTCTCGCAGACGCCCGCCACCTACGGCTACCTCTACGGCGGAACCTGGATCATCCAGCAGGACAGCGCGCTCCGCATGAACAGTTACCAGAGCATCCACTCGCTGCAGGGGGCCTACGTCGCGGTCTCGGGCCCCAGCTCGGCCCTGCTCGGACTGGAATGGCTCTTTGACAACCACGGCGCGCTTGTCGTGGACAACGGCAAGCTGCTGCAGATCTCCGCGGGCGCCCTGCGCAACTACAACGACATCTTCATCGGCGCCGGCGCCGCCATTTCGTGCACCAGCACCTTCGAGCAGTATTCCGGCAGCATCACCCGCTATTTCACTTCGTACGAGGACACCAACCGAGCCGGCATCTCCGCGTACTTCAGCCGCATCTACGGCGGCACCGCCTCTGTCCACGTCACCACCCCCGCCGCCGTCTTCCCCGGCGCTGGCTACTACCTCTGTGCCGCGGGGACCAGCGGCTTTCAGGGCGCGTTCAGCAGCGTGACCGTTGACGCCCCCTTCCCCGGCTTCTACCAAACTGAATACCGCCCCGCGTGGGCCGCCGTCCGCGTCGTGCCGGACTGCCCCGGCGATTTCAACAACGACCGCACCGTCAACACCGGCGACCTGGTGCTCTTTCTCAGCGAGTTCGGCTTTTTCTACTTCCTTCCCAGCGACCCGATCGACATGAACTTCGACGGCGCGGTGAATACCACCGACCTCACCATGTTCCTGGCTCGCTTCGGAGCGACGTGCCCGTAACCTCTCCGGCCTACCCCCCGCAGCGACGCTTCGACGACCCGGCGCGCCACCGCGCCGGGTCGCTTCGTTTCACACGGGCCCGCTCCGATACCATCCGCCAGTGGCTCGCCGCACCGCACCAATCGCTCCCAGCAACCCAGGCCCACGCCGTCTCACCACGGCGCTGACCCGCTGGTTCGCCCATGCTCGGCGCGATTTGCCGTGGCGCAAGCCCCCCGGCGTGGCCCGCGACCCCTACGCGGTGCTCGTGAGCGAGGCGATGCTCCAGCAGACCCAGGTGGCGCGCGTGCTCGAACGCTTCCCACGGTTCATGCGCCGATTCCCGACGGTCAAACGCCTCGCGGCCGCCCCGCTCGACGACGTGCTCGCCGAGTGGTCGGGCATGGGCTACTACCGGCGGGCACGAAACCTCCACGCCACCGCCGTCCGGATTGTTCAGGACTTCAACACCCGCGTCCCCGAGTCCGCCGCCGAGCTCCGCACGCTGCCCGGTGTCGGCGCGTACACCGCGGGCGCAGTCGCCAGCATCGCCTTTGGAAGGCCCGAGCCCGCGATCGACGGCAACGTCACCCGCGTGCTCATGCGCCTGGAGGGCATCGATCTCCCACCTCAAAGCCCGGAGGCACGGCACTGGGTCGCCGAGCTGGCGCTCTCGCTTGTGCAGGCCGCCCGCTCCCCGGGCGAATGGAACGAAGCCCTCATGGAGCTCGGGGCCACCGTCTGCACGCCCGCCTTGCCGCGCTGCGGTGCCTGCCCGCTCAGGCAATCGTGCGTGGCTCGGGGTAAGGGCGTCCAGGATCGCATCCCGGCCCCCGCCCGCGCGCCGAAGCAGCGCGAGGTCTACCACGCGGTTGTCGTCGTCCGCGACCGCAACGGTCGCGTGCTGGTCGAACGCCGCCCCGACACCGGCCTGTGGGCCGGCATGTGGCAAGCACCCAGCCTCGAACGCGATGACGCCCCGGCCCCGGCGGACGAGATCGCCCGCGAGCTCGCCCTCGCCGTCGGCGCGAAAATCAACGCGTTCACGCACCAGACCACACACCGGCGCGTACAGATCGCCGTGTACGAAGGGCGGCTGCCCGCCCGACGCCGCCCGCTCCGCGGGGAGTTCATGGAGCCCGAGCGCATCGCAACGCTCGCGCTCTCCAACCCCCAGCGCCGCATCCTCCTCGCCGGGAACGGCACCGCTCACACCGCGCGCGGCACCCGGATCACAAAGTCTGTCCCCGCCCCCACCTTCGAGTGAACCTCGATGGTCCCGGAGTGCTCGTCGATCAGCCGCTTCGCCGTCGGCAGGCCCAGGCCGCTCCCGCCCGACTTGGTCGTGAAGTACGGCGTGAACAGCCGGGGCAGCACATCCTCGGGAATCCCCGGCCCCGTGTCGATCACGTGCACCTCGGCCATGCCCGCGCCCGCCACATGCTCGCCGCGATTGGGCTCCGCGATCCCGGTGCGCAGGATCAGCTCCTTGGGTCTCGCCGCCGCGGCCCCGGACGCCGGCACCCCCCGGTCCTCCATCGCCTGCGTCGCGTTGATCATCAGGTTGAGCAGGGCCTGCTTGAAGTGCGGCGGATCGATCATCGCCGTCAACGGGCGCGGCGAGGCCGCGAGCTCGGTGCGCAGCCGCACGCCGTGGTGCGCCGCCTGCGGCATGTAAAAATCCGCCAGCTCCTCGACCACCAGGTTCAGGTCCACAGGCTTGGGCTCGACGCGTACGCCCCCGGCGAACTTCAGGAAGTCCTGCAGGATGTCGCGCAGGCGGTCCACTTCGCGCCGCAGTGCCTCGATGCGCTTCTGAAGCCGTCCCTTCTCGCGCTCCTCGATCTCCAACTCCCCCACCGCTTCGCCCAGGAGCTGGGCGTTGAGTCCAATGGTCGAGAGCGGGTTCTTGATCTCGTGGGCCAGCCCGCCGGTCATGGCCCCAATCTCAGCCATCCGCTGCGCATCGCGCGCCTTGCGCTCGGCGAGGCGGGCCCGGACACTCTGCCGGCGCAGCATCGCCCGCACGGCGGGGTAACCGACCGCCAGGGCGAGCGCGACGCCGAGCAGGACGCCGAGGGCGAGCATTGATTCAAGGGTAGCGGCGGCGCTGGCACGCCGGGGCCCGCGACGGCGCGCCGCACCCACTCACGTCCGTCCCGGCAGCATTATCCGGCCCCGCCTCTTCCTACCGGCGGCGCCCCCAACCCAGCACGATGGTCCACGCGACCAGCGTGCCAACGCCCGGCCCAGGGCTGAACGCGATGGCCGTAAACCGAACGGGCGCTGCCTCGTTCGTCTCCATATCAAACGGCTCAAAGAACATCGGTGCCACCGCGCCGCGCGGCCAATCGGCGTACAGGGGGTAGCACCTGGTGAAGGGGTTTCCGGGTTCGTTCAACGCCAGCCCACCGAAATAGCCCTCGGGATTGTACCACGGGTACCAGATACTCGTGAACAAGACCGCGTCAAATCCCGCAAGAGTCGCGCCGGCGAACGGGATCGGCAGCGCATCGCCGCCAACACTGGGCCAGTACAAAGCGGGTCCCTCCGACTCCACCGCGCCCGTGGCCGGGTTGATGTGAACCACAGTGCCGTCGGTCAGGTCCAATCCCACCCACGCGGGCCCGGGGTTTGGGGGCCCCCACGGGCCGGGATCGAAGTGGGCCAAGGCGCCGACCGAGGAAACGACACGGTTGAGCGCCGGACGCACCGACCATGTTCGCGCCAGCCGGTCAAACACCAGGTTCTGACCCGACGACGAGGTTACCACCAACTGCCCGCCGCCAGCGTCGAACCCGAAGCTCTCTCCGACCAGAGGGACAGGGGCTGGGGACCCCATCTGGACCCACTGAGTACCGAGGGCCGGGTCCCACTCTTCGTGAAAGATCCGTCCGCCCGCCGTCAGGACATGAAGCCCGCCAGACTCATACGGGTAGTCGGGAGCGCCACCCACGACGCCCACGGCCACATCAAGCCCCACGATGCGCTCACCTTGCGGCAGCGCCGGCCACCATTGGGACGTACGAAAAAGCGCGTCACCCTCCGACCTGATGAACAACCGGTTGTCTTCCGAGACCGCGTACATTGTTCCATACGGGTTGGGGGGCGTCCACTCGTCGCCTCGAGCGCCACTCAGCGGTGAGCCGGCGCACACGCACGCCGTCACTCCCGACCACACCGCCACCCTCGTTCCGATGTTGGAGATGCTGAACATGGCAGTTTCCCTTCTGAGCGGGACCCGCACGCCCGAACTCCCGGGCTTGCGCAAGCCCTCGTCAAAGCGAGCCTATGCGCGACAACAGCGAGTCAAGCCCCGCGGCGCCTCGATCCCGCGAAATCAAGCACTTCACCCCGCGCGCTCGCTAACGCCGGGTGGCAGTGCATGGAATCGCTCGAACGATTGCCTGAGCGTTCGCGCTCACTGAGTACCCCGTCGGTGCCCGGCAGGTCGTGAGTTCTTGGTTGAAGGCCTTCCAGGGACCAGCAGGTCTAACAGATCGCTGCCACTTTCAGTGCCCCATCGGGAACCGCTCGCACAGCGCCCGCACGTCCGCGCGCACGCTCTCGGTCGCCTTCGCCTCGCCCTTGGCGATCAGCACGCGGTCGATGAAGCCCGCGATCGCCGCCATCTCGGGCTCTTTCAGGCCGCGCGTGGTCGTGGCGGGCGTGCCCAGCCGCACGCCGCTGGTCACCTTGGGCGGCAGCGGGTCGAGCGGGATGCCGTTCTTGTTGCAGATGATCCCCGCCGCCTCCAGCCACTTCTCGGCGTCTGCGCCGGTGAGCGATTGGTCGCGGGCCCGCAGGTCTACCAGCATCAGGTGATTGTCGGTCCCGCCGGAGGTAATGCGGTAGCCCTTGGCCTGCAGCGCCTTCGCCAGCGCCTGGGCGTTCTTCACCACCTGCTGCTGGTAGGTCTTGAACTCGGGCTTGAGGGCTTCGCCAAACGCGACGGCCTTGGCGAGGATCACGTGCATCAGCGGCCCGCCCTGCATGCCGGGGAACACGGCCCGGTCGATCTTCTTGGCGATGTCTTCGTCGCCGGTCATGATGAGACCGCCGCGCGGCCCGCGGAGCGTCTTGTGCGTTGTCGTCGTCACCACGTGCGCGTGCGGGAACGGCGACGGGTGCACCCCCGCCGCCACCAGCCCCGCGATGTGGGCGATGTCGGCCATCAGCAGCGCCCCGCACTCATCGGCGATCCCCCGGAATCGCGCAAAATCGATGACTCTGGGATACGCGGAATAGCCGCACATGATGAGCTTGGGCTTGTGCTCCAGGCACACTTTGCGGGCCGCGTCGTAGTCGATCCGCTCAAACTCGGGGTGCGCGGCGTCGTAGTGCAGCGGGTAGTGGACCGGGTTGAACCACTTGCCGCTCATGTTCACCTTCAGCCCATGCGAGAGGTGCCCGCCGTCGGCCAGCACCAGCGAGGCGAACGTGTCTCCGGGGTTGAGAAGGGCCAGGAACACCGAGGCGTTGGCCTGCGCCCCCGAGTGCGGCTGCACGTTCACGAACCGGCAATGCGGCCCGAACATCTGCTTGGCCCGCTCGCGGGCCAGGTTCTCCACCTGGTCATGGAACTCGCACCCACCGTAGTACCGCGCCCCCGGGTACCCCTCGGCGTACTTGTTGGTCAGGCACGTCCCCATCGCGTGCATGACGGCGGTGGAAACGTGGTTCTCCGACGCGATCAGTTCGAGCGTCGAGGCCTGGCGCGCCTCCTCCCGCTCGAGCATCCGCGCGGCGTCGGGGTCGGCCTTCTTCAGGAGGGCGAGGGTGGATTGGGCGATGGGGTCGGAGGGCATGGGGGAAGGATATCGGCGAGGTTCCAGCGGTGACTTTGGACGCAGAGTTCACAGTCAACCACGGTCGCAAGGGTTCGCCTAGTAATGGCCCGATACCGCCTTAGCAATGACGACCACGACAAGTCCAAGACCAGGCAGGACCACAAACCAAGCCCAGTTCAACACGCTCGGCTCGCCGAGGAAATACTCGTCGATCGCCATGGGCAACCATGCCACGATCCAGATGAGGAACCAGACGCCTGCCGCAAGTGCGAGCAGGGCGCCCAGCAGGGATCCCGCGGCATCGAGAATACTTGGTGGACCGACAAGAAACACGGCGCACGTCCCCGCGATCAAGACAATCGTCACACCATTCATGAGCCCGACAAGCGCGTACACATTGACCCGCCATACATGACTCAGTTGAACTGGTGCGCGTGCCCTTCCGAAACCCAGAAGGGCGAACACCATCGAGTTGGTCAAGGGAAAGACCATGACCACAGCGCAGCACACCGCGACGCCGCCGACGTCTTCGCCGACTTCTCTCCAGGCATTGGCCGCAGACCACTGAGCCGTTGATGACGGCGAGGACGATTGCGTTGCCACACTCGCGGATCCGAAGCGACGGGCCACCGCCAGAGTCGTGGCCACAACGGCCAGAATGACCATTGCGACTCCGACAAGCGCGAGCAGCCTTCTCGGACGGATCGGGTCGAACCTGCTGAGCCCCCCGAACAGAGTCAACGGCGTGAGGGCACGCAAGCTCGTCCGCAGATAGGCCGCCACGAGCCCGCTCTCCGCGTGCTCGAACGACCAGTGTGACACACGCGGATCGCCGCGGAACACCCCACGCGACAGCAGATTCGACCAGGTGACACCCGCCCCGCACTCGCTGCACACCCCCTCCAGCGGGCACGAATCCGTCCAACTCGAAACAACCCCAGACAGGTCATACCCGCACCGCGGGCACGGAACCGTCATTATCCGCCGGGGAGGCTCGACCGTCGCCGCTTGCTCCATCGCGGGAGCATCCTACCGATCACTTGGGCCCCGAGGAAGCAAACTACCGGTCACTCACGCAAACGAATGAGCCAAATACGTGCACAGCGTGACGAGCCCTGCAGCAACCGCGAGGAACACCACGAACCACGCCCAGTTCAGCGTGGAGCTGACGCCTCGAAAGTACTGCTCGATCGCGATACCCCACCATGTCGCGAGCCATGCGAAGAACCATACACCGCCGCACCACGCCCAGATCAAGACGAGGAGCAGATTCACCAACGCTGGGATCGGCAGTGCCGTGTTGATCAACCTCCAGACGCCGGCCGTGCCCATACAAGCGGTCGCACCATTAAGCAGCCCCGCGAACGCGTACGCGTTTACCCGCCAAACGTGGCTCATCCGCACTGGCACTGGGGACGTCCCAACTCTCAGATACGCGAACAGAAGCGAGTTGGAGACGTGAATCAACATCAGAACGGCGCACGCAGCTGAAATCTGCCACAGGAGTTGTATCGCCTCCAACAACGTTGTCGGGGAACCCACGGGCTGCGAGCCTGGCGCCGTGCCGGTGTGTGTTATGTGGAACGGGTGAGCAAGGTCGCTAAGCATCGCGAACGCCACCGTCACAGCCGCCCATATGGCGCCACAGAACCCCACGAAACGAATCAAGCGGCCCGGGCAAACAGGGTCAAACCGGCTCAGCCCGCCAAAGAGCGCTCCCGGCGCGAGCGTCCGCAGGCTGGTTGCCAAGAACGCACGGAAAAGACCTGTATCCATGTGCTCGATGGACCATCTGGTAATCCGTGGGTCGCCGTGGAATTGCCTTCCGCCCAACAAACTTGACCACTTGAAGCCGCTCCCGCACTCGCTGCACACCCCCTCCAGCGGGCACGATTCCGTCCAACTCGTCACAACTCCCGACAAGTCATAACCACATCGCGGACAAGGTACCGCGGTGCGCCCATTCGACACGTTGCGCTGTCTAGAAGAATTCACGCGCGGGATCGTATGAGCGTTTCTCCCAGCGAGGGGAACCCATCCGCCGCCTGTGCATCCAAGTCCCGCCGCGCCCGCGCGCCGGCAAGGGAGGAAACACGATGCGTCACAACCCCGCTTCGCTCGGCGGCGCCGTCCTGCTGCCTGTTCTCGCCTCGACCGCCGCCGGCGCCGCGCCGCCGCCCGTGTGGTTCTCGGGCATGGGCCATCTCGCCGGCGGCCACAGCAGCCTGGCCTATGGGCTCTCCGCCGACGGCACCACCGCCGTGGGGCAGGCCGATGTCGCAGGCGTCCAGCTTCCGGTCCGATGGTCGCTGGCGGACGGCGTGCGGTCGCTCGGCACGCTCCCCGGCAGCAGCTTCTCAATCGCCCGCAAGGCCAGCGCCGACGGCTCGGTCATCGTGGGCCAAAGCAACGGGCGGGCCTTCCGCTGGACCAGTGACGCAGCCGGCGGCACGATCACGGACCTTGTCGCCTCCGCCGGCGGTGACACGTCCACTTTCTCCAGCGCCTGGGGCGTCAGCGCCGACGGCGGCACCGTGGTCGGAACGGCCAGCTTCACCTCGGGTTTCAACGCCTTCCGCTGGACGCAGGACACCGGCCTGACCAACCTCGGCTTCTTCGACGGGTCGAGCCTCTCGGCGGACGGGCGATACTTCACCGCCACCGGCAGCGGGGCCAACGGGGCCATCCTCGCCTATCGCTCCGACGGCACGACGACCAACCAGATCCTTCACCTCCCCAGCCTCGCCGACATCACCCAGCCCCGCGGCATCTCCGGTGACGGCGGCTTCGTCGTGGGCTACAGCTTCATCAACAACGGCACGACGAACACCTACAACCAGGCCTTTATCTGGTCGGCGCTCACCGGGACCGTCGGGCTGCAAGACCTCCCCGGCGGCGGGCCGGATTCGGACGCCTTCGCCGTCACCGATGACGGTTCCATCGTCGTCGGCTCCAGCTTTGGCAGCGCCGGAACGACCGCGACCATCTGGCGCAACGGCGTGCCGCAGGCCATGAACGGCTATCTCGCCGGGCACGGAGTATCGGGCCTGGCCGGCTGGTTCCTTACGTCCGCCACCGCGGTGACTCCCGACGGACTCACGTTCGCGGGCATGGGCGTGAGCCCCGCTGGCCTGCAGGAAGGCTGGGTGGCCCACATCCCGGCGCCGGGGGCCGGCGCGGCGTTGATCGCCGCGGCGCTGATCACGCCCCGGCGCCGCCACTGGCACACCTGAGGCCGACCGATCGTAGAGTCTGTCCAACGAGTGGCGCGGCGCGCACGTCGTCTCTTGCACCAGCCCTCGCACGCCTACGGGCGTGCCGAGGGCAGCTCGACCAGCACCAGAACCTTGGGCCGATCCAGCGGCGACTTGACGCTCGAACGGTCCAGCAGCGCCAGCCAGCGCGTGTCGACGGTGGGCACGAACTTGCCCGAGTCCATCGCCGCCTGCGCCTCGGCGAGGCTCGGCGAAGCGCCCGCCGGCGCCACCTGGATCGACTGGATCACGTCCGGGTCGTACCCGCGAAGCTCGAACCACGCGAGGTAAACGTCGCTGCGGGTCTCGGCGATGTTGGCCATGGCGCGCACGAGCGCGAGACGCTCCTCGGGGCCGTCCTTGGGGCGAGAGCCGGCGGCGAACTGCGCGGCGTCATTCCCAAACCGGCCCAGGGGCAAGCCCACCAGCGGCTGGGCGTCCGCCGCCGGCAACACGAAGCCGGCGCTGACCACCGAGCCAAAGGCGTTGGGCGCGACGAGAGGAGCCGCCAGCTTGCCGGAGTCTGTCGGCGTGTTGTCATAGCCCTCCCACTGCGCCAGCAGGCCAAGCTCGCTTGTCGTCACGAGACCCGATTGAGGCGCCTCGGCGGGCTGGGATCGCAGGCCCGGGATGCCCGTCGCCGCCACGCGGTTCCACTGCACCGCGACGCCGGTATCAAGATTGAGCTCTCGGTACGGCAGCAGCCAGTTGGCCAAGAGCGGGTACACCTGCGTGCCGTTGGGCGCGGGCAAGACAGGCGTGGTCGAAGAGCCGGCGTCATCAACGGCGTTGGCGATGCCCGTGAGCGGCCACAGGAACGGCAGCGACGACAGCACGCGCTTCGGAGCGGTGTTGATGTTGACGCGCCCGCTCGCGAGGTCGGTCCGCAGACGCAGCGCATCGAACGCCATCGGCACACGCAGCGCGAACGGGATCGTCAGGTCCTGCGGCAGCGCCACGTTGTTGCCAACGTTGGAGACCTGCTGCGACAGCGTGAACCGCGTGGGGTCGAGCACGCCGAGGTAGGGGTTGGTTTCGCCCGTGGGGTTGAGGGTGACTTGCTGCTGATCGCGGAAGAGTTCCCAGTCCGACCCGAGCTGCTCGGACGCGGTGACCCAGGTGCCCTTGGGGTTGTTCTCGTTGCCCTTGGCGAACTTGATGAACGGCTTAGCCGGATCGGTGACGTCATACGAGAGGGTCAGGTCCGCGGCGTCCTCCACCTTGGGGTAGTAGTCGGCGGCGGGATCGTTCGGCCGGTTGGGGTGGATGTACAGCGTCGCGACCGTCGGGAGCAGCAGCAGATCAGTGGCGAAGCGCAGGCGCGGCAGCGCCGGGATGTTGGCGCCGCTCAGCACCGCCGCGGTGGGGTTGAAGAGCTGGAAGTTGAAGACCAGATCGGCGCCGCCGTCGGTCTTCATTGTGCCCTTGGACTTGGCCCCTGGGCGCAGCCATGTTCCCGCGGTCTCGGTGGCGGGCGCCGCGATGCCCTCATCGGAGTTGATGAAGTCCTGGGCCGTGGGCTCCGGGTCGGGGATGGGAGGAGGAGGATCAGCCAGCGGCGTCACCGGCCCCGTCCGCCAGAGCTGGCGGAGCTTGTGCGTGCCGGTGGTGCCGTCAGCCGAGTCCTGGCGGTCCAGCACCCGCAGCTTGTTCTGCGAACGCCTTTCGATCACATAGGGCGAAAACCCTGACGCTCCAGCGACATTGTCCGTCGGCCTGTGCATCGTTGAAGCGACCGCGAGTCGGAGTCGCCCCACAGGATTCACATTGGTCGCGGGGGTGCCGCCATCGGACACCGTCGGGAAGGGAGGCATCGTGTAGGGAGCTGTCAGAACATCGGGAAACGCCGCTGTCGCCACCGCCGGCTGTACCGGGGGCGACAGGCGGTCGACCAGCACATCAAAGTTCGGCCCCGTGATCCCGCCACCCTTTCGGACCAGCAGGACAGGCGTCTCGTGGTCCGGCGCAGAAGCGCCGAGCAGCCAATGCACAAAGACCGGCGTGAGGTCGGAGTCCTGCACCGTCCCGCCGTCCTCGCTGGGAACCAGGGCGCCGAGGCCCGTCACCCCGGCGATGCTCGGGTCCTTCAGGCGGATCAACGTCGGGACATCCGGGCTTGTGTAGCCGGGGGCCGCGGCGAGCATGCTCTCGAACTGGCCCACGATGCTGTTGGAAGGCGTCGCGGCGTTGAACCAGTAGTTGACGAACTCCGGGGGCGGCGTCCCGGGGCTCTGCGCCGGGCCCAGCGCGTACCACGCGACCACCACGCCGCCCGCCGGGATCAGCGGGACGTTGGTGTCAGAGTTTGACAGATCAAAGCTGAGCGTCCGCGTGCCGTGACGCACCATCACCTTGTAGTTGGTGAGCAGCACGGGCTGCGGCCACGGGTTGCGCAGCTCGAACGCCATGATCGAGCCGAGCTGATCGTCCGGACTGGTCGGGTCGACCGAGGGAGCCGGCTCCCCGCCCCCGACGGCGCTGCGGTCTTCATAGAACGCGAAATAGCTTGCCTGCACCAGGAACGGCTGGCGGTCCAGCCCCACCACCGTCAGGTTGCCCGCGCCGTTCTTGGTGAAGCCGAAGAACTCCGGGCGCAGCGGCGAGGCGTCCTGGGCCGGGTCGCCGCCGACGCCGGTCAGCGTCGGGATGCTCCCTTGGGCCATGCGGGTGCCCAGCTCGCGGACGTTGTTCAGGCGGTAGCCGGGGTACTGCGCGGCGCCGGGGAGCTGCACGGTCGAGGTGTTGAAGATGCGCAGCACGGTCGGCGATTCGTCGGAATGCACGTCGGCCTGCGGGTTGTTCGGGGTCGTCGTCACCGCGGTGCTCAGGTCGAGCGCGTCGATCAGGTTGGCCGTCAGGCACGCCGCCTTGAGCACCGCGTAGCTGGCCTTGAGTTCCAGAGGGCCACCGGAGGTGAAGAGCTTGTCGTTGAGCATCTTCGCCGGGCCGTCCTTGCCGTTGGGCGCGATATTGAACTGGCCGATGGTGCCGCCGTAGTGGTAGCGGTACTGCTTGTCCACGGAGCCGTTGATGACGCCCGACGGCGTGCCGCTGTAGAGGTCTTTGATGCCGAGTTCGCGGCTGAGCGGCTTGTCGGTCGTGAGCGGTGCCAGGGCCCAGGTGAACGTGTCGAAGAGCCGCTGGGCATCGGTGCTGACCACGCCGCCACCGTTGGCGACCTTGCGGGCCGCGTCTTCAAGCGCCGCGAGGTTGATCCGCGGCAGCGACGCCTGCCCGTCGAAATAGCTCGGTTGGGCGGCGCGCTCGCCCGGCTTGAGCTTGTTCAGCACCGGCACCGGCCCGATGTTCCCAACGCCGCTCAGCGGGGTGACCAGGTGGCGGTTGTCGTTGACAAGCTGGGTCACCGTGGGCCAGCCCGCGTTGCCGGCGCTTTCGTCGGGGTTGCCGAAGCGCCGCGGCGAGGAGCTGAGCAGGCCGGGCTGCCCCGTGGTGCCCTCGCGCGAGCGAAGGGGGCCGTACCCGTTCGGGGTGGACGAGCCGGGCAGATACCCGCTCGCGTCGGTGCCGTCGGCGAGCTGCTCGAGGCGCGACGTCACGTTGGCGTTGTTGGTGCCCCAGAAAGCGAACAGGTCGATCACGTCGCGGGGCGGCAGCGCCGTGGCGAGCGGCGTCGCGGCGTGCTCGGGGTCGGAGCCGTAATAGGTGTACCACGCGGCGCGCTGCGCGATGGTGGGATAGTCCGTCGCCGTCCACGGACCCGTCGAGGTCTCGCCGCCGCTGGGATAGGCCTGCTCGGGGTGGAGGCTTGCGCGCACGAGCGGGTCGTAGGGCGGTTCGTAGTTGGGATCGGTGGTTGCCAGCGGCTCTTCGCCGAGCTTGCGGATGGTGGGCCCGAAGCCCTGGGCGCGGGCGAGCATGCGCCGGTACGCCGGGTCCTGGTTATCGAGCAGGCGGTTGGTGTAGATGTCGGCGGGCCAGATCTGCGTGCCGACCAGCCCCGTGCCGAACGTCCCGGAGAGCACCGACGCCGCCGCGTTGGGCGCGCCGTAGCCGATCAGCCTCAGCAGGTCGACGTCGGCGGGCGTGGCGCCCGTCCCCACGGTGGTCACCCACGAGCGGTTGCCGGGCGGGCTCTCGTTGTTGTACAGGTCCTTGTAGGGGAACGTGGTGGCGGTGTTGTAGTTGACCAGCGAGGACGCGTCGATGATCCGCGCGGCGACCACCCACGTGAGCCCGAAGGTGTTGCCCAGGGCGTCGAGCTGTTGCCAGCGTGCGTCCGGACGCAGGTCGCCGTCAACGTCGGTGAAGCGCCGGTACTGGTGCGGCGGGGCCTGCGTGAGCGGGTTGTTGGCGTCCTCGACGCGGTTCATCTGCCAGCCGGGGACCTTGGTCGGCACGTCGCCCGGGTTTGGGGGGAAGACCCCGGCCTGGTTCGGGATGGTGTAGAACGCGGTTCCGACGCGGGCGGGGTATGAACCGCCGTCGCTGAGGTCGGCCGCGGGGTTCGCCGCGCCCGAGGCCGTGGGGTGCAGGAACATCTGGGCCAGGTCGACAAACCGGCCCGAGTCACGCACCCAGCGGTCCGGGACCGTGCCGGCACGGTTCCCCGGCTGGAAGCGGTACGCGCTCAGCAGGTTGCTGAGCTGCATCCAGTAGCTGTTGCCCGGCGTGTTGAGGTCCCACACCGGTTCGGTGCCGCCCAGCCACGCGTCGTCACGGGGCGCGATCGCGGGCTTGCCGGTGGTGCTGTCCGAAGGCTCGTACAGCACCGCGGCGGTGTCGGTGATCTGCGGGGCGGCCGGGTTGTTGGTGCCGTTGGGGTCGACGGCCCAGGGGCCGTACACGCTGGGATGATCGGTGTATTCGCCGTCCTCGAACGCGCGGGGCCACCTCGTGGTCGGGACGTCGCGGGTGACGATCTTGTTGCCGAACAGGTCCGCCGCCAGGAGGTTCTTGATGTGCGCGACAACGGTGTTGACCTGCTGCTGGACGTTGATGTCGCGCTGCGCGCCCTCGGCGCTCTGGCGCTCGGTGCGCACGATGGCCACGTACGAGACCGCTGCGATCGACATGACGGCCAGCACGCCCAGCGCCAGCACGATGATGGTGCCGCGGCGCGACGCGGGGCGGGCACGCAGCCGGCGCCGGCGCGCCCGAACGAGCAACTTGTCGAACAAACCGAACATCATCGGACACCTCCGAACAAAGCGGGCCTCCGCACGCCCCACCGCGGCCCAGCGGGCCCCCACGCCGAAACGGGCTATTGCTGCTGCTGCACGGACTGATCGATCGCGAGCACGAACTCAAACCGCTTGCCCCCGGGGATCCGGTTCAGCGAGTCGTGCAGCGTCATGCGGACGCGCACCCGCTTGGGCTTCTGCCAGGGGCTTTCCTCGTTCCACTGCAGGCGCGGGGTCGCGCCCTGAACCACGTACTGCGGGCGCCGGAACGGGAAAACGGCCATGTATTCCGAGTCGCTCCCCCCGGTCAGGCTCACGTCGTAGGCGCCGTTCTCCGCCGGCAGCGCCGAGCTGCCCAGCCCCGGGCGGACCAGGAGGCGGTGCGCGAAGTTCACCAGCGGCACCGCGCCCAGCACGGAGTACCGGTCCTGCGCGTTGAGGATCGCGTTGGTCGTCACCGGCGCCGTCACCCCGAAGTACGAGGCGCTCGGGCGCGAGGGGAGAACCTCCGGGTCCGGCGGCCGGTCCAGGGCGGTTGCGGACTCGGCGACGTTGAAACCCGGCGCGTTGATGGTGCGGAACTGCCGCCGCGGGAACACCGCGTCGAACCACACCAGGTCGCCCTGGTTGAACTGGGCGTACAGGTTTTCGGGCGAGACCGGACCGAGGTAGACCCTCAGCGGGCGGGGATCGTTCCACACCGTCCCGTCGTTCCAGGCGATCTCGAAGCTGCTGCACCGCGCGGCGATGACCGCGTGCGCGTCCATCGCCGCGTCGCCGGGGAACGGCTCGGGCGTGCTCGACCCCGACGCCAGGCTCTGTCCCGCGCTGGTGCTGACCCGCTGCGGCGCCGGCGGCGCCGGGTCGCACAGCACGCGGGTGAACACACCCGCCACCGCGGTGCGCAGCGTCGTCGCGGCGCCCGCGAGAACCTGCTCGCCGCTCAGGTTCAGCCCGCTGGCGCCCCAGTACGAGGGGACCACCTCCATCAGCGGCGCATCGGCGCGCCGGTTCACGTCCGGCGGCAGCAGATAGTCCTGCGAACCCGGGCTACCGTCGCCCGAGTAATCGAACATCCCCGCGCTGAAGGCGGTGGCGTCGGTCGGGATGAACGCCGGGTCGGTCAGGTCGTACCGCGAGCTGGTGATCAGCCCTTCGAGCCAGCGCTGCACGTCGTCGCGGTCCTGGGCGCAGATGTCGGTGCGTCCCCAGCGGATCAGCCTCGGGCCCGCGAGCGTCTGCGCCGGGTACACCCAGCCGTTGCCCAGCACGAAGAAGTTCGCCAGGCTGGCGTCGCCCCAGCCGGACCGCACCTGGTTCTCGCGGTCGCGGATGAGCGGCGCGTAGGTCCGGAAGGGGGGCACGGCGCGGGCCGCGCCGTTGGCATCGACGGCCTGCGGCGTGATGGTGCCGAACCGGGGGTTGCGCGTGTCGCTCAGCGCCCCGCCCGCCGCACGCCCGCCGACCAGCAGCAACTGGTGGCGCAGCAGTGTGAACTCCGAGGCGAACTCGTTGCGGGTCAGCGGCTCGCCGAACACCTGCCCCCAGTTGAGCGTGCGCTGCACGTTCGCGTCGGTCGCGTCGCTGCTGGGGTCGTTGGGGATCGGGACCGAGTGCGTGTCGGGGAAGAGCCGGCGGATGGGGCGGTTGTTCAGGTCGGTCGGCTTGGTGGGGTCCCACGCGGTGCCCGCGGGCGTCCGCGCCGGCCCGGGCTTGAGGCCGTGACCCCAGTACACCCTGGCGTAGTCGGCGTTCACCGGCTGACTCTCGGCGCCGTTGACCTGGAACGAGCTGAACTTGCTGCGCTCTTCGGACCGCGCCAGGAACACCATCTCGTCCAGGCGCACCGTCACGCCGTGCCCGATCTTCTTGCCCAGTGCGTCACGCTGGTACGGCGTGATGCCGGCGCGCTGGTCCGCTTCCTTGTCGGCCTGCGTCAGGTAGATGGCCCGCTCGTCGGTCGAGTTCGGGTATGACGGCGGGACGGCCCCGTCGTTGTTGGCGTCGCCCGCCACCCGGCTGCGGATGGCGAACAGGCTCTCATCAGAGCGGAGGCGGCTGATGGCGGCGAAGTCGTCGCGGAACTGCCGCTCGATCGCCCGCGCCGCCTGGTCGACCTCCGACACCGCCGCCCCTGCGCGCACCAGCCGCCCGATCTGCGAGAAAATCTGCCCCAGCGCCACGCTGAGCACGATCACCACGCTTACCGCCACCAGCAGCTCGGCCAGCGTGAACGCGCGGAGAGCGCGCGAAGCCGCACGCGGCGGGGCGGGGAGGCGGCGGGGGTTGTGCGGACCGTGTGGCATTGCTGGTTGAACCGGGGCCTACCTCGAATAGCTCGAAACACGGCAGTTGATCGAACGCAGCTTCCAGGTGTCAGACTTGCGCGACGCGCCGCCGACCTGCTGCAGCGACGTGTCTTCCAGCGAATCATCGCGCGGGTGGACCAGGTCGTTGACCCCGTAGACCGCCAGCGACCTGCCCGCCCGCCCGGTGGTGGTGTCGATGCGGGCCACCCGGGGGGTGAACTGCGTCGCCGTCTCGCCGACCACGCGGACCCCCGACCGCGGCGCGCGGCTCAGCTCGCACCAGAAACCGGTCGCGTTGTCGAGCGTGATGACGCGGACGATTTGCACCGCGCTGTCGGCCCCGGGCACCGGCGGCGTCGCCGAGGCGTCGCCCGCGAACAGCAGGTCCTCGCCCGACCGCGCCAGCCATGACTCAGAGGCCGACACCGAGCCCGACTTGTCGGCAAAGACCCAGTACGTCTCGGTATCGTTGTTGTACACCAGCTCCACCGTCGCGCGGCGCACCGGGCGGACCGACTCCAGCGACGGGTCGTACTGCTTGCCGAAGGTGTTCTGGCGGTCCTCATTGGGGATGAACCGCGGGCCGAAACGGTCGGGCGTGAGCGAGTAGGTGAACACCGCCACCTGCACATTCGTGTCCGAGGGCCCCCGCACCAGCACCGTGCCGGCGACCGTGTCGGTCACGCCGTCGGGCGTCGTCTCGCTCTGAACCCGGTCGCGGAGCGAGAGCACCTCGAGCGTGCGGTACGCCGCGTTCCGCACCACGATCTTCTGGATGTACCGCTCGGTCTTCTCCGGGGCGCCCGCGAAGCTGGGCGCCGCCGCCTCGCGCACCGGGAAGATGTTCATGTCCACGATGCCCGCGGGCTCGGTCAGCACAGGCCCCCCGCCGCCGGTCAGCTCCGGATCGATCGGGCACTTGCGGGTGTCGATGCGGATGAAATCAGACCACCACCAGTCGGTCGGCGCCCATCCCTGCGACAGGTAGTTCGCGGGCGGCTGCTTGGGCCGGAACATCACGAAACGCTGATTGCACGGGCCGCCCAGGTTGACCGGGCTTGGAGCGCCATTGGTCGCCGACGCCGTCCCGGACTCGTTGGTCGCATCAAACTCATAGACAAACGTCTTGGGCCCGGCCAGATAATCCATGTCCAGCGGGTCGAGCGACGCCACCGTGACCTCGATGCTCATCGGTGATTCCGGCACGATCGAGCGCTGCATGAAGAACCGGTTGATCGACGGCAGTTGGGTCGCCGCCTGGTCCGGGGCAAACCCGCCCTTGCCCTTGTACGGCGCCAGCAGCGTGTCGTGCTGCGGGTCGGCGGCCAGGGCCGACAGGTCGAGCATCGAGAAATCCGCCATCGGCAACTGGAAGTACATCGCCGCGCACGCGTTGCCGTTGCTGTTGCGCGGCTCCTGGTTCAGCGTCAGGGCGTTGCCGTACTGCGACAGGTCCAGCCGGCGCCACTCGACGTTCAGCCGGTCCTCAAAGCGCACCTGGGTCGGGTCGTTGGCGTACACGCCGATGCACGCGGCCAGGTCGGACTTGTCGCGGAGCTTGTCGAACTTGCCGGCCACCTGGGCCTCGATGTTCCGCGCCGCCGTGGTCGCCTTGGTCACCTCCGACGCCAGCTGCTGCTGGCGCGCCGATCCGGCGAACAGCGCCGACAGCCCGATCATCCCCAGCGCGATGATCACCACCGCGATCAGCACCTCGATCAGCGTGAAACCATGGCGGCGATCAACTCCTGCGCGCGTCATGACCCGGGCCTCCTGGCGACAGCGCCGCTGAATCGGTCGAACGTCAGCACCTCGGCGTTGCGGTCGATCCACTGGCTCACCTTGCGCACGCTCGCGTCGGAGTAGTAGACCGAGTCCGCGAAGCCGGTGCGGTGCGGCGCCTGCACCTTGTTGCGGTAGGTCGGACGCACCATGTACGCGCGATCGATGCCCGTCTCACGCGACAGGCGCCCCAGGTCCACCACCGCCAGCGCCGACGCCGCCTTCAGCACCACCTCGGGGTTCGGGTCGCACCGCACGATCGTCTGCCCCGACCACGGCCCCTCGGGGTCGAACACGGCGCCGTTGTCGAGCTCGCCCTTCAGCCTCGCGTCGGCGACGGGGATCGACTTGTCCAAGGGCGCGCCGGGGAACTCCAGGAACGCGTTGCTCAGCGACCGCCCCCCGTCACTGGTCGACGAGACCATCGACCCGCCGGGATCGAAGAACACCGCGAACGAGTTGGCGTGGCGCACCGCGGCCCTGGCCGCGGGGTCCATGGCCATCCCGCCCACGCTCGGCCAGACCTGGTAGTTGGTGGAGACCAGCTCCTGCGGGTTGACAAAAAACGCCGGGTCGTTGCGCGGGAAGATCCAGGGGTACATCTCACCGCCCGTGGCCGTCGGGGCGACCCCCTCGTCGAGAATCTCACCGCTGTACCAGTGCGCCGTGGGCGTGCCCGCCTTGCCCGGATCGATCTGATACGCGGTCCTGGGCAGCGGCTGACCCTGCGCGTCCTTGGTGCGCGTGAGCGCGAACGACAGCCCGTACACGCCGACGCCGCCCGGCAGCTCGATGGGCGCCTGCCCCTCGGCGGGGCGGAACGCCTGCGCGTAGGCGCCGGCGGTCTGGTACTGGGGGATGTCCGTCAGGAAGCCCGTCCCGCCCTCGCTGCTGACCTCCAGCACCTGCAGCGTGAACCGGTCGGCGGCGATGTCATACAGGAACGCCACGCCCGTGTACCGCCCCGTGCGGATCGCCAGCGCCCGCGCCTGCCCCAGCGCGCTCGACACGGTGTTCACCGCGTTGGCGTAGTTGCTCGACTCCAGCAGCCTCACGAACCCCGGCACCAGCAGCACGCTCGCCAGCACGATGATCGACACCGCGACCATCAGTTCCAGCAGCGTGAACGCGCGGCGCGGACGCCCCGCGCCCGGGCGCTCGCCCGCGGTGGTCCGCCGGGTTGTCGCTGGCAGGGTATTCATCGGAGGTTCTGGAACACAGAGGTGTCCCGGTCGATCGGACCGACCGGGTACGAATAGATGTTGTCGCTCAGCGTTTTCTCGATGCGGGCGCGATAGTCGGGGTCCGGCTCGCCGGGGTACTGGTCCGCGTCCTCGGCGCGCAGGCCCAGTTTCTTGTCCGGTCCGCCGCTCATGAAGTAGGGCCGCCCGTTCACGCACGACCCGTACAGCGCCTGGGCCACGTCGTTGTCGGGGTGGACGTAGATGATGTAGGTCTGGCGCAGCGCCGGCAGCCCGTAGAAACCGCCGCTGGGCGTGCCGGCGTACTCCCACGCCGTATCCGCCCACGCGTCCACCAGCGTCACCGCGTCCTTCTTGTCCTGCCCCCCGACGGTCCGCGGCGTCGGGCGGACGAAGGTCGTCGGGATGCCGCGCAGGATCGCGTCCACATCTCCCGACCCCTTGCCCTGCTCGAAATACGCCGCGGCGCTCGGGCGCCGGTGGTGCAGCGTGGGGCCGTTGTTGATCGAAGTGAACACCGGGCCACTGACGTAGTTCTTGTTCAGCCCGTCGCCCAGCGCCGCCCAGTCCGGACCGGGCACCCCCTGGTACGCCTGGGCTTTGTATTTCGGGAACGCCCCGGTGTCTTCCTTGTACTCGTCAAGCGACTTGTCCAGGGTCAGCAGCACGCCCTTGGTCGCCGTGGACTTCTGCACGTCGAACACCTTCGATCCCACCACGCTCACCATGGCCACCAGGACCAGGATGATCGCGATGACCACCAGCAGCTCCAGCAGCGTGAAGGCACGGGACCGGGATGGCGCGAAAGCGTTGCTCATTGGGCGGTCTGCCTCACGCAGTTCTTGACGAAGTCAAGCAGTTCCTTCCCGCGGTTGATCCCGTCGGACGTGTTGTTCAGCGCGGCGGGATCGAACTTGGGGTCAGACGAACCGAAGAACACCATGAACCGTTCGAGCGACTGCTCGATCGAGTCCCAGCGGTCGGCCTGGTCGACGCCGCCCGGCGGGCCGGGCTCGACGTTCGGCGCCAACAGCACGTACGGGGCCGACATCACCGACGCGTCCTGCGGTCGCGGCTTCAGAGCCGCGTTCGAGCCGACCTTCAGGTCGGCGGCGATGGCGTCAGCATCACGCAGTTCGGCGGGCACCCGCGCCACCGATGGCTCGCCCGTGGTCGGGTCCGCCACCGGGTAACCCCGGTAGTAGCGGATGGGCGCGCCGGCGGTGTCGATGAACTGGTACATGAACACGCCCGACGCCGGATCACCGGCGCGCCGGACCCGCAGCGGGCGGTCGCTGAAACGGAGCACCTCGACAAGCTGCATCGACTTGGACAGCGCCGACGGATCGATGTACGGGCCGTACACCCGCCCGGTGACCTCCGGCATGTGCACCAGCGCCCCGGCGCTGCCGCCGACGGCCGGCTGATCCCAGTTCTTGAACCGCCCCGGGTACCGGATGCCCGGGCCGGGAACCCCGTCGTGCTGCGCCAGCGCCGAGTAGCTGGGGTGTGAATCCCTGACCGCGACGGTGTTCACCACCGTCTCGCCGGGCTGCTGAGCGACGCCGTTGAGGTTGCCCGTGCCAATCAGGTACGCCGGCAGCGAGAACTGGCTGCTGTAGCGCTGCTTGATGTACATCTCGCGGACTTCGGCGCCGGTGTGATCGGTCCGGTGGTCGCGGGTCTCGGGGGTCTGAACGCCGTTCTGGTAGTCGCTGATGATCGGCGGCTCGTACCCGATGTCGGTCTTGAACTGCGTGACGGCCTGCGAGATCGAGCCCAGCAGCGAGACGTTCTGCGAACGCCTGGCCATGCCCACCACGCCCCGCACCGCCACCGCCAGGAGCCCCATCAGCACCAGGATGATGACGATCACCACCAGCATCTCCACCAGCGTGAAGCCGGCGTCGCCGTGATGAGACCGGGAGTTGGATCGAACGCTCCGCGTCACTTCTTGCCCCCCTGCAGGCCCTCGATCATCGCCACCAGCGGCAGGAACATGGCAACCACGATCGTCCCGACGATGCCGCCCAGCACGATGACCAGCATCGGCTCCAGCAGCGACACCAGCGAGCCCACCGCGACGTCCACTTCCTCGTCGTAGTTGTCGGCGATCTTCAGCAGCATCGTGTCCAGGTCGCCGGTCTCCTCGCCCACGTCGATCATGTTCACCACCAGCGCGTCGCACGTCTTGCTCTGGCGCAGCGGCTCGGCGAACGTCTCGCCCTCGCGGATCGAGTCGTGCACCTTCTGCAGCGCCTTCTCATAGACGTAGTTGCCGCTGGTCTCCTTGGTGATGGTGACCGCCTCGAGGATGGGAACGCCGGCGGCGACCAGCGTGCCCAGCGTCCGGGTGAACCGCGCGATCGAGTTCTTGCGGATCAGCGTGCCCAGCACCGGGATGTACAGCGAGATCGTGTCCGTGACCGCCCGCCCGGGGCGCGTCTTCCGGATCAGCTTGTAGCCCACATACACCGCCGGCAGGCCGAAGATGACGTACACGAACCCCGGCATCAGCATCGCGCCCTTGGTCGGGTAGTTTCCCACCATCCACGACGAGGTGTTGATGAGCAGCACCGTCAGGCCCGGCAGCTTCACGCCGAAGTCCTTGAAGATCTCGGTAAACTTCGGGATGATGAACACCATGATGCCCGTCACGATCAGCACCGCGATGGCGATGACCGCGATCGGGTAGATCATCGCGCCGATGACCTTGCGCTTGAGCTTCTGCGCCTTCTCCATGAACTCGCTGAGGCGCTGCAGGATCACGTCAAGCACGCCGCCGATCTCGCCCGCCGCCACCATCTTGGTGTACAACGAGTCGAACGCCCGCGGGAACTTCGCCATCGACTCCGACAGCGACGAGCCGCCCTCGACCTCCTCCACCACCCCCTGCAGGATGCCCTTCAGAAGGCCCGGCTTCTGCTGGTTCTCCAGGATCTGCAGCGACCGCAGCAGCGGCAGGCCCGCGTCCTGGAGCGTCGACAACTGGCGCGTGAACGTGGTCAGGTGCTTCACCTTCACCCGCCCGAACGGCAGCCCGCCCCCGGGCTTCTTCTTCTTCTTCGGCGCCACCGCGCCCGCGTCCTTGTCCGCGGCCCCCTTCTTCACCTTCTGCTCGCGCACGTCGGTCGGGAACAGCCCCTGCAGCTTGATCCGCTGGCGCGCCTCCTCGCTGGTGGCGGCCTCGACCACCCCCTTCTGAGGCTTGCCCGACTTGTCAATCGCTTCGTACTTGAAGGTCGGCATGGCTGTCTCTCACCGCAAGTTCCCGAATCTCACTCCGCCGCTGGTCCCCGGTCCCTGGTACCCGGTCCCTCTATTCCTCCGAAATCGTCTCGCGAACCACCTCGTCGATGGTCGTGGCCCCGTCGTAGATCGCCATCAGCCCGCTCTCGCGCAACGAACGCATCCCGCGCTTGCGGGCCTCGTCGCGCAGCACCGCCGTCGACGCCTGCTTCATCACCAGGTCGCGCAGCCCGTCGTCCATCACCATGATCTCGAACAGCGCCATGCGCCCCTTGTAGCCCGAGCCGTGGCACCGGTCGCACCCCTTGCCGCGGAAGAACTTCCGCCCCGTCACGTCCTCGGGGCGCAGGTCCAGCTCCATCAGCTGCTCCTCCGTCGGCGTGTACGGCTCCTTGCAGCCCGAGCAGATCGTCCGCACCAGCCGCTGCGCCACGATCGCCTCGATCGTCGCCGTCAGGAGGAACGACTCCACCCCAAGGTCCAGCAGACGAACGATCGAGCTGGGCGCATCGTTGGTGTGCAGCGTGCTGAACACCAGGTGGCCCGTCAGCGACGCCTGCACCGCGATCTGCGCCGTCTCAAGGTCTCGGATCTCGCCCACCAGGATGATGTCCGGGTCCTGACGCAGGAACGACCTCAACAGCCGCCCGAACGTCAGCTCCGCCTCGGCGTTCACCTGGCACTGGCACAACCCGTCGATGTCGTATTCCACCGGGTCTTCGGCGGTCAGGATCTTGGTGTCGACCGTGTTCAGCGCCGCCAGCGCGGCGTACAGCGTCGTGGTCTTGCCGCTCCCGGTCGGGCCCGTCACCACGACGATGCCGTTGGGCTTGTCGATGATGGTGCGGAAAAGGTCCATGTCCTCGGCCCGAAGCCCGATCCGGTCGATCGACAGCTCCACGTTGCTCCGGTCGAGCACACGCATCACCACGCTCTCGCCGTGCATCGTCGGCAGCACCGCCACGCGAAGGTCCACCGGGTTCCCGCCCACCTGCAGCTCGACGCGCCCGTCCTGCGGCAGACGCCGCTCGGCGATGTCGAGGTTCGCCATCACCTTGATGCGGCTGACGATCGCGGGCCCCAGCGCCTTGGGAGGCGGGACCATCTCGTACAGCACGCCGTCGATGCGGTACCGCATCTTGAACTCGTCCTCGAACGGCTCGAAGTGGATATCGCTCGCCCGGTCCTTGATCGCCTGCAGCAGCACCAGGTTCAGCAGCTTGATCACCCGGTTGTCTTCCGACGCCGTCGCCATGGCGTCGAGGTCGACCGAGACACCCGCCCCCGGCTTCTTCTCCAGCTTCGCCAGCTTCTCGTCGCTGGACAGCTCGCTCACGACCTCGCTGATCGACGTGGTCTTGCCCGCGTAGAACTCCTTCAGCCGCGCCTCGACCTGCTCCGCCGGCGCCACGTACGTCTCCGGCTGCACGCCCAGCAGCAGCCGGATGTCCTCCGACGCGCGGAAGTTGCTCGGGCTCTTGATCGCCAGCTTCAGTTTCCGGGTCGGCGCATCGAACGCGAACGGCACGCACTGGCACGCCATCGCAGTTTCCGGCGGGATCGCCTTCTTGGTCGCCTCATCGATGGTGACCGTGTCCAGGTCAATGAACGCCATCCCCGCCTGCCCGGCGAGCGCTTCCTCGACGTCTCGCTTGGTCACCAGCCCCATCTCAATAAGGATGTCCCCCAGCGGCTTCTTCAACCCCCCCTGCTGCTTCGTCAGCGCCTCGTGCACCTGCTCGCGCGAAACGCGCCCGAGCTTCGTCAGCACCCTCCCCAGCTTGCGCTTCTTGAGTTCGGAGATGTCCACAGTGGTCATCGATCACCGTCAGGGCTGGAGGTGGGAACGGACGAGGCGATCCGGCGCAACGTCTGGAAACATCATACGGGCACCGGGCTGAGGTGCTGATCGCCGGCTCGGGGAGGCGAGGTTCCATTCGTCGCTCGAATCCCGCCTGATCCCGTAAGTGCTGCAGAATCAATAGTTTCTGTGATGCGACATTGGACAAAAGACGCGATCAGTCACGTCCGTCGTCCAATAACGCCGCGTCCGGATAAGCACCCGGCTCGCTCACGCGCCCTTCGTGTCCACGTCTTCGGCATCCAGCTCGGCCCGGCCGATCTGCCGCCCAAGCTTGTGCACGCGATCCGTCAGGTCACCCGGGTTCTTCGCCTTATCCACCATCTCCTCCGCGGAGATCATGCCCTTCATGTACAGCGACCACAGGTGCTCGTCCAGGAGCTGCATGCCGAACCGCTTGCCCGTTTGAATCGCCGAATCGATCCGGAAGCTCTTGTTGTCGCGGATCAGGTTGGCGATGGCCGGCGTGACCACCAGGAACTCGTACCCGGCCACCATCCCCTTGACGTCCACGCGCGCCAGGAGCACCTGGCTCAGCACGCAGATCAGCGATGTGGACAACTGAACCCGGATCTGGTTCTGCTGTGTGACCGGGAAGGCGTCCACCACGCGGTCGATGGTCTTGGCTGCCCCGGTGGTGTGCAGGGTGGCGAACACCAAGTGGCCCGTCTCGGCGGCCCGGATGGCCGACTCGATCGTCTCCAGGTCGCGCATTTCGCCCACCAGGATCACGTCGGGGTCCTGACGCAGGCATCGGCGCAGCGACTCGGAGAACGTCGGCACGTCGTTTCCCACCTCGCGCTGGTTCACGATGGATTTCTTGTGGTAGTGGTAGTACTCGATGGGGTCTTCCATCGTGACGATGTGACGCTCGAAGTTGGTGTTGATGTAGTCCAGCATCGTCGCCAGCGACGTCGTCTTGCCCGACCCGGTCGGCCCCGTCACCAGGAACAGCCCGCGGGGCCTGCGGATCAGCTCCCGGCACATCTCCGGCAGGCCGATCTGCTCGAATGTCAGCAGCTTGCTCGGGATCAATCGGCACACGATCGCCAGGTCGCCGCGCTGTCGGAACACCGAAACGCGGAACCGGGCCTCCGTGCCGTAGGCAAAGCCGAAGTCGGTGGTGCCCACCTCCTGCAGTTCCTGCTGGTTCCGCTCGGGGGTGATGGCCTTCATCAGGGTCACCATGTCGTCAGGGTCGAGAACCTTGGTGTCCAGGTTCTTCAGCCCGCCGTGCAGTCGGAGCGTCGGCTTGCGCCCCACCGTCAGGTGAAGGTCCGAGGCCTTCAGCTTGATGACGGTGTCGAGCAGGCGGTCGATTTGCATCGTGGACATGAGGGGCTCCGATCCGGGGGGCTCCGAGAATCACCGAAAACCGAGACTTCCCGGCACCCTGATCCGCGCGGTCGGTTTGAAGCGGGGAAGGTGACGGGGAGAGGATTGTAGGGATTCAACCACAAGCGCCCCACCCTGACAAACTGGGCAAACTCAGGTCACCCCCTGAACCAAATCCGGTCATCAGCGCCAAGTTCGCGACTTTTGCGGCGAACGCCGACGCACCCCGAGTAGCATCGCCTCCGATTGCTCCGATTCTCTGCAACGTTCCCCTCCAGGCCCCAGGAGTTCCCCATGCCGATGCGTACCCGCCAATCGCTGCCCACCCTCGCGCTGCTCGCGGCGTTGGCCGCCCCTGCCTCCGCCCAGCTCATCGTCGGCACCACCTCCTCGGTCGCCGGCAACGTCTCCGCCTTCTACCTCGACCTCAACACCAGCCAGCTCACCAACCTCTGGGTGACAGCCTCCAACAAAAAGGTCAACGGCCTCGCCGCCGACCCGTTCACGGGCCGTCTCTACTGCAACGACGCCGCCCGCCTGAACTTCTGGAACTACGGCTCCATCGGCACCGTCCCCACCTTCATCGCGGGCATGTACCGCACCAGCGACAACATCACCTTCACCCCCACCGGCGTTGACGGCCTCGCGTTCGCCCACGGCCGCCTCTACGGCGTCACCAGCTTCGGAAGCACCATCTACAAGCGCGGCATCTACGAAGTCGCCACCGTCTCCGACGGCATGGCCACTCCCCACTGCGTCATGACCCCCCTGTGGCTCGACCCCACCGGAATCGGCACCGTCAGCGGCACCTTCGCCACCGGCGGCCTCGAGTTCAATACGGCCAACAACCTGTTCTACATGACCAACTCCGCCGACACCACCGGTTCCGGCGGCAACTACACGCCCGGCGTGTACACCTGCGACGCCTTCGGCGCCGGCACCCTCACCAAGCTCACCGATTTCCCCGTCGGCCACACCCGCATCGACGGCCTCGCCATCGGCCAGGGCAAGCTCTGGATGACCGAGCAGGACCCCACCACCAGCGCCATCAACATCTTCCCCTACGACCTCGCCACCAACACCTACGGCACCATGCTCACCATCCCGCTCCCCGACGGCACCAACCGCGCCAGCGGCGCCGCCTGGGCCCCCGGCGCGCTCCACACCTTCTGCCTCGCCGACCTCAACTACGACGGCACCCACAACACCGCCGACCTCCTGATCCTCCTCGGCGGCTTCGGCTCACAGACCGACCCCGGCACCAACGGCGACATCAACGGCGACGGCAGCGTCACCACCGCGGACCTGCTGCTGCTGCTGGGTGTGTTCGGAAACGGATGCTGAGCGCCACGGCACCGAGACGCGCCGTGCAGCTCTGATGCCGTGCACTCCACAACCGGTCCCGTCCAGGATTCACCGTTCCGGAACTCGCTCACTCCGACCGCTTTTCCTTGAGGCGCGCAAACTCCGCCTCGATCGCCGCAAGCCGAGCCCGAAGTTCATCGATCTCGTGCCGCTTGCTCTCGTTGTCGGCCTTGAGTTCCTGGATCGCCCCGATCGCGACCACCGCCAACTGGTTGTAGTCGAGGGTGAGCATCTGCGCCGCCTCGTCGCCGATCACGAGCGTGGGCAGCACCGCTCGCGCCTCTTGCGCGATGAGCCCCAATCCCTCGGACCCATCGTTCTTCCACCGGAAGTTCACGGGGTTCAGCTTGAGGGCGGCATCGAGCAGGCCTCCGGCGCTCGTGACGTCGGTCTTCAGCCGCGCATCGCTAACGGCGGTCCAAACGCCGTTGCTGGCGAGGCGGGCGAAGTTGGGGTTCACGAGGTTCGATGTGTTGGTGACCTCGAAGAAGCCGGTGTCGGCGAGGCGGAGGCCGCCCCTGAAGTTCGGCACGGCGAAGTTTGTGAAGCGCATCTGCCAACCGCCGCCGACCCCGGCGGCAGCGACCTCAAGCCGCGAACTGGGCGACGCGGTGCCGATGCCGACGAATCCACTTCCGGCGATGCGCATCACTTCGCGGGAGCCGGCGGTATTGCACTCCCAGGTGTCGAAGCGGAGGTCGCCGGAGTTGCCGCAGCCGTTGGTGCCCGGTTCGACGACGGCGCGCATCCCCGCGAAGTTGCCCGTGCCGGCGCCCTGGTACCCGAAACTCACCTTGAGGCCGCGGTTGGCGGCGTCGAAGAGGTCCGTGTTGATGGTGCTGTTGCCGACGACGGCACCCTGGACGAGATCGAGAGTGAGTCGCGGGTACTGGCTGATGCCGACGTTGCCGCCGGGGCGCAGCACGAGGTTCTCGGGGTTCACGCCGTTCTCGCTGAAGAACAGCCCGGGAACGTCGGGGCCGAAGGAGTTCAGGTTCAGGTTCCACTGTTGAGCCCCCGCGCCGTCGTGCCATGACTGGAGCGCGGTGCCGCCCGAGGCGGCGACGGAGAGCGGCGCGGCCGGAGTGGTCAGGCCGATGCCCACCAGGCCGCCGTCGAATGTGATCCCACCCGGAGCGGCGCTCCAGGGCGAGAGCGAGATGTTCGCGGGGACACCGGTGATGCCGGTCCAGGGCACGCTGGCGGCGGAGGCGGCGCTCGTGGCGAACGTGGCGGTCGTCGCCGTCGCAGCGGAGATGGCGGTCGGTGCCGAGGTGATGCGTTGGCGAGGCGAGAGCACGTTGAACGCGCCGCCGCCAGCGGGCGTGCGGACCTCGATCTCGAGCCAGCGGTCGGCGCCGGGATCAAACGTTGAAGCGGCAGCGGGGATGCGCACGTTGAACAAGCCCTGCGTGAACGCCACGCCGGGGATCGCGAAGGGGCTCGCGACAACGTTTCCGCCGATCGCGGCGTCATAGATCGTGGCCCGGATGTCGCCGGTGCCGGTGTACGGTGCGCCGGCGTTGGTGAGGCGTCCCTGGTAGGTGAAGCCGGCGTTGGAGCCGTTGGCACGCAGCGCGAAGTACCCGAGGCTCGCGGGCCACCCTTGAGCGGGGATCGCCGCGGGATCAACCTGCACCGGGTGCGCGGCGAAGTACGCACGACCCGGCGGAATCGGGATGGTGTTGTCGGAGAGGATGGGGAACTGGTCGCCCGGGGTTGGCACGCTGACGCCCACATAGAAATCGCCGGAGACCGGCACCGGCGTGGGCAGTTGGTAAACCACGAAACCGCCGGTGTTCGGGCTCTGGACATTGACGTTGACCGAGGCGAGCAGTACCCGGTCGGCCGGGTTCCCGTCGTTGTTGGGGTCCTGCATGATGTGGATGCGCGCGGGTGTCGCGTCGGGGAGAATGCCCCAGGCGATGGACACCGAAGTGATCGAGTCCGCCCCGCCCGCGGCGGTGAAGCGGTGCATCCAGAACGTCTCGCCAACGCCGATGCCCCAGGCGCTCGACCAGGTCCCGTTGTCGTACTGGTAGGTGCTGGGCGCGGTTCGCTCGCCGCCCGTTTCTCCCAACGGAGCCCGCTCCAGCTCGGGCGCTGGGATTGGACCGCCGGACTGCGCGAGCACCGAAGCACAAAGGCAAGCAAACGCGACAACTGGGGCGGCGATTCGCGTGGTACGCATGTCGGAGTGGTCCTGGGGATGAGTCGATGTCGCCGCGAGACCGCGGCCTCGCGTTTCACAGTAGTTGATCGGGCGGCGAATGAGAAGGGCAAAGCACAGGATGCCGGTCCAGGCCAAGAACCCAAGGCCATTGTTCCCGGACGTTGAGGTCTCACACGAGCATGTCCGTGATGGGAACATCCGCGCCGCACGCTGCCAGAGACCATCGTGCCAAGACGGGCATCGACCGCTCCCGTGCGCACAGAATGGTCGTCGGCATCCCCCTGAGCAGAACTTCGTGAGACATCTGAAACTCAAGTCCCCCCAACCCCTTGCGATTCTCCGCCCCCCGCGCATTGACCACATCCGTGCGCCGAAACCTGTCCCGGGCCAGAAGGGATAGAGAGGTCACACGCGCCCAAGCACGAGAACAGCCCGCGGCCCACCAAGCCGCGAGCCCCTCGCGTCCAAGCGCACGAACCTCTCTCCCGCAAGGCCCCGACTCGCGAGCGGCGGCCACGCGGGCGCTCCCTGTTTCGTCGGCGGGGGAAACCCCGCCAGAGCAAGCGTGGCCAACGACGCGCAACGCTCACCCACCACAGGCGGTCAAGCCCAAAAGGGCCCACGCCGCCTCACCCGTCGACGGGCTTACGAACAATCGACAACTCCTTCCTCAGCACATCGAAAACATCGCCGCCACCCTCCCCAATCCCAACTCCCCAATCCCCAACCCCAAATCCAACATCCCACTTCCCACATCCCGCACCCCACATCTTCCTCCCTCCCCAGTGCCTTCCCCACCCCTCACGCCTCCTCCAACCCCCCAAACCTCCGCTTCCTCCCCGCATACGCCCGCACCGCCTCGCGCAGGCGCTCGTTCGTGAAGTCCGGCCACAGCGTGTCCGTCACGAACAGCTCCGCGTAGCTGATCTGCCACAGCAGGTAGTTACTCACGCGCATCTCGCCCGCCGTTCGCACCAAGAGATCCGGGTCCGGCAGCCCCGCTGTGTAGAGCCGGCTGTGGATCGTCCGCTCGTCGATCGCGTCCGGCGACAGGCGCCCGGCCTGCACGTCGCGCGCGATCGACCGCACCGCGTCGGTGATCTCCGCACGGCTGCCATAGTTCACCGCCAGGCACAGCGTCGTCCCCGTGCAGTTCTTCGTCGCCTCCACCGTGCGGTCCAAGGCATCGAGCGCAAACCCCGGCAGCCCCTCGCGACGCCCGATCTGCACGAACCGGCAGTTGGTGTCCACAAGGTGCTTGCGCTCCTGGTCCATGTACGCCAGGTACAGGTCCATCAGGAAGTTCACTTCCTCCGCCGGCCTCTTCCAGTTCTCCAGGCTGAACGAGTACAGAGTCAGCACCTCGACCCCTAGGCGCCGGCACTCTTCAAGGGATGTCCGGATCAGCCGCGCCCCCGCCTTGTGCCCCGCCATCCGCGCCAAGCCGCGCTGCTTGGCCCAGCGCCCGTTGCCGTCCATGATGATCGCGATATGCCGCGGGATCCGCGTGGGCGCGATGTCGGGCAGATACCGAGTCGGGTCGGCGAGGTGGTACAGCTCCCTCATGCGCACCACCGCCGCCCGGTGCGCAGGGTCCGCGTACCGCGACAGCGGCGTCAGCTCGGACTCGTTTTCGACCGGGTCAGGGCACGGCGGCGTGGCGGGGGGATTGGATGGATCGGGATGCAAGCGTTTCGCAGCAGCTCTGGTGGCATGCCCAAGTCCGCTTGGGCATGTCCCCTCTTTCACGTCGAACCCCGCGCTCGGGTTCGGCGAATCCTGTTGACAAGCAGCGTACCCTTGTCGGTTCCCCGCCGCCCATGCCCGCCGATCCCGTGCCAACCCCCCCGCCCCCCCGCGCCGCCGACCTCAGCCCTCTGGGAATGACCCACGAGTGCTTCTCGACCGAGGCCGCGCGCCTCGGCCTCGCCCCCCGAAAAGACGCCCTCGCCGCCTACGCCGCCCTGTTCCGACGTGCCGATCCCGCCGCCCTCGACGCCATCGGCTGCCCCGTCGCGCTCCCCACCGTCAAGCGGACGCTTGTGACCGACAGCCCCGAGGGCGACGTCACCAAGTTCCTGTTGGCGGTACCCGGCCCGAGCGCCGGCCCGGACCTCGAAACCGAGTCCGTCGTCATCCCCATGAAGCGCCGCCACGAGACGACGCTCACCCTGTGCGTCTCCAGCCAGGTCGGCTGCGCGATGGGCTGCACCTTCTGCGAAACCGCCCAGATGGGCCTCATCCGCTCGCTCACCGCCGCCGAGATCGTCTCGCAGTGGTTCGCCGCCCGCCACGCGCTCGGCCACGCCATCAAGAACATCGTCTTCATGGGAATGGGCGAGCCCCTCGACAACCTCGACGCCGTCCTCCGCGCCATCGAGGTACTGACCGACCATTACGGCCCCGCCATCCCGATGAGCGGCATCACCGTCTCCACCGTCGGGCGCATCGACGGGCTGCTGAAACTCCGCGAAGCCGTCCAGCGCCCCGGCTGGAAGCAGCTCAACCTCGCCGTCTCGGTCAACGCGCCCAATGATGAGATCCGCTCCGCCCTCATGCCCGTCAACCGCTCGATGCCGCTGGGCGCGCTCTTGCCCATCCTCGAGACCTGGCCGCGGCGCAAGAGCGGCGCGATCTGCATCGAGTACGTCCTCATCCCCGGCGTCAACGACGCGCCCGAGCACGCCGCCGAGCTGTGCGAGCGGGTGAAGAACATCCGCTGCTGCGTCAACGTCATCCCCTACAACCCCCGGCGCGGCTCGCCCTGGCAGGCGCCGACCGAGGAATCCGTCTCCGCTTTCCTCGCCGAGCTCGAGTCCCGCGGCCAGTTCTGCAAGCGCCGGCGCACCAAGGGCCGCGACACGATGGCGGCGTGCGGGCAGCTCGGAAACGAGCAGTTCCGCCAGCGCCGCTTCGTGGAGGTCGGCGCCTCATCGGTGAACCGGGGCTGAGAGTCCGGAAACCCACCGCAGGCCCGCCGGCTCCACGCAAACCGGGCAGACTGAGCGCCCCGCAAGAACTTCCGACCCGGCCCGTTTCCCTGACGCCGGCGACACCCTATCATGAAACGCCGGTCGACCAGGATCCGAGCCATCGCCCCAACCCCCTGTCGCCACGAGACTTACATCCAGTTCACAGGAGCAATCCGATGACCCGCCGCCTCACCGCGCTCGCCGCCCTGCTCTTCGCCCTCGCCGGTCTCTTCAGCGCCTCGACGGCCCGCGCCGCGGCCCAGACAGATCAGCAGATCGCCGACGCCGCCATCGCCAAGCTCCAGGCCGAGACCGACAAGTGCAACGCCAAGATCATCTCGACGGCTGAGGCCGCGATCGTCAAGATCAACCTGCAGCAGTCAAAGAACGCCAAGCCGGCGACGGTGGCCGCGACGGCGCGTTCGGCCAAGTCGAGCATCGTCAAGACCAACACCACCGGCAACAAGGCGGTCGACAAGGCCGCCGCCACCGCGATCAAGACCCTCCAGAAGCGCCACGCCGACCAAGCCCTGATCGACGCCGTCATCGCCAAGCACACCCAGGTGTATCCAACGCTCAACGCGACGGCGACGGATTGCTTCGGGGCGATTGATAACGCGCTGGTCGACTAACCGAAGATCATCGGATTGCGTTGCCGGCCATGGCGGCACTTGGCGTGTGGAGACTGAAAGGCGTTACTTTGACTCCGCAGCCGCGCCGCACTCCGGACATGTCGTGTTCGACGGAAGCCCCGACAGGTCATACTCGCAGCACGGACAGGCACCGGGGCGCACCGTGTGAGCGCGCTTCCAGCCAATGATCCCGCGAACCAACGACGCGAGCAGATATGCGCCGACAGAAATAGTCATGCTCATGATCGGGCCGCCATTGGGCGGCGTCATGAGGCCGCCGAAAAATGCCGCTACCGCCGTCGGCGCCGCGATGACCACCAAGCCGCGAAGCCACGGGCCATGCCAAAGACCAAAGATCAGTGCCGGAGCGGAGAGGATCCCGGCCGCGGCGCCGAACACCACCGCAAAATCAGCCATCGATCCCATTCCCATTGCCAGCGTGGCGATCAGGCCGAACGCGGCGCCCAGAAGGATTGAAGTGGCGCCGGTCGCGACGGCTCGCCATATCCGCGTCGACCAGGTTCTCCGCCCTCGCAGCCTCATCCGAGCATTATGCAGCGCTGCGGGAGTGCTGCCAGCGCGACTTCACGGTTGCAACTCACGACAGCGCGAGTTCTGTCGTGATCCAGGATCACGCCCCGCCCGTGAGCAGGCGGGTTTCACAATCCCGCGCCGAGCTCGGGTGCCAACGAATCATCAATTCTGAAGCCGAGTCGCCCAACCGGGCGATTCACTTCTTCTCCCCCTGCTCCACCTCCGCCTGCGCCGCCGGCAGGCGGGCTGCCAGCGCCGCGAGCTTCTCATTCTGCTCCGGCGTCAGCTTGCTCGAGTACAGCTCGCGGATCGCCTGAACCACCCGCGGCGCGTGCGGCAGCTCGATCGCGGACGCGAGGCATTCCAGCCACGCCTCGACGGGGACGGCGCGGTCACGGGTGATCTTGGCGGCGTCGTCGAGCCTGTCCAGCCACGCCAGCGCGGTCACGCGGCACGCGTCGCCCCACGCGCACGGCGCCGGCGCCGGGCAGACGGTGTCGAGGGCCGCCAGCGCGTCGCCGGGATTCTTGAGCGCCAGGCGCGTGCGGGCCAGCAGCAGCACGAGGTCAGTCTTGGCCTCCACCGGCCCGTCGCCCGTGAAGAAGCCGGGAGTGACCGCCGACCGCGCCAGCTTTTCGCGGAGCACCAGGTCGGTCTGACGCTGGCAAACCTTCAGCAAGTCCCCGACCGGCAGCGACCGGGCGAAATCGGCGAGCAGGTCCGCGCGCCGTTCGGGCGCGGGGCCCGGGAGCTGCTCGGCCAGCGCGAACCCTTCAGCGCTCGCCCGGTGACGCTTGAGCGCCCCGACCGCGGATTCAACCAGCACCGGATTGGACCGGGCCGCCTCCACCAGCCGGTCCACGGCGCCGGGCCAGGATTCCAGCGCCCGCCCCGCGGCCGCCGCCACCTCGGGTCGTGACGAGGCCAAGAGGGGCACGACCTCCTCAAGCGAACCGATGCGCGCCAGCAGCGCCACCGTCCCGGGTGTCTGGCGTTCGCCGGACAAGCCGACCAGGATCGAATGAAGCCGTGCCATGAGCTCACCGTCGGGCTCGGGCGCTCCGGGCCCAGTCCCCAGCGCCGCCAGCACCGCGTCCACCGCGGGCCCGAACGCCGGGCTGTCGGACTCGATCCACGGCGCGGCTCGCTCCACGCCGACCGCCGAAGGATGTCGGCCGACCACCCGCAGCAGCGGCGCGGCCGCCGCGGGGTCCGACTCACGCGCCAGGGCAGCCTCGCACGCCCGGGCAACCAGGTCCCCCAGCGACGCCGAGTCCAGTTTCTCCAGGAGGCCCGCGCAGTCCGCCCGGACGCGCGGGTCAGGGTCGGGCAAGCGGGCCACCGACGCGCGCACAACCTCGGCCCCCAGGGCCTGACCGTTCAGCGCCGCGCGGGTCGCCTGATCGATGCCGAGCCGGCGCACCTCGGGGGTCGGCGACGCGATCATCTCCGCGATGACGCCCGAGCGCTGCTCCGGGGGCAGCGTGACCACGAGCCGTTTGTAGACATCCACCAGCTTCGCCTCGGCCGCGTCGCGCGCCGCGTCAGCCGTGCGCGCCCGCGAGGCCTGCCCGCCCGCGATCTCCTCTCCCCAACGGGCATCGGTCCACCCCTGCGAAGCCCGCCACCACTGCTGCCACGCCGATAACGACCGCGAGGGCTCGCCGTGCCCGGTCTGGGTTTCGAGCGTGTCCAAGGCCTGTTGAAGCAGGTCGGGGCGCTCGCGGATCTCGCCGGCCCGCTGCGCAAATCGCAGCACCCGCTGCACCGCCGACCGCGTCCGGTACCCTCCCAGCGACCGCAGCGCCGCCAGCAGCGTCTCTGCGTCCACGGGCATGTCCAGTACCTCGCCCGCCGCCTGCTCCAGGCCCCGCGGCGGGTCGGCCGCCTGAGCCAACGCCGTCAGCAGCGCCAGCCGCACGTCGGCCGGGGTTTCCCGCGCGCGGACGAGGTCCGCGACCGCGTTGAGCGACCCGGTGCCGTCGCACGCCGACCGGAACAACTCCTGCGCCGCGCCGGTGCGCACCGCCGGGTCGTCCGACCGCAGGGCCGCCGGGGCCGTCGGCGCCGGCTCCGCGCCCGGCGCGGTCAAGCCGATCCAGAGCGCCGCCGCCACGCCGACCGCGGGCGTGACCATGCGTCGGGAAGTCGTCTGGCATCGGGTCATCTTTCCTATTGATAGCAAGGGTCCGGCAAGACTCCAGCAAAACCCGCAGGGTCATACGAAAATCTTGCGCCGGAGTTGCGGTCCGCGCCGCCATGGGCGCCCGAGACCCCTATCATGACGCGCGACGCGCCGCCCCCGGTCGGCCCCCCGGTCGACCCCCCGGTCCGCCCCCGGTGCGCGGGATGCTGGTCGCCGGATGGACCGACCCCATGACCGACTGGCAAGACGCCGAAGAGCATGTCGACAAGGCCCACGAGCTGTTCCAGGCCGGACGGTTGGGCGAGGCGGAAAAGCTGCTCCGCAAGGCGTTGTCGGTTCACCCCGACCGGGCCGAATGGCATTTCAACCTCGGCCTGACGCTGGAAGCCAGCGGGAAGTTCCCGGACGCCGCCGCGGCGTTCGCCGACGCCGCCAGGAACAACCCCCGCGACCCCCTGCCGCTGCTCGCCGCCGGCGTGAACCGTCTCCGCTGCGACGAACCCGGCCCCGCGGTGGAGTTGTTGAACAAGGCGCTGCGGCTCGACCCCAACCGGCTGGAGACGCTCGTCCACCTCATCGAGGCCAACGCCCGGATGGGCGACCACGATGAGGCCGAGGTGATGTTCTACCGGGCGTTGCAGCTCGACGGCGAGCACGCCGAGGCGTACGCCAACATGGGCGAGAGCCTCGCGGAGCGGGGGCAGTTCGCCAAAGCGGCCTCGTGCTTCACCGACGCGCTGAAGCTCAAGCCGGGCCTGCCCCGCGTCGCCGCCCGCTTGGCGTATTGCACCCACAAGCTCGGAGACAGCGACAAGGCCCGCAAGCTCTACCTCAAAGAGCTCCGCGAGAACCCCGGCGACGTCGACACCCTCCTGGACCTCGGTGAGCTGCTGGCCGAGACCGGACGGACCGCCGAAGCCGGTGAGAAGTTCCGCCGGGTGCTCGAGCTTGAGCCAAAGAACACCCACGCGCTCTTCGCGCTGGCGGGCGTGGCGTTGCGCCAGCACCGCCCGCGTGTCGCGGTGAAGCGCCTCCGGCGCGTGCTCACGCTGGCCCCGGATTTCCCCGAGGCCCGGCGCCGACTGGCGCGCGTGCTGCTGGAGCAGGGAGACGCCGAGGGTGCCCGCGCCGAACTGCGGCGCGAGCTGGCCGCGATGCGCGGGCGGGTGGGCGGTTCCGATCCGCCGGCGCTCCGCGAACTGGGCGACCTGCTGCTGGAGGCCAACCTCACGCGCCACGCCGCCTCGGTCTTCGGGGCCCTGCGCCGGCGCACGCCGCTGGACGCCCTTGCCCATCACTCGTTCGGGACCGCCTGCCTGATGGCGGGGATGACCCGCGCCGGCGTCCGGGCCGAGCGCCGGGCGGTCCGCCTCGACCGCGAACTTCTCCCGGCCTGGCACAACCTGGCCCTGGCGATGATGGACCTGAAACGCTGGCGCCGCGCCCGCGTGTTCGTGGAACGGGCGCGCCGGCTCGCGCCCAGCGACAGGCGGATCCGCCGACTCGTGCTCACCCTGCGCGTCCGGCGCGCGATGGCGCTGGTGGGCCTGGGAGCCTAACACGGGCTCGGCGCAGCCCGCGGTCCGCCCCCGGTCTCACGCCGGGCGCTGGTACACCATGGTGATCTGGTTCCCCGGCGCGTTGTACTCGATGCGGGTCATGAACGCCTTCATCAGCATCACGCCTCGACCGCCCGGGCGCTCGAGGTTCTCGGGCGCCGTGGGGTCCGGCAGCTTGCGGGGGTCGAACCCCGGCCCGGGGTCCTTCACCCGGATCATCACCTCGCCGTCGTTGACGCGGAAACCAAACTCGACCTTGGGGTTCACGATGCCCCGGCTGCCGTGCTTGAAGGCGTTCACCACCGCCTCTTCGAGCGCAAGGCGGATGGCGAACTGGGCCTCGGCGGCGTAACGGTGACGCGCCAGCGCCGACAGCACCAGCCGTTCGGCGAGGCGCTGGCCCTCGATCGGGTCGGTCAGAACGTACTCCCCCCGATCGGGGAGCTCGTCGGGTCGCCCGCCGGGCGGTGGAGTTGGAGGTGTCTGCTGGCTCATCACGAGTTCCCGTCGGAAACGCCGCACGCCGTCCCCGGCTTGCGCCGGAGACCTCAGAAACTCTTGAGCGCCGACTCCATCGACTCGTGGATCTGGAAGAGCTTGTTCAGCTTGGTGATCACGAACACCTCCTGGATCTGCGGATCGATGTTCGTGAGGCGGAGCTGCCCGCTCTTGGACTTCAGCTTGTTGTGGATCGTGATCAGCATCCCCAGCGCCGCCGACGCGAGGTGGTCGACATTCGAGAAGCTGATGACGATCTTGGGCTTGGCGTCCGAGTCGATGAGCCCGGCGATCTCTTCGCCGATCTTCTGGATGTTCGCCTCGTCCAGGATGTTGCGGTCGATGAACTCGACGTGGGTGATCCCTTCGGCTTTTCGGACACGGAGATGAGAGTCGGCGGCGGGCATGGCGAACCTCGGAGGAGGGTGGTTGACAGGGTCGCCCATGATAGCGGCGGGCGCTCCACGCACCCCGGCGGGCGGGTCGTGCCCGGCTTCACGCCGTCACCTCCGAGCCCCAACCCAGCCGGCGAACGCCTCGCCCGCGAGTACCTCGAGGCGTGCCGCCGACTCCCTGGAGCCCGGCGCTGGGCCGGCGGCGTCAGCGCTCAGGATTGATCGGACCGCCGCGAACCCCGCGCCCGCCGGTTCGAAGCCGAGGTCAACAGACCCCGCGATAACGATGACGCACCTCCCCAGCGCACGCCCGTATCGCCCAATCAGACCAACCGCCTTGCCCTCCAGGCTCGTCGCGTCCAGCCGTCCTTCACCTGTCAGAACGAGGTCGGCGTCCTGAACCCTTCGGCTCAGCCCCACCACGCCCGCCACGGCCTGGGCGCCGCTTGTGAGCTCGGCCCCGGTCGCATACCGCAGTCCGAACGCCAGGCCCCCCGCTGCGCCCGTGAACGCGCCGGTTTCAGGCAGGCACTCCTCCGCACGCGCGATGACCGCCGCCACGTGGGCAAGCCCGGCGTCGAGCCTGGTCACCTGCTCCGGGGTTGCGCCCTTCTGCGGCCCGTAAAGGACCGCCGCCCCGCCAGCGCCGCAGAGCACGGACTCGACATCACAGAGCACCCGCACCGGCGGCCCGGTCCACGGGCACGCGATGGCGGCATCAATCCGCGCGAGGTCGGCCCCGGTCGGGCGCTCGATCGCGACCCCGCCGGCATCGATGAAGCGCCACCCGAGAGCGGCGGCCATACCGAGGCCGCCATCGACGGTCGCGCTGCCCCCCAGGCCGACGTCGACCCGGTCCACCCCCAGGCGTTTGGCGTGCAGCAGCAGCTCGCCGACCCCACGCGATGTTGTCCGTTCAGGATCTCGCTCGGAGGCCCCAACGTGTTTGAGTCCGCACGCTTCGGCCGAGTCGAACAGAAGTGTGACGCCCCTGCGTGGATCGCGGAACACGGCGTACTCGGCATCAACGGGCCTTCCCAGCGGTCCGGTGACACCGAGCCGTGCGAAATCGGCGCCGAGCGCTGCGCCGATGCAGCGCGCGGTGCCCTCGCCGCCGTCGGCGAGCGGGCATTCGTCGATCTCGACCCCGACCCCGAGCGCCGGAGCGGCGGCGCAAACCCCCTGCGCCATCGCCCGGGCCGCCTCGCGCGCGGTCAGAGTCCCCTTGAACTTGTCGGGGCAGATCAGCACCCGGAGCGCTGCGGGCATGAGCGAGTGTAGCCCGCGCCCGTCGCCGCGAGCGGGTGCGGAGCGGGCAAGGGCTAGACTGCCGACGTGAGCGCCCCCTTGCAACTCCCCGAGTCCATCGAGGCCGTGCTGGCCCCCGGCGGCCCGGTGGCGGCGCTGATGGGCGACGACTTCGAGCCGCGCCCGCAGCAGCTTGAAATGGCGGCCGCCGTCGCGCGAGCGATGGAGGAGCGCTCGACGCTCATGGTCGAAGCCGGCACGGGTGTCGGCAAGAGCTTCGCGTACCTACTGCCGGCCGTGATGCGCATCGCCCGCTCACGCAACGGCCCCAACCCCGAGCGGGTCGTGATCGCCACCAACACCATCGCGCTGCAGGAGCAGCTCCTCAAGAAGGACGTGCCGCTGCTGGAGAAGGTGTTCGAGATCGAGACCGCCGACGGCCAGCGCCGCCCGGCGTTCAAGCCAGAGCTGGTCAAGGGGCGCGGGAACTACCTGTCGATCCGAAGGCTTGAGATGGCCTCGCAGCGGGAAGACCGGCTCTTCGCCGATGCCGGATCGCGCCACGCCATCCACGAGATCCAGCAGTGGGCGTACACCACGCTGGACGGCACCCTCGCCACGCTGCCGCAGCTCGACCGCCCGGCGGTGTGGGACCGCGTGAACTCCGACGCGGGCAACTGCATGGGACGCCGGTGCCCCCGGTTCGAGTCGTGCTTCTACCAGAACGCACGCCAGCGGATGGAGAATGCGGACCTGCTCATCTGCAACCATGCCCTGTTCTTCGCCGACCTGGCCCTCCGGCAGCGCGGCGCGGGACTGCTGCCCACCTACCACCACGTCATCATCGACGAGGCCCACGCCGCGGAGGACGTGGCGAGCGAGCACTTCGGCGTCACGCTCGCCGAGTCGCGTATCCGCCACCTGCTCAACATGCTCCTCAGCCCGGCGAAGGGGAGGGGGTTTCTCGCCACGCTCGGCGCCAAGGCCGCCGAGCCCGAGCAGACCATCGACGACGCGGTGCGTCTCACGATGGAGGCGGACAACGCGTCGCTGGTGTTCTTCGAGCAGGTGACGGCCCTGACAGGCAACCGCCCCGGCACGGTGCGCGTGCCGTCGCCCGGCTTGCGGCCCGGCGGGGACCTCAACAACACGCTCACCCCGGCCTTCAGGGTCCTTGCACTCGCCCTGAAGCGGCTGAAGGAGGCGACGAAGGACGAGGAGAGCAAGTTCGAGCTCAACGCCTACGCCGAGCGCGCCGCGGCGGTGGCGGAACAGGCGGAAATCCTGTGCGAGCAGCAGTACGACGGTTTCGTGTACTGGGCCGAGAGCGCGTTGAACTCACGCGGGTACGGGCAAGGGCTTCGCGCGACGCTGGCGTGCGCACCGGTCGAGGTCGGCCCCATCCTCAAGGAGCACCTGTTCAACGCCAGGACCAGTGTCATCCTTACCAGCGCCACCCTCGCCACCGGGCGCGCCGGCTTCCACCACGCCGCGTCGCGCCTGGGGTGCGAGAACGCCGCGACCCTCGCCCTTGGCAGCCCGTTCGATCACGCCAACCAGGCCGAGCTGCACGTCGATCCCTGGATGCCCGACCCCCGCGCCCCAGGCTACCTCGATGCGCTGGTGGACCGGATCGTGTCGCATGTCACCGCGACTGACGGCGGCGCGTTCGTGCTCTTCACCAGCTTCGACACCATGCACAAGGCCGCCGACGCCGCACGGCGGTCGCTCGAACGCACCGACATGCCCGTGTGGGTCCAGGGCAAGGACGGCAGCCGTGAGCACATCCTCGAGCAGTTCCGCAAGGACGAGCGCAGCGTCCTGTTCGGCACCTCGAGCTTCTGGCAGGGTGTGGACGTGCGCGGGCGCGGCCTGCGGAACGTGATCATCACCCGCCTGCCCTTCGACCCGCCGGACCGCCCGCTCACGCAGGCCCGCCTCGAACAGATTCAACTGCGGGGCGGAAACCCGTTCATGGAGGACTCGCTGCCCCGCGCCGTGATCCGCTTCAAGCAGGGGTTCGGGCGGCTGGTCCGCAGCAAGACCGACCACGGTCGGGTGGTGGTGCTCGACCCACGCATGGTGACGGCGCGGTACGGGCGGATGTTCCTTGATGCGCTGCCGGAGGGGGTTAGGGTGGTGGGTGCGGACAGCGGTGCTGATTGAGCACGACGCGGCGCGCAAAGCACCGCGGAAGGGCTTGTATTGCCCCGGATGCCCGACAGCATGAATGCGGGAGGGACACAGCGATGAAGTTCCGCTTGGCCTTTGCGCTCTTGATGTATTTGCTCCTCGGCTCCGCAAGCTCAAACGCCGTCATCCTGACTGGTGCCGGCTTCCGCATCCCCGATAACGATCCCAATGGGGCGAGTTCGAGCGTCACCGCCGCGGCCACCGACCTGATTGTTGATCTGGTCATTACTGTGGATTTCCCCGTTCCCGCCGGCGGCCCCACCGGCGGGCACACCTGGTGCGGCGACCTGGCAGCCACCATCAGTCTCACCCCCGCCGACGGCGGGCCCGTCCTCACCCAGTCCTTGTTCAACCGCATCGGCGTCAACTCCGCCACGTCATTCGGCGATTCTTCCGACCTCGCGGGCAGGTACACCTTCAGTGACAGCGCCCCGCTTCCCACGCTGTGGCAGTCGGCCGCCGCCGTCGGTTCAACCGCCCCCGTTCCGAACGGGTCCTATGCGCCGTCTTCGAGAGACTCCGGCTTTCAGTATCAGGCGGTGACATTCTTCAGTGTGTTCAGCGGTCGGCCGGTCGCGGGTACCTGGACCCTGAACATCAGCGACAACGTATCGGGCGACACCGGGGGCATCGCTTCATGGACGCTTCAAACGTTTTTGCCGGCACCGGGCATGGCGATCTTGGCGACGACGGCGCTGCTGCCCTCGCTGAGGCGCGATCGGCGCTGGGGGTGATGACGCGGGACTTCCGTTGACCACTCACGAGCGAAGCGCGGGAATCGCTACGACGCCGCCCCCCCCTGCTCCAGCTCCGCCTTGCGCATCTCGTGATACGTCCGCCACGCCTCCAGCTCGATCACCAGCTCTTCGCAGCTCGCGTAGCGCTTTGCCGGCGATTTCTGCATCATCTTGACGATCATGTCGCTCACGCCCTGGGTGATGTCCGGGCACACCATCACCGGCGGCGTCAGGGCCTCGTGCACGTGGCGCTGCATGATGTCGTCTGAATCCGACCCCACGAACGCGGTCTTGCCGGTGATCATGAAATACCAGCTCGCCCCCAGCGAGTAGATGTCGCTGGCGGGGCCGATCTCCAGGTCGCCGCGGACCTGCTCGGGGCTCATGTAGTACGGCGTTCCGAGGCTCTTGCCCTTCTCGGCCTCCGCGGCCTCGCGGTCCTCGAGCAGTCGCGCCAGCCCGAGGTCGGTCAGCTTGGGAGTGCCGTCGCGCGTGATGATGATGTTCTTTGGCTTCACGTCGCGGTGCACCAGCCCCTTGGCGTGCGCGTGCGAGAGCGCCTTGGCCACCGCCAGCACGATCTCCAGTGATTCGACCTCGTCGAGCCGACCCAGCCGAAGGATGCGGTCGTGGACCGTCTCGCCGTCGACGATCTCCATCACGAAGTAGTGGTGATCGCCGTGGCTACCGACGTCGTACGCCTCGACCATGTGCGGGTGGTTGAGGCTGGCGGCCATGCGTGCCTCGGCGTAGAGCTGCTCGATGTACCGCTCGTTGCTCGCGAACCGCTTGGGAAGGACCTTCAGAGCGACCTCGCGTCCGAGGCTCTCCTGGCGCGCCCGGAACACGGTCGCCGTCGCCCCTTCGCCCAGGCGCCCGAGGATCGCGTAACCGGGAATTCGTGAGCCGGTCTTGCCGGCGCCGGCGGCCTCGCGGAGGCGGAGCATCTGCCGCTTGGTCAGGCTTTCGCTCTCGACGAGCAGCTCGCCCAGCAGCCGGCCGGCGTACTTCCTCTCACGCTGCTTGAGCTTGCAGAAGTCGACCTCTTCCTGTGTGCACAGGCCGCGCTCGACCGCCAGTCGCGCCAGGGTGAGGTCGACGGCCCTGGGGTCCTGCGGCTCGGACGAGAGCGCCGCCGGGGCGACCGGCGCAGTGGTCGCGGTGCGTCCGAACGTCCCCGCGCCGCCCGAGTCATCGCCGGAGGGCATCGGCAGCCTCGATAGTTCCGCCGGATCGGTGGGCATGACGGCCGTAGGGTAGCCGCGACGGCGCCCCTGCGTCAGGCGCCGGTCCGGCAGAAGTCGTGCCAGATGGCCCGCAGCGCGGCGCCGAAACGCTCGCCGTACGCCCTCTCGTCGCTCAGCGGACCGCCGTTCATCCGATCCCGCATGGACGCCCGCACCGCCCGGAGCTTGTCTCGGTCGCCCGCCAGCGAGGCCGCCGCGGCGACGAACCCCTGCGGCGTGTCCGCCGCCAGCTCGCGCAGCCCGACGGCGTCAAGCAGCGAAAGTCCTACTCTGGCCACGTGCGCCCGCCCCGCCATCGACACCACCGGCACCCCCATCCAGAACGCGTCGCACGTCGTGGTCGTCCCGTGGTAGGGCCAGGTGTCCAGGCCGATATCGATCCGTGAATACAGCGCCATGTGCTCGGCCTGGCTCTTGACGGCGCCGATCACTTCAACCCGCGCGGCGTCGATCCCCCGGCGGACAAACTGCTCGATCAGGAGTCCCCGGAGCCACGCGTCCTTGAGCGGCTGATTCTTGATCAGCACCCGCGACCCCGGCACCGCCTTGAGCACCTCGCACCACAGGTCCAGGCACGCGGGCGTCATCTTGGGCATGGCGTTGAAGCTGCCGAACGTGACGTGCCCGGCCGCATCCGCCGGGAGCGGCGAGATGTCCGGCGAATCGCTCGGAGCGCGGAAGCACCACAGACAGGGGTCGAGGCGGTGGAGCCGCTCGGTGCAGTACCGCTCGCCCTCGCCGGGTGGATCGGTGAGCGAGTCCGCCAGCCGCCAGTCCATCGCCGGCACGCCGGTCGTCGCCGGGTACCCGAGGAACGAGACCTGCACCGGCGCGAGCCTGCACGCGAACGCCGCGAGGCTGTGCCCCTTGGTATGCCCGCTCAGGTCCACCGCGATGTCGAGGCGATCAGAGCGGGCCGACTCCACGACCTTCTGCGTCGAGGCGGGGCGCACGGTGCGCCAGGCGCCCGCGTGCTGCTTGAGACGCTCGGTGAGAGCGTCGCCCTCGGGCCCGGTGTCGTAGCACACGGTGAAGAACCGGTCGCGCGGCAGATTCTCCAGCAGCGTCTGGAAGAAGAAGCTCACCGAGTGGGTCCTCAGGTCGGGCGAGACGAACCCGACGCGGAGCACCCGGTCCGGCTCGCGCGTGTTCGCGAACTCGCGCACGCTCCGCGCCAGCCCCAGCTTCATCCCCGCCTCGGTGGCCGCCGCCCCGTACCTGCGTGAAGCCTCGGTGATCTCCTCGGGCGGGATGCTCTCCACGTAGTTCATGAGCAGGAGCACGCCGCTCAGGAGGTTCAGGTCCGTCGGGTGGCGCCCGAGCCCCTGGCGGACGAGCGATACGGCCTCTTCGATTTTGCCCGTGTGCCCGACGGTCGAAGCGACGTTGCCCCAGTTGGCCGCGTACTCAGGGGCCAGGGCGACCACCCGCCGGTGGCACTCCTCGGCCCCTTTCAGCTCGCCCATGCTGAAAAGGATGTTGCCCAGGTCGTTCACCGCGGCCCAGTAGTTCGGGTCCAGCGCCAGCGACCGCTCGCAGGCGGCCCTGGCCTTTTCGAACTCCTTGGCCGCCTGGTAGGCCATTGCCAACGAGCGGTGGAACTTGGCGTTGCCCGGCTCGAGCTTGAGCGCCCGCTCGATCTGATAGATCGCCCCGGCGTGCTGCCCCATCGAGAACATGCACAGCCCCAGCATGTTCTGCGCCCCGGCGTGCGATGGAGACTTCTGGAGGAACCGGCGCAGGGTCGCCGCCGCCTGCTCGGGGCGGCCGGCTTGAAAACTGGCGGCGGCCTGCTGAAGAAGGTCCATGCTCGGTGCTAGTCCTCGACGCCGGCGCGTCGGCCGTGAGAAAGCTCCGCCAGCGCCGCCAGCGTCCGCGCGGCCCGCCCGCACATGATGGCCTCGCGCGCCAGCGCCAGCGCCGGTTCCCATTTCTCCGCCAGCCCGCCGACGATCATCGCCGCCGCGGCGTTCAGGGCCACGATGTCCCGCGCCGGCCCCAGCTCGGGGGCGCGCTCCGGCCCGATGATGCGCCCGATCAGGCCCGCGGACTCCTCCGGCGTCGTCGCCGCGAACTGGCCCGCGTGCGACCGCGAGATCCCCAGCACGATCGGGTCGAACGTCCGCGTCTCGAGCATCGGCCCGCGCACGCGCGCGATGAACGAGAGGTCCCGCGTCGTCAGCTCGTCCATGCCGTCCAGCCCGTGAACCACCATCGCGTCGTCGCAGCCCAGCTCGATCAGCGCCTGCGCCACCAGCGGCGCGTAGCGGCCGTCCCAGACACCCAGCAGCTGCCGGCGTGCCCCCGCCGGGTTGCACAAGGGGCCGAGCAGGTTGAAAACCGTCGGGAACCCCAGGCTCTTGCGCGGCCCGGCGGCGAACTTCATGGCCGGGTGATGGTTCACCGCGAAGCTGAAGCACACGCCCGCCACATCGAGGCATCGCGCCTGGACATCGGCAGCGGCATCGATGTTCACACCCAGCAGCGCCAGCACTTCCGCCGAGCCCCGCCCGGTGCGCGAACGCCCCCCGTGCTTCGCCACCCGCAGCCGCCGGACCGGCCCCGTCCCCCGGGCGGCGGCGGCCACGATCGCGGCCGCCGTCGAGATGTTGAAGGTCTTGGGCGCCCCCCCGGTCCCGCAGGTATCGACCAGCGGGCGCGCGGCGTCCGGCGGCGCCGGAACCGGCGTGACGTGGCGACGCATGGCAGCGGCCCCCGCCACCAGCTCATCCAGCGTCACGCCCTTGACCGCCAGCAGCGCCAGCATTGCCGCCACCTGCATCTCGTTGGCCTGCCCCGTGAGCACCAGCTCGAACGCGCGCGCCGCGTCCTCGCGTGAGAGCGAGCGACCGGCCAGGAGTTGCTGCAGCACTTGTTGCATCGGGGCGTAGGGTAGAGGATCAAACCGGCCGCGGTGCCGACCCGGGACGCTCCGGGGCTTCTGTGTGACCGTCGCACTCGTTCCAGCGGTCCCCCCGCGTCGCTTCCCGCGCATGGCATCCTCCGCCCCCAGGACATATCGTCCGCCGATGGACCCCAAACGAATCCACGAGCTCGTCCGCGAGGTCCTTCCCCGTGTCACCGCCATCCGCCACGACCTGCACCGGCACCCCGAGCTGAGTTTCCACGAGCACCGCACCAGCGGCGTGGTGCAGCGCGAGCTCGGCGCACTTGGGATCCGGTTTGTCGCGGGGCTTGGGGCGCCCAACGCCGGGGACAAGGGCACCGGGGTGCTGGGCTTTCTTCCCGCGTCCACCCCCACCGCAACCAGCACGATCGCGCTCCGCGCGGACATGGACGCCCTTCCGATCCAGGAGACTGCGGGTGACCAGGACAGGCCCCACGCCTCGTGCACACCTGGGGTCATGCACGCCTGCGGGCACGACGGGCACACGTCCATGCTGCTCGGCGCCGCGATGGTGCTCTCCAAGCTCCCCCACCGCCCCAACAACGTGCTCTTTGTGTTCCAGCCCGCCGAAGAGGGCGGGGCAGGCGCCGAGAAAATGGTCCGCGACGGCGTGCTCGACGGTCGTGTCCTGGGTTCCAGGGCGGACATGATCTTCGGCCTGCACGGCTGGCCCGAGCTGGAGCGCGGCGCCGTGGAGACCCGCGATGGGCCGATGCTCGCCGCCACCGATGATTTCGTGGTCACGGTTCAGGGCCGCGGCTGCCACGCCGCCCAGCCCAACACGGGGGTGGACGCGATCGTCGTCGGGGCCCAGATCGTGACGGCCCTGCAGACCATCTCGTCGCGGCGATTCAGCCCGTTCGAGCCGGTCGTCGTCACCGTGGGCCAGTTCAACGCGGGGACCGCCAACAACATCATCCCCGATCAGGCGACGCTCATCGGAACCGTGAGAACCCTGAGCGACGGCGCACGCACGCTGGCGGAAGCCGAGTTTCGGCGGATCGTGGTCCAGACGGCGCAGGCCGCCGGCGCCTCGGCGAACATCTCCTGGCACCGCGGATACCCGGTCACCTGCAACGACTCGGTCGCCACTGAACGGGTGAGGTCGGTGGCGCGGGCCCTGATCCCCGGCGCGCCCCTCCGGGACAGGGCTTTCCCGACCATGGGCGGAGAGGACTTTGCCTATTACGGCAGGGCGGCCAGGGCCTCGTTTTTCTTCCTGGGGCTGCGGAAACCAGGCTTCGAAATCGTGAATCTTCATACACCCGAGTTCGATTTTCCGGACGAGGTGCTCCCGCTTGGAATGGTCATGATGGCCGGACTTGCAGCCGCCCCCGCGAATTGACTGCATTTTGTTAGGTATGCCTGAGGGAATCGCCCGAATTTTCGAAGCCGATCGAGTGGGAGCGCGTCTCCCAGCCCGGCCCAGGAAAGCCCAAGTACGGTCTGCATCGCGGAATTCTGTGGATTCTTCTTGACCGACCACCCCCTTTCGCGCAAACTAAACAAAGATCGTCTGAGAGGGATGAGACACGTCGCGGCTCAACCTCTGCGCGCTGATGCCCCTGGGGACCCTCAAAGGGAGCATGGGCAAGGCACGCAGGCCGCACTCACCCATCTCAGCCGTGCGATCCGTACCTGAGAGCTCTCTGTCAATGTTGACCGAGAGAGAGATTTTGTGAGTAGGAGGTTTCAGATGAAGAAGGTTCTTTCTGTTGCTGCCCTGGCCGCCCTCGCCGGCGCCGCCAATGCGCAGTCGGCTTTGGACCAGGCCGTCGAGCTCGTCAAGAGCGACGTGCACGTCCGTCAGTCCGTCACCAGCGGCCGCGTTGCCGGCTCCGTGGTGTGGGACACCAAGTACAACACCGCCATCACCGGCACGGGCAGCACCCCCCGTACGTTCATGAACACCCCGATCGCGTCGCTCGCGGGCTCGGGCACCCTGGCCCTCACCGGCCTTGACTGCACCGTCGCGAACTTCAACACGACGGCCCTGAACGTGACGGCCCTGCGCCTGAACGCCTACTTCTGGGGCGGCTTCGGCACCGGCACCAACGCCACCGACCTGGTCTTCACGAACCTGCTCGCCCAGGGCACGGTCGACTTCAACGTCGGCACCGGCTTCTCCTTCGGCGCCAGCACCTTCCTCGACATCGGCGCCGCCCTCGGCACCCCCGATGCCTCCCAGGCGGTTGACATCAGCGCCCTGAACATCAGCGTGCCGGTCAACGGCCTCGCGGGCGTGACCTTCAACTGGCAGGTCGGCATCAGCGGCGGAGCTCTCGCGAGCAACGCCGGCATCACCAGCGGCCTGATCACCAGCCTCACCACCCCGGCCGCCGGCCCCCAGACCGTGGGCGTCAACGCCTTCGGCGCCGCCGGCGGGTTCTTCCGCAATGCCTCCGGTCTCACCACCGGTAACTTCCAGAACAACGACTCCCGCAACTTCACCGGCGCGTCCAACACCGCCGTCGCCTACCGCCTCTACGCCACCCCGACCCCCGGCGCGGCCTCTCTGCTCGGCGTGGCCGGCATCGCCGCCATCCGCCGCCGTCGCGCCTGATCGAGTTCCGATCTCTGGATCGACTCTCAGAATCTGCTACTCACGACCCCCGACGCCCTCCGGCGTCGGGGGTTTTGTTTTTGCCTGGCTGAGCCTGTGCACCGAGCACATGCCCAATCACGTCCTATAATAACGTTCTCCAGTTGCTCCAGACGTGGTCGCCGGCATAAACGGAAGGCCGGATTCTGGCGTTTCACGTCCGATTGGGGTTTCCACTGGATCAACGGGGCGGCTATGGCAGTATCATGATGTATGCGGCCTCGCGCACAGGCGGGCCGCGCTCAGAGTCCAGGGCGTGAGAAACTGGGAGCCCCATGCGCCGTTCGCCTTTGCCGGCGAGCGAATCGCATTGCACAGCAGTCTGGGAATGGCCTTGCACCGGAGTCGTTCCGGGGCCGCCCGGCGTTCTTGAGGGAGCAGGAGAGAGTCATGAAGGCAGCATCGTGCATTCTGCTGGTGGCCGCCGTCGCGGGGTCCGCCACCGCGCGGCCCACGCCGACCGGGACAGACCCCGTTTCGTTTGCCGGGACAGCGCACCCCTTATCGGAAGGGATCATGGGGGCCGTCCGCAGCCTTCAATACCAGAACGTCCCGGTGGGCGCTGAGACGGTGTTCACCACCGGGAGCAGCCCCCGGACCAGCGGAGGCGACGACGTCACCCTTGCAGGCTCCAATGTCCTGCTCACGTCGATGCGCTTCGGCTTCTCGACCAGCGGCGTTCAGCCGAACTTCGACGCGCGCATCCGCCTCTGGGACACCATCGACGTCGCCGGCAACTTCGGCGGGTCGCTCCTGGCTGACGTCCGCGTGAGCTTCACCGGTGTCGCGGCCGGCACGTTCCTCAGCAACCCGATCGATCTGACCTCGCTTGTCGGCGGCGGGGCAACCGTGCCGGACAACAACTTCGGGTTCCAGATTTCGTTCCTCAACCCCGGCACCACCGCCCTGGTGCCCAGCGACCGCGTCACGTACCTCTTTGACGGCACCGGCGTCAACATGGGGTGGTCCGACGACGTCTACTGGCGCGATGTCAACAACGACCAGGTGATCGTCGCGTCCGAGTCGCGGAACTTCGGCGGCGGCGCCAACCTCGCCAACATGGTCCTGGAGTTCGAGGGTACACCGCTCCCCGCGCCCGGCCCCGTCGGGCTGATGGCCCTGGCCGGCTTCGCCGCGGCTCGGCGCCGACGCGCCTGACCTGCTTCGCACAGTCCCCGCAGACCGTGAGTCTCGGTCTGCTCTCCTTTGGCTCCCGCCGACCTCCGGGCCGGCGGGGGTTTTTCACTCAGCACCGGCTATTTCATCGCGCTGGGATCGGCCACGATATCGATCGGGATCGTCGCCTCGGCCTCGGCCCCGGCGGCGTTGCCGCGGTCGGTCATCCTCACCTTGAGCACGTACGGGCCGACGCTCAGCGTGGCCGGCAGGTCCACCCGCTGAACCACGAAGAAGTCGCGGCGTGGATTGCGTGAGAAGTCGGTGATCGCCTGGGGGTCTTTCCGCCAGGCGACCAGGTCGCGGCCCCGGGCGTTCGCCGAGCCGTCACCGGCGTACAGCGTCAACTCCTGTGACAGCTCGACCTTGAAGCCGTCGCCCTTGTCGCCGCCGGCCTGGCGGGTCGCGAACCCGTCCACCTCGACGTAGACGATGACGGTGTTGACCCTGCCGGCAAGCATTTTGTAGGTGGGGCCGGGATGGGGCAGCTCGGTGTAGAGGCCGAAGCCCTCGACGCGGGTGCACAGCAGCGCCCGGGACACCTTGAAATCTGCCCACGCCGCGACCTTGCGCGCGAACTCACCCGCCGCCTTGCGCAACCCCTTTGCATCGGGGCCGGCGGCGCCGCTCTGAAGGTCTCGCCAGGCGCGGTACAGCTCCAGCTCCTGAGCCGTGAGCGCCTTCTCGAGCGCGGCCACCTGGCCCTTGTCGGCATCGGGGCGGCTGGATAGCCGGATCAACTCGGACAGCGGGTCTCCCGGCGAGGGGACCGGGGCCGACTCGGCGGGCAGCGAAGCGGCCACCACGGGCACAGCCGGAGCCGGCGTGGGCACGGCGTGCGTGGACGGAGCCTGGGACTCGGTGCCGGGCGTCGAGGCCCCGGCGTCGGGTTCACTGGCGCGGGGCGTACCGGGAAACACCTGCGGCGCTTCAGAAACCGCCCGCCCCTGCGAAGGGCGCGGCATCGCCCGCCCCGACGGTTCGCCGGCCTTCACCAGCCCGTTGGCCTTGGCGCGATCGAGCCACTCCTGCAACGCCGTATCGCCCTGGGGGATCTGCGCCGTCTCCTCGGCGGCGGCGGCCCGGCGCTTTTCCTGATCGGCCTTGACGCGGTCGATGGGTTGCGAGGAGTCCGACGCCACGGTGCGAGCCCCGCCCGCACCGGGACCGCCGGACGTACCGCAGCCGGCGACGAGGCCCGCCGCGAAAACCAGCAGAACTTGGAATGCCTTCCCCGGGGTGCTGCATCGTCCGTGACGCATGGAATGAACTCCTGAACGCGGCTCCGCCGCGCGGGGAGGATATCGGCTCGGGGGGCGGCGGGCGAGCAGCCGGGGGTGTCAGGGGGAACGGTTTCCTGCCACGTTCAACTGCACCCGAATCCGGCCAGCAACAGCTCAAGATCCAGCAAGTCCACCACCGTGTCCACGTTCAGATTCGCCGGATCGCACAGCGGCACGGTCCGCCCGTACTTCAGCAGCAGCAGCACAAGGTCGGCGGTGTCGGTCCGCCCGTCGCCATTGATATCCCCCGCGCACCGCCCCGGCGACGCCAAGCACTCGTCCGGCACGCCGTCGGCGTCACAGTCCTTCACCAGCCCCATCGCGATCTCGGTGGCGTCGCCGATGGCGTTGTTGTTGCAATCGAACTCGCCGAGGCGGACGAAGAACACGTCCTGCTCGCCGTTGACGGTGGTGGCGATGACGGCGTTCGCTCCCACGTTGTCGGAGACCATGTCGTAGTAGTCACCGATCTTGAGCTGCTGGGGCCATCCGAGATAGGGGTACCACACCGGCGTGATGGCGATGCTCGGCTCGAACGAGTCGCCGTGATCGGTTGAATAGGTGTAGTACGTGCGGCAGGCGTTGTTGAACTCGGTGTCTTCGTGGGTGCTGTTGTAGATGACATCGAGGCGCCCGTTGGGCGCGACCGACAGCGTGCCGAACCACTGGGTCGAGTTGGTCGCGGGGTCGTCGTCGCTCACGCGGACGTAGGGGTCCCACGTCTGGCCCCCATCGCGGCTGCGTGTGAGGCGCAGTTCAAGCGGGTCAACGCCGTGGTTCGGCTTGACCGACGCGAGCACATACACCCACCCACGGGCCGGTCCGTGGCTGCGGTCCACATCGACATAGGCCTGGCCCGCGAGTCCCGCGGGGTTGACGATCAGGCCGCCCGCGAGGTCGCCGTCGAGCGGGGGCGGGGACATCGCCTGGAACATGGGCGCTTCCACGCTCGGATCACCGGCGTCGAGCGAGCGCACCAGCGACAGGCCGGGGGCCACGGCGTTGGTGCCGGCGACGTAGAGCTCGCCGTCGGGTCCGAGCGCGAGGGTGCCGAAGATCGGCGGGCCGCCGGGGAGCACCTGCGGGGCGTCGAAGAGTGGGTGGCCGGGGCGCAGGCGCGCGTACGTCTGCGGGTCAAACGGGTTGGCGGCGGCGTTCCACGCGGTGTGAAGGGTGCCGCGGAGAGGGGACGGGGCGGGGGAGAGGTCAATGGTGATCCACGTCTTGTCGCCGCCGTAGACCGGCTCGGAGAGCGTCCAGTGCGCTCCGCCGTCGGTGGAGGTGAACAAGCCGGGGAGCAGGTCGCTCTTGTCGCTGGGAACGTGCAGGCTGGAGTAGTAGAACGTGCCGTCGGGCCCGGCCCGCAGCACGGGGTCGGAGCGGAACACGCCGGGGTCCAGCGGGCCGACGATTGTCCAAGTCCGTCCGGCGTCGCGCGAAACGGCGCAGCCGGCCTGGCGAAAACTCGATGCAACGCTGTCGAACTGGCGCCAGCCAACAGCGAGGCGGCGCGGATCGGTGGGGTCCACGGCGATGGAGGGCTCGTTGGCCGCGTCGCCGGTGATGTTGAGGCCCGCGCCGTCGGTGTTCACCTGGCGCACGAAGATCGGTACGCCGCCCTTCGGCGCGGTCGGCTGCGGCGAGCGTGAATCGCACGGCACGGTTCGGAACTGAGAGGCCGGCGCGGGCGCGGCGGGCATCGCGTTCCGCTCGGCGCCGACGCACGCCGGCGCCGCGGC
>CAZEDW010000018.1:0-82006 GCA_964510955.1 uncultured Phycisphaeraceae bacterium
CGCGGCCGGCGGGGCCGCGGGTATCGGCGCCGGAGTGGCGGCGGCTGGTGCGGCGGTGGGCGGGTCGGCGGCGCGCACGCGACCGGTCATCCGCGTGATCGACTGGTGGACGGGGCGCTACCGCGTCGTCGGCGAAACTCCGGAGGCCCCGGCCGCAAAGGCGGGCGGCCCGATCCCCATCCCCGTGCGTGACCGCGGGCCGGGGCGGACGGCGGCGGAGCAGCTCGCCGCGGCGCGCGAGCGCGTGCAACGCGTCCAGGAGAGGGTGCGGTCGGGCAGGTTCCGGTCGGGCGTGCGCGTGCGCGGGGTCAACGGCGTGCGCGGCGCCGGGGCGTTCAAGGGACCGGTTCAGATCGGCCTTTCGCTGGGCACCAAGCGGTACTCGTACAACAACGGTCCCAACGCCGGCGTGGTGATCGCGGTGGCGGTGATGTTCGTGGCGCTGGTGTTCTCGCTTTCGGGCGGGTCGAAGAAGCGGTCGGGCGTGGTGACCACGGAGGCGCCGCAGGCGTTCGCGCTGGACGTCGATTCACCGGGCGACAACCGGCTCGACGTCAGCCGCGAGGGGATCGATGCGCTCGACGCGGGCCGTGATGCCCAAGGCCAGGCGGCTCTCCCCGGTGCGCCGGCGCCGCGGTCGATCGTGGTGGGCGGGCGGACGGTCGCGGAGATGAACGGCGCCAGCGAGTTCGAGCAGAAGCTGGACCTGGCGGTGAAGGACTTTGACCGGCGGATCAGCCAGGCCCGCGCGAGCGGCGACGTGAATCTCCGCAGCTACGGCGAGGCATTCACGCAGACGGTGCGCTCGTGGTGGAAGAGCGGCGGCATGGAGTTCGGCGTCACGCGCCCGCGGAACCGGGGCGGCGCGGACGCCGGCACCGCGGTGGCGTCGGCCCCGACCCAGCCGCCGGAACCCCCCGCGGCGCCGGCGCCGATGATCGCGGCATCGACCACCGGTGATGAGGGATGCACAAAGCCCGGGCATGTGCTGGTCGTCAGCTTCCTGCCGCTCACCGGGCGTGACGAGCGTCACGAGAAGCTCGACCTGATGGTGAATCGACTCCGCATCGGCGGTTACTGCGTCGAGGGGCTGGGGGCGAGCTCGGATGATCAGGAGTTGTCTGCCGGCGTACGCTCGGCGATCGGGCTTTCGCGACCCAACGACGCGGACGCCGTGGCGCGGGTTCGGTCGTGGCTCGATGAGCACCCGATCCTCGGAGCGGTGCTGTGGATGCCCATGGACGCCTCGGACCACCCGATCCTGCTGCGCTCCGGTCACCTCGATCCCGCGTCGCGCGACGATCTCACCGAGACGATCAGCGGGGCCCGCTGATCACTCGGCGCTCGGGCCGGGCGCCCGGCGTGTTACATTCACGCGATGCCCGGGCAGACGCAGGAAGTGGCGCATGATGCAAGGGGGCGCGCCGCGTGGCGCGAACGCCGGGCGCTATGGGCCCTGGGGCTGCTCGCCGCGGGGCTGACGATCGGGCGGTTCGCCGGCGGGTGGCTGCCGGGGTCGGGGTGGATGCTGGCGGCGGCCGGCGTATGCGCCGGCATCGGCGCTGCGGTTCGCGGCTGGGCTTGCCGGTTGACGCTGGGGGTGGCGGTGATCGCGCTGGGCGCGGGGTGGTTCGTCATGCGGTGCGACGAGACACCCGGCGACTCGGTGGCGCGGTGGATGATCGGCGACCGATCGCTCATCGAGGTTGAGTGCGTGGCGCTCGCGGCGCCTGAGAGCGATTCGCCCGTGGGCGGGCCGATGGCCCGGTTCGCCCGGCGACCCGGCGGCGGATGGCGGGCGGATGTCGAGGTGCTCCGCGTCAGGGGCGCCGCGGATGCTTGGGAGCCGGCCGGCGGGTTGCTCCGCGTCAGCTTTGACCGTGAGCCGCCGTTGTTCGACGCGGGCGACGTGCTGCGGCTGCGCGGCTTCGGCGCGCCGGTGCGCCCGGCCATGAACCCCGGCGAACCGGACCGCGAGCGGCTGGCGCGGCAGCGCGGCGTCGCCGGGACGCTGAGCGTGCCGAGCCGGTCGTTCGCCGGCGTGGTGACGGGTGACGTGGGGCTGGTCGAGCGCGTGTCGGCCTCGGTGCGGCGCTGGTCGCGGGCAGCGCGCTCGACGGCGGCGGAGCGGCTGCGGGAGGACGGCTCGGACGGGGCGGGGGAGTCTTCGCAGCTTCTGGCGGCGCTGCTGATCGGCTACGGCGACGGCGAGCTGCGCGATCTCTCGGGCGCGTTCACGCGGGTGGGGCTGGCGCACATCATCAGCGTCAGCGGGATGAACCTGTCTCTGCTGGCCTGGTTCTGCCTGCTGGGGCTGCGGGTGCTGGGCGACAGGCCGCGGCTGGAGAAGCTCATCACGGCCGGGGTGGTGCTGCTGTTCCTGCTGGTGGTGCCGGCGCAGGCACCGATTCTCCGCGCAGCCTTGATGCTGGCAGTGTTTCTCGGCGCCGAGTGGGGCGGGCGGCGCTATGACCGGCTCAACACGCTGGCGTGGTCCGCGTTTGTCTCGCTGCTCTGGAGGCCGATGGACCTGTGGTCGGTGGGGTTCCAGCTTTCGTACCTGGGCGTGGCGGCACTGCTGGAGCTGAGCGAGCCGGCGCGGAGGGGGCTGTTCGGCGAGCGGCCCGTCACGGAAGAACTCGGGCGCGGGCTGCGGGGATGGCTGCTGCGGAGGTCGGAGCAGGTGAAGACCGCCTTCAGCGCGTCGCTCTGCGCCTGGGGCGTGTGCACACCGGCGATCATCTTTCACACCGGGGTGTTCAGCGCGATCGGGCCGGTGGCGACGCTCATCGTGACACCGCTGGTGACGGCGATCAGCGGGCTGGGCTATCTGACGCTGCTGGTCTCGACGCTGGTACCCGCGACTGCTCAGCTCGCCGGCCCGGTGCTGCTGGCGCTGAGCGGGGCGCTGGCGTGGGTCGTGCGCACGCTCGACCTGACTCCGGGGGTGGTGTGGTGGCTGCCGCGGGTGTCGGCGTGGTGGGCTCTGGCGGCGACGGTGAGCGTGGCGTGGTGGATGTACCGCGGGCGCTCGCGCACCGGGCGGGCCCGCGCGGGGCGGTGGGCGGTGCGAGCGGGGCTGGTGATGTGGCTGGTCGCCGAGGCGTGGGTGGCGCCGGCGCTCACGGGGCCGCGGCTTCGGCTGGACGCGCTGTCGATCCCCGGCGGTGCGTGCCACGTCATCCGCGCGGGGAACGATGCGGTGATGTACGACTGCGGCTCGGCGTGGACCGACGCGGGGCGGCTGACCATCCCGCGGGCGCTGCGGGCGCTGGGAGTGTCGAGCGTGCCGGCGGTGGTGATCTCGCACGCGGACCTGTCGCGTTACTCGGCCCTGCCGGACCTCGTGGAACCTCTTGGCGTGCGCGAGGTGTGGGCGGGCGAGCAGTTCGAGCGCCGAGCGAAGGACGTGCCCGAGGGGCCGGAGGCGTTTGTGCTGGCGGACCTGGCGCGGCGCGGCGTGGCGGTGAAGACTGTGGCGGCGGGCGACACGATGAACCTGGGATCGGCGACGGTGGAGTTGGTCTCGCCGCCCAAGGGCGTACTGATGGACATGCTGCGCGACGCATCGCTGGTGGTGCGGGTGCGCCAGGGGAGGGGCGGAGACGAGCGCTCGATCCTGATGCTGGGCGAGCGGCGCGACAAGGGGCTGCGGGCCCTGCGCGAGGAGCGGCCGGAGCTGCGGGCGGAGATCGTGCAGGGGCCGTCGGCGGGGCGGGCGGCGCGGCGGCCCTCGCTGTTGGGGGAATGGTTCGGGGCGGAGGTGGTGGTAGCAGGGGGTGTGCGGGGGACGGCGAGACGGTTGAAGGACGGCACCGGCACGCCGGAGTTTGTCGACACGGCTCGGGATGGCGCGGCGACGGTGTGGGTTGATGGGCTCGGTCAAGTGCTTGAGACGCGGCACGCGCAACTGCCTGCGGTACATTCTGAGCATGAGCCCGGCTGATGCGAACGCGCCCGGATCACAGGTGAACACAGGCGGAGAGTCGGAGCGCGCCTCGCCGATGAGCTCCGATGGGGTTGTCACGACTACTGCCCGCTGCGTGTCGTGCTCATACGAGCTGCGGGGGTTGCCCGTAGACGGACGATGCCCCGAATGCGGCACACCGGTCGCCGACTCGCTCAGGCCCAACCTTCTTGTCAACAGCGCTCCGGAGTACGTCGGCGAGATTCACAAGGGGGTTTTTCTCATCGAGCTTGCGATCGGCATTGCTCTCGTGGTGGTCATCGGGGCGATTCTCACCTGTCTTTCCGGTGCGCTCATAACACCCGCTGGTCGAGGCTCCTGGCGGCTCTGGTTCGGCGGAACTGGGGCGCCGTGGATGGAGATTGTGTGGTCGGTCGTGTGGATCGTGATTTCGCTGCTGGGGTTCGTCGGCTGGTGGAAGTTCAGCACCCCGGACCCGCGGGCCGTCGAGTCAGACCGCGGCGAGCAGCCTCGGCGAACGGTGCGGGGCGCTGTGGTGGCCCAACTGATCATGACGATTCTCGCGGGGATTGGGGGCGTGTGGGTCTCAACGAACGCCGCATCGGGAACCGGCGGAACCGGAGCGACCGCCGCAGCGGTAAGCGCCATGGCTCTTCCGATGCGGGTTTCTGTACTTGTCGCATTCGCGGTCCAGTACTTTGCCGCGATGCTGTACATCGCATGGATGGCGCCGCGCTTCCCGGACGAACACCTTCGGCGTCACGCCCGAACCATGATGTGGCTAGGCCCGGCGCTGGTGACGGCGGGGTGCGCGTGCCTGGGGCTTGGGCCGCTGATCGCGTGCATCCTGTACTTCAACCTGCTGGAGAATGTCCGCGTCGATCTCAAGACTGTGAGACGGCTTGTTTCCCGGCAGGGGGCGCGCGATGTCCAGAACATGTGGGGCGATGCGTAGATTGGATCTCGAGGCCTGGCGCCGCACCCCTGGGGTGTTGTGGTTGGATCAGCAGCCACAGTGGAGCTTCCGGCCCGAGGCGAAGTGCTGAGGCCTTCGGCAGTGATTCTGTGTGCCTGTACCTCGGCCCGCTGGTGGCGCTGATCCTGTATTACAACCTGCTGGAGTGGGTGCGGAAGGACCTGAAGACGATCCGGCACGTGCTGGCGGTTCGGGCGGCGCACGTCGCGGCCGGTACGCCGAGCGTCTAGCCCCGCACGGCGCGCACGCCGGCGTCGGCGATGCCGCCGTCTTGGAGGATCGAGATCGAGACGAACTCGTTGAGGCCGTGGCCTTGCGGCGAGAATCGGATTCTCGTCGCACCGTCGAGACGCGCGGTGACGCCGGTTGCATCGGCGAACGAGTTGATGGCGTCTCGGACGCTGGTGAGCGACGTGCCGGAGGCGAACGAGAACTGCACCCCGCCGCCCGCGCCGGAGACGCGCACGATGAACACCGCTGTGCTCGAGGACAGGTCAAGGTTGTTGCGGTGCGCCGAGAGCAGCAGCGACCCGGCGCGGGCCGTGTGGGCGCCGACGATGCCGGCACGCGGGGAAAGCGTCCCGGCGCCGTCGCTCGCGTCGTTGACCGATTTGGCGATGTCGTGGAGGCGTTGCTGGGTCTCGCGGAGCGCCTCGGCGAGGGCGGCGGCCTTGGGGCTGATGTCGGCGACGTCGGCCGGACGCTCACCGGTCGGCTGCGGGGCGCCGGCCTGGCGCGCGCTGGGCGCCCGGGCCGACGGGCCCTGGAGCGGGGCTGGCGTGGGGCGTGGCTGGTCGTGACCGCGGTTGTCCTGGATCGGGCGCATGGTGGCCTCCGCTGGGGCGTGACGCGATGGGGCGGTCATCGGCCCTGCGCGCCGTTCTGCTGGACAATCCCCGACTGGCCGATAGAGTTGCTTCCGCCTTCAAACCAGCTCGGATCCATGACCGCCACCAACGCATCCGCCGTCTCCGTGTCCGCGACGGGCCGCAAGCCGCCGGTCTTTCTGCCCAAGACACTCACGGCGTTCGCGGGGTACAAGCCGCTTCAGCTCGCGCGCGATCTGATCGCGGGGCTGACGGTGGGGATGGTGGCGCTGCCGCTGGCGCTGGCGATCGGCATCGCGTCGGTGCCCGCCGAGGCCTCGCGCGACGCGGGGTTGGCGCCGCCCGTCATGGGCCTGTACACCGCCATCACCGCGGGGCTGATCATCTCGCTCTTGGGCGGGACGCGGGCGAGCATCGGGGGGCCGACGGCGGCGTTCGCTGTGATCGTCTACGCGGTTGCCGCCGAGCATGGCTACTCGGGGCTCGTGCTGGCGACGGTGCTGGCGGGGATCATCCTCATCGTGATGGGCCTGACCGGTCTAGGCTCGATGATCAAGTACATCCCGTACCCGGTGACGCTGGGGTTCACGGCGGGGATCGGGGCGACGATTTTCACGGGGCAGATCAAGGACCTGCTGGGGCTGCACGCGCTGAACGCGGGGGACAAGGTGCCGCCGGAGTTCATCGGGAAGGTGCAGTGGTGTTTCGCCCACGCCTCGACGATCAACTGGCCCACGGCGGCGCTGGGGGTCGGGTGCGCGGTCGTGATCTTCCTGTGGCCCAAGCTGGTGACGCGGCGCGTGCCGGGGCCGGTGGTGGTGCTGCTGGCGGCGACGGCGCTGGCGCAGGTGCTGCGGTCGAAGCTGGGTGTGCAGATCGAGACCATCGGCGACCGCTTCGGCGAGATGCCGTCGAGCCTGCCGCCGATCACGCTGCCGCACGTGGAATGGGCCCAGGCGCCGGCGCTCTTGCGCGAGCTGGGGGGGCCCGCGTTCACGATCGCGATGCTGGCGGCGATCGAGAGCCTGTTGTGTGCCGTGGTGGCCGACGGGATGCTGGGGACGCGCCACCGCTCGAACACCGAGCTGATCGCGCAGGGCGTGGCGAATGTCGCCGCGCCGCTCTTGGGCGGCATACCGGCGACGGGCGCAATCGCACGCACAGCGACGAATATTCAATCGGGCGGGCGCACGCCGCTGGCGGGGATCGTGCACGCGCTGACGCTGCTGGGGATCGTGCTGGCATTCGGGAAGTACGCCGCGCTGGTGCCGATGAGCGTCCTGGCGGCGGTGCTGGTGGTGGTGGCGTGGAACATGAGCGAGGTGCACCGGTTCCGCTGGCTGCTGAACGGCCCGCGCTCGGACGCGGCGGTGCTGCTGACGACCTTCGGGCTGACCGTGTTCGCGGACCTGACGCTGGCCGTCGGCGTGGGGCTGGTGCTGGCGAGCATGCTGTTCATCAAGCGGATGGCGGACGTGACGAACATCGGGAATCTGGCGGGTGACGGCACGGATGCGCGAGAGGACGCGCCGGTGGGCGCCTCGGGGCGCGGCGTGCGGAAAGTGCCGGGCGTCGAGGTGTACAACGTGCAGGGCACGTTCTTCTTCGGGGCGGCGTACAAGCTGCGCGAGACGCTGGATTCACTGGGCAAGCCGCCGCGCGTGCTGGTGCTGAACCTGTCGAGCGTGATCGCCGTGGACGCGACGGGCCTGCACGCGCTGGATGATCTGCGGCACCGCTGCCAGAAAGACGGCACGCGCCTGATGCTGGTGGGGCTGCACACTCAGCCGATGTTCAAGATGAGCGACCAGCACCTGCTGGCGGGGTTCGGGGTCGAGAACCTGATGGGCTCGATCGAGGAGGCGCTGGGGGCGGCGGAGCGGCACATCGCGGAGCATGGGCACCGGACGCGCGGGGGGCATGATTCGCGGCTGCACTGAGAGCCGATTGGCGTGCGGGCGTTCGGCCGCCGGATTCCAGTCCACGCGAGGCCTACACCGGATCGGACGTACGCCCGCATTCAGGGCATCGATGCCCGGTGGTTCCCGTCAGGTCGTAGGCGCACGACGGGCACGGATCGACACCTCGCTCCCTCAGCATCGTGCGCAACTCGCATCGCACGTCATCCCGGGTCGCTGCAGCGAGCACGCCGAGCAACACAAGAATGAGCCCGCCCACAACAAGCGACCAGGCGTGGACGCCGGCGATGAGCATCTGAAGCACGAGAGCCGCGGCACTCACAAGGACAAGCCAGGACGTCCGCACAGCGGGGCCCGCGGCGCGCAGCAACTCGCCCACTCCGATTCCGGCGGTCTCGTACCACCGCAGTTCCGGATACATGCGGACCGAGAGTGAACCGGGCTTGAACCGCATGACCTCCGTCCCGAGAGACCGGCCCGCTGGGCGCTCAAGTTGAACTCTTGTCGCCCCGTCCCTTCTTCGGTTCCGACTGTTTCTTCGGCTTGGATTCCGGCGCCGCCTTCGATTCAGCAGGCTTGGAGGCGTCGGCCTTCTTGGAGTCAGGCCCCTTGTCGGTTGCGCCCGGTTTCTCCGCTTCGGCGGCTTTCTTGTAGCTTTCGGAGCGGTAATCGGTCTCGTAGAAGCCGCCGCCCTTGAACAGGACGCCCGCGCCGACGCCGATCTTGCGTTCGAGGGCGTTCTTGCCGCACTCGGGGCACTTCTTGAGCGGTTTGGCGGTCATGGACTGGAACTCTTCGAGTTCGTGGCCGCAGGACTTGCAGTGGTATTCGTAGGTGGGCATGGGAAAGCTCAAAGCGAAAAGCTCATAGCAGCAAATCAGAACCCGATGTGGATTGTTCGCATTGACCGATTTGAGATTTGCCGGTTTGAGCTTTGAGTTTCTTCAAGTGCTCACGCTCACTTTCGCGGGCCTCAGCGTCCGGTCGCCCAGGGCGTAGCCGGTCTGGAAGCACTGGGCGACGTGGTTGGGCTCGATGCCCTCGGCGGCGGCCTGCATGACGGCCTCGTGGCGGAGCGGGTCGAAGGGCTCGCCGGGCTTGGGCTGGATGACGTTGAGACCGAAGCGGGCGAGGGTGCGGACGATCTCGTCGCGGATGACCACGACGCCGGCGCGGACCTGGTCGGGCGTGGCCCTGGACATGTCCTGGTTCAGCGCCATTTCGAAGTGGTCGAGCACCGTGACCATGGCGCTGGCGACATCCTTGACGCCCTGGCGCTGGGCCTCGTTCTCGTTCTCGCGGCTGCGGCGGCTGAGGTTCTGGTAGTCGGCGAGGGCCCGCTGATGGCGCTGCTTCCACTCGGCCAGCTCGGCTTCGAGCTTCCGGACCGCGTCGCCGTGCGAGACGATGGACTCGGGGTCGACCTGGCGCACGTCGGCGCCGGTGTCGCCGAACTCGTCGCCCCCGGGCTGCGGCGGCTGGGGTTGGGTTTCTTGTTCGGTCATGGGGAAGGGGATGAACGCGGAGGACACGGAGGGAACGGAAGAGGAATCAGAGAGGGATTGTGGGTGGGCTCTTGGGGGTCGGGGACGAGTGTGCTAGCCGCGACGGGCTCGGAGGGGAAGAGAAGGGGGCGGATGAATGGCGAAAAATGAAGAGTGAAGAATGAAAATCAGGACTTCAGGACTTCAGGACTTCAGGACCCAGGACTTAGGACTTAGGACAGTCGGGGTTCACTCACGCTCAACCTCTTGACCACTTCCTCCCTCACCCCCCCAGCATCTCCTTCATCTTCTTCCAGAAGCCGGAGGTCTCGGGCAGGATGCCCGAGTCGTTCTCGGTCTTGGCGTATTCGCGGAGGAGTTTTTCCTGGGCGCTGTTGAGTTTCTTGGGGACTTCGATCTTGGTGAAGATGACCAGGTCGCCGCGCCGGCCGGTGCGGAGGTTTGGCAGGCCGCTCTCGCGGAGGCGGACCATGTGGGCGTGCTGGGTGCCCTTGGGGATGACGACGGTGGCCTTCTCGTCGAGCGTGGGGACTTCGAGGTGCGCGCCGAGGGCGGCCTGGGTGAAGGTGATGGGCATTTCGAGCACGAGGTTGTCGCCGTCGCGCTTGAAGACGTCGTGCTCGGCGACGCGGATGACGACGTGCAGGTCGCCGCGCATGCCGGTGCCGTCGGGCGACACCTCGGGAGGCGGCGGCTCGCCCTCGCCGCTGACGCGGACGGCCTGTCCCTCGCTGACGCCGGGCGGGATCTTGACGGTGAGCTTGCGTTTCTTGGCGACGCGGCCCTTGCCGCTGCAGGTGGTGCAGCGGTCTTTGACCACCTCGCCGCGCCCGGCGCAGTGGGGGCAGGCGGTCTGCATGCGGAACATGCCGCCCATGCCGGTCTGGATGACGACGCCGCGGCCCCCGCAGGTGGCGCAGCGCTGGGGCTTTGAGCCTGGCTTGGCGCCGGTGCCGGAGCAGGTGTCGCAGAGGTCGGCGCGGGTGAACTCGACGTCGCGCTCGCAGCCTTCGAGGACCTCGCGGAGGTCGATCTCGACCTCGGTCTCGAGGTCGAAGCCGCGGGCGGCGCCGCGACCTCGCCCACCTCCGGCAAAACCGCCGCCCATGCCGCCCATGCCGGAGAAGATGTCGTTGAACATCGAGAAGATGTCTTCGACGTTCATGCGGCTGAAGTCGTGGGTGGCGCCGCCCCCGGCGCCGCCCGCGCGCCCACGAAGGCCTTCGTGGCCGTACTGGTCGTAGATCTTGCGCTTGGAGTCGTCGGAGAGGACCTCGTAGGCCTCAGCGGCTTCCTTGAACCTGGCCTCGGCGTCTGAGTCGCCGGGGTTGCGGTCGGGGTGGTACTTCATGGCCAGGCGCCGGTAGGCGCGCTTGATCTCCTCGCCGTCGGCGGTTCGCTCGACGGAGAGGACTTCGTAGTAGTCGCGGGTGGTGGCCATGGGGGGAGGGAGGCAGGCACTGGGGACTGTGCACTGGGCACTAGGTCAGACTGATCGTGTCGCGCGCCTGACGGAGCGCCTCTGCTGGGGGATAAGAAACACCCGCGTCCAAGTCGTGGTAGGAACCGCTCGTGATCTCGGCCAGGACCGCGGCCGCGCAAACGGCGGTCTTGCACTCGTTCATGTCGCCGCCGAAACGGAAAACGACGAGCGCATCGTGACCACTCGGGAGAGCGACACCCATCATCTGATCGATTTCTGATGCCTTCAGGACATCCAGCTCGAATCCGGTCGAGGCGCCACCAAGAGTCGCCGGCAGGAAACCACTCTGACCCTTCCACTCGAAATCATCGAGCTGAAGAGGGAAGCCGTGAGCGTCGATTGCGGATTGCCACTTGGCCGGTGATACCAGCCTGTCGGATGCGAAGCTCACTGCAATCTCTACTGACATCGCGGTCCGATCAAAGGCGTGAACCGGAACAGGGTCTTCGGGTTCGCAAATCGAGCCTGCGGGCTGTCGCGCGCAGGCTCGGGGGTCTTTGGAGTGGCATGGTCACGTCTGCGTGAGCATGCTTTGCGACTGACTGGGGACATGCTCTCGCGGACGAGAGCATGCCACCCGTGGGGTCTGTCACTGATGCCCAGTGCCCAGTCCCCAGTGCCTAATCCATCAAGCCGCCGCGCCCGCGACGGGCTCCTTGTCTTCCTTCAGTTCGGTGATCATCACGTCGGTGGTGAGCATGAGGCCGGCGACCGACGCCGCGTTGGTGAGGGCGGTCTTGGCCACCTTGGCGGGGTCGATGATGCCGGCCTTGACCATGTCCACGTACTCGTGCGTGACGGCGTTGAAGCCCTGGTTGGTGGGGAGCTCCTTGACCTTCTCGACCACCACGTCGCCGTCGGCGCCGGAGTTCTCGGCGATCTGGAAGAGGCAGGCCTCGACGGCCTTCATGACGATGTCGAAGCCGAGCTTCTCGTCGCCCTTGGCGGACTTCTGGGCCTTTTCGAGGGCGGGCAGGGTGCGGAGCAGGGCGACGCCGCCGCCGGGGACGTAGCCCTCCTGGGCCGCGGCGCGGGTGGCGTGGAGGGCGTCGTCGACGCGGTCCTTGCGCTCCTTCATCTCGGTTTCGGTGGCGCCGCCGACGTTGATGATGGCCACGCCGCCGGTGAGCTTGGCGAGGCGCTCCATGAGCTTCTCGCGGTCGTAGTCGCTGGTGGAGCGGTCGTGCTGGGCCTTGATCTGCTCGGCGCGCTGGTCGATGTCCTTCTTCTTGCCGGCGCCCTCGATGATGGTGGTGTTGTCCTTGTCCACCACGATCTTTTTGGCCTTGCCCAGCTCGTTGAGCTCGATGCTGTCGAGGTTACGCCCGAGGTCCTCGGCGAAGAAGGTGCCGCCGGTCAGCACGGCGATGTCGCCCAGCATGGCCTTGCGACGGTCGCCGAAGCCGGGAGCCTTGACGGCGCACACCTTGATGGTGCCGCGCAGGCGGTTGACGACCAGCGCGGCGAGCGCCTCGTTCTCGACCTCCTCGGCGATGATGAGGACGGGCTTGGAAGCCATCGCCACCTTGTTGAGCAGGGGGAGCAGGTCGGTGAGGTTGCTGATCTTCTTCTCATAGACCAGCACCAGCGCGTCTTCGAGCACGCACTCGGCGGTCTTGGCGTCGGTCATGAAGTAGGGCGAGAGGTAGCCCTTGTCGAACTGCATGCCCTCGACGTATTCGAGCGTCGTGTTGGCGGCCTTGCCCTCCTCGACCTCAACCACGCCCTCGGGGCCGACCTTGGCGATGGCCTCGGCGATCAGCTCGCCGATCTCGAAGTCGTGGTTGGCGCTGACGGTGGCGATCTTGACGTAGTCGTCCTTGCCCTTGCACTTGGTGGCCATCGAGTCGATGGCGTCGCACGCGGCCTTGGCGGCGGCGGTGATGCCGCGCTGGAGGACGACGGGGTTGGCGCCGGCGGTGACGTGGCGGAGGCCCTCGTTGAAGATGGCCTCGGTCAGAACGGTGGCGGCGGTGGTGCCGTCGCCGGCCTGGTCATTGGTCTTCTTGGCGACCTCGATGACCATCTTGGCGCCCATGTTCTCCATGGGCTCGGGGAGGGAGACTTCCTTGGCGACCGAGACGCCGTCGCGCGTGACGGATGGGCCGCCGTAGGACTTCTGGATCACCACGTTGCGCCCGGTGGGGCCCATGGTGACCTTGACGGTCTTGGCGAGGCGGGCCAGACCCTTCTTCATCTCGAGAAGGGCGGCGTCGGAGTAGATCATTTGTTTGTGGGCCATGGGGAACCTCAGAAGGCACTGGGCACTAGGCACTGGGCACTAGGGCCGGAGTTGGCGATTGGAAAGTTCAGGTGGAGTGATCGGATTCGAGGCTTCGGATCAGACCGGCGAGCAGACGCCCGCACTCGTTCAGCTTTTCGAGAATGGTGTCGTAAGCGGATTGGCTGGTGAACTCGAGGCGGACGGCGAAGAGCAACTGGGTATCGATTTCGTACAGCGATCCGCGGGCGGCCCGGAGAAAGCGGATGTAGTCGGCGGTTGTGCCGCGGCCGTAACCCTCGGCGATATTGCTGGCGACCGAGATCGAGGCACGCCGGAGTTGGCTGACAAGCCCGAATCGCTCGGACTCGGGGAGCATGGCGGTCACGCGGTAGACCTCGATACCGAGGCCCATGGCCTTCTGCCAGGCCACCAAATCGCGATGTGACCGAATCTCACCCACTGGCTTCTCCAGACTAGTGCCCAATGCCCAGTCCCCAGTGGCTACTCCAATATCCCCAGCACTTCCGATTCCCGCAGGATCAGGTGCTTCACGCCCTTGATCTCCACCTCGGTGCCGGAGTACTTGCCGTAGACGACGGTGTCGCCCTTGCGGATGCCCAGCTCGGCGCGCTTGCCGTTGTCCAGGCGCTTGCCGGGGCCGACGGCCACGACGTTGCCCTGCACCGGGCGCTCCTTGCTGGACTCGGGGAGGTAGATGCCCGACGCGGTCTTGGTCTCGGGGTCGGCGGGTTTGATGAGGATGCGGTCTTCGAGGGGTTTGACGGCCATTGATGAGTCTCCGAGTGGCGTTGTGCTTTGTGGTTGTTCCGATGTGTTGTTGTGATGTCGTGAGTGCTGTGATTGCAGAGTGGGTTAGAACCCCATCCCCCCCATCCCACCCATTCCCCCCATGCCGCCCATACCACCCATGCCCGGCATACCGCCGCCGCCGCCATGTCCGTGGCCGGCGTGGTCGTCCTTCTTCTCAGGCTTGGAGGTGATGATGCAGTCAGCGGTGAGCAGCATCGTCGCCACGCTGGCGGCGTTCTGCAGGGCGCAGCGGTCCACCTTGGCGGGGGTCAGGACGCCCTGCTTGAGCAGGTCGCCGTATTCCATGGTCAGGGCGTTGAAGCCGAAGCTGCCTGATTTTCCAGCTTCCTCGGCCACCTTGGCGACCACGACGGTGCCCTTGGCGCCGGCGTTGTCGGCGATGGTCTGGAGGGGAACGCTCAGGGCCTTGCGGACCATGTCCAGGCCGGCGGCGTAGTCGTACTTGGCGTGGCCGGCTTCGTCGGCGCTGACCTCCTGGGCCTTGCCGAAGATCGCCTTCCAATCCTTGTTGCTCTCGATCGCGGCGCGGGCGCGGACGAAGCTGACGCCGCCGCCGGGGACGATGCCCTCGGCGACCGCGGCGCGGGTGGCGTGGAGGGCGTCCTCGACGCGGGCCTTCTTCTCCTTCAGCTCGGCCTCGCTGGCGGCGCCGACCTTGATCTGGGCCACGCCGCCGGAGAGCTTGGCCAGGCGCTCCTGGAGCTTCTCACGGTCGTAGTCGCTGGTGGTGACTTCGATCTCGCGCCGGATCTGTTCAATGCGGGCCTTGATGTCCTTGGTGCTGCCGGCGCCTTCGAGGATGACGGTGTTGTCGGCGTCCACCTCGAGCTTCTTGGCCATGCCCAGGTCGGACATCTGCACCTTGTCAAGCTCGACGCCCAGGTCCTTCATGATGGCCTTGGCGCCGGTGAGGATGGCGATGTCCTCGAGCATGGCCTTGCGACGGTCGCCGTAGCCGGGGGCCTTGACGGCACACACCTGCAGCGTGCCGCGGAGCTTGTTGATGACCAGCGTGCTGAGGGCCTCGCCGGTGACGTCCTCAGCGATGATGAGCAGCGGCTTCTTGGCTTTCATCACGCTCTCGAGCAGCGGGATGAGCTTGGTGACGCTGTCGATCTTGTCTTCGTGGACGAGCACGAGGCACTTATCGAGCTCGCACTTCATCTCGTCGACGTTGGTGACGAAGTTGGGGCTGAGGAAGCCGCGGTCGAACTGCATGCCCTCGACGACTTCGACGACGGTGTCCTGGGTCTTGCCTTCCTCAACAGTGATGACGCCGTCCTTGCCCACCTTGTCGAACGCGTCGGCCATGATCTTGCCGATCTCGGCGTCGTTGTTGGCGCTGATGGCGGCGACGGCCTGGATGTCGGCCTTGCCGTTGACGGGGCGGGACATGCCCTTGATCTCTTCGACGACCAGCTCGACGCCCTTCTTCATGCCGCGCACCAGCGCGTTGGCGTCGATGCCGGCGGAGACGTACTTGAGTCCCTCGCTGAAGAGCGCCTCGGCGAGCACCGTGGCGGTGGTGGTGCCGTCGCCGGCCTCGTCAGAGGTCTTGCTGGCGGCCTGCTTAACGAGCAGGGCGCCCATGTTCTGGGCCTTGTCGCGGAGTTCGATCTCCTCGGCGACGGTCACGCCGTCCTTCGTGACGGTCGGGCCGCCCCAGGACTTGTCGATGACGCCCATGCGCCCGCGGGGGCCCAGGGTGCTTTTGACGGCCTTGGCCAGCTTGGTGACGCCGGCGTGCAGGGAGGCGCGGGCGTCGATGTCGAAGGTCAGCTCTTTGGCGGGCATAAGGATCGATCTCCGTTGAAGGATTCGTTTGGTGCGAGGTGAACCGGGGCCGGCGAACCAGCCCCCGCGTGGGGTAGGCCGCGCAGAACACGACCTGACGAACCACTTTGGCAACCGGGGTGCCACGGAGCATTCTGTCGTAAACTATTGCAAACAATGGTTTTATGGTCATAGGGCGTGCGGGTGAGGGGCGTAATGCCTGACAAGTCACGACGCAGGCGGGCCCGGCCCTGTCAAGATGGCAGGGCCGGGATACCTTCCGCCCATGCCAGAGCCCTCTTTTGACGCCGCCGATCCCGCCGACTTTGACCCCACGCTGGACCCCTCGTTGAGAAGCTGGGTTGAGTCGGCCAACGACCCCGCGACCGACTTTCCGATCCAGAATCTGCCCTTCGGGACGGCGCAGCTTCGCGGGGCCGACCAGCCGCCGTTCCCGTGCGTGGCGATCGGGGACCAGGTGGTGAACCTGCTGGAGCTGTTCGAGGCGGGGCTGCTGCTTGAGAGCACGGGCGACGCCGATGAGGACTCGATGTCGGAGGTGGCGCTGGTTGCGCCTTGGACAGAACCGGATGTGTGGTCAGTGGTCCGCGAGCGCCTGGTCGAACTGCTGAGCGTGGGCAACCGTGAGCTGCGCGACCACAAGAAAGCCCGCGCGCTCGCGCTGCGTCCGATGAGCGCGTGCGACATGCTGGTGCCCAACGACTTCATCGGCAACTACACCGACTTTTACGCCTCGATCCACCACGCCTCGAACGTCGGCGCTATGTTCCGGCCCGACAACGCGCTGCTTCCGAACTACAAGCACGTGCCCATCGGGTACCACGGGCGGGCGTCGTCGATCGTGGTGAGCGGGACGGAGGTGCGCCGCCCACGCGGTCAGACCAAAGCCGACGATGCGCCGGCGCCGTCATTCGGGCCGTGCAAAATGCTGGACTACGAACTGGAGCTGGGCCTGTGGGTCGCCGAGGGGAGCGACCTGGGCGAGCCGGTGCCGATCGGGGAGGCGGAATACAAGCTGTTCGGCGCGTGCCTGCTCAACGACTGGTCGGCCCGCGACATCCAGAAGTGGGAGTACCAGCCGCTGGGGCCGTTCCTGGCCAAGAACTTCGGGACCAGTGTTTCGCCGTGGATCGTGACGATGGAAGCGCTGGCGCCGTTCCGCGTGCCCGCTGCCAAGCGCCCCGAGGGCGACCCGCGCCCGCTGGACTATCTCTGGGACGAGCGCGACCAGCGCTCCGGCGGGCTGGACGTGCGGCTGGAGGTGTTCCTTGCCAGCGCGCAGATGCGCGAGCGCAAGATGGCCCCGATCAAGCTGAGCACCGGGCACACGCGCGACCTGTACTGGACGCCGGCCCAGCTCATCGCGCACCACACCAGCAACGGCTGCAACCTCGACCCCGGCGACCTCATCGGCTCCGGCACCGTGAGCGGGCCGACGCCGGACTCGCGCGGGTGTCTGCTCGAGTTGACATGGGGAGGCTCCAGCCAGCCGCGCAAGCCCGTCGATCTCCCGACCGGCGAGAAACGGACGTTTCTGGAGGACGGCGACGAGGTGATTTTCAAGGGGTGGTGCGAGCGCGAGGGGTTCAGGCGGATTGGGTTTGGTGAATGTCGGGGGATGGTTTTGCCGGCGCGGGGGCAATAACCCGGCGAGCGGGATCGACCGGCGCTGAACAACCAGAAATTCCTTGTGTTATCGGGGGTAATCCCGCAGAATCGGCCCGGATCTGCAAGGTCTCGTGTGCGCCCGTACATCCCCTGTTGAAGTTCGTCGCTCAGGCGCCGGTGCCACCCCATCAGAGCGAGGCCGCGCGTGGGAGGCGTTGCGCACCAGATCAAAGGACACGAGCAATGAACCTCTGTTTCCGCAGCATCGGGCTCTTGGCGGCGTTCGGCGTATCCGGTACCGGCGCTTTCGCCGCCCGTATCTACGTCGACCGCTCGGCCCCGCTCACCCCATTCGACGGCACGTCGTGGGGACATGCGTACCACGATTTGCAGCTCGCACTCGCCGCGGCAGTGAACGGCGATGAGATCTGGGTCGCCAACGGGTCCTACAAGCCCGCGACCAGCGCCACTCCAAACTCCCGCTCGTTGTCGTTTGAGATGGAGTCCAACGTGAGACTCTACGGCGGGTTTCACGGCGCTACGGGGCACGACGGCTCCGGGGGCGAGACGTCGCTGGCGCAGCGCGATCCGCTGGCGTTTCCGACCATCCTGTCGGGTGACATCGGCTCCGACGACACGCCGAGTTTCGGGAACCGCGCCGACAACTCGATTCATGTTCTGCATTCCGCGTCGTCGGTCAGCAGCACGGGAGTGGACGGCTTCATCGTCGAGGGCGGCAACGCCGATGGGTTGAACCAGGACAGCACCGGCGGGGGCGCCCTGGTCGAGGGGAGTGACGTCTACTTCGTGAACTGTTGGTTTCGGGGCTGCCGCGCGTCGTTCAAGGGCGGGGCGGTGCAGGTGAATGACTCCGCTCAATCTCAGCTCATCGGTTGCATTCTCACCGGGAACAGCGCGCCGCTCGGATCCGCGTATTCCATGAGCGGCGGTCAGAGCGGCCTGTTCGATTGCACGTTCACCGGCAACACCTGCACCACGCCCGCCGGATCGGCCGTCCGCGCCGAGTTCGCGGACTTCTTCCTCTGCACGGGTTCGATCCTCTGGGGCAACGCCAACGGCAACGGGCAAGGCCAGGAGGCGCAACTGCAGAACATCTTTGTTGCCACGGTGTCACTGCAGAGCGTTGACATCCAGGGCGGAACCCACGGCCTCGTCGGCGGCGGCCTGATCTCCGTGAATCCAGGGTTCGTCGACGCCGACGGCCCGGACGACACCTTCGGAACCGCGGACGATGACGTCAGGCTCCGCCCGCTGTCGGCTTGCATTGATCGTTTGCCCGCCAGCGTCATGCAGGGCGACCTGACGGATTCCGACGGCGACGGGATCTTCAATGAGAAGACTCCGCTCACCATCGCCGGCGAGGCCCGGTCTCACGACGATCCGGGCGTCGCCGGCGGGAACTTTGTCGATCTGGGCGCCCAGGAGTTCCAGGGTTCATCGTGCCTGGGCAACCTGAACGCCGACAGCGTGGTCAACACCGCGGACCTGACGCTGTTCCTGAGCAAGTTCGGCCAGAGCGTGCCCGCGTACACCCAGGGCGACTTCAACGGCGACGCCACGGTGGACACCGCGGACCTGACGCTGCTGCTCTCACGCTTCGGCCAGAGCTGCGCCTCATCCTGAAACACCGTACGTCAACATACTCTCCTCTCCACCCTTCGCGGACACCCTTCATGAAGTTGGTCTCACTCATCGTGACACTCGCCGTGGTATTTATCGCCGCATGTCCATCCGACGCCGCTGTGCGGTTCGTCAATGGCAACGCCACGGGCGCCAACAACGGCACGAGTTGGACCAACGCGTTCACGCGCCTCCAAAACGCCCTGAGCGCCGCCAGCGCTGGCGATGAGATTTGGGTGGCCCAGGGCACCTACAAGCCCGCCACGACCGCGCTGCCGACCACCCGGTTTCTCTCGTTCGAGATGAAGACCAGCGTCAGCATCTTCGGCGGATTCCGCGGCACCGAAACGCTGCGTTCGCAGCGCAACCCCAATGCCAACGTGACCGTGCTCTCTGGCGATCTGCTGGGCGACGACACGCCGGGGTTCGGAAACCGCGACGACAACTGCTACCACGTGGTCACCGCAGACGGCGCGAACTTCGGGGTGCTCGAAGGGTTTGTGATCCGCGGCGGGAACGCGGACGCGAGCGGCGCCGAAGCCCAGGGCGGGGGCATCCGCCTGTCTGTCAGCAGCATGACGATCCGCAACTGCATCATCCGCGACAACTACGCAACCTTTGACGGGGGTGGGCTCAAATCGTTCGGCAGCAATGTGACGTGCGACGGGCTGCTGTTCACCGGCAACGACGGGGGGCTCGGCGGAGCCGTGCATGCCAATGACTCCGCGGAGTTCCGATTCTGCTCATTCGTCGAAAACACCACGCGGCAGTTCCACGCTTCAGCCGTCCACCTCGACAGTACCTTCGGCGTTCCCCTGCGGGCGTGCATTCTGTGGGGGAACCGGAATGCTCAGGGCGGAACCCTGCAGCAGCAGCAGGTTCAGGACGAGGGAGTCGCCCCGCTTGATCTCACGCTCTGCGACGTCGAAGGCGGCACGGCGGGGCTGGGGGCATCGAACTTCAGCCTCGATCCGCTTTTCATCACCGCCGACATGCTCGGGCCCGACGGGGTGGCGGGGACCGGCGACGAGGACCTCCGCCTGCGCTACGCCTCGCCCTGCATCGACCGGGCCGCGACGAGCGACCTCCCCGCCGACGTGACCGACGCCGACGGCGACGCCAACACCGCCGAGGTCCTCCCGCGCGACCTCTTGTGGGGGCTGCGCTCGCGCGACGACCCCTCGATCAGCGCCTTCGGCGCTGGCGCGAGGCCCGACGTCGGACCATACGAGTTTGTCGGGAGCTCGTGCCTCGGCGATCTCAACTCCGACGGCGCCGTCAACACCGCCGACCTCACGACCTTCCTCGCTCGGTTCGGGCAGCAGGTGCTGGCCGGCACGATCGGTGACCTCAACGTCGACGGCGTGGTCAACACCGGCGACCTGACGATGCTCCTCGTGAGGTTTGGGACGCTGTGTCCCGCATGAGATCGGCAGAGCTCTGAGGCTTGTGTACCGGATCCCCTCGCTCACCTTCCACGGTTTCCCCCACACCCCGCGAACCCCACCCACTCACCCATGCGCTATCCCTTCCTCACCACCGCCGCCTCCCTGATCACCATCGCATCCCTCGCCGGCACCGCCCACGGCGCCACCATCTTCGTCAGGGCCAACGCCGCGGGCGCCAACAACGGCACGAGCTGGGCCAACGCCTACACCTCGCTTACGTCGGCAGTGACGGCGGCGGCCGCGGGGGACGAGGTATGGGTCGCCGCCGGCACCTACAAGCCCACCACGACCGCTGCGCAGACGGTTTCGTTCACGCTCAAGAACGGCGTGAACATCCGCGGCGGCTTCGCCGGCTTTGAGGCAAGCCTGTCGCAGCGCAATATCGCCGGCAATCCGACCATTCTCTCCGGCGATCTCGCCGGGAATGACGGCCCGGGCTTCGTCAACCGATCGGACAACTCGTTTCACGTCGTCCGGAGCGGGGCCGGCGTGCTGAGCGGGCTGCTGGAAGGGTTCATCATCCGCGGCGGGCACGCCCACAGCACCTCCCAGCCCACCGACATGTACGGCGGCGGCATCCGGATCGACGGGGGTCATCCCACGATCAACGCCTGCATCATCCGAGACAACTCGGCCGCCCAGCAGGCGGGGGGCGTGTACGCCGACGGGTCGTCGGTGCAGATGGTCAACACCGCGGTCTACGCCAACCGCAGCACAACCGGGCTGGTTGTCTTCTTCTCCAGCACCAACGGTGCCGCCATCGACCAGTGCACCATCGCCCAGAACACAACCACGAACGCCAATGAGTTCCCCGGCGTCGCGCTGTTCAGCAGCGGAGGGCTCACCACGATGCGCAACTCCGTGGTCTGGGGCAATCACAACCCCAACGGCGGCGCGGTGCAGAACCAGGTGACCGCGATCCTGCCCGTGAGCGTGACCGGCTGCGACCTGGAGGGCAGCGCCGCTTTCGCGGGCGCCGGGGCGGGCATCTTCTCAAAGGACCCTCGGTTCGTGAGCCCGCTCGGGCCCGACGCGATCCCGTTCACCGGCGACGAGAACCTGCGGCTCGGCGCCAACTCTCCGTGCATCGACCACGGGCTTGTGTCGTCGGTGCCGCTCGACGTCTTCGACAGCGACGGGGACGGGAACACCACCGAACCCGTGCCCTTTGACCTGGGCTGGTTCGGGCGCAACCTCGACGACTTCGGCACGCCGAACCCGGCCGGAGCCACCGTGGACGTCGGCGCCTTCGAGTTCCCCGGGACCAGCTGCCTCGGCGACCTGACGTTTGACGGCCTGGTCAACACCTCCGACCTCACGGTGTTCCTCGGCGGGTTTGGAACATCGGGTGTGCTGCCGGTGACCGGAGATTTCAACTCCGACGGCGCGGTGAATACCGCGGACCTCGTGGCGCTCCTGGGTGTGTTCGGGCAGAACTGCAACTTCTAGCGACCGGGGAAACGCCGGGCGCCGGGGCTGCGTCGTCTATCCGCGGGTGGCGGAGGGCGTGGCCTTGTCGGTGAAGATCAGGGCCCCCTCTGTCGGCGTCTTGACGTCCAAGGCCGGGCGGCCCTTCTTGAACGAGCAGACCACCCAGAACTCGGTGGCCATGACCTCCAGCACCTGCACGGCCATCTTCATCACGGCCGGCCACGCAAGGTCGGGCATCTCGATCGCCGCCTGCTGCTTGAGGTCGGCGAGGATTTTTTCGATATCGCTGGAACGGCGCAGGGCCGAGACCAGCATTCCCTGGAGGCCGAGGCAGGGGAGGCGCCGGTCGGCGCGCAGGAAGCACGGGACGCGCTTGATGCGCCCGTTCTGCAGCGAGCCGACGGTGGTCTCGGTTGCTCCCTTGAGGTTGAGCTCGAAGACGTTTTTCCCGTCGATCTGCCAGTTTGAGACGGCGCCGGCGAAACGGGCCATGATCTGCTTGACGCCCGCGAGGTCGAGCCCGCCCACGCCGGCCTGCCCGGCGTAGTCCTCGGTAAGCCCGCCGTTGCTGAGCCAGCGGAACGCGTCCGCCGGGTTGAAGCGGAGGCCGGATTCCTTGGCGATGTTGACGCAGTTCTCGCGGATGATCTCGAAGATGCCGTTGGCGGAGTACCAGTAGTCGGCGAACCTGATGTGCTGTCGCACGCGCCGGATCTGCAGGTCGTCGAACCGCTCCAGCAGCCACGACCTGTCGTGCTCGCCCCGGTCGAGCTCGATGATCGTGTAGGCGAGCTCGCGGGCGCCGGTCTGGGTGAGGGTCAGCCCCGCGGAGAGGATCGGGTCGGCGAAGCCGGCGCTCTCGCCGACCAGGAACCAGTTGTCGCCGTAGGTCTTCTCGACCACGTACGACCAGTCGGTCGTGGATCGCACGGTGCCCTCGCGCGAGGCGCCCACCTGCCGCTCGGCGACCAGGCGGTCGCAGCTCAGCGCGTAGTCGTAGAGCTCGGCGGGGGACTTGCCGCAGCCTTTGTAGTACTCCGCCGGGCACACCAGCCCGACGCTCGCCCGCGTGTTGGAGAGCGGGATCCACCACACCCAGCCGAAGCCGACGCTGCGGATGTGGATGCGCGTGGTCGCGGCGCTGAGTTCATCCGCCCAGCGCGGGTTGTCCCAGTAATCCCAGAACGCGATGTTCTTCAGCTTCGACGGCGCGTCGACGTGGATGCCCAGAGCGCGGCGCAGGATCGCCGGGTTGCCGCTGGCGTCGATGTAATACCTCGCGGTGATTTCCTGCCCGTTCTCCAGCACCAGGGCGTTCACGCGCCCGTTCTCGTGCCTGATCGAGCGGACCATGGTCTGCTCACGGACCTCGCACCCCATCTCCGCGGCGTGGTCCAGGAGGATCTTGTCGTAGCGGGACCGCTCGACCTGGAACGCGACGCTGCGCCGCCACCCCTCGTACTTGCCCGGGCGTTCGGCCTTTTCGGGCACTTCCTCGATGGGCAGGAACTCGAACCGCCACGGCTCCAGCGTCTTGCCCCAGGTGTAGGTGACGCCGAGCTTGATGGGGAAGTTCGCGGCCTCGACCTTGTCCCAGCAGCCCATCTCGTCGAGCACGACGCTGATGGCCGGGAGCTGGCTCTCACCGATGTGCTCGCGGGGGAACTTTTCCTTTTCCAGGATGAGCACCTTCAGGTCCGGGCGGTACTTCTTCAGCAGGGTCCCGGTGGTGCTGCCGCCGGGGCCGCCGCCGATGATGGCCACGTCATATACGCTCATCGCCTTGTTCCTTCCAGGCTGTCATCGGACCTCCAGAACGGGTACATGTTACGCCACTCCTCATGCGGGCCACGTCCCTGCCGAGCGACCCATGTCGGCGGCTCGTCGCTCTCAATGCGGAGCGGGCTTCTCGGTGAATATGAGCTCGCCTTCCTCGGGCGTGGAGACGTCGAGCGTCGGGCGGCCTTTTTTGACCGAGCACGTCAGCCAGTAGTCGGTCGCCATGACTTCAAGGAGCTGGATCGTGTTCTTGAAGATCACTTCCCATTGGTGACCGGGCATCTCGACACCGGCCCTGGACCTGATCTCGTTCATCAGCGCTTCAACGTCGCTGGTGCGTCGAAGGGCATCAACGATCAGGCCCTGCAGCCCGACACACGCGAGCTTGCGGTCGCCTCGCTCGTAGCAGGCGACGCGCCGGATGCGTCCGTTGCGGAGCGTCCCGACGGTGGATTCCCTGGCTCCGCGCAGGTTCAGTTCGAACACGTTTTTGCCGGCGATGGCCCAGCCCACCTTTGCGCCGGCGAAGCGTCCCATCACCTGCTTGACCGCCGCCACGTCGAGCCCGCCCACCCCGGCCTGGCCCTCGTAATCCTCGGTCAGGCCGCCCTGGCTCAGCCAGCGGAACGCGTCGGCGGGGTTGAACTTCAGGCCCGACTCGGCGGCGATCTTTACGCAGTTCTCGCGGATGTCATCGAAAATGCCGTTCGCGGAGTACCAGTAGTCGGCGAAGCGCATGTGCTGGCGGACGCGCCTGACCTGAAGCTCGTTGTACCGGTCCAGCAACCACTTCCGGTCGTGCTCGGCGCGTTCGAGTTCGAGGATCGTGTAGGCCAGCTCGCGTGCTCCCGTCTGCGTGAGGGTAAGGCCGGCGGAAAGAATCGGGTCCGCGAAGCCCGCGCTCTCGCCCACCAGGAACCAGTTGTCTCCGTAGGTCCGATCGGCCACGAACGACCAGTCGGTGGTGCTGCGGACGCAGCCTTCGCTGACGGCGCCATCGAGACGCTCGCGCACCAGTCGCTCGGCGCCCATGCCCTTGGCGTAGATCTCGGCGGGCTTCAGGCCGCTTGACTTGTAGTACTCGCCCGGCACGACCAGCCCAACGCTTGTTCGCGTGGCCGAGAGCGGGATGAACCACACCCAGCCGAAGCCCACGCTCCGCAGGTGAACGCGGGTGGTGCTGGCGCCCTGTTCTTCCGCCCACTTGGGATTGACCCAGTAGTCCCAGAAGGCGACGTTCTTCAGCAGCGTGGGCACCTCGACGTTGACGCCCATCGCGCGCCGGATGATCGCGGGGTTGCCGCTGGCATCAACGTAGTGCCTCGCGCGGACCTCCCGCCCGTCGTCGAGCGTCAACGCCGTCACCCGGTCCGCGTCGCGTCCGATGGTGCGGACCATTGATTCCTCGTAGACCTCGCAGCCGAGGGATCGGGCGTGATCGAGGAGAATCTGGTCGTAAACCGCGCGATCCACCTGGAACGCCGTGCCGAGGCGCCAGCCCTCGTACTTGCCCGGTCGCTCGGCCTTGGCGGGCACCTGGCTCTCGGGGATGAACTCGAATCGCCAGGGCTCGGTGGTCTTGCCCCATGTGTAGGTAGCGCCGAGCTTGATCGGGAAGCCGGCGGCCTCGATCTTGTCCCAGCAGCCCATCTCATGGAGCACGACGCTGATCGCGGGCAACTGGCTTTCGCCGACGTGCTCGCGGGGGAACCGGTCTTTCTCGAAGATGCCGACCCGGAGGGAAGGGTTGTATTTTCGCAGCAGCGAGCCGGTGGTGGCGCCGCCCGGACCGCCGCCGATGATCGCCACGTCGTATTCGAGCACCTTGCCCATGGCACAGCCTTTCCTTACGCTGATACTCGCGATAGCCGAGCGCCACTCAAGACGATAGCAGACAACCGCGCCGGATTGCCGCGTCCGGCGACGCGGTCCGGAGTCCGAGAACCACGAAGAGCGACCCGGCGCGCCCGGAGCATCGGCCATCGACTCCACCATGTTCAACACCCTTTGCATGCTGGACCTCGGGCGGTTCTTCCTCCCTGAACCCAACAGCAACTACCACCTGGCGGTGCTGCTGTTCATGCAGTTAGCGGTGATTCTGCTCACATGCCGGGCGGTCGGGTTCCTCGGGAAGCGGCTGCTGGGCCAGCCGCAGGTGGTGTGCGAGATGATCGCGGGGGTGATGCTGGGGCCGTCGCTGTTTGGGCTGGTGGCCCCGGACGTTCACGCGGCGCTATTCCCCAAGCAGAGTCTCGCCACGATTTACATGCTCGCGCAGGTCGGCCTGGTGCTGTACATGTTCGTGGTCGGGCTGGAGTTCGATGTCGGGCTCATCCGAACGCGCGCCAAGAGCGCGGTGTCGGTATCGCTGGCGGGGATCGTCACGCCGTTCGCCCTGGGCGCCGCCATCGCGTGGTTCACCCGATCCGACCGGGCGCTCTTCAACGAGAGTGTCAAGGGATGGGAGGCGATGCTCTTCATGGGGGCGGCGATGAGCATCACCGCGTTCCCCATGCTCGCACGCATCATCTCGGAGCGCGGGCTGGCGGGAACGTCGCTGGGAACACTCGCCCTGGCTGCGGGCTCCTCGGACGACGCTGCGGCGTGGTGCATGCTGGCCGTCGTGCTCGCGAGCTTCCAGAACGACCCGGTGATCGCCGTGTTCGCCATCGGGGGCGGCGTCGCCTACGCGCTGTTCTGCGTGCTGGTGGCGCGGCGGGTGCTGCGGGGAATCGTTCGGACGACGGAGCAGACCGGCGAGATCAGCCAGCGCAAGCTCGCGGTGGTGTTGATCCTCCTCATGATCGGGGCGTACTTCACCGACGCTATCGGGATCTACGCCGTGTTCGGGGCGTTCATACTGGGCATCGCCATGCCGCGGGGCAAGTTCGGGACGGCCTTGAAGCGGAAGATCGAGCCGCTCACCGTCGGGCTGCTTCTGCCGATGTTCTTTGTTTTCTCGGGTCTGAACACCAAGATCAGCCTGATCAACAGCGCCGAGCTGTGGCTGCTCGCCGCGGGGGCATTGGCGGCGGCGTGCTTTGGCAAGGGCGTGGCGTGCTTCGCGGCCGCCAAGATGCACGGCGAGCCCACCCGCGACGCCGTCGCCATCGGCGCGCTGATGAACGCCCGGGGGCTGATGGAGCTGATCATCCTGAACATCGGATACGAGCGCGGCGTGATCACCCAGACGCTGTTCTCCATCATGATCGTCATGGCCATCGTGACCACTCTGATGGCAACGCCCCTGTTCGAGTGGGTGCTGGGCAGGCAGCCCAATGCCCGGCCCGGCTGAGGCACTACGCTTTAGCGTGGGACCGACGTTGCCCGAGCAACCTGATCGCTATCACCGTCAGATGCTGCTGCCGGGTGTGGGGCCCGAGGGGCAGGCGCGGCTGGCCCGCTCGCACGCGGTCGTCATCGGCTGCGGGGCGCTGGGCACGGTGGCGGCGGACTCGCTGTGCCGCGCGGGCGTGGGGGCCATCACCATCGTCGACCGGGATGTTGTCGAGCTGACCAACCTTCAGCGGCAGACGCTGTTCGATGAGGCCGATGCGCGCGAGGGCGTTCCCAAGGCGGTCGCGGCCCAGCGCCGGCTGGCACAGGTGAACGGTTCGGTGCGGGTGGTGGCGCGTGTCGAAGACTTCACGCACCGCAACGCCGAGCGGCTCGCGGCGGGCGCAGATGTCCTGCTGGACTGCACGGACAACTTCCTGGCGCGGTACCTGGTGAACGACGTGAGCGTCAAGCTGTGCGTGCCCCATGTTTACGCCGGCGCCGTCGGGACGGTGGGGATGGCGCGGGCGGTGCTGCCTCGGCGTGGGGGCGCCGGGGCGCCGGCGCCCAAATGGCCGGACGATCTGGCCACGCCGTGCCTGCGGTGTCTGTTCGAGGAGGCGCCCGCTCCAGGCTCGACACCCACGTGCGACACGGCGGGCGTGCTGGGGCCGCCGGCGGGCGTAGCGGCGCTGATCCAGAGCGCCGAGGCGATCAAGATTCTGCTGGGACGGTTCGACCTGGTTCGGCGCGAACTCGTCGTCGCCGATCTGTGGGACGGGCCTGTCCGCACGATCGGGGTCGGCTCAGCGTTCGACGCGGAGTGCCCGTGCTGCGTTGGGCGCGGGTTTGCCTGGCTGAGCGGAGCGATGGACCCCGGGACCACGAGCCTGTGCGGGCGCAACGCCGTGCAGATCAACGGCGCGGGCGCCGATGAGAGCGACGGCGACGCGACGGTTGATCTCTTCACCTTGAGCGAACGGCTGCGCGCCCACGGCGAGGTGCTCGCGTCGGCGTCGCTGGTCCGCTGCGTGCTCCAGGGTGAGACCTCCGGCGAGGGCGAGCCGCTGGAGCTGACGGTGTTCCCCGATGGAAGGGCCATCGTGCGGGGGACCCGCGACAGCGGGCGGGCGCGGGCGGTGTTCGCGAAGTACGTGGGGGCGTAGGACCCGCCGGCCCGTGCCGTGGGCTTCGCCGTCCGCCGCGATACCCGTGCCGAGCGACAAACACTCACGGGCATCGCGAACAGGTTGAACCTCCGACACTCCCCGGCCGTTCGTGCGCGCTTCACCCGATACCATCCCACCCATGTCCGCCCACGCCCCCACACCGACCGATCCGACCAGCCCCGGCGCACCCGAGGAGGTATCGCCGGGACGCCTCGAAGCCCAGCGGCGACAGAACCGCGACGCGATCAGGGCGCTCAAAGTGGACCCTTATGGAGAGCGCACGACGGGGCTGTCGAACATCGCGACGGCGCGCGGGGCGTACAGCGCCGAGGCGGACGCGGCGTACCAGGCGGCCGCCGCGGCGGCCAAGGCCAGCCCCGGCGCTCCCGTCGCCGACACGCGCCCGGTCGTCAAGGTCGCCGGGCGCGTCGTGCTGAAGCGCGACGGCGGGAAGCTGATCTGGCTGCAGTTCCGCGACCACACCTCCGGGCCGGCGCGCGAGGGCGAAGCCGGCGCGTCGCCGACGCCGGACGGCGGCGCGGAGGGCGCGATGGTGAAGGACCTGCAGGTCGCCGTCAGCATGAAGGACTGCGCCGCGCCGGGGTTCGACCTGACCAAGCTGTGCGACCTGGGCGACATGCTCATCGTCACCGGCCCCTTGATGAAGACCAAGACCGGCGAGATCACGGTGTGGGCCTCGTCGGTGCAGATGGCGTGCAAGAGCATCGCCCCGCCGCCGGAAAAGTGGAGCGGCCTGCAGGACACCGAGATCAGGTATCGGCGCCGCTACGTCGATCTGTACGCCAACCCCGAGACGATGCAGGTGGCCAAGCTGCGGGCGCTGCTCATGCGTGAAATCCGCGAGCTGCTGCACGAGCGCGGGTTCATGGAGGTGGAGACGCCCACGCTCCAGACGCTCGCCGGCGGCGCAGCGGCCAAGCCGTTCGTCACCCATATGAACGCCCTGGACATCGACCTGTTCATGCGCGTGGCGCCGGAGCTGTACCTCAAGCGGCTGCTGGTGGGCGGGATGCCGCGCGTCTTCGAGTGGTCACGCAACTTCCGCAACGAGGGACTGGACCGCTCGCACAACCCCGAGTTCTCGATGCTCGAGCTGTACGAGGCGTTCGGCAGCTACGAGACGATGATGGAGATCGTCGAGGAGATGGTGAAGCGGTGCGCTCGGCGGGTAAAGGCGGAGTGGTCGCCGGGCGGGGACGTCCTCGCGCTACCCTACGGCGACCTGAAGATCGACTACGGGCGCCCGTTCGAGAAGGTCACCTACGAGGCCCTGTTCGAGAAGGCCCTTGGCTTCTCGATGCACGATTCTGCCCGCGTCCGCGCCGAGGCCAAGAAGCACGGCCACAAGACCGACGGCGTCGCCGACATCCTGCTGGTCAACGCGCTGTTCGACCGCGCCGAGGAGGCGATCGACCCCCGCCGACCCACGTTCCTGATGGACTACCCCGCGGCGCTGTGCCCGCTGACGCGGTCGAAGAAGGACCGACCAGAGGTCGCCGAGCGCTTCGAGCTGTTCATCGGCGGGATGGAGCTGGGCAATGCCTACACCGAGCTGAACGACCCGGACATCCAGGAGGCTAAGTTCAAGGAGCAGCTCGCCGGTATTGATGCCGAGGAGAGCACGTTCCGCACGTTTGATGAAGACTTTGTGTACGCGCTGAAGGTGGGCATGCCGCCGGCGGGCGGGCTGGGGGTGGGGATCGACCGGCTGATGATGCTGCTGCTGAATCAGAAGAGCATCCGCGACGTGCTGCTGTTCCCGCTGATGAGGCCGGTGGAGTAGCCCTGTACACAGGCGAGCCGCGGATTCCGCATTCCACCGCAATGAGCCTTGTCGAACTCACCTCGCTCCGTACGGGTTCTCGATCACCCGCTGCATCGCCCTGCCCGGCTCGGGCAAGGGGGCAAACCCGAACTGCCGGTACAGCCGGTGCGCGTCCCGGGTCATGAGCATCCAGCGGCGCAGGCCCTGCAGCTCGGGGTGGGTCGTGATGCACTGCATGAGCAGCTTTGACAGACCGCGCCCGCGGTGGGACTCGAGCACGAACACGTCGGCGAGGTAGGCGTAGGTGGCGCGGTCGGTGACGATGCGGGCGAAGCCCACCTGGCGCCGGGGCTGGACGTCCCCGGGTGCGCCGGCGTCGTACACCCCGAAACTGATCGAGTTTGCCGCCGCCTTTTCCACGAGATGGCGCGGGATGCCGGGCGACCAGTAGCAGGTGCTCAGGTACCCGTGCACCACGTCGAAATCGATCAGGGCGGGATCATCGGAGACCAGGTATGGCGGCTGGGTGAGGGTGTGTGCCACGGAAGGGGATCGTTGGCGCGCCGGCGGAGCGACGCAGCGGGCGCGCCGCTCGGCGGTACGCTGCCTTCAGAAGGAGACACCCCCGTGCGAAACCACTGGATGATCGGCTCGCTGTTGGCTTGCGTTTGCGGCGCGACCCTGGCGGCAGGGGAACCACCGGTGCCGCAGCCACCCGGGGGATCGGGGGCCGTCCCGGATGGGGGCAAGGCCCCGGAGTTGACCGGTGCCGCGCGGATCAAGGCCGATGCGCCGCGGCTGCTGCCGATGCTCGAGTCGCGCCTGGCACGGGTGTTCGCCCGGGCGGCGGAGGGGCTGCCCAGCGTCAGTCCCCGCACGCTGTGGGTGAACAAGGAGAAGCGCGCGTGGTACACGCCCGCGGAGCGTGACGCGCTGCCGGAGGCCGAACGCGCGGCGCTCGCCGAGCGCCCGTGCGACGAGGAGTTCTATTACACGACCCGCTACGGCTCGCCGCTGGCCTACGCCCGCGCGCTGGACGTGCTGGCCTCGCGGGCCGGCAAGGACTTCGATGACTTCCGCGGCAAGCGCATCATCGACTACGGCTACGGCACCATCGGGCACCTCCGGATCATGGCCTCGCTGGGCGCGCACTGCATCGGCATCGAGACCGACACCAGCCTCGCCAAGCTCTACAACCAGCCCGGCGACACGGGGATCATCCCCGGCTGGGCGGCGCACGGGCTGCACGAGGTGGTGGCGGTTCCCGACGGGTCGATCCGCCTGCTTACCGGGCGGTTCCCGGTGGACCCGGGTTGCACGCCGGCGGACATCAAGCCGCTCGCGCCCGAGGGTGTCGACCTGTTCATCTCCAAGAACACGCTGAAGAACGGCTACATCCACCCGTCGGAGCCGGTCGACAAGCGGATGCTGGTGGACCTGGGCACGGGCGAGGCGGCGTTTCTTGACGCGGTGCACGGGGTGCTGCACCCCGATGGGTGGTTCCTGATCTACAACCTCTCGCCGGCGCCCTCCAAGCCCGGCGAGAAGTACAAGCCGTGGAGCGACGGGAGGTGCCCGTTCTCGCGCGAGCAGCTCGAGAACGCCGGCTTCGAGGTGCTGGTGTTCGACGAAAACGATGATGGGGCGGCCCGAAAGCTCGGCGCGGCGCTGGGTTGGGACAAGGACGGCATGGACCTGGCCAATGATCTGTTCGCGCACTGGACCCTGGCGCGGCGGATCGACATCAAGGCAAAATGAAAACAGGGCGCGCCGAGTCGGCGCGCCCCGCCCTGGGAGAAACACATGATCCGTCGGAGGCTTACGCCCGGGCCTTGCGGCGCGGGGCGGCCATCAAGAGGCCCGCGACCGCGAGGGCGGCGGCGCCGGGGGTGGGCACCGTCGGGGGCAGCTCGGTGATCTGGTCCTGGGCGCTGCTCGAGCGGAGCACCACCAGCTCGCGGAGGATGGGGGCGCCGCCGGGGGCGGGGTTGGACAGCGCGTTGGCCGCGTTGGTGATGAGCGCCTGGGCGGCGGTGCGCTGGGTGCTGGTGGAGTTCACCTTGAACGTGCCGGTGCTCAGGTTGTTGTTCGTGTCGTAGATGACCTCCCAGATGGCGAGCTGCAGGGCCGCCGACTCGTTGGCGGTGTCGGCGCCGGGCTTGTAGCTGGTCCACAACTGGCGGAGCATCGACTGCTGGGCCGGGGTGTAGCCGGCGTCGGTCAGCGAGAGGACGTTGTAGGTGTAGGTGTTGCCGCTGCTGACGTTCTGGGCGAGGTCGACGCAGTAGGTGTCGAACGTAATCGGCACGGTGTTATCGACGCCGGCGCCGGGGGCGTCGGTGCGGGTCCAGTGGAACTGGACGGTCTTGACGTCGCCGTTGTAGATGCCGCCGGAGGCGGTGATGTTCGAGTTCTGTGAGAGCGTGTAGGTGAATTTGCCCTTCAGGGTGCCGGCGGACGCCGCGCCGCAGGCGGCGATCAGACCGAGGGCGAAGACGGTGGTACGCATCGAACGCATGGGCAAGACTCCTCTGTGGTTTTGCAGGCCGTGGGCGCACCGATCGCGCGGCGGTACACACGCCGGGACGAACGGAACCCATCTGGACAGACCCCGGAACACAGTCCCCGCAAAGCCGCGCACGCGGTGCGGGCCGCCGACTCAGCCCGGCCCTGTGCGCGGGGGTGAGATGGGCGACACATTCAACATGCAATGCAAGCCGGGCCGGGGCAAGCCGGGGCGCGATGCGCCGGGGTTATGGCCCGTCACCCGTCGCGCCGCCCGCACACGCCGCAGAAAACCAGTGGTTCTCGGGCACGCGGCGGGGCGGTGGGCGCCGTGGGGCAGGTCGTGCTTGAAGCCAAGCCGCCCCGGGGGTGTCACCGACCCTCGTAGAGCCGATCCGCCAGCCAGTCGTTCAACTCAGGCACGGCCCGGATCTTCTCCGCCGTCGCGTCGATGTTGTAGGGCACGCGGAAGAACTTGACGCCCTCGGGATAAAGCACGGCGTAGCTGGCCCGCGGGTCGTGGTCGCGGGGCTGGCCGACGCTGCCGACGTTGATGACGGCCTTTTCCTTGCCGCTGAACTCGTACGAGCCGCCGTTGCCGATTTCATCCGGAGGATAAAAGTCCGGCTCGCTGGTGAACACGCCCGGGACATGGGTGTGACCGACCACGGCGATGCCGTCGATCAGGTCGAACACGCCCTTGATCTTGTCCGGGGCGCTCACCACGTCGTCGGGGAAGATGTACTCGTTGATGGGCCGGCGCGGCGAGCCGTGCACCGCCAGGATGGGACGCTTGCCGTCGGGCGGGGTGTCCACGACCCGCACGCGCAGGCGCCCGAGGAACTCGTAGCGCCGGGCCTTGGCGTCGGGGTCGGCGGTGTTGTCGAACTGCTCGCGGGTCCAGTAGGCGGCGGCCTCGGCGCCGGGGTTGAAGTTGGTGGGCTCGTAGAGCACGCCGAAGTCGTGGTTGCCCATCAGCGACCACTCGCACCGGGTGGCGACGAGGTCGACGCATTCCAGCGGCTCGGGCCCGTACCCGATGATGTCGCCCAGGCACACGATCCGGGTGATGCCCTTGGACTCGATGTCCGCCAGGACCGACTTGAGGGCCTCGGCGTTGCCGTGGATGTCACTGATGAGGGCGGTGGGCACGGGGGGAGGAAAAGCGAAAAGTGGGAAAGCGAAAAGCGAAAATGTCGCGGGGGGAGGCGGGGGAGGCGGGGGGGCGGGGGAGGGGCGAGACGAGGTGGAGAGGTGATCGGATGAGTTACGGACTGGCGGGGCGGGGCCCTCGGGAAAGAGAGCGAGCGGGGGCGAGGCGGAGCGCGGCGTGGCGCGCCCACGTCTGAATGGGCATGTCCCGCGGCGCGTTCATCCATGAACGGGGGCGAACATGCTAACGGGAACCGGCCCCCGGGTAAACGCCCTGTGCCGTCTGTCGCTCACGACATGCGACAGGAACGCCGATTGAGGCTGAGTATTGTTCGGTATTGAGATATCGGTCTTCGGACGTGGACTTGGCGGATTCGAGAACTAGGATCATCCGAGCGGTGGTCGAATCGCTCGCACGCAGGTCGATGCGGCCACCCCAACGGCCCCCACAGCCACCTACCGCCCGCCGCCAGGCCCATCCCGTCTTCGCCGTTCCGCCGTTCAGTTTTCGCTTTCACAGCCCCACCCGGCTCACCAGAGCCTCCCGGACCCGCCCCATGAGCATCAACTACCAGCGCACCCGCGAGATGACCATCGACGAGCTTCTGCTCGAGAACCGCGTGGTGTTCCTGTTCGGCGAGATCAACCAGGCGTCCGCGGCCCGCGTGACGATGCAGATGCTGTACCTGGAGAACCAGAAGAAGGGCCAGGACATCAACCTGTACATCAACTCCCCCGGCGGGAGCGTGGACGACACGCTGAGCATCTACGACACGCTGCGGTTCATCAGCAGCAAGGTGTCGACGTATTGCCTGGGCCGGGCCTACTCCGGGGCGGCGCTGCTGCTGGCCGCTGGGGAAAAGGGCAAGCGGTACATCCTGCCCCACGCCAAGGTGATGATCCACCAGCCCTACGGCGGGGTGACCGGCCAGGCCGCCGACATCAAGATCCAGGCCGAGGAGATCATCAAGGCCAAGCGCGTCCTCAACGAGATCATCGCACGTCACACCGGCAAGCCGTACGACCAGGTCCAGGCCGACAGCGAGCGTGACAAGTACTTCAACGCCGGGCAGGCCAAGGAGTACGGCCTGATCGATGAGATTCTGGAAGCGCCCGAGAAGAAGTGATGCGTAGGCACTGGGGACTAGGCACTGGGCACTAGTTCCGATACGGTGCGCGTCGGTCCCCTCTTACCAGTGCCTAGTGCCCAGTCCCTAGTGCCTTCGGCAAACCCCATGTCTACCCTCGTCCCCATCGTCGTCGAGAACACCGGGCGCGGCGAGCGCGCGTACGACATCTACTCGCGCCTGCTCAAGGACCGCATCGTCTTCGTCGGGGGCGGGATCGACGACGACATCGCCAACCTGGTCGTCGCCCAGCTCCTGTTCCTGGCCAACGAGAACGCCAAGGCCGACATCCACCTCTACGTCAACTCCCCCGGCGGGAGCGTGACGGCGGGGCTGGCCATCGTCGACACCATGAACTTCATCGAGTCCGATGTGTGCACCTACATCGTCGGGCAGGCCGCCAGCATGGGCAGCGTCATCGCCGCCGCGGGGGCCAAGGGCAAGCGCTTCGCGCTCACCAACGCCCGGAACCTGATGCACCAGCCGCTGATCGGCGGGGTGCTGGAGGGCCAGGCGACCGACCTGGAGATCGAGGCCAAGGAGATGCTCCGCCTCCGCGACCGCCTCTACGACATCTACGCCCGTGCCACCGGCAAGAACGCCAAGGAGATCGAGGCGGACTGCGACCGCAACAAGTGGCTGGACGAGAAGGAGATGATGGAATACGGTCTCATCGACCGCGTCCTCACCCGGATGCCCAGCATCGCGCGGGACACGACGGACCGGCCGAACTAAGAAGGATTCACCGCGGAGACGCGGAGAGCGCGGAGTGAGTCATGCGGTTTGATTCGGATTCACCCCTCTGTGCCCTCGATGCCTCTGTGGTGAGCTGTCCGAGCCCCACGCCCGCGGGCCTGCGCTCGCGGGCCTTTTTGTTGACGGCGGGCGTGGCAGCGGCGCTCGCCCTGACCGGCTGCCGAGCCGGGCCCAAGAACTTTGACAACGAGAACGACTCGCTGCGCCGCGAGCTTCAGGCCACCCGCGATCAGTTGGAGAGGAGCAAGGCCGAAGCCGGAGAGCTGCGGGCCAAGCTGAGCGAGCTGCAGCGGGCCAGAGACGCAGCCACCGGCCCCGCGGCGGACGTGCTCGACGCCTTGCCCCGCTGCGCCGGCATCCGCATCGGGAGCCGCAGCGGGCTCGTGACCCGCAACGCCGACGGGAAGTCCGCGACCGCCGCCGATGTGCCCGCGACCGGCGTGGAGGTGCTCATCGAGCCGTTCGACGGGCGACAGCGCTTCGTGCAGGTGGCCGGGAGGCTGACGGTCGATGCGACGCTCCTGCCCCCCACTGCGTCGGCGGCGGCGCCGCGGGTCCTCGGCACGGTGACGCTCACGCCCGGCGAGCTGCGCGAGGCGTACCGATCAAGCTTCATGGGCACGCACTACGTCGTGACGGTGCCGATCGCGTCGCCGGGTCTGCCCAGGGGATCCGAGGGATCGCTCGTGCTGCGCGCGACGCTCGACGATGCGGTCACCGGCTCGCGGTTCGAATCCACCAGCACGATCTCGCTGCGCTGACGGGCCGCGAGCTCGGGCGGCGCCGACGAGAGGCCGATAATCCATGACGTGGCCACCCGCGAGCACCGATTCGCTTGCGGGTGGGCCCGCACAGCACTTCCGGGGCGTCGTGGCGCAACCGACCGGTACACTCGGACGCGACTCCGCGGGGATGGAGGATGCGCCGTGATTCAACTCTGCAGTCGCCACAAGTTCGGTGCGGTCGGCGTCATGGTGATCGTGATCGGCGGCGTGGCCTGCGTGACCGCAGCGGCTCGACCGTTGCCGGCGCCGGGCGACATCATCATCGGCTCACGTGGAAAGGGGACGGTCTACGGCCCGGTCGCGGCGCTGGGGCAACCCAGCACCCTGATCACGGGCCCTGACCTGTCGACCACGCTGCAGCCTGTACGGGGTTCGGGGCCGTCCCTCTCCGCCGCGAATCTCACCCTCTTGGCACTCGATTCGGCCACGGTGCTTGCGCGCCCGGCGAACGATCCCGGCTGGGGCCTGTTCGCGGTCGATGTCGCCTCCGGCAACCGATCGCTGCTCCCGGGAACGAGCGGCCCTGAATGGGCGACCGGCGGCGAGATGATGCTGCTCGATCGGGACAACGTGCTCGCGATCGGTGACGATTACTCGGCGGGCACGACCGGCAACGGCAAGCTCCTCCGCTACTCGCTGCACAGCGGGACCACCACGGTCGTCTCCGGGGGCACGCGCGGCGACGGGTTCGTGATGAACCACGCCCGCGCGCTGGCCCGCCTGGACGACGCGTCAGTCGCCGTGGTCGAGACGGGCCCGATCGGCAACGGCCTGGCGGGCGCCATGGTCTACCGCGTCGATCTGGCGACGGGGGACCGCCAGGTGATCTCGACGCTCTGGTCCGGCGCCGCGGTGCGGTACACCTGCACCGGCGGCGTGGTCTCGTCCGGCACCTCGGCGGTGCCGGTCCGCGGAACCGGGCCGCTGATGGATGGCGTCATCCGCGGGCTCGCATACCTGAACGGGTCGCTCTATGTTTCGGGATCGCTCAGCTCGCCGTTCCCCGCGTTCTTCATCCGGATCGATCCGGCCACCGGGGACCGCACGCTCGTCGCCGGCACCGCGATCGTCGGCGGGAGCCGTGTCACCGTGGCGTTCGGTGCGGGCTCGACGACCGAGCTGCCCGATGCGCCGACAGCGATCACGCCCAACTCCGATCACTCGATCATCATGTGCGCCACGTTCGGGCCCAATCGCGTGTGGCAACTGGATGTCAACTCGGGCGTTCTGACCAAGATCGCGGACCTGGACACGCAGATCGTCTCCACGCTCCGTTCCAGCGTGCAGTTCACCGGCCTCACGCTGGTTCCCCAGCCCTGCGGCGTGGCGCCCGGCGCCCCGCTCATCCTGGAGCCGCCCAGCCCCGCGACGGCGTGCCTCGCCGGGGCGGCGGGGTTCAGCGTGAGCGCTTCGGTCGTCGGCAACGCGTCGTACCAATGGCGGAGGGCATCGCTGCCGGTCGACTCCTTCACCAACCCGTCCGCGGCGACGCCGACGCTTGTGCTGAGCGGGCTCACACTCGCCGACGCCGGTCTGTACGACTGCGTCATCACCGATGACTGCAACCAGGCGGTGAGCCCTTCCGCCCGCCTCAGCGTGCTGCCCGACGTCAACGGCGACCACGCGGTCAACACCGGCGATCTGACGCAGCTTCTCCTGCGCTTCGGGCAGAGTTTCACCCCCGGGACGCAGCCCGCGGACCTCAACGCCGACGGGACCGTGAACACGCAGGACCTGACGCTGATGCTGCTGGCCTTTGGCGCATCGTGCGGATAACCCGCGCGGGACGCACGCCACGAGCCCGCCCCGGCTGGGATGAGGTTTCCCGGCGTGAGTAATCAGAGTGGATTCCGCCTGTCCCTCATCGGCCCATCTGTTCGGGCCGGGACGCAGCCCCGAAGGGGGACCAGGAGGAAACGCCATGCTTCATTCTCACGTCAATCTTTGTCGCCGCGCGCTCGCCCTGAGCGCTCTCGTCGGACTGTTCGCCGGCTCGGCCCCGGCCGCCGAGCTGCACCTCGCGGGTGTCGCCGACTTCTACCAGCACGCCAAGAGCTTCCAGGGCGTCAGCACCGGCGACCCGTACCCCACGCCCCCCGACGCCAAGCCCGGCCCGCTCGAGCCCGGGTACGCCAACGGCAACTGGTGGGAGAAGGGCGGTGGGTGGTGCCTCACCACCGCGTGGGTTGACGCCCTGTACTACTGGTCCAAGAACGGCGCCCCCGGCGTGTTCGATCACTCCAACCACGCCGGCGTCCACGCCGGCAAGAGCTGGCAGGAGCGGTTCGCCTACGCCAACGAGGACCTGGCGATCACCGCGGCCAAGAACCGCACCCCGGTGCCCGACGCCGGCGGGTCGTGCGCCTACACCGACGACGTGAAGCAGTACTGCGACAGGTGGGGGTTCACCGCCACCATCGACGAGTACCAGTTCAACGTCGGTCTCAACCGCATCGTCAAGTACGCAAGCGACGGCGCCGCGACCATCATGCCCGCCACCGCCACGATGCTGAGCATCTACGCCGGAGCGCTGACCGCCAACCTGACGCCGATCCTCTACATGCAGGGCATCACCACCGCCGGAAGCTGGTGGGACGGCAGCTTCCACGCCGTCGCCGGCGAGGGCGTCGACGCCGCCAACGGCAAGGTGTGGTTCGCCGACCCCAACGACACGCCTTACGGCAGCAACTGGGGCGTGAACTACAAGGGCGGCGACAAGGTGCCCGTGGGCGCCGACGCGACGTTCGGCTCGGCCAAGTTCCGCGACGACGGGCGAACCTGGGCCGACGGGCCGTTCCTGGGCACCGCGGTGACCCGCGTGTTCGTGATGTCCATCCCGACGCCCGGGACCGGGGCGCTGCTCTCTCTGGCGGGCGTGCTGGCCTTCCCGCGCCGGCGCAGCGCGAACTGAAAAGACCCTCCACCCGCGCCGGGCCGCCGCTCGGCGCTGGCTTTCGAACGCTGTCTTTAAGGACCGAACACCCCGGCCTTCACGCCGGGCCGGTCGTCCCTCGCTCTCACACAGGAGAACCCCCATGCTTCGCACGCGCATCACCGTCTCATTCGCTCTCGCCCTGTTCGCGGGCGCCGCCCAGGCCGCCCCGATGGGGACGCCACTGGTCCCGTTCCCAGCGTTCGTGCCCGTTCCGCCCAAGGGGATGGGGATGCCGGGCGAGAACAAGTCCGGCCTGGCCACCAACGGCGCCCTCGCCGCCCCGATCTGGGCCGCGGACCTGGCCATGATGGCCGGGCCGCTGGCCATGAACAAGGTCACGATGAACTTCTCGTTCTCGCAGTGCTTCGGCGGCGGGATGATCCAGCCGCTCACGACGCTCGCCGGTGGCGCCAAGATCACCGCCAGCAGCGCGTCGCAGTGGAACGAGTTCGCATGGTACCCCGGGGTGGCGACCAAGGACTGGGCCCGCGCGCACATCGACGCGCTGATGGGCGCCGTCGCCGCCCCCGCCGTGGACACCTACATCAACGGCGCGTTCATCAACGACGACTACGGCGCGGTGAAGTCCACGCCCGCGTGGGAGCACGCGCAGTTCCAGGAGAGCCCCGTCGGGGCCGGGGCTGGCACCCTAACCAGCGCCGCGGGCATGAAGAAGGCCATACTCTACAGCGGCGACCCCAACGCCATCGACAAGCAGCAGATCATCGACCTGTTCAACGTGCTGAAGGCCGCGCCGTACGGCTACGCCGCGGCGGACATCACGGTGGTCTACGGTAACGGCCAGGCCGCCGCCGCCCCCTCGGGCGTCAACGAGCTGCTGCCCGCCGACTTCGGCGAGATGGCGGTGACGATCAAGCCGGCGACCAAGGCCGATCTGACGGCGGTGTTCGCCGGGCTGGGGGGCCTGGGCATGAACGACCAGCTCTTCTTCTTCGCCAACGACCACGGCGTGGTGCAGGCGGACTTCATGAAGAAGTGGATGCGCGTCCCGCGTCGCCCCGGCTCGTCCAGCCCGCCGCCGTACTCGCCCGGCAACCCCTACGGCCAGCTCCTGGGCATGTTCGATTTCTCCGGCGCCGAGCCCGAGCCGCTGCCGGAGTTCGCCGAGTTCTACGTCCCCACGCCGGGCGCCCTGGCGCTTGTGGGCCTGAGCGGGATCCTCGCGGCCAAGCGCCGGCGTGCGTGAGCAACCGACGCGGAATCCGCCTGCATCTCAGGACGGAATCGACCGCCACGGAGAACTCACCAAAATGAAGCACTGACACCCACCGGCTCCCGGTCCCGTACGACCAGCGCCAACTCGGAGGAGAGAATGGCGTGGCGACGCGGGCCCGGGAGCCTTCACGAACACGCAACAACCTGTGCCACCGATGTCGCCGTCCGCGACGACATCGGTGCTCCCCGAGTCCCCTTCAACGGAAATCTCACTCGCTCGTCCCGGACACCGCCGTGAGGTTGTGGGCAACCCACGGCGGGCGACGTCGGAACAGGTCTCTCCGACCGCCGCGTCCGGACGATTCTCCGGCCCCGGTGCTCTCGCGGCACCGGGGCCGTTCTTGTTTCCTGGGTGCAGTTTGTCCGGGGGTCACCTCCGCCGCGAGCGGCGCACCATCCACAGGGCTCCCAGTGCGTACGCCGACGCAGGGGCGGGCACGTAGTTGTCCTGCACGTATGCGATCGCGGCATCGTGATCGGCCTCGTCGGCTCCGTTATTGAACACGATCCAGAAGGGCAGCGAAGCATCCGGTCCCGAGGAGCGCAGCTGCAACTCCAAGAGATAGATGCCGGATCCGCCGAGAATCGGCGAGTTGAGCTGGAACCCCAGGTGCTCGTGCACCTCACCCGACGAATCCGCGGTCGCGAACGCGAAACCGGGGACGAAGCCGGTTCCGGTCGTGGCGAACGGCAACGCCGGGTTGGTCAGGTCGGGCCCGATCGACAGCGTAAGCGCCGACGCATCGAAGCCCGCGCCGTTCCATTCACCCAGTTGGGCAAGGATGTCGAACGCGAACGCGGTGCCCGGCGTGATTCCTTCGGCACGGAAGCCGGGCTCGTCGGCGAATCCGGGCGGGTTGAGGTCCTCGCCCATATCCGCCCCGAAGACGCGCACGCCGTGGACGATCGCCGGTGGGCCGCCGCTCAGTGTGTCGAGCTCGCCCGTCACGATTCGACCGGCGTCGAACTCCATGAAGACGTCGCGGTCCGTAATCGTGCCGGCGTTCGCGAGGCCGGCGAAGGCGAAGAGGCTGATCGCAGCGATCCCGTTCACATACTGATTCATCTCACGATCTCCTTCAGAGGCGCGGGTAGACCCCGCTTTGTGCATAGGCCTCCGGCCCCACGAGGGAACCGAAGCCACGGGGACATTTGAGTCAGTGGTTCAGATACGGATCAAAGTTGTTGACGGTCGGGCTCGTGTACACCTCGCGGAACGGGAGCGTCAGGGCATGCCCGTCGAGGAAGGCGTAGTTGGACTTGGATTCCCATGACTTTTCCGGCCCGCCGTGGGCGTTGGTCTGCACTTGGCTCGCGGCCTGCACCGGCGGGGAGTCCGGCGCGAAGTCCCCGATCCACCAATCCGAAGAGTGCACGTGATCGGCACCCGCGAACGCCCCTTCGAACGCCATGATCACGAACTGGATCGTGGCCGAAGGGTTCTTCACCTTGCGCAGGTTGTCGGCGGGCAAGCGGTTCGGATGGGCGGGGTCGAACGACGGGTGCGGCGTCACGTACTCATTCAGCCCGTAGCTGAACTGGCGGTACACCTGCCCGACCGACCCGGGCACCGTCCGGCCCGACCCGCCCTGGCTCGGGGGCCAGTAGGGGCTGGTGTCGACCGGCGACCGCGCCACCAGCGGCGTGTCGTAGTACTCCTGGAGGGTGTTGAACCACGACGCCTTCACGTCGAGCGCGCCGCCGCCGTGGCTGTACCCGTAGTCCACCAGCTGCCCATCGTGGTCATTGGCGTACACCAGCTGCGCCAGCTCCATGTTGCGCATGTTCGACAGGCAGACCATGGTCTTCGCGGCGAAGCGGGCCTTGCTCAGCGCCGGCAGCAGCAGGCCCATCAGCAGCGCGATCACCGCGACGACCACGAGCAGCTCCACGAGCGTGAACGCGTGACGAAGCCGCGGTCCGGGTCGGTTGTTGGTCACGGGCATGCACCTCCGAATCTCGACAGGAACAGGACAAGGTCGGACGTGTCAACGACCCCGTCGCTGTTCAGGTCGCCCCCGGTCCCCGGCGTCACATTCCCCCCGAACTGAGAGAGGAAGATGGTGAGGTCCGCGGTGTTGACGACGCGGTCGGCGTTCAGATCGCCCGGACACGGCGGGCTCAGCAGCACGTTTGAGACGTACTGCAACGCGGCGTCCGCCTCGGCTTGTTGGGCGTTCTGATTGAAGACAATGAAGAACGGCTTGCTGTTACCGACCGACGCGTTGTTGGTGTAAAGCTCCGCCTGCCAGAGGTAGACCCCGGCACTCTGCGGCGACTGAAGGAAGAACCCCATGTGCTCATGGATGTCGCCGCGAGCCCCCGAGAGGTTCGTCTGCGCAAAGTAGAAGCCGGGCTTGAACGCCGGCTCCGCCGCCGTGGGCGTCACGACAAACGTCGAGCCCTTGTTGATCCGCAGCGTCTCCGCGGGGACGGTGCTGAAATCCACGCCGTTCCACTTGCGGAGATGATCGAGCGTGTTGAACCCGATCAGGATGTTTAGCGGCAGCCCGCCGCCGCCGTGGGAATCGAACCCGGGGGAATCCGTGTACGACGGGAACAGCCCGAACGTGGCGGCGAACGCCCGAACCTCGTGGTTGACGACGGGGTTGCCGCTCCCGTCTTCAGAGATGGCGCCGGTGGTGAGCCGACCGGCGGAGGAGACCCCGCCGGAACTTTCGACCAGGATGTCCCCGATGTGCTGCGCGGTGACGGGCGACGTAACGGCGAGCACGACCGCCACGGCGGCCGCGACAACGCCACGACTTGCGCGCAGAAGCGCGCAGAACGGGCATGGCATAACCAACTCCAGTTGGAACCAAGGATCCCCCGCGCCGATCGCTCAACAGCGATCACCGCGGGGGCGACGAAACCGAACTATGCGGATTCAAGTGACAGGACCAGCACCGATGGGCTCGGTGCGGGGCGGTCCCCGGGCGGGCAGCGGACGCTGCACCGTCGTCGCCTCGAATCGCGTCGGGACATCACCGATTGTCACGACAATCCACGCCGGCGGCATGATGGGCGCCGTGGGCGGCAGGCCGTCGGAGGTCGGTGTTATTACCGCTGCGCAGATCGAGCAATCTGAAGCATGCTCCTCGCACGCGTCATCGTGGTGATGCCAAATGCTCGCTGTTGAGACGAAGATCAAGCCCAGCAGCGCAGCCACAGCCCACAAACCTGGCCGGTGGACGGGGCTGAAGAACCTGCGGCGCATGGCGGCACAAGCATAGCGTCGTGATGCGAATCGAATCGCATGTGCACGGCTCGATCGCCGAAAAAGGCCGCAGCCAATAACTCCTGCCGGTGCGTTTGGTGTCGGGTCGGGCTGCTCGGCTCTAAGAAACCCGCGACGGGTGATGCTCTGCCCGGGGCTCACCCGGGCATCGGGGGCGTTCTTGTCGAGATGTCAACCGCCCGAGCCGGGCAAGGATGCCAAGGGTGTCAAGCTCTGATCCACACAGGTTTGCGTTCTTGACACGGTTGCTTCCCAGGTGGCGACAATAAGAAGACTACCTGTGGCAGGCCCGCCTGGGCCGACAGTAATGGCCTCCTCACCGACCAAACAGCCGCCGGTGGCACGCAGGAACTGTGGAAGCCGACGCCTACTGGCGCCGAACTCTGCGCGACCCGTGCAGCAGCAACGCCGCCGGAATCAAAGAGAGCGCACCGGGGGAGGGTGAGAGCTCGTCCACAGTCGCCAAGTGAAACTCGACCCAGGCTCCGGTAATGGTCACCATCGGAAACGTGAATGGCGCACTGAGATGCCCGTTAGTCAGCGAGGCCGCGATCTCGCTCTGCAGCGCGGCGGCGTCCCACCCAAGCTCTCTAAACAGGCCCTGCAAGTCCACGGAGACGCGCGTCGGATTCGTGTACCCCCCCCACCGGCACTGAACCGTCAGCCAACCTTCAGCGGAGTTCGGGACTCCATCCGAATGGAATAACCCGAGCATCACGGTGCTGCTGCCATCCGTGGCGCTGTACGCCTGAGGCTCGGCATCGTACAAGCCTCCCATGTCGGCAATCGTCAGCGTGAATGTCTGCGTCTCGCCCGACGCCATCCGTCCGCCGGTCATTGCGACACCGTTCACAAAGCCGGGGCTCGGATTCGTCGAGGTCTCCGTGCGCGATGTCAGCGTCGAGGGTCCGGGGCGGGCCATTAGCGTGTGCACAGATTTGGGACCGTGCGTCCAGTCCATCGACGGACCACCTTGGCTGTAGAAAAACGGTCCGTCGCCCCAACCGTAGTCGACGAAGGAACCAGTTGCCATCGTGGTGCCGCTGTCGGCGAGGCCGGGCACGTCGAGCCGTGCCTCCGACCATGTCATCGCAGCGCCCGCGGCGGCGCCCGTCGCCAGCAACCCGACCACGAAGCCGAGGGGAGATTTCGCGTTCATCATGTGCCACACTCCTTGCCGGGCCCGGTCCGATCGGACGCGATCGACGGGCCTTGGGGCCGACACGAGATTGTGGCGCCCACCGGCGGCGGCAACCACAAGGACTTCACCCCGAATATCCGGGCGGGGATGACCTAGAACTGTTCAAGCCCGTGTCGCCGCCCGTCCTACCCTCTCCCCCGATGAGCGCCGAGTCGATGCAGAAGGTCGAGGCGGTCTTCGCCGAGCTGCTGGAGCTCGCGCCGCCGCAGCGGGGGGAGGCCCTGCGCCGGCTGTGCGGGAGCGACGCGTCGCTGGCCCGTGAGGTGTGGTCGCTGCTGCAGCACCACCAGGACGACGAGGGGTCGTTCCTGGACCCCGACGGGCTTAGAGCCATCGCCGAGGCGGCCTCGCGCGAGCCGATCCTCGACGCCGGCACGCGTTTCGCGGGGTACACGATCCTCGGGCCCCTGGGCGAGGGGGGCATGGGGCTGGTGTACCGGGCCCAGCAGGAGCGCCCCCGGCGGACGGTGGCGATCAAGGTCATCCGGGCCGCGATGCTCGGCTCGACCGCGCTGAAGCGCTTCGAGCGCGAGGCCGAGGTGCTGGGGCTTCTGCAGCACCCGGGCATCGCGCAGATCTTCGAGGCCGGCTGGGGCGACACCGACGACGGGCCGCGCCCCTTCATCGCCATGGAGCTGGTCGACGGCCCGCCCCTGGCGCGGTACGTCCGCGAGCGGAACCTGACGGTGCGCGAGCGGCTGGAGCTGATCGCGCGGGTGTGCGACGCGGTGCACCACGCGCACCAGCGCGGCGTGATCCACCGCGACCTCAAGCCCGGCAACATCCTCATCGACCCTTCGGGCCAGCCCAAGGTGCTCGACTTCGGCGTGTCGCGGGCCGACACGGGCGAGGGCATGGCCATCACGGTGCACACCCACGCGGGGCAGCTCATCGGCACGCTGGCCTACATGAGCCCCGAGCAGGCCTCGGGCGACGCCGATGCGGTCGACGTCCGCAGCGACGTGTGGGCCCTGGGCGTGGTGATGTTCGAGCTGCTGACGGGCAGGTACCCCTATGACCTCGCCAGCAAGCCCGTGCACGAGGCGGCACGCCTGATCCACGACACCGAGCCGGCGCGGCTGACGGACCAGGGCCGGCAGTTCAGGGGCGACCTGACCAACATCGTGGGCAAGGCGCTTGAGCGGGACCGCTCGCGCCGCTACCAGTCCGCCGCCCAGCTCGCCGACGACATCCGCGCCCACCTCGCCGGGGCGCCGATCTCGGCCAAGCAGGACTCGTTCGTGTACGTGGCGAGCAAGCTGATGCGCCGGCACAAGCTGGCGGCGGCGATGATCCAGGTGTCGCTGCTGGTGCTGGTCGCGTTCGCGCTGTTCGCCTGGCGCCAGGCCCGGGCGCAGGAGAGGCTCGCCGCGGGCGAGCGGGCCGCGCGCCTCGCCGCCGACCACGCCAGGAACCAGGCCGCCCAGACCGCCCAGGACCTGCGAAGGAACCTGTACGTCTCGGCGATCGGGCACGCCCAGGCCGCTTACGCCTCGCGCGACGCCGACCGCATGCGCCGCGTGCTGGACGAGTGCCCCGCCGACGAGCGCGGGTGGGAGTGGGCGTACCTCAAGCGCCTGGCGGACTCGGGCACGCGGGTGCGGACGCTGCCGGAGAACGGTGTGTGCTTCGCCGCCGTCTGCGAGGACACCTCCGCCGTCCTGACGTGGGCGGGGCTTCAGCCGGTGCGCCTGCTCGACGGCGCGACGGGTGACGAGACGGTCCGGGCCGACATCGAGAACGGCGTCGCCGGGATCGCCATCTCGCCCGACGGGTCGCTGGTGGTCCGCGCGGGGGTGAACGGCGACCTGTACGCCATGGAACACGCCGACCGCGGCTTCCGGCGCGTCCTGAGCCGCCCGGGGGTCGTCATGAACGTCACGGCGGTGTCGTCCAGGCGCGGGCTGGCGCTCCTCCGCACGGCTCCGGATGAGCGGACCGTCAACATGGAGCTGCTCGACGTCCGCGCCGGGCGCATCGTCGGCGTCGTCCATCCCGGGCCCGCCAACACCGGCGTGTTCAGCCCCGACGGGTCCATGCTCGCGCTGGCGCTGAGCGATGGGCGCGTGCTCGTGCGACCCGTGGACACCGAGGGCACCGCCACATACCCGGTGCACGCGGGCCATGTCTGGTCGGTCCGCTTCAGCCCCGACGGGCGCCGGCTGGCCAGCGGCGGTCAGGACGGCGTGATGGGGCTCATCGACCTGGACACGGGGCTGGTCCGGCGCCTGCCCATCAGCGACAACAAGGTGCTGGCGCTGGCGTGGAGCCCCGACGGCTCGATGGTCGCCGCGTCGGGGACCGAGCCGGGGCTGCGGGTGGTCGAGACCCGGACGCCCCGGGTGTTCGCCTCGCTGCTGGGTCACGCCGCCAGGGTCGAATCGGTGGCGTGGGGCGCCAAGGGGCTGGTCAGCACCTCGCGTGACGGCACGGCCCGATGGTGGGACGACCCGCGCCGCGACCCGACGCTCCCGCGCACCCTGCCCGGGGGCGTGACGGCGGTCGCGGTGGACCCCGGCGGCAACGGCGTCTACGCCGGCGTGGACCGCGGACGCGTCATGATCCTCTCGCCCGTCGATCTCGCGCCGCTCGACGAGCTGCCCGCGATCAGGGACGACATCAGCGTGCTGCACGTCTCGCCCGACGGGCGCCGCGTGGTGGCCTCGTGCTACTCGGGCCTGGTGGTGGTGTTCGACGTGTGCAACCGGCGGATCGAGTCGGTGATCGCCGGGACCACGGGCCGGTCGCTCAAGCTCGCGTTCCACCCCGACTCGCGGCGGCTGCTGCTGGGCTCCGACGCCGAGTCGGCGACCATCTGGGACGCCGCCACCGGCGCGCTGCTGGACACGCTGCCCGAGGCGCCGCTGACGGCCAACGCGGTGGCGTGGTCGCCCGACGGCGCGCTGATCGCGGTGGGCCACGTCCAGTCGGGCGTGCAGGTCTTCGACGCCGCCACGCGGCGCGAGCTGCGCCGGCTGCAGGGCGTCGATCAGTTCCCCTACTACGTCGAGTTCTCGCCCGACGGACGCTCGCTCTACGCCGGCGACGAGGGCGGCAACATCTGCGTGTGGGACGTCGGCAGCGGCGAGCTGGTCCGCCGGCTGAAGGGGCACCAGCACGGCGTCTACGTGCAGGGCTTCTCGCCCGACGGCGCGCGGATCGTCACCGGGGGCTGGGACAACACCATCCGCGTCTGGGACACCGCCGACGGTCACGAGCTGCTCAGCCTCCGCGGGCACACCGGCGGCACCCCGGGCGCGGTCTTCACCCCCGACGGCTCGGCCATCATCAGCGCCTCGACCGACGCGACCATCCGAATCTGGTCGGCCCGCCCCCTCCCGACGCGGTGATTCCCCCGCGTTCAGAGGGAGTTCCTGCGGGGATTTTGCTGGAATCCCGTCGCTTCGGGGGTAGGCTAGTGGTAGACCGGGCCGCCCACCCACGCCCCCCGGCCGGCCCCCGAGGAGAGCCCATGACCATCCCCATCCGTGTCCCGCTCGCCGTGCTCCTGGCCCTCGGCGCCTCGGCCCGGGCCGACTCGCCCCGCACCGAGGTCTCCAAGGACGGCGCGATCACCGCCAGCCTGCCGCCGGTCTCGCACGAGGCGCCGGCTCACCTGGTCACCCGCACCGCGGGCGTGCCCTACGGCGCCACCCCCAACTGGCAGCTCAACCTCCGGCGACAGGTCGGCGCGGTCCGCATCGCCGACATGAACGGCGACGGCAGGCTGGACCTCGTCGTAGGCTGCTACATCTCCAACAGCTTCCCCCCCTACGACGACTGGCACGACATGGTGTTCCTTAACACCGGCACCACCCTCGAGGCCACGCCGAGCTGGATCAGCTCCGACCAGACGCACACCGGCGACATCCAGATCGGCGACATCAACAAGGACCGCAAGCCGGACATCCTGGCCGTGAGCGGCAGCTTCAACCCGCCCCGCATCTACTTCAGCCAGCCCGGGCTCCACACCCTGCCCAGCACCACCGCGGGCTGGTTCGCCAACCCGCCGCAATCGAGCTGGGCCACCAGCGGCCTGCTCTTCGACGCCGACAACGACAACGACCTCGACGTGCTGATGACCAACCAGGCCCAGTCGCCCGATCCCTACCGCCCGATGACGTTCTACCGCAACAGCGGCGGCGTGCTGGAGACCACCCCGAGCTGGCTGTCGGCCGAGGCCTCGATCCAGAACACCGCCGCCGCCGCCGACATCGACGGCGACGGGCTGCTCGACGTCGCAGTGGCAAAGTGGGTGAACTTCCAGAGCGGCATCTACAAAAACGTCGGCGGCACCCTCGCCACCACGCCCATGTGGACCGACGGCAGCACCGCCGGCAAGCGCGGCGTCGCCTTCGCCGACGTCGATCACAACGGCTGGCCCGACCTCATGATCGGCGGCGCCTCCACCAGCCAGCAGTCACGCCTGTGGATGAACAACGCCGGCGTCCTCACCCCCGGCTGGACCGCCTCGCTCGCGTTCGTCGGCCAGCAGGAGAACACCTTCCACGACGTCAACCGCGACGGCTGGGCCGACTACGCCGAGGTCCACTTCTCCAACGGGCAAACCCACATCTGGCTCAACAACAACGGCACCCTCAGCGCCACCCCCGACTGGATGTACGACGCCCCCGAGGTCGGCAACGCCATCGACTTCGGCGATATCAACGGCGACGGGCGCCCCGATCTCGCCATCGGCTACTCCGGCGATGTCAGCGTGCGCGTCTTCTTCGCCGTGCCCCCGCCGTGTCCCACCGACATCAACCACGACGGCGTGATGAACACCGCCGACCTGCTGATCCTGCTGGGCAGCTTCGGGCAGTCCGTGCCGCCCGGGACCAACGGCGACATCAACGGCGACGGCCAGGTGACGACCACCGACCTCACCGCCCTGCTGGGCGTGTTCGGGCAGAGCTGCCCGTGAGGCCAAGGGTGCCAACGCTGCTCTCTCAGCGTTGGCACTCTTGGCACGGTTGACGCCAGAGTGCGTGACCCAAACGCCCGCTGCTCCCGGTCTTCACTCGGCCTCCCGTATCACCGCCTCCGCCACCGCCCGCGCCAGGCGTGCCGCCCGGGCCCTCCCGGCGGCGTCCGCGGCGGCGGTCAGGTTCGCACCGTTCAGCAGAACGATCAGCTTCGCCGCCGTCTCGTCGGGCGACTTCAGCCCGGCGTCGCGGCACAGCCCGGCGATCCACGCCCGCAGCGCCGCGGCGTGCTCGAGCATCGCGGCCCTCACCGGCTCGCTGGAATCCCCCAGTTCACCCAGGGCGCGGGCGAACGGGCAGCCCGCGTACCGCGCCGAGCCGTGCCACTCGCCCAGCCGATCAAACACGCCGAGCAGCCTGGCGCGCGGGCCCCTCGCCCGCTTCACGCCCTCGCCCATGAACGCCATCCACCCCCGGTGCTGCTCGCGGAGGTACTCGGCGATCAACCCCTCTTTGCCGCTGAAGTGCTGGTAGAGCGACATCCGCGCCACGCCGGCGTGCGCGACGAGTTCATCGACGCCGACCGCCCCGATCCCGCGCACCGGGAACAGCTCACCCGCCGCCTTGAGGAGGCGCTCGCGCGGACCCGGGGCCCCGGCGCCCGAGCGAGGTGGCCGCCCGCGCCGGGCCGCCGGGGCGGTTGCTGGTGGCGGGGGCTGTCGTTTGCTCCTGGTCATGGGCGCCGGTTGTTCCGCTGAAGCGCACGGGCGGCCCCGACCCTCGCGGTCGTCACGCGCGGGCCGGGGCTGGGATGCTACACAAGCGCCCGCCGGCGTCGCGTCACACCGCCGCGGCTTCGGCGCGGGGCAGCACGACGGGGAAATCGACCGGTACGCCCGCAGCCTTGTTGAAGAAGTTGGTGAACACGTTGAGCCCGACGTGCGCGATGATCTCCGCGATTTCGCCGTCGGAGAACCCCGCGGCCCGCACCCGCGCCACCTGCTCGTCGCCGACGGCGCCCGCGTTGATCAGCACCGACTTGGCGAACGTCAGCGCCGCCCGCGCCCGGACATCGGACGAGCCGCCCTCGCGGGCCGCCTCGGCCTCCTCGGGCTTCAGGCCCACCAGGCCGCCGATGGCGGTGTGCGCCGACAGGCAGTACGAGCAGCGGTTCACCTCGGCCACCAGCAGCGCAATCTGCTCACGCAGCCTGGCCGGGAGCTTGCCCGCCCCCAGCGCCCCCGAGAAGCCCAGGTAGCTTTCCAGCACCGCCGTGGAGTTCGCCATCGCCCGGGTCATGTTGGGGATCAGCCCCAGCTTGCCCTTGATGGCGGTGAACAGCTCGGCGTTCTTGCCGGTGGCGGAAGCGGGATCAACGAGATTCAGCGCGGTCATGGTCGTGCTCCTGTCGGTGTTCGATTCGCCCAGGCCCGGCGCTCGCCGGAGGGGCACGGAGCTTGGATGCCATGAATAGACTGATCGTTCCATATATTTCTCGCGGGGCCCTCTTTTCCCGTCAAGGCCCGAGAACCATCCCCTCCCCTCGGTGGCCAGCCGTGTGGAGTGCCCCGTTCGCCGGGTGGCTATGCTGGCCACCAGCCCCCGCCGCCGGGGGAGAGGGAGACCCCGCCATGCCGATCCGTGCCCTGTCCGCCGCCCTGCTCTGCGCCGTGAGTTCGCACGCCCTCGCCGGGGTGAACCCCGCGCCGTGCGCCGGGCTTGTCGCCGAGTGGCGCTTCGACGGCGACGCGCTCGACACTTCCGGCCTCGCCAACCACGGCACCCTCTTCAACGGCACCTTCACCGCCGGCGTCGCCGGACAAGCGCTCTCGCTCAACGGCACATCCACCTACGCCAACTTCGGCAACGACGCCTCGCTCAACCCCGCCGCCGCCATCACCCTCTCGGCGTGGTACCGCCCCGTGGCCTTCAGCGGCAGCGGCAACGACAGCATCATCGACAAGGGCGCCGCCTCGCACAGCCCGCCGTACTACCAGTATCACCTCGGTGTGGCGGGCACCCAGTACAACCCGCCCGGCTCGTGCGGCTTCAACGTCGCCACCACCGGCGGCCCCACCGGCGGCGGCACGGGCAACGGCTTTCTCCAGAACGGGCAGTGGTACCACTTTGTCGGGACCTACGACGGTGCCCGTTCGAAGTTCTACGTCAACGGCGTGCTCATCTCCGACATCGCCGCCACCGGCACCATCGCCAACCTCGGCAAGCCCGTGCTCGTCGGCAAGTTCAACAACCTCAACTTCTACCTCCCCGGCACCATCGACGAGGTCCGCATCTTCAACCGCGGCCTCAGCGCCGACGAGGTGGACCTGCTCTACCGCAGCCCCGATGCCCGCCCCATGGTGATCCCGCCCGCGACCAACGCCTGCCCCGGCGGGTCGGTGACGTTCACCGCCCGCCACCTCAACGCCGACGGCGTCACCTACCAGTGGCGCCGCAACGGCCAACCGCTGAACGACCAGACCGGCCCCACGCTCACGCTCACCAACCTCTCCGACCTCGACGCCACCAGCTACGACTGCGTCGTCACCACCCCCTGCCGCACCGAGACCAGCCGCCCCGGCGTGCTCACCCTCTGCCAGGGCGACATCAACGCCGACGGCACCCGCAACACCGCCGACCTCACGCTCCTGTTGGTCAACTTCGGGCAGGCCGTCCCGACGTGCACCGGCGGCGACCTGAACAGCGACGGGCAGGTCAACACCAACGACCTCACCCTGCTGCTGGTCCGGTTCGGTCAGAACTGCCCCTGAGCCCAAGAGTGCCAACGCCGCACCCTCCGGGGTTGGCACCCTTGGCATCCTTGAACCGCTCCCCCGCCTCGCGCCTACCGCAGCAGCCCCTCCAGCCCCGGCAACTCAGGCAGCCCCAGCGACTGCGCCTGGCGGTTCGCCTCGTCGCGGACCATCCGCTGCACCGATTCCAGCGCATCGTTGGCCGCCTCGGCGATGAGGCGTTCGCTCATCTCGCGCGACGACGCGTCGCGCCCCAACGACGACGCCAGCACCGGGTCGAGCTTCACCTCCAGCACCTTCATCTTGCCCGACACCGTGACCTTGACCGCGCCCGACCGCGCCGAGCCGGTGGCGCTCATGCCCTCGAGCGACTCCTGGAAGCGCTTCATCGCCTCCTGGATCTTGTCCTTGTTTTTCAGAAGGCCCGCGAGGGCGCCCATGGTTTTGAGTTGGTCGAACATAGGGGGGGAGTGGGCGGTGGGGAGTGGGGAGAGGTGATTGAGTGGTCAAGTGGTCAAGTGGTTGAGCGGATAAGCCGGCACGAGACCACCCGGCCACTCAACCACATCCATCACCCCGGATCATCCTCAATTGAAATCAGCCTCGCATTGAACAGGTCGATGGCCTTTTTCACCAGCGGCTGCTCCATCGCCTGCTGGCGGGCGGCGGCGTCCATCGCCACGGCGCGGGCGCCGGCGGAGGGGACCGCGACAGGGGATGATCCAACTGGTGCTGGCCCCGCGGCAATTCCGGGGGCTCCGGGGGCTCCGGGGGCTCCGGGGGGGGCTCCGGGAGAACCCAGCGATCCGGGGGGGCTTCCGGCGGGCGCGTCTTCCAGCAGCCGGGCCGACAGGTTCATCCCGCTGGCCTTGCTCAGCAGGCCGGCGAGCCACGTCACCTTGCCGCGGGCGATGGCGGCCTTGGCGGCGTCGGTCACCACCACCTCCGCCACGTTGCCCCTCACCGCCTTCAGCTCGAACAGCTCGACGATGCCCGACTGGGCGGCGCTGCCGGCGACCAGCCCGAGGACCTTCGACCACAGTTCCGCCGGCGCGCCAACCGGCGCGTCGACACCATCGGTGCCATCGATCGCATCGGTCCCATCCCTCGCCGCGCCAGGGTGCGCATGGGATTGTGGTTGTGGGCGTGCCGGGGGGGCCGGGGGGGCCGGGGGGGCTGGTGTGGGTTCGGGCGGGGGCGCTGGAACCGCCGTCGGTGCGCCCGCCGCCGTCAGCGTTTTTTTACCGGGGCACTCCCACCTCTCGCCGCCGCCGCGCCCCCACCTCCACCGCCGGCAAGCAGCGCCGCCACGTCGGCGATCTTCTCCGTCATCGCCAGGCGCACGATCAGGGCATCCACGAGGGCCCGCCCGGTCGCCGAGTTGGCCGCCGCCTTCTGCACGCTCTCGCCCAGGGCGATCATGTGCACCAGCGCGGCGGGGTCGAAGCCCGCGGCCTGGGCGATCATCTTCTCCCGCGCCTCCCCCGCCGCCTCCACGAGCTGGGTGTCCTTGCCGCAGGCGCACAGCAGCATCAGGTCGCGGAAGTGCAGGATGAGCGTCTGCATCAACTGGTCGAGCGAGACACCCTGGGCCAGCAGCTCCTCGGCGCGTCCGAGCGCCGCCCCCGCCTCGCCGGCGCGGAGCGCATCGACCAGGGCCGTCACCACTTCGCGCTCGGGCAGGCCCAGCAGCGACTCGAGCATGGCCGCAGTCAGCGGCTTGCCCTTCTCGCCCGAAGCGATCACCCTGTCGAGCAGGCTCAGCGCATCGCGCATCGACCCCGCCCCCAGGCGCGCCACCGCGTGCACCAGCTCCGGCTCGGCCTTGATCTTCTCTTCCTTCAGCACCGCGCCCAGGTGCTCACCGATCCGGGCCGTGGGGATCGGGCGGAAATCAAACCGCTGGCACCGGCTGCGGATGGTCGGCAGCACCTTCTCCGCCTCGGTGGTGCACAGGATGAACTTGACGTGCTCGGGCGGCTCTTCCAGCAGCTTCAGGAGCGTGTTGAACGCGTCCTTGGTGAGCATGTGCACTTCGTCGATGATGTACACCTTGAACTTGCCGCGCATGGGCCGGTAGGCGGCCTTGGCGATCAGCTCGCGGGCGTCCTCGACGCCGCGGTTGCTCGCCGCGTCGATCTCGACCACGTCGGTGTCCTGCCCGCTCATGATGGCGGCGTCGACCTCGGGCGAGCCCCCCGCCAGGGCCTTGGCGAAGATGCGGGCGGTCGAGGTCTTGCCCACGCCGCGCGTCCCAACGAACAGGTACGCGTGCCCCACCTTGTTCTGCGCCATGGCGTTGCGCAGCGTGAGCGCGATGGACTCCTGCCCGACGAGTTCGTCGAACGACTGCGAGCGGTAACGGCGGGCCAGGACGGTGTAGGTCATGGGGGAGGGGATGGTACCCGGTCGGGGGGCGCGGGCCGCACGCTCTCGGGCTCTGTTCGGGCAGCGTCGGGGGCGATCTCCAGATGCCAGAATCCGGCCCGTCGCGCGTCTGTCAAGGAGTTGGCCAAGCCGGCCACACGGGAGACCGCCATGCCCAACCGCCGTATTCCAGCCCTGCTGCTGATCGCCGGTGCCGCTTTCGCACCTTCCGCCCAGCCGGCGTTCGCCGAAGCGGTATCTCCCCAACAGCAAGGCCTGCAGAGCCAGTCGCTCGCGCCGCTCCCCGACTCGCCCGAAGCCGTCCGCGCCCTCGGCCCCGAGGGTCTGCGCCGTTTCATGGAACTGCACGCCTCGGAGATCAGCTCCGCCAAGTCACACGCCTCGATGAACGGCAAGGCCACGCCCGACGAGCGGCGGCTGTTCGACACCATCGACCACATCGCCGCCCAGAAGGACGCGGCGTGGTCCGGGCTGTACTGGTACACCGATCTCGACGCCGCCAAGCAGGCCGCGACGGCCCAGCACAAACCGATCCTCTCGCTGCGCCTGCTCGGCAGGCTCGACGAGACGTTCTCGTGCGCCAACAGCCGGCTCTTCCGCGCGGTGCTCTACGCCAACTCCGATGTGTCGCGGCTCCTGCGCGATCGCTTCATCCTCCACTGGTCCAGCGAGCGCCCCGTGCCGCTGGTCACCATCGACTACGGCGACGGTCGGAAGCTCGTCCGCACCCTGACGGGCAACAGCATCCACTATGTGCTTGCACCCGATGGCTCGGTCGTGGACGTGATCCCCGGCCTGTGCGGGCCGCGGGCCTTCTCGGCGCAGTTGAGCGCAGCGGAGGCGTTCGCGGAGTCGCTCGCCAGCACCGATCCATCCAGCGCCGGCGCAGCACGGCTGAGGTACTGCAACGATCAGTTGTCCGCCGCGAACGCCCTGCGACTGTCGATCGGGATGCTCCCGATCGCCCCCCGAAAGCTCGACGCGCCAGCGGCCCCGGGGGCAGTGCCCGCCGCCCAGGCCGCGGTCCGTGTGGTGTCCAAAAGCTCGATGGAGCGCCCCATGCTCATGGCGGTGACCGGAACGACCGCCAAGCCGGATGTGGACTGGAAGTCGCTCGCCTCGGCCGTCGGGCTGCGCGAGACGTTCGACCTCGACAGCCGTGAACTGATGGAGTTCCATTGGCCCGCAATTCGTTGGGAACGCAACGGCGTCGGCCTCTCCGACGGCACCGGCATCGGGGCTGCGCTGAACCAGGACCTCACCGCCGACACGCTGCTGTCGCGGGCGTCGCTCCGCCCGACCATTCTCGCGTGGCTCATCGCCGACCCGGCGCTGGCGGCCGACTGGCCCCGCCTGAACCAGCGGGTGTACGCCGAGGCGTTTCTCACGCCCGCGAGCGACCCGTGGCTCGGGCTGAGCAACAACACGGTCTATGACGGGCTCCCAAGATCGGAGTCGGTGCGGGAGCGCTAGGCACGGCACCGGGAACTGAGCCCACGGAACGCGACGGACTTGTCAAGGGTGCCAACTACTGACACCCGGGGGTTGGCAACCTTGACATCTCACCCACCCGGAGGGGGTCGCCACACCCCGCCACACCCACCGTCACACTCACCCCTCGCTCGGCGCCCCCAGCCTCGGCCTCGTCTCGATCATCGGCGGCTCCGGCAGCTCCCTGGCGCTCCGCGCCTCAAGCTCTTCAAACCGGCGCAGCGTCGGCATGATCCGCCGGTCCAGCGACGCCTGGAAGTCGTTGTACTTGTCCACCGCGCCGGCGAGCGACTCGCCCAGTTTCGTCGCGTGCCCCAGCACCACCGCCACGCGCTCGTGCAGCTCGCGCCCCAGCCGGATCAGCTCCTCGGCCCGCTCGGCCACGCGCTGCTCGCGCCAGCCCACGTACACCGCCCGCAAGAGGCCGATCAGCGTCGACGGGCTGGCGAGGATCACCCGCTGGGCCGCGGCGTGGTCGAGCAAATCCGGGCGGCGCGACAGCGCGCCGTCGATGAACTGGTCGCCCGGGATGAACATCACCACAAAGTCCGGCGAGCCCTCGAAGCGGCTCCAGTAGCCCTTCTTGCCCAGCGCCGATGCCTGGTCGCTCACGTGCCGGGCGAAGCGGTCGAGGTGGGCGGCGCGGTCGGGCTCGGTCGGGGCCTCGAGCGCCTCAAGGTAGGCCTCGATGTTGGTCTTGGCGTCCACCACGATGGTCCGCTCGTTGGGCAGGCGGACGATCAGGTCCGGGCGGAGCGGGTCGCCGTCGGGGCCCGTCGTGTTCTCCTGCTCGCTGAAGTCGCACCAGTCGCGCATGCCCGCGAGTTCGACGACGCGCCGGAGCTGCAGCTCGCCCCAGCGCCCGCGCACGTGCGGCTTGCGCAGCGCCTGGGTGAGGTTGGCGGTCTCGCGCCGGAGCTGCTCGGCCCCCGCCGCCACCTGCTGCACCTGCTCGCTGATGCGGGCCGACGACGCGGCGCGGTCTTGCTGGAGCTGCTCGATCGCCCCGCCGGTCTTCTTCAGGCTCTCGGCGATGGGGCCGACAAGCGCCTCGACCGCCTTGCGGCTCAGCTCTCGCTCGCGGGTCTGGCGCTCGGCATCGTCCTTGAGCTTGCTCTCGGTCAGGCGCAGCAGGTGCTCGGCGGACTGCTTCAGCGCCTCGCCCGCGTGAGACTTGATCACCGCCTCGAACTGGCGGCGCATCTCGACGATCTCGGCGGCGACGCGCTCGCGGTACTCCGCCGAGGTCCGGCGCTCGGCCGAGAGGCGCTCCTCGTACTGAGCGGCCAGGGCGCTCAGCGCCTCCTCGTGGCGGGCCTCGCTCTGCGCGATGCGCTCGCCGAGGCGGGCCGCCTCGGCCTGGGCGCTGCTCAGCAGCTCGACCGACCGGCGCGCGGACGATTCAAACTCCGCCAGCCGTGCCGCGTCGGCCTGCTGCTGCGCGCGGGCAGCCTGAAGCTCCGCCACGCCCCGGGCCCGCGCGACGAGCAGCGCCACCGCCGCCCCGGCGGCGACCACAAGCAGAACCAGCAGCACCCACGCGATCGCGGTCATGAGCGAAGTCTAGAGCGACCCCATGGAGACCACGGAATCCACGGAAAAAAGCGCGGATGAACACAACCCAATAGCTCCAATCCGGGTTCATCCGTGCCATCCGTGGCGACTCCCGCTCCTGCTCACCCCCACTCACCCAAAGTCCGCGGCCCCCGCCCCCCCCGCGTTGCGTTCCAGCAGCCACTTGAGTTCCTCGCGCTTGGTCAGCACCGCGAAGGCGCTGAACACGCCCACGCCGATCATCGTGTCGCGGGCCAGGGCCAGCGCCCGGTCGAGCCAGCGGGCGTCGTCGGCGAGCGGCCAGACCAGTTGGGCCCCGATCAGCACCGCGCCCATCATCACGCTGCCCAGCAGGATCATCGAGACGCCACGCATCGTCTCGGCATTGAACAGGCGGCCCTCGTCCGGCCCCAGGCGGCGCGAGGCCAGCCGCCCAAGCAGCAGGCACTGCGCGGTGGCGGTGATCGCCGTCGCCCACGCCAGCCCCGCCTCGGCGAGCGGCCAGATCAGCACCAGGTTCAGCACCACGTTGGCCCCGATGGTGCCCAGGCTCACCTTCATGGGCAGCTTGGTGTCGCCCGAGGCGTAGAACGCCCGCGTGAACACGTGCGTGAGCGAGTACGCCCACACCGCCATCGAATAACCCATCAGCACCTGCGCCACGCGGACCACCTCGCCCGCCTTGCCCGCCTCGCTGCTGAACACCACGGCGCAGAGGTTGCGGCCCACGACGATCAGCCCGACCGTCGCGGGCACGCCGATGAAAAGGCTGAGCCGGACGCCGTGACGCATCGTCTCGGTGAACCCGGGCTTGTTGCCCCACGCGCGGGCCAGCGCCGGGAACACCGCCGTCGCCACCGCGATGCCGAAGACGCCCAGCGGGAACTGGTACAGCCGCGAGGCGTACGAGAGCACCGCGTTGCCCCCCGCGCTCACCGGGTACGCCGCTCCCCACGGCAGCGTCGGCCCGAACGTCACCGGGTACCCCGCGATGATCTGGTCGGCGATGATGCCGAGCTGCAGCGAGCCCATGGCGATGGTCACCGGGACGAACCGCTTCATCATGCGGGCGAAGCTGTCCTTCACCCGCGAGACCGCCCGCGTCCACTGCACCACGCCGCGCAGCCCCCACAGGCACCACAACAACTGCACGACCCCCGAGAGCGTGACGCTGATCGACACCGCCATCGCCCCGGTGCGCAGGGGCACTCCCGCGCGCCACGCCCACAGGTTGGCCGCGATCATGCAGCCGTTGAACAGAATCGGCGCCGCCCCTGGCGCCACGAACCGCCCGTTGGTCTGCAGGATGCCGCCCAGCACCGCCGTCGCGCACACCAGCGGCATGTACGGCAGCATGACCATCGTGAACACGACCGCGTCCCGCCCCGGCGCCTCGGGTCCCATGGCGTCCAGCACCAGCCACAGCGCGACCTCCCCCAGCACCACCAAGAGCCCCGCACCGGCGATCAGCACACCCATTGTCAACGACGCGAGCCTGTCCGCGGCCGCCTTGTCAGCCTTGAGCAGGGCCGTGTACTCCGGGATGAACGCCGCCGTCAGCGCCCCCTCGCCGAACAGCCGCCGGAACGTGTTGGGGATCACGAACGCGACGTTGAACGCCGACCACACCGGCGCGGTCCCGAACGCCTTGAACGCGATCGACTCACGCACCAGCCCCGCGAGCCGGCTGATGAATGTCAGCGCGGCGATGATCCGCACATAGCCCGCGAAACCGGTGCGCAGCGGCTCAGGCTTAGACCCGCCCGCCGCCGGAGCCTCCGGCCCGGTCGGACTCGCCAGCGGCTCGCCGCTCTCGGGCGCCGGGCCCGGCGCTGGCAGGTCGACCCGCTCGGCGTCGAGCACGCCCTGGGGGCGCTCGATCTCGTAGGGTGGATGGACAGGGTCGCCGGTCATGGGTTGTCGAGACCCCCGGAACGGCCGGGGCGGGTCATCATCGGTTCAACGGCGAACGCCGGTCGAATGCGGCGCGGAGCCACATGGCGATCAGCGTCCCCAGCAGCACCCCGAACTCGTTGAACATCATGTCGTCCCAGTCAAAGTGCCGGCGAACCAGCGGGATCAACTGCAGAGCCTCGTCGATCGCGACGTAGCACGCGGCGGTGAAGTGTGTCAGCGCTACGGCCCGCCACGAGCGCCGGTCACCCCACAAGCCGCTCAGGAACAGCAGCACCGTCCAGGTCCCGCAGATGCTCAGGTGCACCGCCAGGTCCGGGCGACCCGGCATCGGCAGCGCCAGGTTGGGCCAGTGGGTCGCCAGAAAGTGCGCCGGGGCATACACAACGAACACGCGCAGCATGACGCGCGAGTCGCCAAGGAAGGCCAGCGGACCGCGTTGGGGCTGTGGGTCCGGCAAGGCTCACGCCTGGGTCGCCGCGGGCGCTGGCGCCGGGACGGTCGCAGACGGAGCGACCGGGCGCGTCACGACCGTCGGCTTGGGCTTGGCGGGCTTCTTCACCTCCGCGTCCGGCGCGGGCGACGGCGCCACCAGCGCGTCCCACTCCTTGATGAGCTCGTCGCCGAGCGCCAGGTAGTCCGCCGCCCCCGTTGAGTCCGGCGCGTACTCGAAGATGGTCTGCCCGAAGCTCGGGCTCTCGGCGAGCTTGATGCTTCGGCGCACCGCCGGTCGGTAAACGCGGGCGGCCCACCACGGCGCCCCGCTCTGGCGCGAGCCTTCGAAGAACTTCTCCAGGTCCGCCACCACCTCGCGGGCATGCCTGGTGTTCTCGTCGTGGCTGCACAGCACCACGCCCGAGACCTTCAGCCTGGGGTTCACCTCGCAGGCCACCAGGGACACGGTCTCCAGCAGCTTGCTCACGCCCTGCAGCGCCAGGAAGTGCGCCTGCATCGGCATTACCACCTCGCGGGCCGCGGCCAGCGCGTTGAGCGTCAGGACCCCCAGCGAAGGCGGGCAGTCGATCAGCACGAACTCGTACGCGCCCTTCAACGGCTCCAGCGCCCGCGCCAGCCGCTGGTTGCGGTCACCCTGCCCGGTCAGCTCCGTCTCCGCCGCCGCCAGGCCGACCTCGGCCGGCAGCAGCGAGAGGTTCGGACGCACCGCGCCCACGAGGGCGTCGACGGCGTCCAGCGACGGGTCGAGCAGAACGTCGTACACGCTGAGATCCAGCGACGCCGGATCGCTCCCGAGGAAGATTGTCGAGTGGGCCTGCGGGTCGAGGTCCACCACGAGCACCGAGCGTCCGCGCGACGCGATGGCGGCGCCGAGGTTGACCACCGTGGTCGTCTTGCCCACCCCCCCCTTCTGGTTCATGAAGGCGATAACGCGGGACACGGCGTGCCCGCCCCCTCCCCGGGGAGCTGGGGCACGTTTTCGGTCGCGCCGGGCGCCATCCTGGCGGTGTGACGATCCCTCATTCATCGGCCCGAAGTGTAACACGCTCCGGACCCCAAACACCCCTGGACTCCGAGCCGATTGAAATCCCCGAGCCACGGGGTACCCCCGAGGCCGGCGGCCATGGATGCCGACCCCGTCTGTCATCCGTGCCCCGGCAGGCGGCCGCCCGCCCTGCCCAGCGAGCGCTCGTGCAGCTGCCTCGCCCGAGGAGGTTCGCCTTGAAGGTCCGCCAGGAACTCACCGCGCGCGAAGTCGATGAGCTTCATCAATCGCTTTCGCGTCGCCTGGGCGATACTTCGGTCCCCACGCTCCCGCAGGTCGCCGTCAAGATCGTCGAGCTGATCGGGAACCCTAACGCCACGCTGAACCAGTTCGCGTCTGTGATTCAGAGCGACCAGGCCCTCACCGGGCGCCTGCTCCGTCTGGCCAACTCGGCGATGTTCGCTCAGCGCCAGCCCGTCACCACGCTGCAGCGCGCCATGGTGCTCATGGGCCTGGACAAGCTCAAGGCCATCAGCCTGGGCTTCCACCTGTCCAAGGTCATGGTCGCCGATGACGGGCCGTTCTCGCTCAAGCGCCAGTGGACCCAGTCGCTCTACCGCGCCTGGCTGGCGCTCCACATGGCGGAGGTGCTCGACAAGAAGGTCTCGGGCGAGGCGTTCATCGTCGGGATGCTGGCCGACTGCGGCATGTCCGCGATGATGAAGTTGACGGGCGATCAGTATCTGAAGGTCGTCAACCCCAAAGACCCGCCCTCGCGCCAGTTCCTCAGCGAGCTCCGCGGGCTCGAGCTCACGCACGTCGACGCTTCGATGGTCCTGTGCCGAATGTGGAAGCTGCCGGCGCTGCTGGCCAAGCCCATCGCCCTGCACCACACCCCGGCCCAGTCGGTCTCCAGGCTCGACCCCGCCAGCATCCTGCACGCGGTCGCCTACTACGTCGGCACCATCCCCCTCGACGGCGACGCCAGCCCGCTCGGAGAGATCCATCTCCCGCAGGTCGCCGAGCGCCTCTTCGAACTCGACGCCGAGGGCGTCAGCGCCGTGCTGCGCACGGCAGCGAACAGCTTCAAGGCCACCCGCGAGCTCTTCGCCCACATGATCGACTCGCAGCTCTCGGTCGACGCCATCGTGGCAACCGCAAACCAGTACACGATCGAGAGCGACGGCGACGAGGTCGCCGAGGCCGAGGCCACCTCGGAATCGCTGCCCCAGGCCGGGCGAACCCCGGGGGTCGGGGCGCTCCGGGCCGCCGGGATGATCTTCGAGTTCGAGCGCGCCAAGGACCGGCTCGTCACCGCGATCATCTCCGACGCCGATGGGAACCGGCTGGTGTCGGAGGAAATCGACACGCGCAAGCACGATGACCAGAGCATCCGGCAACTGCTGCTGCTCGACGACGCCAACCCGCGCGACGCCGAGCAGGTGCTCCGGCGGATCAAGAACCTCGCGGCATGAAAAAACCCACGGGTCCCGTGGGTCCTGTGGGTCGGGTTTTCTTGTGAGCGGGGCGCTTACGCCGTCTTCACGCGGAACAGCACCTGGTCAACGCCGCCGGGCGTCGCCGGGCCGATCACCGCGACTCTGTCGAGCCCCTTGAACTCCCCGCGCGAGATGATCGACTTGAGGTCCAAAGGGAGGCTGGTGAGACCGCCGGTGGCCCGGAAGCCCGCGAGCGTTTTCTGGCCCGAGGCGGTCTCGAGCACCACGCGGTAGGTGCCGTCGTTGGTGGGCAGCTTGTTGAACACCAGCGCGCCCTCGCCCGTCTCGTCGTCGAACATCAGCCGACCGGCGATCGTGGCGTCGAGGCCCTCGACGGCGGGCGACAGCGCGACCTCATGACGGTTGTTGGAGAACAGCAGACGCCGGATCGAAGGCCCCAGGGTATTCAGGTCCTCGTTGGACTTGTTGACCGCGATCTGGCTGCGGAGGTCGTTGTTCAACTGGAGGCTGCCCACGAAGAACCCGGCGAGAACCAGCGTCGCGGTCGCGAAACCGATGCACGCCGCCCGCCACAGGTACCCCGTGCGCAGGCCGATGTTCACCTGCGGGACCGACGGGCCGATCACGCCGACGGGCTCGGGCGCGACCGCGGCGACCGCGTCACGCCACGCGGCCATCACCCGCGCCTTCAGCCCCGCGGGCGCCTCAACCTGCGGGAACAGGTCCGACACATCCGACACCCGCGTCTGCTCGCGCCGGACCATCGCCTGCAGCTCGGGGCTCGCGGCGCGGAACGCGCGCTCAAACTCCGCGCGCTCCGCCTCATCGAGCAGGCCCAGCGCGTCGAGCGATGCGTATTCCAATAGGTCTCGGGTAGTAAAAGTCATGGTTCTGCGGTCCTGATCCGTCATCATCATCTGCTCGTCTCTTCCGTCACCCCGATTCCCCCTCCGGCCCGGGGCCGGGGGGGCGGGGCTCTGGCCGGATCTCCACCGGCCTTTCCGCCACCGAATCCGAGGTCATCGGTCATCCCGTCTCGGGCCACGGGGTCTTTGGTTCTTCCGACCGGCCCGGCGGCGACTGGGTGTCTTCGTCTTTTTCTCGGAGCCTCACCAACGCCCGGCTCAGCGCCGACTTGATGGTGCCCAGAGGGATGCCCATCTCGATCCCGATCTGCTTGAGCGTCTGGCCTCCCAGGTACGCCCTCTTGACGACTGTCTGCTGCAACTCCGGCAGCGTTTCGATCTTTTTCATGACCGCGGCGAATCGTTCGTCGCGCTCAGCACTCGCTCCCGTCGCCGGTTCCGACGACGCCGGCGACCAGCCCTCTTCGAGCACCCCGGGTTTGACCCGGGCCTGCACACGCCGGAGCCGGTCAACCATGTGCCGGCGGGCAAGGAGCATCACCCAAGTGACCAGAGCCGAACGCTTGGGGTCGTAACGGCTTGCAGTCCGCCACAGTCGAACAAACACCTCCTGAACAACATCCTCGGCATCCGCCCGGGTCGGCATGGCCTGGTACGCCATGCGGTAGATCAACGACCCGAATCGGTCGTACAACTCCTCCAAGGCCGCCTCGTCGTCGGCGGCGATGCGGCGCATGAGGTCAAGATCAGCTTGGCCCTGTTGGGCGTTCACTCGACAATCCTATCCCCGGCTGAAATCGACCGGTCCGGACGTCAACATCCTATACGCCTTGTCCGGCGAAAGGATGCCGGGGTTTCAACCGCGCGGCGAAAAACCGGCACCAAGATCGGTTCAGCCCGACGACACACCACGCCCGATAATGGTTGATTTCGACCGCAATTGAATCTCTGAATCCAACATCCTAACAAAACATGAGTGTGCCAAAAAGCCGTCGGACATGTCTCATTTCATTCCCTATGGGTTTGCTTGGGGTTCACGAATGACTTATCGTTAGGGTGAGCGACGGAAGACGCCGATGCGTCATCCCAATCGCGAAGAGGTGGTGACCGATATGGTGGCCAAGAGGAAGACATGCGCGCGAGTTCCGGGGGCTCCGGTGGTTCCGGGCAGCGCCGGCGCCGAGAGCCGCGGGTTCTCGTTGGTTGACCTTTTGGTATCGATCGCCGTGATGAGTCTGCTCGTCGCGCTGCTGCTCCCCTCGCTCGTGTCCGCGAATGAAGTCGCCCGGCGCGCCAAGTGCGCCTCGAACGTCCGCCAGCTCGGTCTGGGTTTGCAGATGTTCGCGTACGACCACGGCGACGAGGTGCCCTCCAGCACCTTCCCCGCGTTCGCACAGAACCACGACGCCGGCGGTCAACAGGACACGATCTACGTCCGTCTCGACCCGCAGGACTTTGAAGGCAGCCGCCAGTTCACCGACGTACGCTGGGACGGGCTGGGCCTGCTCGCGAAACTGAACTACGCCGACGCCCCCAACGTTTACTACTGCCCCAGCCACACCGGCGAGCACCCGTACTCGCGGTACGCCGAGACGTGGCTGTCGAGCGTCGGGACCATCGCCGACAACTACCAGTACCGCACCACCGTTTCCGGCTCGCGCCTGGGGAATCTGAAGCCCTGGACCTCGCTGATCGCCGACGGGATGCGGACGCCAGAGGACTACAACCACCGCGTCGGCAACAACCTGCTCCGCGCGGACTTGAGCGTGCAGTGGTTCGCGGACGTCGGCGGCACGGTGCTGGGGATTCTCTCCCGCGGCAGCGCCAACTCGCCGAGCACGAGCCAGCAGGTGAACCGGGCCTGGGACGAGCTCGACCGCAACGGCTCGACCGCCCCCGGCACCAACTCCACCAATCAGCAGTAACCCCGCGGCGCACCCGAAAGGCCGCGGCCGCGCGCCGGGGAATCGCGCCGGGAACCCGACCGATCCGATACGCACCGGGTGCGTATGGTCCGAGTCCGCGTGCTTGCCCATGCCCTCATCGTGACCTGGCTTTCGCTCGCCGCCGGCCCGTCGCAAGCGGGCCTGGCCGCCGAGCGCGCGTACTCGTTGCCCGGCGGCCCGGTCCACCTGCGCGTTGAGCCCGCCGCGCCCCGGGCCGACATCGAGACCATCGCGCTGCTCGACCCTGCGAGCGGCCGGCAGACCGCGTCCGCGCCCGCACCGGTCGGCAACGCGTGCGCCGATCTTTGCGCGCTCTTCCCAAGCTTGCGTGACGCGCCGCCGGCGCGGGCGGTGCTGGTCCAGGGCTTCCGCGGCCCGGTCCCGGTGGGGACGCCCTTGGTGCTCACACCGCTGTGGACGCCGACCAGGTACACCAACGCGATGCAAGCCGCGATCCTCGACGCCGCCCGCCGGCGCGATACAGCGCGGATGTCGCAGTTGCTCGCCGTGCGCGGCCCGGCGCTCGATGATCTCGTCCGGCGCCCGGCCTCCGTGAGCACCGAGCCTCCGGCGTTCGGCGGGTACCGGGTCTTCCCGGATCGTCGCGTGCGCATCGAAACCCCACTGGGGGAGCTCGAGCTCGCCCTCCGCCATGATGAGGCCCCGAACACCTGCGCCGCGTTCCTCCGGCTGGTGGAGGGCGGGTATTACGACGGCTCGACGGTCGCGAGGGTTGCCTCCAAGGATCGGTCGGGCGCCCCGGCCCTCATCCAGCTCGGCGCCCGCCCCCACGCGGCGGACTCAATCACGCCGCAGGCCTCGGGACCCGGCGAGTTCGTCGCTTTCGAGCTTTCAGCGCTCACGCAGACATTCGGCGCCGTATCGATGGCCCGCCGAGACGACGAGCCGGACTCGGCGACCGGGGAGCTGGTGATCTGTCTGAGCGATGAGGCGGGCAGCTCGCTCCAGGGCCGGCTGTGTGCCTTCGCCCTGGTGACCGCCGGCGCCCAGACCCTGGCGGCCATCCAGAGCATCCCAGTCGGCCCCAGAGATCCCGCAGATCCAAGGTCACCACAGGACCGGCCGCTGGCCGACGTCCCGATTATCCGCGCCTGGAGCGTGCCGGCGCCCCCTGTCACCGGGCCGGTTCCGGCGGCGACCCCGGCGGACGCCCCCCCGGTCGATCGCTAGCCCGCAGCGCCTTCCACTTCGTCACCGCCTCGGGCTCGCGCGGGTACAGCGGCAGCAGCGCGGACGGGTCCGTCGCGGGCAGGCGCAGCGAGGCCTCGAACAACGCGCCGGCGTCAAACACGGGATCGTGCACCGGCACGCCGTGTTGAGACACCCCCTCGCGGCCCAGCAGCCGGCGCAGCTCGGCGTCGGCCACCACCGCCGCCGCACCCTCGAACGCACCGGGTCCGATGGCAACCAGACCCCCGGCGTCGATCGGCTCCACGATGGACGGCGCGACCCTGAACCGCTGACGCCACACGTCCGTGCGCTTCCACGCCAGCAGCACCGCCAGCACGGCCTCACCCACCTGCTCACGCACGGCGTGCGCCACCGCGAGGGCGGTCGGTACCCCGACCGGCCGCGCACCGGTCGCCAGCGCGATCATCTTGGCGGTCGCCACCGCGATACGGATCGACGTGAAGCCGCCCGGACCGATCGACACCGCGACACGCGACAGGTCGGACGGGGCCACACCCGCGCCGCGGCAGAGCCGGTCGATCGCCGGCATGAGCGCATCATCATGCCGGGACGCCGGGGCGAGGTGTTCAACCGCCAACACCCGCCCCGCCCCGTCGGGGGTTTGTTCTCCCAGGCAAACGCTCCCGGCCCCTGTCGACGCCGACGGGTTGCTGGTCTCAATAGCCAGGGTGATAGGCGATCGGCCTGGGGGCACGGGGCGAGTCTACGTCCCAGCCCTCCCGGGCCGATCGGTCCCGCGCCATTCAACCGGGCCGTCGGATCGAACCGACCATTGAAAGCAGTCGAATGGGTGTATCCTGATGCGCCGGGCCGCGGCGGCCCGAGTCACCGGTCTCGCGGGGATCTCTGCGTGTACGACTATCTCAAAGAGCGCGGGTTGACGTGGCTGGGTCGGGTTCGGTTCCGGGTGGCGGTGATCGTGATCGGCGTCCCGCTGGCGCTGTTCGGGGTGCTGTCGCTCGCCCCGGTGTGGCTGGCGGTTTCGGTGGTCGGGATGGCCGCCGCCGTCACCATGACCTGGAACCGTGTCACATCGCGCCTGGGTGATCATGTGTGCTGGACCTGCGGGCACGACCTCAAGGACGAGCCCCAGGGGGTTCACGGCGTGGCGTGCCCCCAGTGCGGCGCCCTGAACCAGCACAACCCCGTCTGGCGCAACGACCTGCTGGCCGGTCACAGCGCTGGCCCGTCCGAGCCGCAGCATCGCGACGCGTGACGGCGGCCTCACCCGCGGTTCAACAGCCACCGCTCGATCGAGTCCGTGTCTGAAAGATCCTCAACCGCGAGGTCCGCGCCGGCGTCACGGAGCAGCTGGGGCGCGAAGTGGCCGGTGCCCACGCCGAGGCTGCGGCAGCCGTGGGCCCTGGCACACCCGACATCCGCCGGGGTATCGCCGATGACGACAACCCGGCGCGGATCGACCGGCGTTCCGGTGCGCTCGGCGTGCCTGCGCATCGCGACGGGGGGAAGGTGGTCGCGAGCGGGCGGAAGATGGGGCGATTCGTCGCCCCACGCCGACACCGCAAAATCGTCCGCATCGATACCGCACGCCTTGAGCTTGATGCGCCCCGTCTCGGGGAAGTTGCCCGTGAGCAGGCCGAGGGTGACGCCGGCGTTCCGCCGCAGGCGCGCGAGGAGCTCCGGGACACCGGGACATGTGCGCCCTGTTCCATCGCGGAGCAGCGCTTCGAGGTGAGCGCGGTACGCCGCCCGAAACGCCGTCATGGTCATGGCGTCATTGGGCACCCCGTGAGCCCGCATGAGGTCGGTGATGATGAGCGGGTCGAGGCGTCCGGCGTAGTCGACGCGGCGCTCGTCGAATCCCGGGCCGAACATGGCGCGCCCGGCGATGCCCATGGCCTTGATGCCCAGGCCGCCGGTTCGGATGAGCGTCGCGTCGATATCAAAGAGGATCAGCATGTGTGTCAGCGTCGGATGTCGAACGACCGCTCGCCTTGCTCCAGCGGCGCGCCCGAGCGGGTCTGCTCGCGGATGAACTGTCCCAGGCTCGCGCGAACCCGGTTGAGCAACTCGTCGATCGCCGTCGGTTCTCCCTGGGCCTCGAGCGTGACCCCGCCGTCCGGGTCGTTCCGCACCCAGCCGGTGAGAGGCAGGCCCTGGGCGAGCGATCGCGCGGTAGCGCGGAATCCCACGCCTTGAACCCGCCCCTGATAACGAATCTGGACTCTGAGCATGGGGCCGATGGTAGAAGGCGGCGATAGCTGTTCCAATGTTGAGAACCACCGATGGACCTTGATTTCCTGTGGGAAAACTGTCCGACATCGTCGGGATTGGGGTCTTGGGCGGGTCGCGCGGAACAGCCGGCGGTCAACCGTCAAGGCCCTGCGCGCAAAATCTGAAGAAAATCTTCACCAGACACCCCAAACGATTTGACCCGACCCGTCCGTGTGATAAATGTTTGTTGTAGGAAGCCACTCCTCTTGGGTCAGCGACTGCCCGGCATCGACCCGTGGCCCTGACCGGCACTTCTCCGGCTTCCCACATTCTGCCTGGCGGGACTGCGACGAGCCCGTGCAGGCAACCAGCAAGCAGCTTCAAGGCTGAGAGAGACGCTATCGCCGCGCGCGGGCCCCGGTCCTTGCATCGACCGACGGGCCGGTGTGGCGGCATCGTCGCGGTGTCCTCTTGGTCCTGGGCCGCTGCCTGGAGTTTCGGGCGATGTATCGGCTTGTCGCGAACTTGGGATCGGGCTCGACGGTCGGGCCCGCGAATGCGTGGTTGGTGGCGTGTCGGCGATGGCTCCCGGTTTGATGCGGCGAACTCTCCCTTGAACCGTCTGTGGAATCAGACCGACGATCGCCAACGCGTCCTGGACGCGACGGACATCGTGCGCCTGGTCGGCGAGCACGTCGCGCTCAAGGCCAAGGGCAAGGAGTACGTCGGCCTGTGCCCGTTCCATAATGACCACTCGCCGTCGATGTACGTCGTGCCCAACAAGCAGATTTTCCACTGCTTTGTGTGCGGCGCCGGCGGCGGCGCCCTGGACTTCGTGATGCGGGCGCACGGGATGTCGTTCATCGAGGCGCTCAAGCACCTGGCGGACAAGGCGGGCATCCAGCTCACGCCGCGCCGCCGCGAGGCGCCAGCGGCCGCGGGGCCTGAAGGATTGGACGCCCAGGCAGAAGGGGTCGAGGGGATCACCAAAGACGACCTCGCGGCGGCCAACGCCTTCGCGCTGGAGTTCTTCCGGACGATCCTCCGTCACTCCGAGCACGGAACGGCGGCCCGCGCGGTCATCGAGCAGCGCCGGATCGATCCGGAGATGGCCGAGCGGTTCCAGATCGGGGCAGCGCCCGACCGCTGGGACGGGCTGCTCAAGACGCTCGAAGCCAGGGGGATGGACGTTCGCCCCTTCGTCGTCGCCGGGCTGCTGAAGTCACGCGAGGCGTCCGGCCCGGGTGGTGGCGGCTACTACGACGCGCTGCGGAACCGCGTGATCTTCCCGATCCTCGACCAGCTCAACCGCCCCATCGCCTTCGGCGGACGCAAGATCAACCCCCAGGACGAGCCCAAGTATCTCAACAGCCCCGAGACCCCGCTGTTCAACAAGAGCGCCACGCTGTTCGCCCTGCCGCAGGCGCTGGCGGGCATCCGCAACGAGCGCTGCGCCATCATCACCGAGGGCTACACCGACGCCATCGCCTGTCACCAGGCCGGTTTCACCAACGCGGTGGCGACGCTGGGCACGGCCCTGACGGTGCGCCACGCCGCGGCGCTGCGTCGCATCTGCGACCGCGTGGTGCTGCTGTTCGACGCCGACGACGCGGGGCAGAAGGCCGCCGACCGCGCCATGGAAGTGTTCTTCGGCGAGCCGCTGGATGTCCTGGTGATGAGCCTGCCGGGCGGCAAGGACCCCGACGAAGTCCTCAAGACCGAGGGCGGCGCGGACGTATTCCGGGCCCAGCTCAAGGCGGCGGTGGACATGTTCGACTTCCGCTTCGCGCGCAAGGCCGCGGAGATGCGGGCCCGCGGGGCGCTCCCCGGCACGGCGGTCCACGCGCGGATGATCGAGGAGGACCTTGCGCGGCTGGTTGAGCTGGGGCTCGACCGGGTGTCGCCGCTGCGTCGCCAGACGGTGCTGACGCGCTACGCGCAGCTCGCCGGAGTTTCGCCGGAGGTCATCAACAAGACCATCGGCACGCTCGGGCGCACCCGCCCGGTGGCGCGACCCGAGCCGGTCGCAGTCAGCCCGTTCCGTGCCGCCGGCACGCCGGCCCAGTCGGCGCTGGCGTGCCTGCTGGTGCACCCGCTGTTGGCCAGCGCCGCGCCGGGCCGGGCCCGCGAGCTCGCCGAGCAGGCCGCGCGAGAGTCCGGGGACGGCTCTCCCCTGGGCGTCATCGCCCGCTGGGTGCTTGACCGGATCGATCTGGGTGAGGAGCCGAGCCTGGACGGGTTCCTCGGACAGTCCGAATCGTCCGAGGCCCGCAGCCTGGCCACGGCGCTGGCGTGCGAGGCCGAGCGGACGTGCGACAAGGACGACGGGGGCGTGGTGGCGGCGTTCCACGAGGCCGCCCGGCGCGCCGACGCCCAGCGCACGCGGGCCGACATGGAGGCTCTCTTGGGGGGCGAGACCGGCTTGGAACTCAAGCAGCCCACCGGCCCCACCGACACCCCCGCCGACGACGACCCGGCGGCCAAGGTCCGAACTCTGCAGCGCCTCCTGGAGCTGCGCCGCAGCACCGAGCCCCAGACCGGCCCGCTGCTGACGGTCCCCCGCCCGGGCGCACCGGCCCGTTCCGGGGCCTAGACGAACCCAAGACTGCAAGACGAACGACTCGAAGCGCAAGACTCAAGACTGGGACGACCAAAGGACAGACGGAGACCCTGAACGTGATCGCGAACATCGACCCCCGCGTGTCGGAACTGATCGAGGACGGCCGCAAGCGCCGGTGGCTGGGCTATGAAGAGCTCAACGCCGTGCTGCCGGACGTCTTCGTTGACCCCGACCGAATCGACGACGTGCTGCTGCTGCTCGACGAGCACACCATCGAGCTTGTGGACGAGCGCGAGTTCCGCGCCCGCCGTTGGCGCGAGAGCAAGAAGATCGGGGCGGCGACGCTCAGCGCCTCGATGCACAAAGAGACCATCGCCAACGCGGCGGCGGCGCTGGAGGCCAAGGCGGCCGCCGGGGCCCCGCGCGGGAGCGAGCTGATGGACTCGCTCCGCAAGATCGACCCCGCCCTCGCCGCCCAGACGCCGGCCTCCTCCCCCGGCGTCCCCTCGGTGAGCAACGCGGGCTCGCAGCAGGTTCACCTTGTCGGCGGCGCCGCGGCGCCCGCCAAGGCGAGCGGCGCCACCCAGGCTTCCGCCGCCGGCGCGCTGCCGGCGCCGACGCTCTCCAACGGTCTGGTCGAAGACACTCGAATCCGCGCCGAGCTTGAGAAGGCCCTCGCCGCCGAGACCCGCTCCAAGCGGATCGACGACCCGGTGCGGATGTACCTGACGCAGATGGGCACGATCCCGCTGCTGACGCGCGACGACGAGATCCGCCTGGCCAAGAAGATCGAGACCATGCGGATGATCTTCCGGCGCCGCGTCCTGGAGTGCGACTACGCGCTGATCGGCGCCGTCGAGATCCTCGAGCAGGTCCACAAGGGCGACCTGCCCTTCGACCGGACCATGCGCATCTCGACCGCCGAGGACAACGCCAAGGAGAAGGTGGCCAAGCGCATCCCGGTGAACTGCGCCACGCTGCGGAAGCTGGCGGAGCAGAACCGGGCCGACTGGGACGCGCTGGAGCAGGCCCGCAAGGAGAAGGACGCCGAGGAGGCCGACCGCATCCGGGCGCGCATCTCGGCCCGGCGCCGCAAGATGGCCACCCTCGGCGAGGAGATGTGCCTCCGCACCAGCCGCATCATCCCGCTGCACCGCAAGCTCCGCGGCATCGTCAAGAAGATCAACGACATCAACGCCGAGATGAAGAAGGCCGAGAAGTTCCCGCAGCGCTACGACCCCGAAGACCTCATGGTGATGCGCGAGGAGCTGTCGGGCCTGCGCAGCCTGGTGATGGAGGAGCCCGACGAGCTCGTCACCCGCGTCAAGCGTATGGACGTGGTGTTCTGGGAGTACGAGCAGGCCAAGCGAGACCTCTCGGCGGGCAACCTGCGGCTGGTGGTCTCGATCGCCAAGAAGTACCGCAACCGCGGGCTGAGCTTCCTCGACATCATCCAGGAGGGCAACACCGGCCTGATGCGCGCCGTCGACAAGTACGAGTACAAGCGCGGCTACAAGTTCAGCACTTACGCGACGTGGTGGATCCGCCAGGCCATCACCCGCGCCATCGCCGACCACGCCCGCACCATCCGCATCCCGGTGCACATGATCGAGACGATGAGCAAACTGCGGAACATCCAGAAGCAGATGCTGCAGGAGCTCGGGCACGAGCCGACCATCGAGGAGCTCGCCGAGCGCGCGGGCATGACCGTCGCCGAAACCCGGCGCGTCATGAAGATCAGCCGCCACCCCATCAGCCTCGACCGCCCCGTGGGTGAGAGCGAGGACAGCTACTTCGGCGACTTCATCGAGGACGAGCGCCAGGACTCGCCCGGAAACGTCGCCGCCAGCGACATGCTCAAGGCGCGGATCGAGGGCGTGCTCAAGACCCTCACCTACCGCGAGCGCGAGATCATCAAGCTCCGCTACGGCATCGGCGACGGCTACACCTACACCCTCGAGGAGGTCGGGCGCATCTTCAAGGTCACCCGCGAGCGCGTCCGCCAGGTCGAGGCCAAGGCCATCCGCAAGCTGCAGCACCCCGTCCGCAGCCGCAAGCTGGCGTGCTTCCTCGACAACAACGAGAACAGCCAGCACACCGCCATGATCGAGACAGTCAAGGAACCCGGCGTTGACGCCGACCTGACGGGCGCGCCGGTGACCGCGAGCGACAACGAGCTCGCGCCCGGCGACGTCGACCGCGTCGAGATGCTGGCCTGACACCCGCACCGGGCCCCGCCCCCGCGGCCATCCAGGGAGTTCCGCCGCCCGCCGACACCCGGCGGGCGGCTTTGCTTTTGCGGCCGCGGAGCGCCGCCGCTGTCCCCCGAACAACCGGTCCGCACCGCCGAGGGTGTGCCCTCCCCGGGCCGTCGCCGGTTATCTCCGCTCGATTTGAAACGAAGCCCAAAGCCGGGGGGAGCGCCGACCGATCCGCCCGAATGACCCGGAGACATCCCGGGCCCTCGCCACGGAGTCCCACCCCATGCACCACCCACGGTCCATCAGCCTCACCATCGTCTCGCTCCTCAACACCCTGCTGGGCGTGCTCGGCGGCATCGGCGCTGTGATGTTCATGAACGACGGCGCGGGCGCGGTCAACATGGGTGAGCAGCTGCAGGCCGCCGGCGGAGGCGACGTGGCAGATGCGTTCACCACCGGCGGCGGCTCGATGATGATCCGCGGCCTGCTCTCGCTGGGTGCGTTCGCCTGCATCGGACTCGGCGGCGTCGGCCTGCTCATGCGGGCCGGTTGGGGGCGGACGCTCACGGTGCTGGGCGGCGTTCTGCTGACGGCGTTCCTGCTGTGGCGGGCGACGATGGGCGAGATGGGCGGGCCGAACTGGGCGCTGCTGGCGTGGGGGATCGCGGTGCCGTGCGGCCTGCTGTTCACCGGCTGGCGGTGGCAGTTCGAGAGCGCGGGGGCCCTGACCGAGGGCGAGCGGCAGGTGCTGCGGAAGGCGGCGTGAAAGAGCGAACACGCTTCGTTACCGCGCTCACATCATCCCCACCACCCGCTCCACAATCTCAAACGCCGCCCGAGGCTGACCCAGCCCCGCCGCCGCCCGGCGCAGCCGCGTCAGCCGCGGAGCATCGCCCAGGAGCTGTGTCAGCTTGTAGCCCACGGTTGCGACGCTGTTGACCTTAATCGCCGCCGCGTTCTCCAGCAGGTAGTCGCTGTTGCGGCTTTCCTGGCCGGGGATGGGGTTCATGATGGTCATCACCGCGCCGCGGGCCAGCACCTCGCTGGTGGTCAGGCCGCCGGGCTTGGTCACGACGGTGTCGGCGGCGGCCATCAGCTCGTCGATCTCTGTCGTGAAGCCGATCACCTTGGCGCGCTGGTGCCTGGGAATGCCGATCTTCTCCAGGCGTGCTTGGAGCGCCGCGTTCTTGCCGGCCACCACCACCACGTGCACGGGCAGCTCCATCGCCAGGATCGCCTCGTAGATGCGCTCGATGGGCCCCACGCCGAACCCGCCCGCCAGCAGCAGCACCACCGGACGGTCGGACGCGAGGTTGTGCTTGCGCCGGCACTCCTGGGCGGTCTTCGGCGCGGCGAAGGCCGGGTGAACCGGGATACCGACGACATCGATGATCGACCGGTCCACACCCCAGTGCGCCAGGCTCAGGGCGGCCTCTTCGGTGGCGACGTAGTACCGGTCCGTGGGGTGGTTCACCCAGAACGCATGGGCGTCGAAATCGGTGACCACCGTCACCTGCCGCAGCGAGGTCTTCTTCCGGCGGCGCAGCGAGGCGAGGATGTCCGCCGACAGGAAGTGGGTATTGACCACGATGTCCCACGGCTCGTCGAACAGGTCGATCACCTTGCCGAGGTTGAGCCGCTGGGTGAGCGAGCGCAGGCGGTCTTCGGTGCGGCTGCGCGGGCCGGGCTTGTCGGTGAGATCGTAGATGTAACCCAACAGGTGCGGGGCCCGGTTGACCAGGTCGAGGTACGCCTTGCCGTACACGCGCCGGAACAGCGCGTTGGTCAGCGTGAGCACGTCGATGTTCTTGACCGCGATATCAGGGCGGCTCTGGGCGAAGGCGAGAGCAAGCGCCTCGGCGGCGCGGAGGTGGCCGGCGCCGACCGACGCGGAGAGGATGAGAACGCGCTTGGGCATGACAGGCAGGGTACCCCCGCGGCCGCAACGCGCGAATCACCGGCGTTCAGGCTTGAGCGTCGGCCTCGGCGCGCCCCTTCTCCGGCACCGCCAGCGAAGCCCCCACCCCCACCGCCAGCATCCCCAGCACCACCGCCAGGCTGGTCGTGTTATCGATGTGCACCCACGAGTGGATGATCATCTTCACCCCCACAAACGCCAGCACGAAAACCAGCGCCTTGGACAGGAAGCGGAACTTGGACAGCAACCCCGACAGGCCGAAGTACATCGTCCTCAGGCCCAGAATGGCGAACATGTTGCTCGTGAAGACGATGAACGGGTCCTTGGTGATCCCGAAGATCGCCGGGATCGAGTCGAACGCGAACACCAGGTCCGTCGTCTCGATCAGCACCAGGCACACAAACAAGGGCGTGGCGTAGCGCCGGGCGTCGATGCGGGTGAAGAACCTTGAGCCGTCGTAGCGGTCGCTGACGGGAAGGAACTTCTTGGTGATCCGCATCACCAGGTTCTTCTCCGGCTCGATGTCGTCGTGCTTCAGCACCAGCATCTTGGCGGCGGTGATGATCAGGAACGCGCCGAACACATAGATGATCCAGTCGAACCGCTGGATCAGCGCCGCACCCACCCCGATCATCACGCCGCGCAGCACGATCGCCCCCACCACGCCCCAGAACAGCACCCGGTGCTGGAACGCGCCGGGCACCTTGAAGAACTGGAAGATCACCGCGATGACGAAGATGTTGTCGACACTGAGCGACAGCTCGACGAGGTAGCCGGTGAGGAACTCCATGGCGGCGTCCTTGGCCGTCGCCGCCGAGTGCTCGCCCGTCCCCACGCCCATCCACTGGTGGAGGTACATGAAGTAGAGCGACACGTTGAACGCCGCCGCCAGCCCCACCCACACGCACAGCCACCCCATCGCCTCCTTGAAGGGCACGACGTGCGGCTTGCGGTTGAACACGCCCAGGTCGATGGCGAGCATCACCAGGATCGACGAGATGAAGATGACCCAGAGCCAGGGAGACATGGGGCGGCGAGTGTAGTGGCGGGCGGCGGGGCTAAAGCGTCGCAACCTCGTGGTATTCGGGACAGGTCGCCTGAAGGCCCGTGGTCTCCCTCAGCCTGTTCGCCAGTATCTGCCGCGGCCCGCGCTCGCCGTGCGTCAGGAACAGGCGGCAGTTCGACCCCTTCAGCGGCGCGGCCCACCTCAGAAGGTCCGTTTGCCCCGCGTGGGCCGAGAAGCCGCCCAGCGTGTGCACCTTGGCCCGCACCACCACCGGCTCGCCCCAGACCATCACGCGGTGCACGCGGTCTACCAGTTGCCTCCCGATGGACCCCGCCGCCTGGAAGCCGGCGATGATCACATGAGTGTCGGGCTTCCACAGGTGGTGACGGAGGTGGTGCATGATTCGTCCGCCGGTGCACATGCCGCTGGCGGCGATGATCATGGCCCGTCCGTCGAGCGTGTTAAGTGTCCGCGATTCGTCGCCGGTGCGGAGATAGCTCAGCCCCGGGAAACTGAAGGGCGAGTCGCCGTTGCTCAGGATTCGCTGCGTGTCCTCGTCGAACAGCGCCGTGTGGCGCCTGTACAGGTCCGTCGCCTCGGCGGCCATCGGGCTGTCCACATACACCGGCAACCGCTGCACCTTGCCCGCACGGACCAGCTCGCCCAGGTGATACACGAGCTGCTGCGTCCGCCCCACCGCGAACGCGGGCACCAGCACCTTGCCGCCCGAGCCGTTCAGGCCGGTCAGGATCTTGGTGAACTCCTCGACGGTCTCGGCGAGCGGGCGGTGGTCGCGGTCGCCGTAGGTGGACTCCATCACCACGACGTCCGGCTCGATCGCCGGCTGCGCCGCCGACGAGCGCGGCGGGGTGAAGTCCTTGAGCAAGGGCGTGCCGCGCTGGCCCAGGTCGCCCGAGAACAGGATGGTCAGCGGCGCGGACGCCCCCGAGGCGGCGACTTTCATCTCCACGCTCGCCGAGCCCAGGATGTGCCCCGCTTCGACCAGTCGGATCGTGACCCCCGGGGCGATCTCGCGCGGCTGGGCATAAGGCAGAGGCTGGAACATCGGCAGCAGCCGCTCGACCTCGTCGGGTGAGTAGAGCGCCGGCAGCGCCGTCTCGCCGCGACGGGCCGCGCGGACCGCGTCGTGCCGCGCGTCGGCCTCCTGCAGCTGCGCCGAGTCGCGGAGCAGGATGCCCGTCAAGTCCGCCGTCGCGGGCGTGGCGTGGATCTCGCCCCTGTACCCGTTGGTGACGAGCAGGGGCAGCCGCCCGCAGTGGTCGATGTGGGCATGGGTCAGCACCACGGCGTCGAGGCGCTTGGCATCGATCGGCGGGAGCCGGTGGTTCCGCTCGTCCGCCTCACGCCCGCCCTGGTGCAGGCCGAAGTCCACCAGCACCCGCGCCCGTCCGGTCTCGACCAGGTAGCACGAGCCGGTAACCTCCCCCGAGGCGCCGAAGAAGCTGATGGTGGTGCCGGGCACGGGGGGATGCTACCGCCATCAGGCCGGCGGGAGCGCCCGCGTCCTGGCGGCCGCGTGCTTGCGGGCCAACCGGGGCACGCGATAGAGTGATGTGCCCCTTGACCCTGTGAACCGAGCTGGGGATGCAGTTCCTGCCTCACAACACTGCGCTGGGCGCGCTGGCCCGCCACGGCCTCACGGAAGTCGCCGAGGGCGATCACTACCGCCTGCGGTACCCCAAGGACGCCGGGGCGCGCTGCATCATCTTCGGGGCGGCACGCACCGGCGACCCCGCCGGCGCTGCTGCCCTGCGGGTGATGCCGACCGCGCCCGACAAGCTCGGCGAATCGACCGACCACCTGCTGCACCGCGCCCACGCCGGCGACGTCCTGGTCTTCCCGGCCCGCCCCTGGCGCTACGTCCTCGACGCGGCGGTGTTCGAGCTGGTCAAAGACCCCCTGTGGCTCGACATCGACGCCGACGCCACCATGCACCAGAACGCCCGCGACCCGCTCATGGTCCCGCCCAAGGGACGCCACCTGATCCGCGCGCTGGTGACGGCGGTCATGAACGCCGAGGCGTCGAGCGATCTGGACCTGTGCCTGGGTGCGCCGGAATCGGGGCTGCTGGTGGACATGCGCGCGGGGAAGTCGGTGACGGCATGGCTGCCCAACGAAGGGGCGGCGAAGTCGCTGCTGACGCGGCTTTGACACGGCGGACAGCCGCGCATGAAAGGGGCGCCCGCACAGGCGAGCGCCCTTGTGTGACAACGAACGACACCGCTCAATCAAGCCCGAGGGCGTGGATCACTTCGAGGACGTGCTTGATGTGGTTGATGAACTCTTCGTCGTTCAGCGTCGAGACCCAGGCTTGGTACGCCTCGGCGGAGGTGAAGTCGAGGGCGGCGAGGACAGGGCCGGGAGGGGTGGAGGCGGCGGTCTGAGTCAGCAGTGTCGAACCCTGTCCGGGGGCCGGGGCCGTTCCAGCGCCGGCTGCAAACCCAAGCCCACTGGCGCTCGCACCCGCGCCGCGACCATTGCTACGGGCCAGCATCTCTTCTGTCTGACAAGTCTGACAAGTCTGCCCGAACCCGCTGAGCAGGATCGTGAGGTCCGCGGTGTCCACGATGCCGGCCCGGTTGAGATTGCCCTCCGACACGCATGCATACCCGCTCTGACCAAAGTGCACGAGCAGCAGGGTCAGGTCGACCGTGTTCGTGACGCCGTCGTTGTTGATGTCACCGGGCGTGCAGGGGTCCACGACGAACTTGTAGTTGTCCAACGAGACCGGCGGCGGCGTCACGCCGGTGCCCAGGTTGCACTGCAGCGCGGCGTTGGACACGTCGCCGCTGAACGTGTAAGTCGTATCCATGTCGAACCAGTTGCCCGGGAAGGTGATCGACACCGCTCGGTCGGTGATCGTCGGCGTCGGGACGGTGCCCTGGTCAACCGGGGTCTCCGAGCCGCCGCACGCTTGCTTGGACACGCGCACAGCCGCGGTCACTCCGAACAGGGTCTGCACCGGGCCGTAGTACTTCATGACAACTGTGATGGGGCAGGTGCTCAGTCTGCGGCGGATCGTGAAGCGGTCGCCCGGGTACGCCTCGGTCGTGCTTGTCACCGAGTTGTCCGAGTTGCTCACATTGACGGAAGAGTCGGCCCCGTGGACGCGGTAGCGGTTGAGCGCGATGATCCCGCCGCCCAGTGCCGTTGACGTTTGGGCGATCTCGCCCTGCCAGTTGGTGAAGTCCTCGGTGCAAGACTCTTCAACCCCGCAGTTTGCACCGGGACCGAGCTTCAGCAGGTTTGCGGGAGTGTTGATGACCACGTTGGCGCACCACGCGGTGGGATTGCCGTTGACCGCCGGCGGGGGGTCGTTGAACGCGTCGATGATGATGCGCCCCTGGAGGCCAATGGACGAAGCGGAACCGTTCCCTAGCGTCATCATGGTTGTGCCAAAGTCCGAGGTGTTGTTGCTGTCAGCGGTGCGCCCGAGTCGTCCGACCAGGACCCGCCCCTTCGGCGGGATGCCTTCTGAGAACACAGTGGTCATGCGGAAGTAGCCGCGAGTAAGGATTTCACCGCCGAGCGTCGGGCCTTGGTCGAGCAACCGCGGCGCGGTGAGCGTGCCCTTCATGCCGAACGTCGGGTGGCCGGAGGACAGTCGTTGGATGCCGGCGTCGGCGGTGATGTAGGCGCGAATGGGACCTTCATCGGCGAGGACCGCGCCGATGACGCCGGTGCTCGCATTCTGCGCCTTGATCTGTGGGTAATCGGCGGTGTTCGGGTTGCTACCAATCTCGCCGTGCCGGCACTGGACGGTGTCGATCGGGCCGTTCGTGTTGATGACGTCGCCGTCCAGGTCCCGATGGCCCGGCTGAGTACCATTGGCCTCGACTCGAACGATCCTTGCCCCGGCGGATTGAACGCTGCCCAAGCGTGCAAACGAGTGCGCGATGATGGTAGCGCTCACCGGATCGCCGGCGGCCGCCTTGATGTTGATCTTCTGCAGCACGTCACCTCCGATGTCGGCCCTGACGAGCTGGCGCGCCGTGATGCCGCTGACGAGGTTCCCGGTAATGTATATCTGCACCTTGGTGTGTTGCGCAGGGTCGGAAGAAATCGATCCAAGATTGGCGCAGCCAGGTGAAGGTAGGGCTTGGCTGGGATCAAACCCGGTGGTTGCTCCGCTTCCAATGAGCAACTCGAATGTGCCTCCGGGCACAATCGTCTCCATCAGGCTCAGATCAATTTCTCCGATGTCGGCGCCGGAGTCTTCGTAGATGCGGAACGTCCCGAGGCTGGGATGATGAGCAAGCGTGAAGTAGATGCCCGTCGGTGTCGCATTGTCGTCGAGCACATAGTCATTCGTCGACACATCTTGCCAGGTGTTGCCCACCCGCTTCTGGAACACGATGCCACCGCGCCCCAGCACGCACGACCCAAGGATTGACCCCAGGGCGATCAGCTTCTTCACGGTTGTCATGTTCTGGTGCATGGTTCTCTCCTTTTTTTGATGCTGGTTCCAAAGGCGCATGCGCCTACGCCGACCACGATGATCGATGGGCTCGGAACGGACGACGCGATCCGGAAACCGAGCGTGAGCTCCGACACTCCGGAGGAGTAGTTTCCGGTCCACCAAATGTGGTCCACATCACCGACGATACCAGTGCTAAACCCTGGTGTGCCCTCCCAGTGATGATTTGCATAGTTTAGGTCTGGCCGCGAAGTCTCCAGCCACTCCGCCAAACACCCCGACATATCCAGCAACCCCCACGGCGACTGTGTTGCCGGATACGCGCCAACCCGGAACGAGTTGAAGGGGTCGGCGTTATCGACATAACCGGCGCTGGTCTGCCCGACGCCGCGCGGCCCGGAGATCGGCGCTGTGTCGCTGGTCGTGGGGTAGAGCCAGTAGCCGTCGTTCCCGTCGCCGTAGCGGTTCGGGTCGTAGTGCCCGGCCTTCACCCACTCGTCGAGGGTCGGGAGAAAGAACTTGGCGCCCGGGAGCCGCGCCGGCGGCGCATCCGTATCATCGAACATGCTGAGCCCCCGCAGGTCGTACGCGCCGTACTCCATCGCCTCGCGCGTAATCTTCTTGCCGTTGTGCAGCCAGTTGCAGTAGCGGGCGGCGTTGTACCAGTTGACAAAGTTGACGGGGTACTCATTTCCCAATGGGATGTCCGTGCGCGGCCGCAGGTTGCCGCCCAGGATGCCGTCGAAGTAGGAGTAGAGGGCAACCCGCCACGGGTCGCCGATCACCCAGTTGGCTTGGGCAAAGTCCGCCCACTGCACCGCGGTCATTTCCTGCTTGCTGATTCGGTAGGTGTAGGGCACGGCGCCCATCTCGCGGAAGTACCCGCCGAAGCCTTCAGGCACTCGGTACGGTGCGTTCCCCGGATGATCGATCACCGCCCAGTTGAACCCGTAGTCCGGGGGCATCCCGCCCGCCCGAGCCGCGCTCCCAAGCTGCAGCATTACCAGCGCAACCACCGCCGCCCAAGCCACCACCCGCGCCGCGCGCCGCGTCCACGTCGTCTTCATGATGTCGTGACTCCGAACCGTGTGCGAGAAATCCCCCGGCGGCCCGCTGTCGCGGACAACCGCCGAGCGTTCACGCAGCGTAACCGATGCCCGTGCGGGAATCTGTTGGGGGGGGGGGGGGGGGGGGGGGG
>CAZEDW010000019.1:0-56577 GCA_964510955.1 uncultured Phycisphaeraceae bacterium
CTGAACCCCCAGCCGGCGCGCCGGTGACGGGGGCCGGGGCCGCCGTCGGCGCGGGCTTACCCGGTTCGGCGCCCGGCTTGGCCGCTGGCGTCCCGGCGGTTGCCGGAGGCGTCGAGGGCTGCACCGGCGCGGGCACCTTGCCCTGGTTCACCGCCGGAGTCGACCCGCCCATCTTGGCGGCCTCAGCGTCCGTCACCTTCTTCACATCGCCCACGCTCACCCACGCGCGGGCCGCGGCGGGGGCCTCCACCCGGTACCCCTCCACCTTGCCAGACCGCCCCGTGATATCGCCGACGTACTTCAGGCTGGTCCCCACCGGCAGCGCATCGTTGAACAGCGCCCGGTAGCACGCCTCCATGTACGGGTCATTCATGTCCAGGCAGGCGAGCTTGGACTGGCGGTTGAGCACCACCGTGCCGTCGGGTTTCTTGTCAGCCTCGTTGGCCTTCACCACGGCGGCCATGCCCGGCAAATAGGCCACGCTGTACCACTCGCCGTCCTGCGCATCCACACGCAGCAGCGTGCCCGGCTTGACACTCGCCACGGCGTACCACACCGACCCCGCGTACGACCGCAGCTTCACGTCCGGCTTGTTGGGCGTCGCATTGAACGGCGGCTGAGGCGCCGCGTCCGCCGCGAGCGCCGACGGGGCGAGGCTCCACGAGGGCACGATGACCCCGGCGCCGACCACGAGGGAGAGGGCCGCGGCACGGGAGAGACGAGTCAAGAGGGTGGTCATGGGAGGAACGTCCTTTTCCTGTTCGGTTAGGTCAACCGGCGCGGCACATCATGCGCGGGCGAGAGTTTAGCCGCCTTTGGTAATACCGTGCCACGGGCGTTGCCGTGCCACGGGTTCGTTGTGCCACGGGTTCGCCGTCCTCGGCGTACCCGTGCTCCCGTGGGTGCGTCTTGGGCAATCGTCACGGGCACGCCGAGGCCGGCGAGCCCGTGGCACATGATCGGCAGGCCCCCTGCGCTTCCTCCTATCCTTTGCCCACAGCAAAGGAGCCCCCATGATCCTCACCGGCAAGACCGGCCTCATCTTCGGCGTCGCCAACGACCGTTCCTACGCCACCCACATCGCCGCCTCGTTCATCGCCCAGGGCGGCACGTGCGGCTTCGCCCACATCCCCGGCGAGAAGAACGAGCGCCGCACCCGCAAGGCCGTCGAAGGGCTGGGCGTGACCGACCCGTGGATGTTCCCCTGCGATGCCGGCAAGGACGAGGACCTCGACGCCGTCTTCGACGCCTACGCCAAGCGCTTCGGCAAGATGCACTTCCTGGTCCACTCCATCGCCTTCGCCGACCGCGAGTGGCTCGCCCCCGGCAAGTTCATCGAGACCCCCCGCGCTGCCTACCTCAGCGCCATCGACATCTCCGCCTACACCCTCGCCGCCATGGCCCGCCGTGCCCGCCCGCTCATGCGCGATTCCGGCGGCGGCAGCATCATGTGCATGAGCTACTACGGCGCCGAGAAGGTCGTGACCGGCTACAACGTCATGGGCGTCGCCAAGGCCGCGCTCGAGTCCACCACCCGCTACCTCGCCGCCGAGCTCGGCCCGGACCGCATCCGCGTCAACGCCATCTCCGGCGGCCCGCTCCGCACGCTCGCCGCCTCGGCGGTGGGGGGGATCGACACCTTCCTCGACACCACCCCCAAGCTCGCCCCCCTGCGCCGCAACGTCGAGGGCCGCGAAGTCGGCGACACCGCCGCCTGGCTTGCCAGCGACATGTCGTCGGGCGTGACGGGCGAGACGATCTATGTGGACTGCGGCGTGAACATCATCGGGGCGGCGCCGCCGGATGCGGTGAAGGCGGGCTGAACATTTGAACGCGGAGGGACGGAGGGGATAGAGAGTGAGTCTCAGCCGCGCCGCCGGCCTCGCCGCGTGCCACAGAAGTCGGCTTTGCGACTTCTGTGCTCCAATCCTCTTACAACGACACAGCGTGCCCGCCGGCCACACAAATCGCCGAGCCGACTTGTGTGGCACGGTTGGTTGAGACTTTTGGCCTGCTGGCCTGCTCAACCTCGCCGCCGGCCTCGCCCGCGCTTCGGACCGTGCCCGTTCGAGACATTCTCCAGCCCGGCGACGTGCGGATACGGCACCTGCGCCCAATGGTCTGAGTTCGTTGCCGCGACGAACACTTCAGATTTCATCAGCGCCGCAGCTCCGGCCGAGCGACCACGATCCGCCGCACGCTGCTGGCGCAGATGATGAAAGGTTCGAACGGGTCGCGCTCAAGGCGCTCGCGGATGCAGGTCGCGATCATCCGCCAATCGTAGGGCTGCCGTAATACGCGGTACCTGCCGTTACCTCTTGCTCTTCAACCACTTCTCCAACCGCGCCCGCGTCCACGTGTTCACGCACCGCTCCGCCGTAAGCCCCCCGCGCCGCCCCGTCACCACGCCGTAGCGGAGATTGTCCGAATCCTCAGGCGCGTGCACGTCGCAGTCGATCGCGATCATGCAGCCGCGCTCCATCGCCAGTCGCACATGCGCATCCCGCAGGTCCAGGCGCTGCCAGCTCGCGTTGATCTCCAGAGCCGTCTTGTGCTCCGCCGCGGCGGCGCACAGCTCCTTCATGTCCGGCTCCAGGCCGTCGCGCTGCCCGATGATCCGCCCCGTCGGGTGCCCGATGATGTGCACCAGGGGGTGCGTGATCGCCTTCAGCAGCCGCTGCGTCGCCTTGGCCGGCTCCTGCCTCAGGCTCGCGTGCGGCGACGCCACCACGATGTCCAGCGCCGCCAGCAGGTCGTCGTCATAGTCCAGCCGCCCGTCGGCGAGAATGTCCACCTCGCTGCCGGCGAGGATGTGAATCCCCCTCACCTCCTCGCGAGCCGCGTGCACGCCCTTGATGTGCTCCCGCAGGCGCTCGGGGCTGAGACCATTGGCGATCACCGAGCTCTTGGAGTGATCCGTCACCGCGATGGTGTGGAACCCCCGGGCCTTGGCGTGCTCGGCGAGCCGGACGATCGACATCACGCCGTCGCTGGCGGTCGTGTGCGCGTGCAGCTCGCTCTTGATGTCGCCGATCTCGATGAGCTCGGGCACCTCGCGGTCGAGCTCGCCCTGGTCCTCGCGCAGCTCGGGCGGAATGAACGGCAGCCCCAGCTTGCTGTAAACATCGCTCTCGGTCTTGCCCGCCACCGCCTTGCCCAGGCCGCCCTCGCGGTGCTGGTGCGGCGTCGGATCATCATCCAGGTGGAACAGGCCGTACTCGTTGAGCGTCAGCTTCTTCTTCAGGGCCCGCTCGCGGAGCCGCACGTTGTGATCCTTCGACCCCGTGAAATACATCAGCGCCGCGCCCCAACTGCCCGCGGGCACCAGGCGCATGTCCGCCTGCACGTGCACGCCGTCAAGCTCAAGTCGTGCCGAGCACTTGGTCTCGCCGCGGGCCAGAACCTGCTTGACTTCCGGCATGGCGCAGAACGCCTCGCGCGCCGCCTCCGCCCCCCCCGGGCCCGGCGCGACTACCAGCAGGTCGATGTCGCCGATGGTCTCCTTGCCGCGCCGCAGCGAGCCGGCGAACTGGACCCGCTCGACCCCCGTCGTCTTCTCCAGCCGCGCCACCAGCATCTCGGCGATCGGCGTCGCCACGCCGATGTTCAGCCGCCCGGCCCCGCTCTCGACCGTCGCCAGGCTCTTGGTGATGTTCTCGACCGTCTTGGCGCCCATGCGCGGGACCTTCAGGATCGACCCGTCGACGATCACGCGCTTCAGGTCGTCGATGCCTGTCACCCCCAGCGTCTCCCACAGCGCCTTGACGGTCTTGGGCCCCAGGCCCGGCACGTCGAGCACGTCGAGCAGCCCCGGCGGCACACGCGTCAGAAGTTCCTTGTGCTCGCCGATCTCCCCGGTGGCGGCGAACTCCCCGATCTTCGCCGCCATCTTGGCGCCGATCCCGTCGATCTTGGTCAGCTCGCCCGGCTGGTCGGCGATGGGGCGCAGGTCCGCGCCGTGATCGCCGATCACGCGGGCCGCCCGCGCGTGAGCGTTGACCTTGAAGCGGTCTTCGCCCAGCAGCTCGAGCATGTCGGCGGTCTGGGCCAGGCGCCGTGCTAGGTCGCTGTTGAAACTCACGACGCGGCTCTCTCGTGTTCGCCGCGATGCCCCGATCGCCCGCCGCGACGCCGACGCGCCGCCCCTTCTTCGGACCCCGATTCTCCGACCGGCGCACCCGGCGCGGGCTGGTAGGACCTCACGGTTTCTTCCACATACCCGTCGCGCTGGACCGCCTGAGACCGCACGTGAACCACCGGCGGTGCCGTCTCATGGCCCCGCTCTGAGAGTGGAGCCGCCGTGTACTGCTGCACGATCCTGCTCTCGATCGCGCTCACCACCGACTCTCGATCGCCGTCGGGCACAAGCATCAGCGCGGCGAGCCACCGGCGCGCCAGGTCGATGCCCCCACCCTGCGACGCCCTCAACAGCTCAACCAGCGTTCGGGCGTGGTCGTTCGGCAAGAGCCCCGGCGATCCAGAACGCCCGAGCATGGGTGTCGGCTCCGAACGGCCCTCCGGCGGCTGCCCGGTCTGCTCCGGCGACCGGCTCGGGGCCGGTGCCCGCGGGGGTATGCGCTTCGGCGAACCGGGGCCGGGACTTCGAAGGCTCATGCGTTTGCTCCGTGGGCCGTGCCGGGGGCGTGGACCCGGGCTCGGGCTGGACCTGACCAGACGCGGCTCGGAGACGGGTCTCCATCGTTTGAACGTACCGCTCGATCCTATCAACCCGATCCGTCAGCCGCTCCAGGTTGCCGGCGATGGCGGCCAGCAAGTCCGACGGCGAACTCGCCCGCAGAGCTTCGGTCCGCTGGTCCGCGCGATGCATCGGCCCCGAGCCGGTCAGCACCCAATCGCCGCTGATCCCCAGGCGTCCGCACAGCGCCGCGACAAACTCGACGCTCGGCGCCTGGCCCAGCATGTACCGTCGGACAGTCTCTACGCTGTGGCCGGTCAGGTTGCCCAGAACCCTGTACGACCGCTGGCCCACAATGTCGCGGAGCCGTTCGTGCATCCCTGAGCACACATCCTTCATCGCAACCTCCGTGTCGAGGCCGAGGACTAAGCCGCCGCCGCCGGCTTGCTGCCGGCCCGGGGGGGAACAAATGTCGCTCACGTTCGCGCTGGATCCCCGCTCCTATTCTATCGATGATGCGCCACCGGCGGCCCCGCGCTACCCCGGGTGTGCAGCCGAGGCGTGGAGGCGACGGATGTGATCTCATACCCGGCTCGAGATTACAGACGATGATCCACGCTGAACACGGGCGACCGGGCCTCGATCTTTCGCATCGCCCAGGCGTGTTCACTGACAAGCAGCGCCGAAATACAGCAGCAGGATCGTCAGATCCGCCGTGGTGACTTGCCCGTCAAAGTTGAGGTCCCCGTCGCCGTACGTCGCGCCCCCCGTCTGCCCGAAGTGCAGCAGCAGCAACGTGAGATCCGGGGTGTTGACGCGGCAGTCGCCGTTGATATCCGCCTGAACGCCGCCGGCGGGGGCCAGCGCCGCGTCAAGCTGGTCAACGCGCCCGTCGTAGTTCAGGTCCATGGCGCAGAAATCCGGGCCGAAGTTGCAGATCGTGTAAACGCTGTTATGGACCCCGTCGCAGTCCGCGCCGGTCCCGTCGAACATCGACACTTCCTGCATGAGCGCGCCGCGGTCGGCCTGGGTCACCGCGCCGTCGGCGTTGAAATCAGCGAGCTGCTCGTTGAACCCCGCATCGGTCCAGACTACCGCGGCGCCCTCATACGCCTGCGAGTAACTTGTTCCCACCACCGCGCGGACCGTCCAGCGGAACGGGTCCATCGCGTCCAGCGGCGACTTGATCGCCCACCGCGAAGCGAGAATCCAGGTTGTGAACGAGTTCAGGATCAGGTCCGGGTCCTTGGCCCCATCAATCACGTCCGAGATCGCTTCCTGGATGCTGCTGTCGTTGTTCACCGCCAGGTCAAGCTGCTGCGGGACGCAGTTCATCCCCTCGCGGAGCATCGCCGCCCCACGCATGGTCATCGCGTAGACAAGCGAAACGGTGGTGGTATCCGACTGCGTCGAGTGCCGGAAGCGGAGCTGAACCACCGGGTCGTACAGGCCGGGCTGAGAGCCACCCGCGACGGCGCTGAGCGCCCGGTAGCCGGCGCTGCGCTGGAAGAAGCGCCCGCTGACGATCCATGTATTCCCAGGCCCGAACACCCCGTCGGTGTCGCCGTAGGTATTGACCACGGTGGGCGTGAAGCACCCGCACATGACCAGCGAGAACTCGGCGCCGCTGCGCTCGTACTGCGGCGCGGTGCCGAAGTTCTGGTCGAGCTCGGCGCCGGCGGTGGCGGTCCGGTCGGCCATGCCGCCCGAAGGAATCTGGCCGAAGCGGCCGACGACCGCGAGGTAGTGCGACAGCGCCGCGGCGCCCAGTTCGCCGCCCGTGTCACGGTCGGCGTCCATGTCGAAGTCGATCCAGCCGTACACCGGGCGGTTGCCGTAAAGGTACGGGTCGAAGGCGTCCCCATTGAACCCCAGGGGCCCCGGAGGATTGACCAGGCCCGCGAACTTGAGGTCGATGCGGAAAAGGTCCTCGAAGTGCCCGTCGGACCAGTGACCGTTGTACGCGTCCGGCGGCACCATCTGCGAGGGGGTCAGTTCCCAGGGCCCATAGCGGATCTGGAGCAGGTCTGGCAGAGCACCAGGACGGCCCTGAACCAGCGGGGGGTTGACGACTCCGACGGCGCCGGCGTCGGTCCGGCGCATGACAGCGTCTCCCGCCGGGTCGATCAACTCGACGTAATCCTCATCCCTCGCCGCCGCGCAGGGAACCAAACTTGTCAACCAAACCGCCGCGAGGGCGGCCCCTGCCCCGGGACGGTTCATGTCGAGGACTCCTGCACCTGCGACTCAAGGCCGAGACGCTCGATCCTGTACCGCAGCGCGCCACGGTTGAGGCCGATCAGCTTGGCCGCCATCGACACGTTCCCGCGGGCCTGGCGCAGCGCCTTGGTGATGAGCATCTTCTCCAGGTCATCGACACTTGGGAGCCTCCCGTTGATGAGCGGGATCCCATCGGCGGTCTCCAGCGGCAGGCCGGACGTGGACTGACCCACGAAAACCTCCGCGCCCGCCCGGGCGTCGCCCGCCAGACCCAGGTCCTCGGCGGTGGCGATGGGCGGTTCGCACAGGATCGAAGCCCGCTTCACCGCGTTGACCAGCTCGCGCACGTTGCCCGGCCAGGTGTGGGCGTTGATCGCGGCCACCGCGGAAGAGTCCAGCCGCAGCTCGCCCTTGCCCTGGTGCCTCCCCAGCCGCTGCAGCATGGTCTTGGCGATCAGTTGGGCGTCGCCCCCGCGCTCGCGGAGCGCCGGCACCGTCAGCGTGAGCGCGTTGAGCCGGAATAGAAGGTCGCGCCGGAAGCGGCCATCCTTCACCTGCTTCTGCAGGTCCTGGTTCGTGGCGGCGATGACGCGGGCGCGGACCGAACGCTCGCGCTGACCGCCGATGCGCCGGAACATGCCCTTCTCCACCACGGTCAGGAGCTTCGCCTGCATGTCGAGCGGCATCTCGCCAATCTCGTCGAGGAAGATCGTCCCTCCCTCGGCCATCTCGAACAGGCCCGCGCGGGCGGCCTTGGCGTCGGTGAAGGCGCCGCGCTCGTGCCCGAACAGCTCGCTCTCGATCAGGCTCGCCGGCAGCGCGGCGCAGTTGACGTGCACGAACGGGGCCGGGTCCGCGCCCGGCGCCGCCGAGGCCTGGTGGATCAGCTTGGCAACCACGCCCTTGCCGACGCCCGTCTCGCCCAGCAGCAGGATGGTCGGCAACTCGCCGCCGGACTCGGCCCGCGGGATCGGCATGGTCCCGTACCGCTTGGCCGTGGTGAGCGTCCGCGTCCACGCCGGGCTCTCGCCCAGCACGGGCTCCTCGCTGGAGCGCACGGTTTCCAGCCGCTCGTACAGCCGCAGACGGCTGCGGGTCCGCCGGTTCTCCAGCGCCTTGTTCAGGTGCAGGCTCAGGTCATCCAGACCGATCGGCTTGGTCATGTAGTCATCGGCGCCGAGCTTCATCGCCTCGACCGCCGTGCTCACGTTGCCGAACGCCGTGATGACCACCACCGCCCCGTCAAACCCCTCCTCCCGGATGCGCCGGAGCAGGTCAAGCCCCGACTCACCCACGAGGTTCACGTCGGTGACCACGGCGTCGAACTCGAAGTTCCGCATCAGTTCGACCGCGTCGCGGATGCAGCCAGCGTCCTTGACCGCGTGCTTCTCAAGCTCCAGACTCGCCTTCATCGTGCCGCGAATCGTCGCTTCGTCTTCGACAATCAGGATGCTCGCCATGGTGCCGTCCTTCTGGTCCTTCTGAGCCGGGCGGCGGATTTCCGCCAATTCTAGCGGCTTCAGACGGGGCCAGCAGCACCAATCGGAAGCCGAACAACGAAGGCCGTCCCGTGATCCTGAGGGTCTGTAGAGGTTTTCACCTCGATCAGTCCCTGATGACGCTGAACGACCTGCATGGCTACTGCAAGGCCGATGCCGTTCCCATCGCGCTTGGTGGTGAAGTACGGCCGGAACATCTTTTCGCGGACGTCCGGCGCGATGCCCGGCCCCTGGTCTCGCACGGTGATGGCCCACATGCTGTCGGTCCCGGCGCGCGACGCCGACACGGTGACCACCCCGCCGGCGGACGAGGCCTGGATCGCGTTGGTGACCAGGGCCACCACAGCGTGCTCGAGGTGGCGGGGGTCGAAGACCGCGGAGTCGGGTGCCTCGTCAAACTCCGGGCGCAGGTCCACCGACCGCATCCGGGCCAGGGGCAGGTTCGACTCGATGATGCCCCGCAGCCACGGCTTGACGGGTCCGGGAATCGGGTGCACCTCCAGCGGGCTGGACACCTCCAGCAGGTCCTTGAGCCACGAGTTGAACCGGTCCACCGCCTGCACGATCTGGCGCTGCTCGTCGCCGCCGGGGGCGCCGGCGCCGAGGCGCTTGAGCGTCAGCTCGGCCAGGCCGCGGATTCCCGCCAGCGGGTTGCGGATGTTGTGGGCCAGCCTGCGCACCATCTCGCCCGTGGCGGCGAGGCGCTCGCGCTCGACGGCCTCGGCCTGCATGGTCCCGATCAGGCCGGCCATGTCGTTGACCTCCCGGCTGAGCAGGCCCAGGTCGTCGTTGCTCTCGACCGGGACGCGGTGCTCGAACTTCCCCCGCGCCAGCTCGCCGGCGGCGATCCGCAGGTTGGTGATGGGGCGGTTCACCCAGCGCCGGACGAGTTGCACACCGAGGGCGAAGAGCAGCAACGCCGACATCACGGCGGACGCTAACACGACCAGGCGAGTCATCATCATGGCGTCGCCGAAGACAAGCGTGTCGCTCGCCTGCGCGAGGACTCTGGACTCGATGCGCTCGATCAGCTCGTGGAGCTGGAAGTGCATTTCGCCTGCGGCCTCGCCCCGGGAAAGCTCCATGGTGCTGAACCACCGGTCGGCGGCAGCGCGAGCCCAGGCGATGTGCTCCTTCAGACTCCGCCCCGTCGAGACCCCGATCCGCTCCGTGAACTGAGGCGATGTGAGCAACTCGCGCAATTCGTTGTCCACCAGCACCGCCTGCTTGAAGTAGAACTCCCGTTGCGCGGCGAATTCTTGGTTGCTGGGAAGGGAGCGCCGGTCCGGGCCGGCGATGGTGAACTCGGGCGCGGTTTCCAGCCTCAGTCCCGGCTCGCCAAGCCCCGGCCCGGGCAGGCGGCGCGTTTGATCCCCTATGTCCCGCTTGAGTCGCGCGAGACGCTGCAACAGGTCGGTGGTGCTCCGGAACGGCTCGATGAGCGCCCGCTGCACCTCGTTGCTGAAGAGCATCGACGCTCCCACGCTCAGCATCACTGTCAGACCGAAAAGGCCGAGCAGCACCGCGAACTTGCGATGGAGGCTCATCGCCCCCGGCTGACGGGGCTGGGTGGGGGGCATCACTTCACCCGGTCGCCGGCCCGATACGCCCAGCGCCACTCGGACTCTGCGAGGGGCGAGCGGCTGGAGCCGACGCTGCCGTCAACGAACGCAACGTTGATTGCGCTCTTGTGACGCATCGCGGGCCACCAGAGCGAGCCGTCGGCGTAGGGGCCGCCGCCGGCGAGCGGCGGGCACGTGAAGGTGGGGTTCGCCTGCGGGTTGTTGGCAGTGGCGGCCTCGCCGTCGACGTCCCAGGCCAACGGCACGCGCCCGGCGCGGAGCACGGAGCTGTCGAGCATCACCTGCTTGACGCGGCTTGCGCCGGGCGGATCGATGCGCCAGAGGCGCATGTTGAAACCGTACGAGATGTTCCTGGGCGGTCCGACCGCGCCGCTGGAGCACGGGAGGTTTCTTGAGAGCTTGATCGCGCCTTTCACCTCGGCGCACCGCATCGGGTCGTCGACGCCGCTGCCGGCCTCGCGCGTGACCGACTGCTCCTTGCCATACGCCCAGAACTCGCTGACGGCGTACTGGCTTTCGACGTAGGTCTCCAGCGAGAACTGCTTGCCCTTGCCCTCGTCGTCGCCGCGCCAAGGGTGAAGGCCTTCGTCGGCGAAGACCGTGAAGTCGAACGCGACGCTGCGGAGCGAGGTCTCGCAGCGGAACGCGCGGGCAGAGGCGAGGCCGCGGGCGACGGCGGGCAGCAGCATCGCCAGCAGCACGGCGATCACCGCGAGGGTGATGAGGATTTCAACAAGGGTGTAGCCGCTTCGGGCGCGCATAAAAGCGCGCCCGCGCGAGAGAGTGTTCACCACCGGATGTCTGGAGTGTTCCGACCGATGAAGGGTCAACGCGTCATCACTCCGATTGTCGGTTGCCGGGGACTGGTTCCCCTGAACCACTGCTGATGGCATGGTACAGCCGATCAGGGCGTTCAGCCAGTGCAATATCCGATAAGCCCCAAGTTGCCAAAGATCGGCCCTCGGGTTCCGGCGGGGTGAATCAGCCAGCGGGTGTGTCGGGGTGGATCGACCCGGCAGGGCCCGGGCCCTGATCAGGCGCGCCGACGGCGAGCGCCCGCGAGACCCGCCGCGAGCAGCAGGCCGGCGGTTCCGGGGGCGGGGATATGGGGGAAATCGGTGCCTTCGAGGGTGAAGTTGTAGTGACCCCATTCGCCCCCGCCGGTCCAGCCGGCGAGTGGGTTGAAGCCGCCGACGCCGTCGGGACCCGATATCTCGGTGGGGCTGGCCTGGTTGAAGATCAGGCCGGTGATGCTGAGCGGCTGATCGCCGTAACCCGTGATCGCCAGCAGGTAGTCGCCGGGAGCGGTGATCACGACGCCGGTGGCGTCGGTGGCGTGGCTGACGAGCGTGGGGAGCGTGTTCTCGAGGCTGGTGTCGTCGTTGGCCAGCAGGCCGTAGGCCTGGTTCGCGAGGGTGACGTTGAAAAGGAAGAACTGGGGGTTGAAGTCGGCGTTGATGAGGGTGATGTGGAAGGCTGTGGGATCGCTGATGCCGATGTAGTACATGTCTTCAAAGTCGCCGACCCCTCGACCACTGGGGGGGCCGGAGAGGTTGCCCGAGATGCTGTTGAGGGCCGTCCCGCCGTTGAGGAACGGGGCTTGCGCCGTGAGGGGGCTGGAGCCGGCGTCGCCGCGTTCGACCCAGTCCGGGCCGGCGAGGGCGGCGGAACCGGCGGCGCCGAGAGCGACCAGGGCGGTGAGGGCGCGGAACGAACGGGAACGGACAGACCGGTCTGCAGTCATGGCAACTCCTTTGGGCCCTTGGGCGATTCCCTGTGCGGGGAGACGTGGGCAGACGGCGGATCGACCTGTGCGGGGCGAACGCCGGATTTCTGACTCATGGCACGCCGTCGGCGGCGCGAGCGCGGCGCGCTCGGACAGCCCAGCGCTGGTTATCGAGCCGAACACGCGATGAGACCATGGCCCCTGTGCCGGGCATGGTTCAGATGGAACATACTCCAGGGTGGGGGATTGTCAACCCTTGAGGACCGGAAACGGCGAACATCCGCGGGAATTCTCGGTGTTTGAGACGGTGTGACCGGCGCGGGCGCTACGGGCAGGCGGTGCCGAAGGCGCCGAGGAGGGCGGTGAGGTCGGCGGTGGTGACGGCACCATCTCCGTTCGAGTCGCCGCTCTCGTACATGGAGACCGTTGAGCCAAAGGAGCCGAGCAGGATCGTCAAGTCGGTGGTGTTCACCTGGCCATCGCGGTTGATGTCGGCGGGGCAGGTGGGGGGTGGGATGAGGGCGTTGAGGTTGAATAGGATGTATTCGGAGGCTTCGATGTTGCCGTTGGCGATGACGGTCGGTGGGGCCTGCATGGCCTGCACCAGCGCGCCGGCGTTGGGGGTGGCGTAGGCGGCGGCGGCGAGGTAGACGCGGGCGGGCATCACGCCGTTGAACTCTTCCTTCAGATTCAGCGTGCCCTCGAGCACGGCGCCACGGGCGGCCTGGGTGGAGCCTGTCGTGTCGGCCCAGGCGAAGTAGCTGTTGTCGATCTCGGCGGCGAGGAAGGCGTCCCACTGGGCGATCTGGCCGGCCTTGGCCCAGTTGGCGGCAGTCATCCCGCCCGGCCCCGCGGCACGGGCGACGTAGATGAAGCGGTCGTTGCCGTCACTGAAGATGGGGCAGGCGACGTACAGCGTGTTGCCACTGGCTTTCACCCACAGCTTGTTGTTGGTGTTGGACGACTGCGTGAGCTGGGTGGCGCCCGCGTCGAGTTGGCCGTCCATGGTGAAGGGGGGCGGGGCGGCGGGGGTGACGGCGAAGTGCCAGTCGGCGCCGTTGTTGTTGTCCCACGTCCCGGAGCCGTTGTTGAACACACAGTCAAACTGCGTGGCGCTGCCGGGAATGCTGAGGGTGTAGACCCACTTCTGCGACGGCGTGTCGAACGTCATCGCGGGGTCGGTGGGGTTGACGGTGCTCCAGTTGTTGAAGCCGAAGTGGATGCGGACGGGGTTGGCGGAGGCGATCGGGCCGCCGACGGCGTCGTAGCTGACGGTGAGCGTGCCGCCGGCCGCCGGAGTAGCCGGAGAGATCGTGACGCGCTGGCTGGGGGGCGGGGCGTTCTGGCCGACCCAGACGTGCTGGATGTCGCTGCGGGTGAGGTTGCCGCGCGTGTCGAGGGCTTCGACGTAGTAGTCGATGAGCTTGCTCGTCTGGCCGGTGACCTGGGCGCTGTAGTAGGTGGCGATGTACGTCGGGGCGAGGATGTTGCCCGGGCGCGCGGGAGCGGTGCCGGCGGTCATGGGGACGCTGGTCCACGCGGAGACTTCGGCGCCGCCGGCATAGGTCTCGTTCTGGGTGGAGGCGATGGGGTTGACGCCGTCGACGTCAGTGCGCCACTTGAGCGTGACGCTTTGGAGGCCGCTGACGTCGTAGGCGTAAGTCCAGACGGTGAAGTCGGAGGGCTGGGGTGTGCCGAACTCTTCGCCGCCGGGGTTGTAGGGGTCGCGCTGGGGGACGAAGACGTCTGGGCCGACGGTTTCGTTCGACCAAGCGGCGACGACGGGATCGGCGAACGACACGGCGAGGTTGCACGCGCGCGTCACGTTCGAGTCCCACGGTTCGCCCGAGCCGTCCCAGTACCAGTAGTCGCTGGCTTGGGCCATGAGGTAATAGCCCCAAGCTTTTTCGGTGTTGCTGCCGCTGCGGGCGAGGATGTTGGCGAGGCTCGTGTAAGGCGCAAACGCCTCGGCGGTGTGGACGCGGTTGCCGGCGGCGGTGAGCACCGCCCACGAGTTGCGGTCGGGCGACCAGCCCGAGCCGTTGGGGTCGCCGAGCCATTTCTTGAACTCGGGGTCGCCGTTGTCGGCGCCGGCCCAGGAGCCGTTTTCGATGTGGATCACATCCCCCGAGGCGGGCGGGAACTGCTGAAGATAGTCCTGGATGGTGGAGGTTTCGTAGTTGGCGTCAACGGCGTCCCAGTTGACCATGTTCTGGAAGTTGGAGTGGTAGTAGGCGTCGGTGCCGCCGCCGTAGTTGTCGCCGTCGTGGTGGAGGAGCACGAGCATCGGGTGCGCCGCGTCGATGTTGTAGGCGAGGTACTGGTTCATCACCGTGGAGTACAGGAACGCGCCGTAGCCGCCGCGCCCGTCTTCGTTGCCCTCATAGCGGGCGGCGGGGACGGCGGTGATGGTGCTGGCAACTCCGGTGGCGGGGTCGATGAACTGGGCCTTGTGCGGGCGATAGCCGAAGGGAGCGCTGACCTTGCTGGGGGCCCAGAGGTTGTTCAGTTGAACCCAGGCACCGCCTGAAGCAGCAGGGTCGGGGTTCTGCTGGTCCGCCTTGTTGGGCGTGTAGAGGTTCGACGCGTTGGTGTGCGGGTAGTTCAGGCAGGCGCGGTCGAAGTGGATGTTGTCCACCATGGCCCACTCGATGCCCTCGGCGGCGAGCGCGGGGATGATGCGCTCGGAGAAAGCGCACTCGGGCGGGAAGATGCCCTTGGCGTAGTTTGCCCCGTTGGTCCAGGTATTGGCGAACACCTGCTTGTGCAGCTTCACCTGCATCCGGATGTCGCGCTGGTCGAGCAGCGGCATCATGGGGTGGAAGTAGCCGAAGGCGACGAGGTCGAGGCGCGGGTTGGTGAGGCTCGTGAGAAGGGCGCGGCCCTGGTTGTTGCCGGTGGTCCAGTTGTTCCACATCCCGCCGTTGACCCCGGCGGCCTGCATCGCGTTGAGGTTCTCGATGAGCGAGCCCGTGAAGCTGACCGATGCGCCGAGGTGACTCAGGCCGCTGCCGGACTGGACGGCGTCCTTGGGCCAGGTGGTGTACGGGCCGAAGCGCTGGTTGTGGATGTCGAGGACGTTGAAGCTGAAGCGGGCGTTGTTCTGGGTCTGAATAACGGACTCGCCGGGGTAGTAGATGGGCTGGTGCATGTGCCACAGGAAGGCGACGCGGATCGGGGCGGCGCTGGCGACGGTGGCTGCACCTGCGACGGCGAGCACGATGGCGGGGGCAATAGTAAAACGATTTACTGGCTGCATAGGATTCGGTCCGTTCGAGACTTTGAGACTTCCAGCCGTGTCACGACCCCGGGGCCTCACCGGCGGACTATCGAAAGCGTACAGCGCGAACCGACAGACACAAGCCCCGCCCGGACGAATCGGGCGGATTGGTGAACAATCGGCTCGAAGGGACACGTCTTTGCGCACCAAACCAGTACCTCCAACGAGCGTGACCCCGGAGCAGAACTCCTCTGTGGGGGTGTGGTCGCTCGGGCTGGTGGCGCTCCTGGCGGCGTGCGGCGCGTCGGGCATGCTGGCGGCGGAGCACCTGGGCTTGTTCGGGCGCGGGCTTCCGGGGTGCGGGCCGGGGAGCGGGTGCGACAGCGCGGCGAAGTCGGTGTACGGGTCGTTGCCGTTCGAGGTGCCGTGGGGCGTGGGGAAGTGGCCGGTGTCGTTCGCGGGGTTCGCGTTCTTCCTGGCCATGCTGGGGGCGTGGCTGGTTTCGGGCCGGCGGGTGCCGGCGTTGGTGACGCACATGGCCCGCCTGGGGGCGCTGGCGTCGGGGTTCTTCATCTTCATTATGCTCACACACATGAACCAGTATTTCTGCAAGTACTGCGCCGCTTCGCACGCCTCGAACCTGGTGTTCTGGGTGTGCGCGGAGGTCGCCACGCGGGCGGGGCTGCGGCGTACGTCTCTCGCGGCGGCCTGGAAGGCGCTGGCGACGGCGGCGGTGGTGTTCCTGGGCTCGTCGGTGGCGATGGGGGTGGCGGACAAGCATCAGGTTGCCGCCGCGCAGCAGGAAGCCGAGGACGATCTTTCCAAGGAGATCGCTGCAATGCAGGCCGCGGCGGCTCAGCAGGCTGCGCCCAAGCCCGAGGCGCCGAAGGCTGAGGCGCCCAAGAAAAAGGATTACCCGCCGATCGACATCGGCCTGCCGATCCCGGGCGACGAGACACTCAAGCAGGAGGGCCTCATCGGGCGCTACCGGCTGGGTCCGGCGGAGTCGTCGATCCGGGTGGTGATTTTCTCGGATTACCAATGCCGCGATTGCGCTCGGATCGAGAAGGAGATGCGGGAGATCCTCAAGGCCAAGCCGTACATCCTGTTCAGCGCCAAGCAGTACGCCTTCTGCAAGGACTGCAACAAGTACTACGACGGGAACATGCACCCCAACGCGTGCTGGGCGGCGCGGGCGGCGGAGGCGGCGGGCATCCTGCGCGGCAACGCCGGTTTCTGGCAGATGCACTTCTGGCTCTACGACCGCAAGAGCGCCGACGGGCAGGAGATTCAGGGCTCCTTTACCAGCGAGGAACTGCGCGAAGCTCTTCTGCAGATGGGCTATGACCCCGCGGAGTTCGAGAAGGTGATGGGCGGCGATGAATCGTTGAAGCGGCTCACCGCGGACATTGACGAGGGCATGACCTATGGGCTGTTCGGCACGCCGATGATCTTCGTCAACGGGCGCGAGTTCCGCGCCTGGAACGCCCCCAACGCCCTGGCCCGCTACATCGAAGCGGTCGAGAAAACCAACCCGCCCGTCGCGAGCACCGCGAACGATGCGCCCTCGACCAAGCTCGACAAGGGCGTGGAAGACTGGCGCCAGTGGCCGCGCACCAACCTCGCCCGTGTTTCGCCGGTCTTCCCCAAGGGGCCCGGCGACGCCAAGGTGCGGATTGTGATGTACGGCGATGCCCACGAGGACTTCACCCAGAAGCTGTGGAAGGTCCTGGGGGACCTGGTGAAGAACCGTAGCGACGTGCAGATCGATTACCGCCCGCGCCCGGTCGGCCAGGCCTGCAACGTCATGGGGGCCGACCCCAAGACGATCCCGGCGTGCCGCATGGCGCGGGCGCTCGAAGCGGCCGGGCGCCTGGGCGGCGCCGACGCGTACTGGAAGATGCTGGAGTGGCAGTTCCAGGTTGGGAAGGGCTACACCGAAGAGATGCTCCCCGAGGCCGCCAAGGCGGCCGGGCTGGACGCCGCCAAGCTCAAGGACGAGATGGACGGGCCCGACGTGCTCAACCTGATGATCGAGAACCAGAAGATGTTCCAGCGCTCCGGGGCGCGGGGGGTGCCGTCGATCTTCGTCAACGAGCGACTCGTGATCCGCTGGAACATCGACAACATCCCCATCCTCGACAGGATCATCTCCGCCGCGGCGGAAGGGAAGTGAACCGACCCCCGGCGCCGGCGGGCGCCCGCGCGTGGCTGCCGGGCGGGCTCACGGCGCCGCCGGAACGAACGCAGGGTTCGAGCGGCGCCCCGCATCGCCCCGATACAGTTCGTCGCAAACCCGGATGATCGGGTCGAGACAGCGCGAGGGAGCGATGATGGAACTGGCGGGCAAGCGGGTGACGGTGATGGGGCTGGGCAACTTCGGGGGCGGCCTGGGGGCGGCGCGCTGGCTGGCGGCGCAGGGCGCCGATGTGCTGGTCACCGACGCCGCCCCGCCCGAGAAGCTGGCGGAGGCGGTGGCGATGATCCAGCCGCTTGTAAGCAGCGGGGCGGTCCGCACGCGCCTGGGCGAGCACAACATCAGCGACTTCACCGCGACGGACCTGGTCGTCGCCAATCCCGCGGTGCCGACGCCGTGGGACAACCGCTTTCTCCGCGCGGCCCGGGCGGCGGGCGTGCCTGTTACCACCGAGATGCGCCTGCTCACCGAGCGGCTGCCCAGCCGCGAGCGGGTGATCGGCGTCACCGGCACCGCCGGCAAGAGCACGACCACCGCGATGATCGCCCACGCCCTGCGGACGCTGGGCGAGCCGGTGTTCCTCGGCGGGAACATCGGCGGCTCGCTGCTGCCCGACCTCGCATCGATCAAGCCGGACGACTGGGTGGTGCTGGAGGTCTCCAGTGCCATGCTCCACTGGCTCGACGCAAACGCGGGCTACGACGGCGCGCCGGGGTGGTCGCCGCGCGTGGCGGTGGTGACGAACATCGCGCCCAACCACGTCGATTGGCACGGCTCATTCGAGCACTACGCCGGCAGCAAGCACGTCATCACCGCGCATCAGCGAACGGGCGACACGCTGGTGATCGGAGCGAGCGAGGCCGGGCGGGCGCCGGAGACGTGGGAGTCTCCGGCGGGGGTGCGGCGCGTGCGGGTGGAGACGCCGGCTGAATACGAGGCCCGCGGGCTGAGCGCCAGGTTGAGGCTGCCGGGGCGCCACAACCGGCAGAACGCGCTGGTGGCGGGCGAAGCGGTCGCTCACGCGCTCTCGGCCCCGTCCGCCACGGCCCGCGAGCGCGACGCGCTGATGAAGCAGGTGCTGAGCGCACTGTCCAACTTCGGGGGCCTGGCCCACCGCCTCCAGTACGCCGCGGAGATCAGGCCCCTCCCGGGGGTGAGCGGGAACGCCGGCGCGTCGGCGTTCAACGACTCCAAATCAACCACGCCCGAGGCCGCGGCGCTGGCGGTGCAGGCCCTCGCCGAAGACCCGCGCTTCGGCGCCCATCGCGTGCACCTGATCGCGGGCGGTTACGACAAGAAGATCGACCTCGGGCCGATGGTGAGCGCGGGGGCGGCGTGCGCGGGCGTCTACACCATCGGCGCGACCGGCAGGGGGCTGGCGGACGCCGTGAACTCCGCGGGCGGGCGCGGCTGCTACTGCCAGACGCTCGAGGCCGCGGTCCGTACCGCCAGGGAAAAGCTCCGCCCCGGCGATGCCCTCCTGCTCAGCCCCGGCTGTGCCAGTTGGGATCAGTTCGTGAACTTCGAGCGCCGGGGGGAGGAGTTCGTGCGGCTGGTGCGCGGGTGACCGGGTCGTCGCGGACCCGCTGGCGTACCATGTTCCCATGCCCGACCGCCTCGACATCGTCAAGACCAACAAGCTCTATATCAACGGCCAGTTCCCCCGGTCTGAATCGGGGCGGTCGCTGGTGGTGAAGGACGTCGTCGGCGAGGTGACGGCCCACGCGTGCCTCGCGTCGCGCAAAGACCTCCGAGATGCCGTGGTCGCCGCCCGGGCGGCCCATGATGGCTGGCTGAAGCGCTCGGCGTACAACCGCGGGCAGATCCTCTACCGCATGGCGGAGATGATGGAGGGCAAGCGGGGTGAGTTCGAGTCGCTGATCGCGGCGGGGATCGAGGCGGCGCGGGCGGCGAGCAAGAAAAAGGTCAAGGGCGCCGCGGCAGCCGGGGAACTCGCGGGCATCGAGGTCACCGCGTCCATCGATCGCCTGATCGCGTTCGCCGGGTGGGCGGACAAGTTCTCGCAGGTGCTGGGCTGCCACAACACGGTCAACGGGCCGTATTACAACTTCACAGTCGCCGAGGGGACGGGCGTCGTGGCGATTGTGGCGCCGGATCAGCCGAGCCTGCTGGGGCTGGTGAGCCTGCTGGCCCCGGCGGTGTGCTCGGGGAGCACGGTGGTCGCGCTGGGGAGCGAGAGCGCGCCGCTGGCCACGTGCGTGTTGGGCGAGGTGTGCGGCACGAGCGACGTGCCCGCGGGCGTGATCAACCTGCTCACGGGCAGCCGCGAAGAGCTGGTGGGCCAGATCGCCGAACACCGCGACATCGACGCCGTTGTGGCGGCCAACATGCCTTCGGCTCAAGCCGAGCGCCTGCGCCTGGGGTCGGCGAACAACATCAAGCGCGTCGTGACCCGTGAGGTGGGCGCGGCCGAGTGGTTCGATTCCGGGGCGTGCGAGTCGCCGTGGTGGATCGAGCCGACTGTCGAGATGAAGACCATCTGGCACCCCTCGGCCACGTGAGACCGCTCTGGGGCCCCATGGGCCGTCGTGGACGTCACGGGCACGACTCCCCCAGGCCTCACAGGCGGGGCCCATAAGCGGTCCGAGAACGGCTCGGCGTCAATCCACAACCCGATCGCGCCGACTTCACGGGGGCCGTACGCGCACGGGCGTCCCGGGTGCGGGCGGCGGGGAGTTGGGTGATGACCGAACCAGCCGTCGAGAGAAGTTCCGAGTTCCCGGACAGCGCCGCGGACATCGTATTTGGTGGCGCGGGGCCCGGCCCCTCGGTTGAACGGTTGCGTCCGTCGGTCACGCCGGTGTCACGCGCGATCATGCTGACCGTGGGTGTGGCGGCGACCACTGGCCTGAGCGTATTGACCGGTCATGCGCTGGGGTACCAGCTCCGGGCGAGCGTGCTGTTTGCGTTGCCGCTGGGGGTGGTGGTGGGGGTGCTGTTCGCGGTGCTGCTGATCCTCCGTCCAGCGCGGGCCCAGGCCCGCCACCTGACCGAGATGGCGTCGCGGATCGACCGCGTGGCCAAGTCTGATCGCAGCGCCGGCTTCGACGACCTGATCTGCCTCGAAGACGAGCACGAGCTGATGGTGATCGCCCGCGCCGTCCACACGGCCCTGGCGACGGCGCACGCCGACCGGCTGGAGGCGGCCCGCCTGCGCCGCGAGATGGACGCGCGCGTCGAGCAGCAGACACGGGCCAACACCGCGCAGCTGGCGCGGCTATCCACCACGGACGAGCTCACGGGGCTGGTGAACCGCAGGGGGCTCGACCAGTTCCTGCGGGCGGCGTACTCGGCGATGGCCGATGGCGGCCCCGAGTTCGCCCTGGTCGCCATCGACCTCGATCACTTCAAGCGACTCAACGATACGTGCGGGCACGACAAGGGTGACCTGGCGCTGCAGGCGGCGGCCGAGATCATGGAGGCGGGGATCCGCGCCGGAGACCTGGCGGCCCGGGCGGGGGGCGATGAGCTATTCCTGGTGCTCAGGGCGATCAAGCCTGAGCAGGCGATTGTGATCGCTTCGCGGATCGCCGACCTGTATTCGCGCCACCCCGAGGGCAAGGGCCTTCCGTGGCCCACCATGTCGATGGGCGTGGCCATGGCCCGGCGCCACCGGGCGAGGTCGCCCGAGCACCTGCGCCAGCTCGCCGACGCGGCGCTCTACCACGGCAAGCGCGCCGGGCGGTCGCGCTGCGTGATGTACTCGCAGGAAATGCAGCTCCGCGCGGCGGCGTGAGAGGCGGCCCGAATCAGGCGCCGGTCAGCCAGTTGATCAGCCACACAACGCCGATCACCGCGATCGCAACGCTGGCGAGCGACATCCGCACGATGCTCCACAGCCGCTCGCGACGGCGGCGCACCAGCTCGGGGTGCGGGATGAGGTCGAGGCGTTCGTCGCCCGCCGCCGCGGCGCGCCCGGTGAGCCCCTGGCGGAACCGGTCCTGCACGACGGCGATGATGAGGTTGGCGTCGAAGGGTCGCAGGCCGAGCCGCTCGGCGGTGGAGACCAGGGCACGCCGGCGCTCGGGCGCGAGGATCGCCGCCCGCCCGCCGTCGAGTTGCTCCGCGACGCGCTGGGCCATGATGCCGCGTGCATCGGCGCCGGAGATGGCGGACGAGCGCTTGTTTTCCTTGATGATCGCCTTGGTGCGTTGGGCGGCCTCGCGCCGCTCCTGGGCGGTGATGCCGGAGTTGGGCGACAGCTCGTGGCGGACCAGCCGCAGGCCGTTTGCGCGCGCGCCGCGGGTCCCGTGGCCCGTGGCGTGTGGATCGGTGAGCGTGCCGTGGCCGGTCAGGTGGCCGTCGAACTGATCGGGCGCAGCGGGGCCGGTGCCGCGCGGGGCGCGCGGCGGCATGGGCTTGAACTCGGGATGGTCCGAGGGAGGGCGCATCTTCGTACCAGTAGTGTGCGGCCTGCGCGGGGTCGGAGTCGGGTCAACCCGGCGGGAAACGCTGAATAGGGGTGCGGCGGCGCGTTTGGGCGCACCGGCGCGGGTGGTATCGATTGTCCGGTCATCCCTGACAGCGCGTCCGTGGCCGAAGGCCGCCAGGAGTCTCGCATATCCGGTACCGTGGTGCTTGGGTGGGCGTGCTGTTCCACCGAGAATTCAGAGACAGGTGCGCCGGCTTTGCCGAACGCTCGACGGTTATCCGGACGCAGCGCCCATTCCTACCCTGAAACCACACCGTGACGATGACCCTTGACCCAACTCCCGCCGGGCCGGCGGCCCAGCCCGCAGGCGTGAAGCCTTCCGACGCTGACCTGCTGTCGAACGTACTCACGTCCGACCTGGCGCCCGACGCGGTGCTGGAGCGGCTGCTCGGCTCGGCCAAGCGAGGCAAGCTGCCGGGGTACGAGCGGGTCTCGGGCGCAACGCCCGCGCAGTTCCGCGTGAGCGTGTTCGGTGAGCCGTACGACCGCGAGCTGATCGGCACGGTGCAACCCGGGCCGTCGGGCGGATCGGTGATCACGTTCGAGTGCCGCCTGCTGCGGAAGCTGCCGGCGACCGTGGTCATCATCACAGTCCTCAGCTTCCAGCCGGGGATGTGGCTGACGGACCAGATGCTCAACATCTACTGGGCGTGGTACCGCGCCCATGTGACGACGTGGTGGTGGTACATGCCGCTGATGATCCTGAGCCTGCCGATGCTGTGGAAGCAGTTCAAGGCGAGCGAGGCGGCGACGGCGCAGGAGCGGGTAAAGGTGCTGGGGAAGATCCGAGACGCGCTCAGGTGAGAGGACGCCGGCGCGGGGCGAGCAGCATCGTCAGGAATGCGCCGATGACGCCGGCGCCGGGCTCGGGCACGGCGACGATGTAGATCGCGTAGCTGGTGCCGCCGTTGAATGTGGCGTTGATGCCGGAGACGGTGCGAGTCAGGTAGTCGAGGTAGTACGACTGATGCCAGCGCCCGCCGTTGTTGGAGGCGTTGGCGAGGCCGAAGCGGAGGGGGCCCAGTGAGCCGTTGGCGGTGGGCTGGTCGATGTCCGCGCCGTCGCGGATGTTGACAACCAACCCATTGGTGGTAGGCGGGCTCGCGCCGGGACGCAGCGTGAGGTTGAGCACAAACATGTGCTGAATCCCGGTGAGGTTGCCGGTGTAGGTGCCGTCGGGGATCGACACTTGGTCGCCGCTGGTGATGAACGCGGTTGAGAACCAGACGCCCTGGGCGATGCCGGCCCGGAAACCGGACATGGTCGTGGTGGAGCCGGATGCGCCCGGGTTGACCGCGCCGAGCGACACGATGGTGATGTAGCCATCGCCGATGGTGTTTGGGTTGCCGTCACCTGGGAGCGGCGGGCCCGCAGGGTCCATGGAGAAATAGTTGTCGTACATCTCCGATGGTGTCAGCGGCCCCTCAGGGGCGGGAGGGAAGACGCCCGATGACCCACGGCTGTCCTGGAACGAGCCCAGCGCCGGCGTCCACGTGACGGGGTTGCCGATGCTGCCGGGCACGACGCCCGCGTCGCACACGTTGACCTGGAATGGGTCGGCGCGCACGGTAGCGGTCGAGGCGAGCAGGGCCGCAACGGTCAGGGGCAGCTTCATGGCAAATCCTCCGGGGGACGCCCAAGTGTATGCGCGTTTTTGTTGTGAGCGAGCGACCGTCTCTGGTCAAAGGAACGCCGCGCTGGAGCCGCAAGGCGACTCCGGGCCGGCGGGGACCGACTGGGTACCCACGAAGACCCGGGCAACACGTCTTATGCCCGCTTCTGTGGAGGGATTCCAATGTCTTCGTTCCAAAGGTCCGCGCGCTTCTTGATGAACTCGCGCATCAGCTTGATGCAGCGGGGGTCCTGCACCACCACGGTGGCAATGCCGCGCTCGCCCATCAGGTCTTCGCCGCCGAGAAAGGTCTTGTTCTCGCCGATGATGACGCGGGGGATGCGGTGCAGCAGCGCGGTGCCGGTGCACATGATGCAAGGGCTGAGGGTGGACGCGAGGACGAGCTTGTGCCAGTCGCGCCGGCGCCCGGCGTTGCGGATGCACGAGACCTCGGCGTGCGCGGTGGTGTCGCCGCTCTGGACTCGCATGTTGTGGCCCACGGCCAGCACGGTGCCGTCGGGCAGGCCCAGGGCCGAGCCGATGGGGATGCCGCCCTCGTCGTAGCTCTTGAGGGCCTGCTGGTAGGCGGCGTCGAGCAGGGACTGGTCGGCGTGGGCAAGCTTGGGCATGGCGCGGATGGTAATGCAGCGGCGAGCCGGGGCGAGACACGGGAGGGTTCCCGGACCCTCGCAGGCGGTGCGCCCTGTGCCGGTTGGATCACGGTCGGCGGGCTGTCGGGGGTCAACCGGCGTGATGCGTTCCCCGATAATTCTCGGGGCGAACAAGCGTGGGCGCCCCGTGGGAGGTCGCGCGCGAATGCTGCTAGTTCCAACCGATGCGCTCCGGGCGGGCATGACGCTGGCTCAGCCCGTGCTCCACCCCGACCGCGACGACCTGTGCCTTCTGGCCACCGGCTTCACGCTCGACAACAAGGCGATCCTGCACCTGCGTGAGTTCGGAGTGCTGAACGCCTGGATCAGCTTCCCGGGGCTGGACGAGCTGGACGAGCAGGCCGCGCCGCGCATCAACATGGGGCACATGGACCTGCTCCGCGTGATGAGCCGCTCGGTGGACGAGATGGAGCGCCGCGTCAGTGTCAAGATGAACGTGACGAACTACCGGCGGTCGGTGCACTCGATGCTCGGCGAGATCGTCTCCAGCCCGGACCACAACCCGGTGACCGACCAGCTCTCGGCGTGCGGGCCGACGCTGACGGGGCACCTGGCGAACTGCACCTATCTGTCGCTGCTGATCGGGGCGCACCTGACGGGCTACCTGCGGTCGCAGCGCCGCTCGCTTCCGCCGGATGTCGCGGAGAACACCGCCCAGCTCGGCATGGGGGCGCTGCTTCACGACGTCGGAAAGGTGTCGATGCCCGAAGAGCTCCGCACCAAGCACGTGCTCGACCCTGAGTCCGCCTGGCCGGAGTACCAGACCCACTGCCAGACCGGTTTCGACGAGGTGCACCAGCACGTCTCGGCGGTCGCGGCCAACATCGTGCTCAACCATCACCAGCGCTTCGACGGCACGGGCTTCCCGCGGCGCAAGTGCGCGGCGAAAGAGGAAGTGGGGGGGATGGCGGGCTCGCGCATCCACGTGTTTGCGCGCATCGTCGCGGTCGTGGACGTGTTCGATCACCTGCTCTGCCCCAAGGGGAAGCCGGTGCCCACGGTGCTGGCGCTGCACGCGCTGAGCGACGAGCGGTTCAAGGGCTGGTTCGACCCGGTCATTCTGGAGGCCCTGCGGAGGCTGGTGCCGCCGTTCATGGTCGGCTCAATGGTGAATCTCAGCGACGGCACGCTGGCGGCGGTGGTGGCGAATCACCCCGAGGCCCCGTGCCGCCCGACGGTCCGCCTGCTGAGCAAGCCCGTCAGCGCCCACGACAGCCGTGCTACCCGCCAGCTCGACCTGCGCATGTGCCGCAATCTCAGCGTGGCCATGGTGGACGGCGTGGACGTGCGGCACTGCCTGTACACCGGTGAGTTTGAGCCGCTGCCGGCGCAGGGCACGCTCGGGGCGGCCTTTGACACCATCACGACGTATCTCTGAGCCACAGCGCGGTAGACTGGCGCGATGCTCACCATCCATCGGCGCCCGGTTGTCGCTCTGGTCTTGAGTGTTTGCTCTGTCGTAGCCTTGTGCGGCTGCGCGGGCGGGACGCGCGGCTCATCGGTTACGCTGCCGAGACTCGGCTCGATCGGGCACCTCGTGCTGATCAAGCTCAACGACCCCGGTCAGGCGAGCGAGTTGATCCAGGACACCTACGCCCGGTTCACGGCGATCTCCTCTGTGCACGACCTGCACTGCGGCATGTGCTTCGGGGCCGACCGCCCCAGCGCGATCACCGATTTCGACGTGGCGATCTCTATGAACTTTGACGACAAGGCCGGGTACGACGCCTACCTCTCCTCGCCCCAGCACAAAGAGGCATTGGAGAAGTGGAAGCCGCGCTTCGCATCGCTGCGGATGGTGGACATCACCCCCGCCCCGCGTTGAAAACGCCGGAACTGGTGCCACGGGCTGCCCGTGCGACCGGCTAAAGCAGCAAAGCAATAACACGGCCACGCCGAGGACGGCGAGGCCGTGGCAGGATCCACCGTCTTAGCCGATTACTTCAGGTACTTGCCCGCCGCGTCGGTGATCATTTTCCCGAGCTTCTCGACGCCGCTCATCGTGTCGCCCGACAGGCCCTTGAGCTGGTCGGCGGAGGCGGACTTGAGTTTGGAGATCATGCCCTCGACGCTCTTCCACTGATCCTCGATGGCCTTGACGGCCGTCTCGGCCTGCGGCTTCACCGCCTCGGGCAGCGAACCGGCCTTGGCCTTCAACTCATCCACCTTGGGCTTCCACTCGGCGAGCTTGGCGTTGAACCCGTCGGCGACCTTGGCGGCGCCGCCCTTCATCCACTCGTTCATCTGGTCGCCCATCGAAGCAGTCGCGCCCTTGGCGGCCTCGCTGGCCTTGGCGCCCGCGTCCTTGGCGGCGTCGCCGGCCTTCTTGGCCGCGTCGCCGATGGCGCCGCTGATTTTGTCGGCGGCCGACTTGGGCTCGGCCTTCTTTTCCTCGCAGGCGATGGCGCCGAGCGCCAGTGCGGCGAGCACGGCGGGGATGGTCAGTCGATTCATGGCATCTGTCCTTTCTGGCGGCGCGCCCTCCCGAACCGCTGGGAAGCGTGGGAGGCTGTCGCCGGGTTGTGTGATCGCGGAGCCTTTGAAAATCGTAGTTCGGATTAAGCGCCCGGCGGTTCCGAGCCTGGCGTCAGCTCGCTGACACGCTGCTCGGCCCGGGCCAGAATTGCCTTGCAGTGGTTCTGCAGGGCCACGCCGCGCTCGTAAGCCTTGACCGATTCCTCAAGCCCGATCTCGCCCGATTCGATGCGGTCGATGATGCCTTCGAGCTCGGCGATGGCCTGTTCATAGGTGAGCCCGTCGGCGGGGCGAACAGTCGGTTCGGTGTTGCTTTGAGGCGGCTTGGCCACGCCCTGCCCTCCGAGTTCACGCTGGTTCGGCCCGGGCGCGGACCCGCGCCAACGCAATCCGTCGGGGCGCGCCTTTTCACCGCCTCCTGTGTGGGCGGGCTGAACGCCGCAAAGTCGGGGTGGGCGGATTCGAACCGCCGACCTTTTGACCCCCAGTCAAACGCGCTAACCAAGCTGCGCTACACCCCGATGGTGTGAAGTTGAACCGAGGAGTGTACCGGGGCGGACGGGGTTGGGCAAACCGGTGCTTCGAGTCGCAAACGGTCATTGGCTCGCGTCGAGTGGTGGCTCTCCGGGGGGTACCATGGGGGCTTGGCCGCGCCAGGCCTCGCCCGAGAAAACCGTGATCACAGGATGTCCCGCCCGCCCCGCATCTCCCCCGCCGACGCCGACCTGGCCTTCACCGCCGCCCAGCGGGTGGTGGATATCCATCGGCACCTCTCCAAGTTCGTGCGGGAAGGGATGACGCTGGCGCAGATCGACGCCGAGGCAGCGCGGGCCATCGACGCCGCCGGGTGCAAGTCGTGCTTCCTGCACTACAAGCACGGCAAGATGCCGCCCTTCCCTGCGCACACCTGCCTGTCGGTCAACGAGTGCATCGTGCACGGCACGCCGATGTTCTACCCGCACAAGCTCAAGGAGGGCGACCTGCTCAAGCTCGACGTGGGCGTGTTCTACAAGGGCTGGGTGGGCGACGCGGGGTGGACGTACTCGATCGGGCCACCGGGCGAACAGAACCGCAAGCTGATGCAGTGCGGAAAAGAGGCCCTGCGGCGCGGCATCCCGACGCTCAAGCCCGGGGGGATGTGGATCGACTGGGCCAGGGCCGTCGAGCCGTACGTCGAGAAGGAGTGCGGTTTCAAGCTGACCCGCGGGCTCGGCGGGCACGGCATCGGGTTCAAGAAGCTGCACGGGCCGCCGTTTGTCTCGAACGTACTGCCGGCCTCCGACAACAACTGGCCCGACGCCTACGAGCGGATTCAGCCGGGGAATCTCGTGGCGGTGGAGCCGATGATTTCGCTCACCACCGGGCAGCAGTTCTCGTTCGACAAAAGCCCCTGGCCGATCCTCACCGCCGACCGCAGCGTGAGCGTGCACTATGAAGCCGACGTCTTGGTGACCGAGAACGGGCCGCGCGACCTGACGGTGGGGATGTCCGAACTGCCCGATGAGGTGGGGTAGGGCGGAGGTCGGCGGCGGTGTCTGGCACAGCGGGCATGCCGGCCGTCCGGGGTCCAAACAGCGTTCACGGCTGCATGCTGCGCAGGGACTACCGATGAACGCCGCGGCGAATGGATTAGGGGCGAGTCGTCGCGGTCTATCCGGCGAAATGCTCGAACGCGCCCTCAGCCTCCTGCTGCTCCACGTACTTCTGGAACTCGCCCATCTTGTACGAGATGAAGCAGAAGGCGTGGTGCAGCGCGAGCCACTCGATGTCGGACGGGTCTTCGTCGATGTCCTTGCGGAGGCGGTTCAGTTCGGCGAGGAGGGTTTCGGCTTTCATTGCGGGACCGTAGGGGGCGAGCACGGCGGCATCAACGCGGCTTGGGAAGCGAAAATCCAGGCACCGACTGGAAATTCTCTGGCCCGAGCGGGGCCGGTTGGCGCATAATGGGGTGCTCGCACCGAGGCCGCCGGCTCGGGGAAAGGTTTGGTGCGCGATGAACAGGCTTGCGTGCGTGCTGGCGGCAACGGTCTTGGCGACGGGAGCATTGGCCCGACCGCTCCCGCTCAACGATCTCGGCGTCGGGACCTATCAGGGGTTCCAGGGCGGGCTGTACCCCGGTGGGGTGAATGTACCGCCCGCGGCGCACGCCAGCGCAGCGCTGGCACAGGCCTCGCAGGTCGTGCCTCGCAGGGCCGACGGCACGCCCGACCCGGCGAACGGGCTGATCGTCTTCATCGCCATCGGGATGTCGAATACGACCCAGGAGTTCGCCAGCTTTGAGCGTGCCGAGGACCCCAGCGCCTACCGCAACCCGCGCGTGGTGATCCTCAACACGGCGGTCGGTGGCCAGACGGCGGCGGCGATCTCGAATCCAAACGCGCAATACTGGACGGTCGTGAACCAGCGATTGACCGCTATGGGTGTCACGCCCGCGCAAGTGCAGGTGGCGTGGATGAAGGAAGCAGATGCTAATCCATCGGCGGCCTTTCCGGCCCACGCACAGACGCTCGTGACCGAGTTCACGCAGATCGCCAACAACCTGGTCGCCAAGTTCCCGAACATCAAGCTGTGCTACAACTCGTCACGCATCTACGGCGGCTACGCGACGACTACGCTGAACCCCGAGCCATTCGCCTACGAGAGCGGCTTCGCGGTGAAGTGGTTCATCGAGAACCAGATCAACGGCGACCCGAACCTGAACTGGGATCCCAATGCCGGCGTAGTGAAGTCGCCCCTGCTACTGTGGGGGCCGTACCTGTGGGCCGACGGGCTAAGCCCGCGTTCCGATGGGCTGATGTGGGCGAGCAACGAGTTCCAGAGCGACGGCACCCACCCCAACCCGCTGGCCGAGGCGAAGGTGGGCGGGATGATCGCGTCGTTCCTGTACAGCGAGCCAAGCGCCGCGAGTTGGTGGAAGCACGCGGCTTCACCCGGGCTCAACCTCGTCACGCTCGACGCCGAGGCCGACGCCAGCGTGTCGGCCTCGGCGCCGAGCACGAACTTCGGTGCAACCGCGGACCTTCAGTGGGACGGCGGCGCGAACCCGGTGAAAAACGCGTATTTTCGTTTCAACGCCTCCGCGGCGCGTCCCTTTGTGCTGGCCAAGCTGAGCACGCGCGCGGTGCAGGAGCAGGGCGCGGGCGGCATTCTGCGCCGGGTGGACTCGGTGTCGTGGACCGAGAGCGGCATCACGTTCGCCGGCGCCCCGGCGATCGGCCCCGTCGTGGCGCAGATCCCCAACAGCACGGACTCGACACTGGCCGCGTCCGTGGGTGCGGACCTTGCCGCCGACGCCGACGGCGTGGTGAGCTACGCGTTGACCGGCGGAGCGCCCTCGCGCTGCGACAGCAAGGAAGCCGGTGCGGGCCGCGGGCCGCGACTGGTGATCGCGGTGCCTGCGCCGTACCCCGGCGACCTGAATGTCGACGGACACGTCACCACCGCCGACCTGCTGCTGTTGCTGGGGCACTTCGGTCAGGCCGTGCCACCCGGAACGTTGGGGACGGGGGACATCAACGCGGATGGGGTCGTGAATACGGCGGATTTGCTGACTCTGCTGGGAAACTTCGGTGTGTAGCAATCGTGAACTAGGACCGGCGCGTACCGCCTCGCCCTCGCTTCCCCGATACCGTCCCCGCCGCCCCCGGCTTGCGGCGTTTGGCCGCGGCCGCCGCCGGGCCGGCGCCGCCTTCCAGGTCTGACCGCTTGATCCTTTCCCCGGCGCTGATGACCGCGCCGTCCTTGATCGCCTTCATCTGATCGCGCAGCGCCGCGGCCTTCTCGAACTCCAGACTCTGGGCCGCCTCGACCATCTCGTCGTTCAACTGCATCAGCAGCTCGTCGGCGGTGAACTCGGGCTCGGCGTCCTTCATCGCGGCGCGGGCCGTCTGGCGGGCCTTGAGCTCCTGCTCGATCCCGCGGCGAATGGCCTTCCTAATCGTCTCGGGTGTGATGTTGTGCTCGCGGTTGTACGCCTCCTGCTTGGCGCGGCGGCGTTCGGTCTCGCCGATGGCGCTCTGCATGGCGGGGGTCATCTTGTCGGCGTAGAGGATCACCCGCCCGTCCACGTTTCGGGCGGCGCGGCCGATGGTCTGGATCAGGCTCGTAGGGCTGCGGAGGAAGCCTTCCTTGTCGGCGTCGAGGATGCACACCAGGCTCACTTCGGGGAGGTCCAGGCCTTCGCGCAAGAGGTTGACGCCAACCAGCACGTCGAAGGCGCCCTCGCGCAGGTCGCGGAGGATTTCCAGGCGGTCGAGGGTCTCGATTTCGGAGTGAAGGTAGCGGACCTTGACGCCGTGCTCGTCGAGGTAGCTGGTGAGCTGCTCGCACAGGCGTTTGGTGAGGGCGGTAATAAGGACGCGGTCGCCCTTGGCGGTGCGGGCCTTGCACTCGGCGAGCAGGTCGGGGATCTGGCCCTCGGCGGGCTTGACGACCACCTGGGGGTCAAGCAGGCCGGTGGGTCGGATGACCTGCTCGGCGACCTCGCCCTTGGTGCGTTCGAGCTCGTACGGGCCGGGGGTGGCGCTGACGAAGACGAGGCGGGGCACGCACGCTTCGAACTCCTCGAACTTGAGCGGGCGGTTGTCGAGGGCGCTGGGGAGGCGGAAGCCGTGATCAACGAGCACCTGCTTGCGCTGCTGGTCGCCGTTGTACATGGCCCTGATCTGGGGCATGGTGACGTGGCTTTCGTCGATGAGCATGAGCCAGTCGCCCAGGTCGGTATCCGTGCCACCGACCCTTCCACGGGTCGGTGCGTCCTGGTTGTCGGGAACAAGAGCACCGACTTGAGGACAAGTCGGTGGCACGTCGGAGGGCCAGTTCTTGGACGCAACGCGGAAGTAGTCGAGGAGGGTGTTGGGCTTCTCGCCGGGCTTGCGCCCGTCGAAAAACCGCGAGTAGTTCTCGATGCCGTTGCAGTAACCGACTTCCTCGATCATCTCGAGGTCGTACTTGGTGCGGGCGAGCAGGCGCTGGGCTTCCAGCAGCTTGCCTTCCTGGCGGAGCTGCATCACGCGCGTGTCCAGTTCCTGCTTGATGTCGGCGATAATCCGGAGTTTTTCGTCCTGCGGCGGGACGTAGTGGACGGCCGGGAAGACGAAAAACATCTTCTCCTCGGCCAGCAGTTCGCCCGTCAGCGGGTTGATGAGGGCGAGGCTCTCGACCTCGTCGCCGAAGAGCTCGACGCGGACGGCGTGCTGCTCGTAGGCGGGCCACAGCTCGATCACGTCGCCGCGCACGCGGTAGGTGGCGCGCTTGAAGTCGATCTCCGAGCGCTTGTACTGCATGTCGTTGAGCGCGAGCAGGAACGCCCGGCGGTCAAGCTGCATCCCGCGCGTGAGGGTGTACACGCGGTCCTGGTACGCCTCGGGCGAGCCCAGGCCGAAGATGCACGACACGCTGGCGACGACGATGCTGTCGGGGCGCGAGAGCACGCTGCTGGTGGCGGCGAGCCGGAGGCGGTCGAGGTCGTCGTTGCGCTGCGAGTCCTTCTCGATGTAGATGTCGCGCTGCGGGATGTACGCCTCGGGCTGGTAGTAGTCGTAGTAGCTGACGAAGTAGGAGACCGCGTTGTTCGGGAACAGTTCCTTCATCTCCTCGTAGAGCTGCGCGGCCAGGGTCTTGTTGTGGCTCAGGATGAGCGTGGGGCGCTGCAGGCGCTCGATGACGTGGGCCATCGTGAAGGTCTTGCCGGTGCCGGTGGCGCCCAGAAGGCAGGCGGCATCGGCGCCGGAGCGGAGGCGTGCCACGAGCGATTCGATGGCCGTGGGCTGGTCGCCGGTGGGCTTGTATTCGCTCACTACCTTGAAGCGGCCGTCGCGCATGGGCAAGGGTATGCGAGCACGGCGTGGCCGGGGCGCGGGCTTCCCGACTCATAGAGACAGGAATCCGCGTTCGAACCAGAGGATGGCTAGGCCGATGCCGGCGCACACGTCGTAGCACACGCAATACGGGATGTACCACTTTGGCGGCTTGGCCCACTTGCCGGGGAGGTGGTGGAAAGCGTCCCAGCAAGCGTGCCCGATCAGCGCGGCGACAATGAACCACGGGCTCACCAGCATGCCGCCGAGGCCCGCGGCGGCGAACCCCAACGCGCCGATGGACTCGATAATGATCGCGCTGGCCCGGCTCTCGCTGACGGCAAACCCGGCGTAAACCGCCCCGATCATGGCGATCAGCAGCGAGGCGATCAGCACACTGGCCTCACGCCCGAGGAGCATGTGGACGCCGATGGTCGCTCCGGCCAGCAGGACGCCCCAGAAGGCGGGCAGTCGGTTCATGGAGGTCTCCGTGGGATTGGACCGTGAGTCGCCGACCACCCAAGCGAGCGGGTGGCAATGTTGGCGGCAAGAGTACACGCGGAGCGGCGTGCGCCCGATAGAGGCACAAGGGGGCGATCAGGGGGCGCGTCCGCCTTCGGTACCCCCGCTCGTTGCCGGTGAGTGGTCGCAACGGATGAATGCGGCGGCGTGACTATCACAAGTCTGCTCAGATTGGCCAGCGTTGGCATCGACTGACGATTCAGTCGCAACGGGGCAGAATTCGGGCGGTAGATCAGGCGAGGCTCCAGTTCAACCACGACGATGAGGCACGCCATGATCGACCGACTTAGCCGCCGAGCATTCACGTTCGCCATCCCGGCGGGCGTCGCCGGCCTCGCCGTGATGTCTCGGGCCTCCGACGAAAATCCGGTCGGTTCGGCCCCGGGAGCCGCGGGTGTTCCTGACTGGTTCCCTCAGCAGGACCCCGCGCTGGTCGAAAAGGTGGTCGGTCTCTCGCACCGCGATCTCGATGGTGTTCGAGTGCTGGTCGAGCCGCGGCCCGCCCTGGCCAAGGCTGCCTACGACTGGGGGTTCGGCGATTGGGAGACGGCGCTCGGGGCGGCGTCTCACACCGGGCGGCGCGAGATCGCCGAGTACCTGATCAGCAAGGGGGCGCGCCCGGACATCTTCACCTTCGCGATGCTGGGGAACCTGGGCGTGGTGAAGTCGATGTGCGAGGCGTACCCGGCGTACCGGTCGCTCCCGGGGCCGCACGGGATCTCGCTGCTGAGCCACGCCCGCGCGGGAGGGGACCAGGCCAAGGAGGTGGCGGCGTATCTGGAATCGTTGGGCGACGCCAACCCGAGGTACATAGACGGAGCGGTGAGCGCCGACGAGAAGAAGCGGTTGAGCGGGGTGTTCGTGTTCGGCCCCGGCGAGCGCGATCGCCTGGAGGTGGGCGAGGGGATGGGGGGCGTGACGATCAAGCGGGCGGGCGGTAACGCCAGGCGGCTGTTCAAGCAGGCCGACGGCGCATTCCACCCGGCGGGGGCGCCGGCGGTTCGGGTGGTGTTTGAGATGGAACGCGAACCGGCACGGGTGACGATCACAGACCATGACCTGGTGGTCGTGGGCGAGCGGCGGGGGTAGGGCGCGGCGGTCAGCGGATGACGGCGAGACTCACGCGTGAATCAAGCTCGGCCACCGGGCGCGCCACGAGGTCGTACCCGTCGGCGTCCACCACCGTGCAACGAACCAGCTCGCCCGGGGCGAGCTTCTCGCGGCTGGTGACGTAGGTCACGCTGTCGATGTCCGGCGCCTGGAAGTACGCGCGGCCTTTGTAGAGAGAACCCTTGCCGCCGTAGGCCGCGGACGCTCCGGCGGTGTCACGGAGCGTGGCCTTCATCGGCTTGTCGATGAGCACGTCGAACTGCACGCCGGTCTCGGAGGGCCGGGCGGGGTCGAACTGCGACGCGAGAAACTTGGACTGCTCGAAGGCGATGCCCTGCTGAAGCTCCATCAGCTCGGTTTTCCGGCGGGCCTTCACCTCCGCGGGCACGGCGAGCGACGCGTCCTGCTCCATCGTGCCCGCGGGTGTGCCCGGCTCGGGCGAATACTCGAAGACGCCCATGGCCTCGAAAGCCATCTCGTCCACGAAGTCCATCAGCGCCTCGTGGTCGGCGTCGGTCTCGCCGGGGAAACCGGTGATGAACGTGGTGCGGATGGCCATGCCGGGGACCATCTCGCGGAGCTTGTGCAGGAGGTCGCGCTGGTGCCCCGAAGTTACGTTTCGGCGCATCGACTTGAGGATGCGGTCACTGGCGTGCTGCAGCGGGATGTCGATGTACTTGACGACGTGCGGCAGCTCCGCGATGGCGCGGATCATGTCGTCGTTGAAGGTGGTGGGGTAGGCGTACATGAGGCGCACCCAGCCCTTACCCGCGTTGGATTGGACGGTGTCGTTGATGCTCCGCAGCAGCGCGGGCAGGCCGCCACCCTTTTTCTTGTCGAAGTTGAAGCCGAAGCCGATGTCGTCGCCGTAGCTGGTGGTGTCCTGCCCGATGAGGTTGAGCTCGAACGCCCCGTCTTCGATCAGCTCGCGGGCCTCGGCGGCGATTCTGTCCAGGGGCTTGGAGCGCATCTTGCCGCGGATGGACGGGATGGTGCAGAAGGCGCAGTTCTGGTTGCAGCCCTCGCTGACGCGGAGGTACGCGTAGTGGCGCGGCGTGAGGCGGAGACGCGCCGAGTCGTCTTCGAAATAGCCGATACCCTTGCCGTCCTTGCCGTTGACGGTCAGGCCGGTGACGTTCAGGCCGCGTTCGCCGGCGGCGGCGAGGGCGTTGCCGGCGATCCAGTATCGCGGCTGGTCCGGGCTTGGAGCGATACTTTCCCGCTCGCCGGCATCGGTCTTCCCACGGACGGCGTGAACGATATGATCGCGGTCGAACACGCCGATCATGGCGTCGATGCCGGGCGCCCAATCGAGCATCTTGGCCCGGTGACGCTGCACCAGGCAGCCCGCGACCACCACGCGCTTGACCTTGCCCTGCTCCTTCAGGCGTATGGCGTCCTTGATCACGCCGAGCGATTCGTCCTTGGAGGCCTCGAGAAAGCCGCAGGTGTTGACGACGATGGCGTCGGCGGGGTCCAGTTCCGTCTCTGGGTCGTGGGAGACGATGTCCAGGCCGTCCTGGGCCAGCAGGCCGAGCATCTTCTCCGAATCGACGAGGTTTTTCGGGCAGCCGAGGCTGACGAACGAGACCGTGCGGACGGCGTCCGGCGCCTGGGCGGTTCTCGCCGGGTTTTGGCGTGGCTTGGCGGGCATGGGGGTCGGGATCATAGACCCGTGGCCTCATTTGACCCCGCGGTCCTCGCCTCGGGGGCCGCGACGCTAAACTGGTCGCCCTTTGCCCGGAACACCCATGCCAGAACCCAAACCCCAGATCACGTTCGATGAGTTCGCCAAGGTCGACCTCCGCATCGCCAAGGTGCTGTCCTGCGATCCGCACCCGAACGCCGACAAGCTGTGGAAGCTGCAGCTCGACGATGGCTCCGGCACGCCCAGGCAGATCTGCGCTGGCATCCGCGAGCACTACGCCCCCGAGCAGCTTGTGGGCCGGTCGATCGTGATCGTGGCCAACCTCGCTCCACGCGTGATCCGCGGCGAAGAATCGCGTGGCATGCTGCTGGCCGCGAGCGATGTGCCCAAGGACGCCGCCGCGACCGACCCGAATCTCAAACGCAACGTGGTGATCCTCGCGACAGAGCGTGAGATCGCGCCGGGCGCGATCGTGTCGTAGCGCGGCCCGACGCGGCTCAGCCCGCGCGATCGTGCGCAACCGGCTTGGCGGTATCGCCCCAGGCCTTGAAACCGCCCTCCAGCGAGTACACCTTGGCGAATCCCATCTTCTTCAGCATGTCCCCGGCCAGGGCGGAGCGGTTTCCGCTGGCGCAGTAGAGCACGATGGGGGTCTCAAGCTCCTGATCCGAGACCGTGTGCCCGAAGGCGGACTTTTCGATGTCGCGTTCGAGTACGCCCCGGGGGATGAACGCGGACCCCGGGATGTACCCGCGGGCTCGCTCGTCCGGCTCACGGATGTCGATGACCACCGGGCGCGGGTGCTCGCGGGCGTCCATCATGGCGGCCAGCTCGTCGGGGTCGAGCTCGGGAACCCGCTTCAGGGCGTCCTTGACGAGATCGGCCAGGTTCATCTTCAAAGGCATTGGGTATTCCAGTGCTTGCAGGCTTCGGGAGCGAGTCTACCGATTGGTCGGGAGGGGGTAGAAACGACAGTGATTTTCTGGTTTTGTTCGTACAACGCGCACAAGATTGCACTTGGTGCGTGCTCCCTCGGGTGGTACGCTTGGCGTGAGTGTTCGTTCCGACGCTCGTCGGCTCAGGAAACCGGCGCAGCACTGACATTGGGAGGAAATCGTCATGAAGAACTGTCGTTTTGTTTGCGTTGCCGCGATGCTTGTCGCCGCGTGCGGGTCTGCCCGCGCGATTTCCGTCAACGTCGCCGCGAAAATCGGCGATACCTTCGGCGCGAGGACGGTCACCGGGGTTGGCCAGCCCTTCACCAACTCACAGGGGCAGGTCGGCTTTGTGATGATCATGAACGACGGGACGCGTTCGATCTATTACGGCAACGGCGAGCTCTGGAACTCAAGCGCCGCCGCCCCCGACACGCTCACCGGCAGCGAAGACACCATGGGCATCAGCGATGCCGCCGGGTTCAACTACAGCCCGTCGTTCAACGGCAGCGACTCGGCCTACACGCACATCGGCAAGCTCCTGGCCGCGGGCGACCTCTTCCCGCCGAACGGCCAGTTTTCCAGCTTCAACAGCCGGACGCGCATGAGCGCCAACGGCACCGCGTGGTGGGTCGCCGGATGGACCGGCACCGCCGGCGGCAGCACCGTCGGGCGGGCGCTCGTCAAGGCCGACCCGACCAACCCCGGCTCGGTGACCTCCGTCCTGAAGGGCGGCGACGTGGTCTCGGGCGTGGCCGTGGCCGCGCAGGGCATCGGCTTTGCCTACGACATCAATGACAACGCGACCCACTGGGTCAACAACGTGACCCTCTCTGGCGTCCCCACGACGTCCGACACCGCGATCGTGGTTGACGGCGTCATCGTCGCCCGTGAGGGGGACCCCACCGGCTTCGGCGCCAACTGGCAGAACTGGCGCTTCGTGGGAATCAACAACTCGGGCAACTACACCATCATCGGTGACGACAGCTCCGCCGCCGACGACTTCGTGACCTTCAACAGCGGCATCGCCGTGCGTCAGGGGCAGGTGCTGGCCGGCCTGACCCTCGGCGCCACCGTGGACATGGTCAGCATCAACAACAACAACCAGATCGCCATGATCTGGGACCTGGCCGCCGGCGGCGAGGGGCTCTTCCTCGGCGCAGGCGACGACCTCCTGAGCGCCCAGTTGATGCTCCGCACCGGTGACCTGCTTGACACCGACGGGGACACGATCCCTGACTACACGCTCACGGATTTCACGGCCTCGGCGACGATCGCGCCGGGCCTGGACCTCGCCGACAGCGGCGGCGTGTGGGTCAACGCTTCCATCACGCCCATCGCCGGTGGCGCCGCCATCGAAGCGATCATCAACATTCCTGCCCCCGGGGCCGCCTCGACTCTGGCGCTGGTTGCCCTCGCCGGCGTCCGACGCCGCCGCTAGGTAATGCTGACGATTAAGCGAATCGCACAGCGGGCCGCCGTGACCGGGCGGCCCGCTTTCTTTTCCGGCTGCAATGGGAGTGCTGTGAACGAGTACGGGCTATCGGCGGCGCCGAGCAGCCAGCACTGCACCGGCGATCCCGAGCACGGCGCCCGGACCCGGAGCCGGGCAGAACTCGACGCCCGACAGATAGATGAAGTACTCACCGCCGGCGCCCGGGAGACCCTCCCAGGTTTCGAGCGGGCTGCCGCCTCCGGCGCCGTCGGGACCGGAGACCTCGGTGGGCGAGCCGAAGGAGAACATCGGCGAGGCCACCGCGCTCAGGGGCATCCGTCCGGAGATGCTGACCACGATCATGTAGCAGCCGGGGCCGGGGATTGTTTGTCCGGAGCCATCGTCGGCGGCGTTGGGCAGAAATGACGAGCGGTCGCCGCCGGGGCGGTCCTGGTTGGCCAGGAGCGCGTGCTCGTTCATGTCAAAGAGCCACAGCGTCGTGTCGAATCCGGTGAGAGAGCGCCCAAGGGGGTTCGGCGTCAGCCCTGAGTAGGTCTGTGCGCTGAAGGTGGAAGGGTCGCTGATGTTGACGAGGAAGGCGTCCTCGTAATCCGGATGGTCCACGCCGCGACCGAACGAGCCGGTCAGGTTGCCGTGGATCTGCTGGATCGAGCCGACCCCGATCGGCGCGAACGCCGTCGAGAGTCGATTCCCCGCGCCCCCCGGCGGTTCATCGACCGCGGGACCGGCGAGGCACACGGGCGCGAACGCCCAGACGGATACGGCGGCAACTTGGATCAACGAGCGCATTTCCATCTCCCTCGGTCCGTGCCGGCGGGACGCCAGCCAGAGCCTGCTTGAGAGACTCTACCCCAGCGACGGCCCCGAACAAGCACCAATTCGACGCTTCTGAGGGGAATCGGCCAATCTGGGGCGTCCGAAAACGCCGTGGGGCTGCGGCGGTAACGATTGCGGGTCGATGAGGGCCTACTCTTTGCCCCCCCGAACCTCCCGGGTAGCTGGAGATCCCGGCGGCCCTGAACCCTTCGAAAGCCTGCCCATGAGCCCCCTGATGGATATCGCGGTTGTCGGCGCCACCGGTGCGGTGGGTCGGGAGTTTCTCAGCGTGCTGGAGCAGCGGCGTTTCCCGCACAGGCGGGTGCGTCTTCTCGCCTCGGAACGGTCGGCCGGGTCGTCGCTGCCGTTCGCGGGTCAGTCGCTGCGCGTCGAGGCGCTGGGCGAACGCTCCTTCGAGGGTGTCGGGGTCGCGCTGTTCTCGGCGGGGTCCGGGCCCTCCAAGCAGTTCGGGCCCGTCGCGGTGAAGGCCGGGGCGCTGGTGGTGGACAACTCGTCGGCGTTCCGCATGGACCCGTCGATCCCGCTGGTGGTGCCCGAGGTGAACCCGGAGGCGGTGCGATCGCTTCACCGCCCGGGCGCGACCCCGGTCGCGGGGATCATCGCCAACCCCAACTGCTCGACCATCATCATGCTCGTTGCGGTGAATCCCTTGCGGAAATCGTTCGGTGTTGAGCGGGTCGTCGTCAGCACCTACCAGGCCGCAAGCGGCGCCGGGGCCGCGGCGATGCAGGAGCTGCGCGACCAGGCCGCCGACGTGCTCGCCGGGCGCCCGGCGCGTCCCGTGATCTTCAAGGAGCCGTACGCCTTCAACCTCTTCAGCCACAACTCGGCGCTCGACCCGGCGACGGGGCGGAACCTCGAAGAGCAGAAGATGGTGGACGAATCGCGCAAGATATGGAACGACCCGAACGTGCGGATCACGGCGACGTGCATCCGCGTGCCGGTCATGCGGGCCCACGCCGAGTCGATCAACGTGACGCTGAAAGAGCCCGCGACCGAGCGCCAGGTGCGCGGGGCGCTGACGGGAGCGCCCGGCCTGGAGATTCTGGATGACCGCGCCGCCAATGCTTTCCCGACTCCCCTGAAAGCGTCGGGAAAAGACGCGGTTTTGGTCGGGCGAATCCGGCCCGACGAGAGCCAGGAGACCTTCGGCTCCGGGCCCGAGGCCAGGCACAAGGGGTTCAACCTGTTCGTGTGCGGCGACCAGCTCCGCAAGGGAGCGGCGCTGAACGCGGTGCAGATTGCCGAGCTGCTGATCGCGTGACGATGCACGCCGGACCCGCAGCCAACGTGCTCATGTTGAGCGCCGGCGCCGGGACGACGCCAAGCCGAGGCCGCTCAGCAGCGCGAGACCCGATCCGGGCGCGGGTGTCGGAGGGTCGAACACGAAGTCGTCGCCCTCGATCACCATGTTGCCCTCGGACACCGAGCCGTGCAGCACCACGCGGGCGATGCCGGGGACCGAGATGAAGACCGGCGGGTCTTCACCGGGGTTGTACACGCCGGTGGACTCGACGATCGTCTGATTGATCCCGATCACGTTGTCGTTGACGTCGTACGCCGTCATGGTGTACAGCGTGTTGAACTGCGACGCGTCGGTGGGCGTGAAGCACACGAAGTCGGTCACCGCCGGCGTAAAGGTGCCGGGGATGACGAACCGCGCCTCGACGCTCGCGGGAGCGTGAACGTCTTCGGTGTTGAAGAAGTACACGCTGTTGGTCGGCGAGATGGCGTTGGTGAACGCGCCGGGGCCGGCCACGAAAAGCGGCCCGCTGAACACCACGCCGATGCCGCGGTACTGATCGGTGACCTGCGTGCCGTTCGCGAGATCGTCGAACCCGGTGAGGTTCCGGGCCTCGGCGGAAGCGGCTGACAAGGCAACAACGGCGACGACGGCAAAGATCGGTCTCATGGCGAACTCCTCGCCCTACCCCCACTGGGGGCCGGGGCTCACTGTGCGTAGATACAGCGTACAGGTCACGGGGCGGGATTCAAGGGAAAAACGGCCAGAATTCGCCTTGGAGCCTGCGCCGCGCCCGTTTTTCGACCCGCGGAGCCCCGCAAGGCTCTCTTGGTGAGAAGCGGGTTCGGCGAATTTCCATTGGATTCCCCGGCCGCCGGAGGTACGCTTCACGGATCCAAGTACCAGTCGCCGGGGTGGGGCCCATTCTGGAGATGCGTCGCCATGAAGACATCCCGTGCCGCTTTGCCGATCCTGTTCGCCGCCGGAGCCGCTTTGCCGGCGTTGGGCCAGGCGTCGTTCCGTGCGGTGTTCGTGGGCAACAACGGCAACCTGGAGGGCTCGGTGACGACCTACCGGGTGAACGCCGATAACTCGGTGAGCTTCGTGGCCAAGTACATCACGGGCTCGCGCCCGAGCACTTCGATCCCCGAGCCGGGGTCAAACGTCGCGGCGGTCGCACTGCGGCCCGACGGCCGATTCCTCGCCGCCATCCACGCCACGGAAAGCACAACTTTTGAGCGCATCACCATGCTCAAGGTGAACGCCGACGGCACGCTCTCGCCGCCGGCGGGGCCAGGGTCGGGGCTGTTCACCACCCCCGATGCGCCACTCGACGGGGAATGGGTTGACAATCAGTACCTCGCCGTGCTTCAGACCGGCACAGGAAACCTGCTCATCTACCGCTACAGCGACGCGCTCAACACGCTGGTCCTGACCGACATCAAGCCCACGGGCGGGTTCACCTCCACGCTGGCGATCCATCCTTCGCGACGGTTCATCGTGACGCAGGAGTCAACCGGCCGCAGCGTGCGGGTATTCGAGCTGAACGCGGCTACGGGCGTGATCACGCAGGTCGGTTCGGCGACGGCGTCCACCTACTCGCTCGGCGTCGGCGTGTCGCCCGACGGCACCCGGGCGTTCGGTGGCGGCGGGATCTCCGGCACGGGCACGAACGTCACGAGCTTCTCGATCAACCCTGTGACGGGCGCGATCGCGCTGGTGCCCGGCTCGCCCTTCACGTCTCCGGGCGCTTCGCCCAAGCAGGTGGTGGTCAGCAGCGACAATCTCTACGCCCTGGTGGCCCACGGGACCGACGCGACGATTCGCGTGCTCGCGATCGATCAGGGCACCGGCTCCCTCGCCGACACCGGTTTCAACTACGACATTGGCTTCCAGGGCAGCCTGGGCGAGCTGGCTGTCCAGGGAGCCCAGATGTTTGTGACCGACCGTGACACGATCAACGACGGCGTCCGCGGGCTGCGGTCGTTCACGGTCGGGGCCAACGGATCACTCACGGAGAACGGCACCATCGTCGACTCGACCGGCAGCACGCCGACCAGCATCCAGCCGTGGGCGCCGCCCCCGCCGCCCTGCGCCGGCGACATCAACGGCGACGGGCACACCAACACCAACGACCTCCTGATCCTGCTGGGCAACTTCGGCGCCGGCGTCCCGGCCAACACGGGGGGCGACTTGAATGGCGACGGCGTGGTGGGCACTCCCGACCTGCTCATCCTGCTCGGCGCTTTTGGGTGTTGAGACGCGTTTCGTCGCTGACATTTGCACTGCTTTCATCCGGGCCGACCGACCCGTGGAGTTTGCTACGATCCGCGCATGGCGATCGTGAACCAGACGCTCGGCGAGTTTCTCGATTCGGTGGCCTCGAAGACCCCCACTCCCGGGGGCGGCGCGGTCGCGGCGGCGGTGGGGGCGCTCTCCGCGGCGCTCGCCGGCATGGTCGTCGCCTATTCGGTCGGCAAGAAGTCGCTCAGCGAGCATCAGTCCAAACTGACCGAGGCGGTGGCGGTGCTCGCCCGGGCGCGCGGGCTGATGCTTGAGCTTGTCGAGGAGGACGAGCGGGCCTACGGGGCGGTGAACGAGCTTCTGAAACTCCCGGAGGGTGACGCCCGTCGAGTTGAGGAGTTGCCCCAGGCGGCTGCCGCGGCCACCCAGGCGCCGCTGGCCGTCATGGCCGCCGGGTGCGACCTGCTTCGACTCTTTGGCCGGCTGGCGCCTATCACGAACCGCCAGTTGCGGAGCGACCTGGGGATCGCGGCGGTGCTGGCCGAGGCGACCGTCAGGGCGGGCCGGTGGAACGTGTCCGTCAACGTGCCCCTCTTGCGGCAGCTCGGGCTGGAGGCGGGGGCCGAGACCGAGGCGGCGGAGCTGGTGGCTGCGGCGCACCGGCTGGCCCGCGAGGCCGAGGCGGCCTGCGCTTGATCTCAATCGCCCGGATTCACGGACCCGGCCGCCCGACTGAAAGGGATACACAAGTGCCTCCCGTTGTCGCGCCGATATGGAAGCGGTGACTGATCCGCGTGACATCGTGGACATCGCCTGCCTGGCGCAGGCGTCCGCGGCCGGCGCGCCTGCAACCGATGGGCAGGCGACGGGCGAGCGCAAGTGGCTTGGGGTGTGGTTCCGCTGCTGCCATGTGTACGGACGGATGTACCTGCTGCCCGGCGGCGAGCGGTACGCCGGGACCTGCCCGCGCTGCGGGTCGCAGATCGGCGCCAAGGTGGGCGACGGCGGCACGACACGACGGTTCTTCGAGGCAACCTGACGGGCGGCTCGCGAGGGCTTAGAGTCGGCCCACCAGCGCCACGCCCGCCGCGGCACTCGCGACCGTCCAGGCCAGGGCAGCGTATCTGGGCCGCGAGGCCCCGAGGAGGTTCGCCGCCAGCATGGCGCCGACGCCGATGAACCCGGCCACCAGCCAGCCCCACATGCGGTGCCCGGTGCCGTAGGCGCTCACGAGCATGGCCAGCGCGGTCCACAGCACCACGGCCGCGCCGGCCGGGCGTTCGCCCAAGACGGTCGGTGTGGTCAGCAGGCGCTCGGTACGGTCGAAGGGCGCGTCGCGCGTTTCGCACATCAGAATGAAGACGCCCATCACAACCCCCCACAGGATCGTGGCGGTCTGGCGTGCTGCGGAAATCAGCTCCGGGAGCTGCTGCGGCTCGCCCTCGGTGCCGGGGACCGCGCGGGCGGCCATCGCGGCCAGCTCGTTCCGCTCGGCGACGAAGGCCAGTGCCAGGACCGGCAAGACCAGCGCGAATACCGGCAAGAGGACCTCCGTAAGCCGCGCCCGCCAGCGACCAAGCCGGTGCTTGACCCGGTGGCCGGCGAGAAGCAGCAGCAGGGCGGCGGCTGCCACGACGGCGATCTGGTAATCGGTCACCACCAGCAGCCCGACCGCCCCGGCGGACAAGGCCAGCAGGAACCCGGCCCGCGGCGCCAGGTGCGCCGGCTCCAGTCGAAGCCGCGGCCCGAGCACCAGGAGGCGCGGCTCGGCTCTGCGGCGCTGGGCGTCGAGGTCGTGCAGAACGCCGTGCAGCAGCGTCGTCGTGCAATGGAATATCACCAGCGGCAGGCCCGCGTAGGGGAACGACCTGGCCCAGAGCAGGCACGGCGGCAGGGTGAAGATCAGCCACGGCCAGCGGAGATGGCGGAGGAAGAACGGGGTCACGGCGGGGACATCATCGGCGGACAGGCGGGGGATTGGTCAACGGGGAAAGAAAACCGGCGGGAGCCTGGGGCTCCCGCCGGGGGGATCGGTCACGAGTCGCGGCCGGGCGACGGGTTACGGGTGGCAGCCGAAGTCACCCAGCAGGATGGTGAGGTCGATGGTGTTCACAAAGCCGTCACCGTTGATGTCGCCGCCGGTGCCCGGCGGGACGAACTGGCCGAACTGGCCGAGCAGGATGACGAGGTCGTTGGTGCCGACGATGCCGTCGTTGTTGAGGTCGCTGACGCAGGGCGTGTTCTCGTGGGCGCCCATGTCGACGATGGGGGCGGTCCCGAGACCGGAGTCAACCGTGAAGGGAACGTCCAGGAAGCGGGTGAAGTTCTTGTAGTCGTAGGGGGTGACCTCGGCGGTGATGCTGTCTTGGTCGAGGTCGGCGAAGTCGCTCGGGACGGCGGAGTTGTTGCCGGCGTCGACGCCGGGGGAGATCGGGAAGAGGCGGAAGTCGTCGTCGAGGGTGCCGACCACGTTGTCGGGGCCGTTGTCGTCGCGGAACAGCGGGGCGGAAGAGATGTTGCCGAAGCCCAGCAGCGGGGCGCCGAGGTTCTTGATGAGCGAGTAGGTGGCGCTGATGGTGCCGCCCGAGGCCGAGAGCTGGGCGGCCATGGTCACGCCGGTGGAATCAACGTTGTTCCACAGGATGGTGTTCACGACGTTCATCGAGCCGCCGACGATTCGGATGCCGCCCGTGACGCTGGCGGCGGACTGGTTGTTGTAGAAGGTGGAGTTGATGACGGTGACGGCGGAGCCGGTGCCGTGGAAGGCGGCGCCGTCGCCGCCGTAGCTGAGGTTGTTGTTGAAGATGCAGTTCATGAAGCTGGGCGTGCCGCCGGAGGCTGCGACCGCGCCGCCGTTGAGCGGGCTGGCGTTGAGGAGGAAGAGGGTGTTGACGGCGCGGAGGCCTGAGGCGTCGGCGTAGATGCCGCCGCCGGAGTTCTGGGCGAAGTTCTGGATGACACGGCACTTGGCGAGGATCGGGTTGCCGGCCTGGGCGAGCACGCCGCCGCCGCGCTGATCACCGATGGCGACGCCGTTGGCGTTGCCGCCGAGGATGGTGAAACCGTCGAGGACCGCGCCGAGGCCGGTGCCGAAGGTGACGACGTGGTAGGAGTTGTCGTTGAAGCTGGCGAGGTTGTCGTCGCTGTCGAGGTCGCCCGAGAGGGTGGTGACGTTGGCCACGACGTTGCGTTGGTTGCGGAGCGACTCGGTGGCGTTGAAGCCGCCGTAAACCCGGACCTGGGCCGGGATGTAGAAGGTGCTGGAGCGCGGGCCGCCGAACGCGTCGGGGCGGTAGGTCCCCTTGGCGACCCAGATTTCATCGGCGTCGCAGGTGGCGGCGAGGGCGGCCTGGAGCGTGGTGAACGCGTTGGCCCAGCTCGTGCCGTCGTTGGCGCCGACCGCAGCCCAGTTGACATAGATGATGTTGTACGGGTCGGTCACGCTGATGTTGCGCGTGCAGATGGAGAAGTTGCCGGCCTGATCGGTCACGGTGAACGTGATGGTGTAGTTGCCGACGCCCAGCGGGGTGCCGGGGGCGGGCGACTGGGTGATGGTGAGGTTTGCGACTGGCGAGCAGTTATCGACGGCGTTCACGTCGGGGCGGAAGTCGCCCAGGACGTAGACGCAGCCGACGCCGGTCTGGAACGCCGCCAGACCCGAGCAGGAGTTGATGACGGGCGGGGTGTTGTCGTTGACGGTGAAGGTGGTGTCGCAGTGGTTGGAGTTGCCCGAGGCGTCGGTGACGGTGACGGTGACGGTGGTGACGCCGAGGCCGACGAGCGTGCCGGCGGCGGGCGACTGGACGACGGTGAGGCCGCCGGTCGGTGTGCAGTTGTCGCTGTAGGTGGCGGTTGCGATGAAGTCGGGCACCGCGGCCTGGCAGGTGCCGTCGGCGAAGGCCGACTGCGGCGCACCGCAGACGATCGACGGCTGGGTGTTGTCCGTCACGGTGAACGTGGTGTTGCAGGAGTTGGAGTTGCCGGCGCCGTCAGTGACAGTGACGGTGATCGTGTGGATGCCGGTGGTGACCGTGGCGCCGGCGGCGGGGGACTGGCTCACGATGAGCGCGCCGTGGGCGGTGCAGTTGTCGGCGTAGGTCGAGGTTGAGATGAAGTCGGGCACCAGGGCCGAGCACGAGGCATCGGCGAAGGCCGACTGGCCCGCGCCGCAGGTGATGCTGGGCGGGGTGTTGTCGTTGACGATGAAGGTGGTGTCGCAGTGGTTGGAGTTGCCCGAGGCGTCGGTGACGGTGACCGTCACGGTGTGAGTACCGGTCGTCACGAGCGTGCCGGCGGCGGGGGACTGGCTGACGAGTATCGAGCCATGCGCCGTGCAGTTGTCGGCGTAGGAAGCGGTAGAGATGAAGTCGGGCACCGCGGCCTGGCACGCGCCGTTCGCCGGGGCGGACTGTGGGGCCCCGCAGGTGATGCTGGGCGGGGTGTTGTCGGTGACGGTGAAGGTGGTGTCGCAGTGGTTGGAGTTGCCGCTGGCGTCGGTGACGGTCACGGTCACGGTGTGAGCGCCGAGGCTCACGGGCGTGCCGGCGGCGGGGCTCTGCACGACGGTCAGCATCTCGGAAGGCGTGCAGTTGTCGGCGTAGGTGGAGGTTGAGATGAAGTCGGGCACCAGGTCGGAGCACGAGCCGTCGGCGAAGGCCGACTGACCCGCGCCGCAGGTGATGCTGGGCGGGGTGTTGTCGGTGACGGTGAAGGTGGTGTCGCAGTGGTTGGAGTTGCCGCTGGCGTCGGTGACGGTCACGGTCACGGTGTGGACGCCGAGGCTCACGGGCGTGCCGGCGGCGGGAGACTGGCTGACGCTGAGCGCGCCGAGGGCGGTGCAGTTGTCGGCGTAGGTGGAGGTTGAGATGAAGTCGGGCACCAGGGCGGAGCACGAACCATCGGCGAAGGCCGACTGCGGCGCCCCGCAGGTGATGCTGGGCGGGGTGTTGTCGGTGACGGTGAAGGTGGTGTCGCAGTGGTTGGAGTTGCCCGAAGCGTCGGTGACCGTGACAGTCACGGTGTGAACACCGAGGCTGACCGGCGTGCCGGCTGCGGGCGACTGGCTGACGATGAGCGTGCCGTGGGCGGTGCAGTTGTCGGCGTAGGTCGAGGTTGAGACGAAGTCGGGCACCAGGGCCGAGCACGAGCCATCGGCGAAGGCCGACTGGCCCGCGCCGCAGGTGATGCTGGGCGGCGTGTTGTCGGTGACGGTGAAGGTGGTGTCGCAGTGGTTGGAGTTGCCGCTGGCGTCGGTGACGGTGACGGTCACGGTGTGCACGCCGAGGCTCACGGGCGTACCGGCGGCGGGAGACTGGCTGACGATGAGCGCGCCGAGGGCGGTGCAGTTGTCGGCGTAGGTGGAGGTTGAGATGAAGTCGGGCACCAGGGCCGAGCACGAGCCATCGGCGAAGGCCGACTGACCCGCACCGCAGGTGATGCTGGGCGGCGTGTTGTCGGTCACCGTAAAGGTGGTGTCGCAGTGGTTGGAGTTGCCCGAAGCGTCTGTGACGGTCACGGTCACGGTGTGAACGCCGATGGAAACCGTGCTGCCGGCGGCCGGGGACTGGGTCACGATGAGCGAGCCGGTGGGCGTGCAGTTGTCGCCGTAGGTGGAGGTGGACACGAAGTCGGGCACCAGGGCCGAGCACGAGGCGTCGGCGAAGGCCGACTGACCCGCGCCACAGGTGATGCTCGGCGGGGTGTTGTCGGTGACGGTGAAGGTGGTGTCGCAGTGGTTGGAGTTGCCGCTGGCGTCGGTGACGGTGATGGTGATGGTGTGGACGCCGGTGGTGACCGCGGTTCCGGCGGCGGGGGACTGGCTGACCACCAGAGCGCCGTGCGCGGTGCAGTTGTCGGCGTAGGTCGAGGTAGCGATGAAGTCGGGCACCAGGGCCGAGCAGGTCGCATCACCGAAGGCCGACTGCGGTGCCCCGCAGGTGATGCTGGGCGGCGTGTTGTCGGTGACGGTGAAGGTGGTGTCGCAGTGGTTGGAGTTGCCCGAGGCGTCGGTGACGGTCACGGTGACCGTATGGACGCCCAGCCCGACCGGTGTGCCGGCGGCGGGCGACTGAGTGACGGTCAGATCGCCGTGGGCGGTGCAGTCGTCGGCGTAGGTCGAGGTTGTCATGAAGTCGGGCACCAGAGCGGAGCACGACGCGTCGGCGAAGGCCGACTGGCCCGCGCCGCAGGTGATGCTGGGCGGCGTGTTGTCGGTGACGGTGAAGGTGGTGTCGCAGTGGTTGGAGTTGCCCGCGCCGTCTGTCACGGTGACGGTGACGGTGTGGACACCCAAGCCGACCGACGATCCGGCGGCGGGGGACTGGCTGACGATGATCGAACCGTGGGCCGTGCAGTTGTCGGCGTAGGTCGAGGTAGAGATGAAATCGGGGACCAGGGCCGAGCAGGAGCCATCCGCGAACGCCGACTGGCCGGCGCCGCAGGTGATGCTCGGGGCGGTCGTATCACTGACGGTAAAGGTGGTGTTGCAGTTGATGGAGTTGCCGGACTCGTCGGTGACCGTCACGGTGACGGTGTGAGCGCCAAGGCCGACCATGGCGCCGGCGGCGGGCGATTGGCTGACGGTCAGGTTGGCGTTGGTCGTGCAGTTGTCGCTGTAGGTGCTGGTGGCGATGAAGTTGGGCACGGCGGCCATGCAGGTGGCGTCGGCGCTCGCGGACTGGGGCGCGCCGCAGGTGAGGCTGGGCTGCGTGGTGTCCACGGCGGTCACGTCGCACGAGCACGTGGCGATGTTGCCGGACTGATCGGTGACGGTGAACGTGACGTGGACGACCGCGTGCAGGGCCATCGGCGTGCCGGGGGCCGGGCTCTGGGTGACGGTGAGGTTGGCGTCGGAGGTGCAGTTGTCATGGGCCGTGAGCTCTGGGCGCAGGTCCGGCAGCAGCGCGGTGCAGTTGGCTCCCACGCTGACGTTCTGATTGGACGGGCACACGGAGATGCTGGGCGGCGTGGTGTCCTTCACGTGGACCGTGAACGAGCACGACGCGGTGTTGCCGTGCTGGTCGTCGGCCGTGAGAGTGATGAGGGTGTCCCCGACCGTCACCACGGTGCCCGCGGCGGGAGACTGGGTGATGATGATCCGGCTGGTGCCGGTGCAGTTGTCCTTGGCCAGGCCCAGCGACGTGTAGCTGGGCAGGGCGACCTGGCAGTTGGCGTTGACGATCAGGTCCGGCACGCTGGGCGGGCAGGAGATCGTGGGCGCGGTGTCGTCCGTCAGCGTGTAGCTGGTGGTGCAGGACACCGTGTTGCCGTACGCGTCGGTGACGGTGATGGTGACGGCGTGGGTGCCGAGGCCGACCTCGGTGCCCGCCGGCGGGTTCTGGGTGACGATGAGCGAGCCGTCGGGCGTGCAGTTGTCGTGGGCGTTGAGATGGAAGGTGAAGTCGGGGATGAGGGCCGTGCAGCCCACGGTGCTGCGGCTGGCGGTGCTGGTGCCCTCGACGATCGGGGGCGGGCACACCAGCGAAGGCGGCGTGTTGTCGGTGACAGTAAAGGTGGTATTGCAGGAAGCGGAGTTGCCGGCTCCGTCGGTGGCGGTCACGGTGACCGTTGTGACTCCGACGCCGACGAGGGCGCCGGCGGCGGGAGACTGGCTGAGGGTGTAGCCGCAGTTGTCGCTCGCCGAGGCGGTGAGCGTGAAGTCGGGCACGGGGGCGTGGCAGTTCGCGTCGGCGAACGCGGACTGGCCGGGGCCGCAGGCGATGGTCGGCGGCGTCGTGTCCGTCACGGTGACATTGAAGGTGCAGGTCGAGGGGTTGCCGCACGCGTCGGTGGTCGTCACGACCACGGGCGTGGTGCCGATGGGGAAGGACGAGCCGCTGCTTGGCGTCGAAGTCACCGAGGTGTTGCGGCGGAGCTGAGTGTCGTCGATGGCCAGTGAAGCGGTCTCAAGGAAGGTGAACCACATGTAGCGGTTCCCGCCGACGATGGTCGAGATGAGGTCCGACGGATCGGAGCGGGTCTCGGTCCAGAGCAGCGCGCCGCCCGAATCGCGGAGGTTGAGATCCACGGCGAGCACGCCGGCGTTGTCCCTGAAATCTGACTCGAAGATGTACCAGCCGCTGGCGATGATGGTGTAGTGGTTGATGCTGGCCAGGTCGTTGCGGCGGGTGAAGTTAGAGTTGTTGGAGCCGCCGATGAGCACCTGACCGAGGTTGTTGGAGGCGGCGTGGAAGACGAAGTCGCGGCGGTGAGAGCCGCTCTGGTCGCTGGCGGCGGAGGACAGGTCCCAGCCGTAGGTATTTGCGAGCACCGCGGGGTCGTTCAGGTCGATGTAGACCGCGACGCTGGTCTTGAAGCCCGAGCCGAAGACGGAGCTGTATCCGCCGAGGCGCGTGAAGGCGCCCGTGTAGTCGTCGGGGCTGGCGGGGAGCGAGGTGGAGTCAATCACGGCGTGGGCCGAGCCCGAGTGCGATGGGACGCCAGCGAAGCCGCTGAGAACACGGTTAAGCATCGAGTTCGAGTCGTTCCAATCCGTGGACGGGGCGTTGAAGTAGTCGCCCGATGTGAACTGCGGGTTCTCGAAGCCCTGGTCGTAGCACTGGTCGTAGGCCGTGGGAAGCGTGAAGCTGACCACGGCGTTGCACGCGCTGGGGCCGCTGTCGACAGAGATGTTGGCCGGGCAGGCGCCGAGCACCGGCGGGGTGTTGTCAACGACGGTGATGGTCTGGTCGTAGGCGGACGCGTTGCCCGAGCCGTCGGTGGCGGTCCAGGTGCGCACGATGACGCCGGTGGCGTTGCAGCCCGACAGGCCGCTGCGGTTGTCGTCAAAAGTGAGCGTGACGGGGCCGCACGCGTCGGTGGAGGTGGGCACGCCGGTGGCGGGCGGGTCTCGCAGGTCGCCGCAGTAGACGGTGACGTTGGCAACGTAGGGGACCGAGGGCGGGGTGATGTCGTTGACGGTGAAGGTGGTGGTGCAGGTCGAGGTGTTGCCGGCTGAGTCGCTGACGGTGAGCAGGATGTTGTGCGAGCCGAGGCCAACGGCGGTTCCGGCGGCGGGGCTCTGGACCACGGTCACCGCGGAGCAGGCGTCGCTGGCGACGACACCCGACGTGAAGTCAGGAATAACCGCCGAGCAGTTCGCGTCGGCGTTCGCGCTCTGCGGCGGCGAGCAGGAACTGATCGACGGGGGCGTGTTGTCGGTGATGGTCAGGCTGGCGACGCAGGTGGCCTGGTTGCCGGTGGCGTCCGTAACCGTGAGAGTGATAGTGTGGACGCCGACGGGGAGCGAGGCTCCGGCAAGCGGGCTCTGCGTGACGGAGAGCGAACTGGAGGGCGTGCAGTTGTCGTGAGCGACGACGCCTCCTGTGAAGTCAGGGACGGTGCCCTGGCAGTTGGGTGCCGCGGAGATCGATTGAGGCGGCGCGCAGTTGTCGATGACCGGGGGCGTGTTGTCGATGACGGTGAACGTCGCGTTGCAAGACGCGGAGTTCCCGGCGCCGTCGGTCGCGGTCACGGTGATCGTGTTGGCGCCGAGGCCGGCGAGCGTGCCGGCGGCCGGGGTCTGAGTCTTGACGATGGGGCCGCAGTTGTCGGTCGCGGTGGCGCCCGCGGTGAAGTCGGGCACTTCGGCGTGGCAGGTTGCATCGGCGAAGGCGGATTGCGGTGCGCCGCAGGTGATGCTCGGCGGCGTGTTGTCGGTCACGGTAAAGCTGGTGCCGCAGCCGCTGGAGTTACCCGCGCCGTCTGTCACGGTGATAGTCACCGCGTGGACGCCGAGGCCGACGGCGGTGCCGGCGGCGGGAGACTGCACGATGGTCAGGCTGCCGAAGGGCGTGCAGTTATCTGCGATCGTGCTGGTGCCGATGAAATCGGGAACCAGGGCCGAGCAGGTGGCGTCGGCGAAGGCGGATTGCGGCGCGCCGCAGGCGACTGTCGGCGGGGTGTTGTCGGTGACGGTGAAGGTGGTGTTGCAGTTGTTGCTGTTACCCGCGCCGTCGGTGACGGTGATGGTGACAGTGTGGACGCCGACTCCGACCGAAGCGCCGGCGGCCGGCGACTGGCTGATCGTCAGCGAGCCGAAGGGTGTGCAGTTGTCGCTGATGGTGCTGGTGCCGATGAAATCGGGCACCAGGGCGGAGCACGAGGCGTCTGCGAACGCGGCCTGCGGAGCGCCGCAGGTGACGCTTGGCGGGGTCTGATCGGTGACCGTTATGTCGAACGTGCACGACGCCGTATTGCCGTTGCCGTCGTTGGCGGTCAGGGTGATGGTGTGGACCCCCGGGCCGACGAGCGAGCCGGGCAGGGGAGACTGCGAAACCAGCGCGGTGCCGCAGTTGTCGCTCGCGGTGGCGAGGCCCGTGTAGTTATCGAGCTCGTACTGGCAGCCCGCGTCGGCGGCGACGGTGAATCCGACCGGGCAGGTGATGCTCGGCGGGGTGTTGTCGATGACCGTGAAGCTGGTGAGGCACGTGCGAATGTTGCCGTGCCCGTCGCTGACGGTGATCGTCACGCCGTGGAGGCCGCGGCCGACAAGGGTGCCGGCGGCGGGCGACTGCGTGACGGTGATCACGCTGTTGGAGCAGTTATCGATGGCGGTGACGTCGCCGGAGAAGTCGGGGACCGGCGCGGAGCAGGTTGCGTCCGCGAACGCGGAGGCGGAGGAAGCGCAGTGCGTGATTGTCGGCGGGATGGTGTCGTCGACCGTGATCAACTGGTCGCAGGTGGTCGACTGGCCGCAGTCGTCGGTGACGGTGTAGGTGCGGATGATGTTGCCGTCGCCGCTGAGCGACGGCGGGACATCGACGAAGCTGACGGAGGCGCTGGAGGCAGAGACGACGCCGCCCTGGGTGGTGAAGTCCGCGAGCGTGGTGGCGCCGGCGGGGATGTTGCTGACGCACTGAACGTTGACCGCGGGCGGGCACTTCAGCTTGATGGGGTTCTGGCTGAAGATGACCTGGCTGAAGGCCGGGCTGTCGGTGTCGTCGTGAATGACGTTTTCGATGTCGTCGCCGACATTGGCGCCCCAATCGTTGAACTGGGCGAGGACGTACGGTTGGACGTCGGCGTTCTGGTTATCAACCGCGTGCGGGGAGGCGTTGTCGTAGCCGTAGCCGCCCAGCAGGTTGCCGCCGGCGCTGGAGCCGGCGGGTCCGGAGCCGGTGCCGAGACCGGAGTAGTTGTTGCCGGCGCAGTCGCCGGCGTCAACGGTGGCGCCGTCGCGGACGCGCAGGCCGGCGCTGGTGTTGCCGGTGAGGTTGGTGGTCTCGATCATGGCGAAGCCGCCGGAGATGTCGAGGCCGTAGGGCGAGCTGGTGAAGGTGGTGAGGCTGGTGCGCACCGAGAGCTGGGCGCGCGAGCCGGTCACCAGGCCGCCGGCGCCGGAGCAGGCGGAAACGTGCATCTCCTGGGCGAGCATGTGGACCGTGTCCGTTCCGGTGGCGTCGTCATCGACCCAGAGGCCGTCGATGCCGCCGGAAATATTGCATGACGAAACAAGCAGCGTGGTTGGCGCGCCAGGCCCGTATACGACGTCGACGTTGCGGAGGCGGACGCCGTAGTCGCAGTTGACCGAGTTGAGCACCGAAACCGTCACGGGTCGCGTGGTGGGGTTGTTCCACGCCAGAACCCCGTCGAGGAGGTTCTCGGTGTGGTTGTTGTGGACGGTTGCCGAGACCGCGGTCTGGATGGAGCTGACGTAGATGCCGTCGGCGCTGTGCTCGAAGCTCGGGGCGCCTTCGACGGTGTTGCCCTCGATGGTCCAGTCGGCCGCGTTCTGGTAGTGGAGGTTGTGCCAGATGCCCAGCACCTCGGTCGAGATGTAGTTGCTGGTGATCGAGGAAGCGTCGCCGGCGATGTGGTTGTTGCCGGTTTGCACGCCGATGGCCGTGCGAGTCATGTAGTTCAGGTCGATGGAGCCGTACCAGTCGTTGTAGACCAAGGCGCCGATACGGGTGTACCCGTAGATCGGGTTGACGCCGGAGCTGTTGTCGAAGCGGTTGCAGTCGATGTTGTTGCCGTTGTACGCCGCGAGGCCGTCCTCGTAGAAGTTCACGGCGACGTCGTTGGCGTTCAGGATGATGTTGTTGACCACGCTGACGTGGTCGACGTTGACGAACGGCATGGCGGTCGGGAACTCGAACGAGCCGTTGCTGACGCAGTTGGCGGCGTTCGAGTCGGCGCCGTTGATGGCGATGCCGCCGCCGATGGCGGTGTTGTCGGCGTCGATGGTCAGGCCGTCGATGGTCACGTTGCTGGCGGTGACGTAGAACACGATGCCTTCGAGCGGGTCGTTGGTCGCCGGGACGACCACGGCCTCGGCGCCGCGGCTGAGCGCCGCTGAGTTGGCGCACACGCCGGCGAACGGACCGGTGATGTTGACGCACTGGCCGACGTGGACGTTCTCGGCGTACAGGCCGGCGTAGACGATGACGTCGCCGCAGGAGGCCACGCCGTCGACTCCGCCCTGGATGGTGGCGAACGAATCGCAGCCGAAGACCTGGGCCGGGCCCGCGCCGTCGGGGTCGGCGCCCAGAGCCGTGCCGGTCCACGAGTCATCGACGTACACGGTGCTGGGCGGCCCGCCCGAGAGCACGGTGACGGTGAAGACGCAGGTGGCGGTCTGGTTTGAGTTGTCGGTGACGAGGTAGGTGACCGTGGTCACGCCCACCGGGAAGACGTCGCCGGGGTTGTGGTCGGAGGTAACGACAGGCGAGGGGTCGCAGCCGTCGTGGCCTTCCGGCGGCGTCCAGGAGGCCGCGGCGTTGCACTGGCCGGGGTCGGCGGTGACGGTGATGTTGGACGGGCAGCCGGAGAAGTACGGCGGGTCGTCCTGCACCGTGAGCGTGGTGTTGCAGTCGGCGGTATTACCAGTGGCGTCGGCGACGTGGATCGTGATGGTGTGCGTGCCGGTGCCGACGGTGGCGCCGGCGACCGGGGTCTGCGTGATCGACAGCGAGCTGTCGGGCGTGCAGTTGTCGTGGGCGACGACGCCGCCCGTGAAGTCGGGCACCAGAGCCTCGCAGTTTGCGACCGCGGGGATCGACTGCGGGCTGGCGCAGGTGACGATGCTGGGCGGTGTGTTGTCGGTGACAGTGAAGGTGGCGTCGCAGTGGTTGAAGTTGCCGGCGCCGTCTGTCACGGTCACGGTGACAATGTGCGAACCCAGGCCGACCGATGAACCGGCGGCGGGGCTCTGCGAGACGACGAGCGAGCCGTGGGCGGTGCAGTTGTCGGAATAGGTCGCCGTCGCGGTGAAATCAGGAACGAGGGCCGAGCACGAGCCGTCGGCGAAGGCCGACTGCGGGGCGCCGCAGGTGACGCTCGGCGGCGTGTTGTCGGTGACGGTGAAGGTGTTGGTGCACGAAGCGGTGTTGCCTGAGCCGTCGGTCGCCGTGACGGTCACGGTGGTCATGCCGAGGCCGACGAGAACGCCCGCGGCGGGCGTCTGGCTCAGCGTGACGGCGCCGCAGGCATCGTTGGCGACAGCCGAAAGCGTGAAATCGGGCACTCCAGCCTGGCAGTTGGCGTCTGCGAAGGCGGCCTGGTCCGTGCCGCAGGTGATCGACGGCGGGACGTCGTCGATCAGCGTGTAGCTGGTGGTGCAGGTGGTCTCGTTGCCGTACTGGTCGGTCACGGTGATCGTGACGCTGGTGGTCCCCAGGCCGACGAGCGTGCCCGCGGCGGGGGACTGCGTAACGGTGAAGGCGCCGCAGTTGTCGGTGGCGGTGACGTCACCGGTGAAGTCCGCGATCGGGCGCTGGCACGGGTTGACCCGGGCGCCGGAGCGACCGCTGAGGTTCTCGGTGATCGCCGAAGCGCAGTGGGTGATGCTCGGCGGGGTGTTGTCGGTGACGGTGAAAGTGTTGTCGCAGGTGGCGGTGTTGCCGGCGCCATCGGTTGCGGTGACGGTCACAGTGTGCACGCCAACGCCAACCGCGGTGCCCGCCGGGGGCGACTGGCTGAGGGTGACCGGGCCGCAGTTATCGCTCGCGGTGGCGGTCGCGGTGAAATCGGGCACCAGCGCGTGGCAGGTGCCGTCAACAAACGCGGATTGATCGATGCCGCAGGAAACGCTGGGCGGCGTGTTGTCGGTGACCGTGAAGGTGTTGGTGCAAGTAGCGGTGTTGCCGGCGCCGTCGGTGGCGGTGACCGTGATCGTGTACGCCCCGAGGCCGACGGGCGAGCCGGCGGCGGGCGACTGGCTGAGGGTGACGGCGCCGCAGTTATCGCTCGCGGTGGCGGTCGCCGTGAAGTCGGGCACGAGCGCGAGGCAGGCGCCGTCGGCGAACGCGGACTGGTCGCTGCCGCAGGTGACGCTCGGCGGGGTCTGGTCGGTCACCTCGAGATCGAACGAGCACGAGGCCGTGTTGCCGGCCCCGTCGGTCGCCGTCAGGGTGATGCTGTGCATGCCGAGACCCAGTGAGCCGCCCGCCGCGGGCGACTGAGTGACCGTGACAGGGCCGCAGTTATCGCTGGCCGCGGCGGCGCCGGTGAAGTCGGCAAGCGTGTAAGTGCACGACGCGCCGGCGGCGACG
>CAZEDW010000019.1:56677-69973 GCA_964510955.1 uncultured Phycisphaeraceae bacterium
AGGCCGTGTTGCCCGCGCCGTCGGTGGCCGTCAGGGTGATGGAGTGAACGCCGAGGCCCAGTGAGCCGCCGGCGGCGGGGGACTGGGTGACGGTGACGGCGCCGCAGTTGTCGCTGGCGGTGGCCGAGCCCGTGAAGTCGGCGAGCGTGTACGAGCACGAGGCGTCCGCGGCGACGATGGTCGTGGCGGGGCAGGTGATGCTGGGCGGCGTCTGGTCGGTCACCGTGACATCGAACGAGCAGCTCGAGGTGAGGCCCGCGCCGTCCATCGCCGTCAGGGTGATGCTGTGCGTGCCGAGGCCCAGCGAGCCGCCCGCCGCGGGCGACTGCGTGACCGTGACAGGGCCGCAGTTATCGCTCGCCGTGGCGGCGCCGGTGAAGTCGGCGAGGGTGTAGTGGCAGGTGGCATCGGCGGCGACGGTGGTGTTGCTGTGGCAGGTGATGCTCGGCGGGGTCTGGTCGGTCACCTCGACATCGAATGAGCAGGTCGCGGTGAGGCCGGCCCCGTCGGTCGCCGTCAGGGTGATGCTGTGCGTGCCGAGACCCAGTGAGCCGCCCGCTGCGGGCGACTGAGTGACCGTGACTGGGCCGCAGTTGTCGCTGGCCGTGGCGGCGCCGGTGAAGTCGGCAAGCGTGTAAGTGCACGACGCGCCGGCGGCGACGGTCGTGTTGCTCGGGCACGTGATGCTCGGCGGGGTCTGGTCGGTGACCTCGACATCGAACGAGCACGAGGCCGTGTTGCCCGCGCCGTCGGTGGCCGTCAGGGTGATGGAGTGAACGCCGAGACCCAGCGAGCCGCCCGCGGCCGGAGACTGCGTGACGACCACGCCGGGGCAGTTGTCGCTGGCCGTGGCGGCGCCGGTGAAGTCGGCGAGCGTGTAAGTGCACGACGCGCCGGCGGCGACGGTCGTGTTGCTCGGGCACGTGATGCTCGGCGGTGTCTGGTCGGTCACCTCGACATCGAATGAGCAGGTCGCCGTGAGGCCCGCGCCGTCGGTCGCCGTCAGGGTGATGGAGTGAACGCCGAGACCCAGCGGAGCGCCCGCGGCCGGAGACTGCGTGACGACCACGCCGGGGCAGTTGTCGCTCGCGGTCGCCGCACCGGTGAAGTCGGCGAGGGTGTAGGTGCACGACGCGCCGGCGGCAACGGTGGTGTTGCTGGGGCAGGTGATGCTCGGCGGTGTCTGGTCGGTCACCGTGACATCGAAGGAGCAGGTCGCCGTGAGGCCCGCGCCGTCGGTGGCCGTCAAGGTGATGCTGTGCGTGCCGAGGCCCAGCGGGGCGCCGGCGGCTGGGGACTGGGTGACGGTGACCGCGCCGCAGTTGTCGCTGGCGGTCGCCGCGCCGGTGAAATCGGCGAGGGCGTAGGTGCACGACGCGCCGGCGGCAACGGTCGTGTTGCCAGGGCAGGTAACTGCTGGCGGCGTGTTGTCGGTCACCGTGAAGGTGTTGACGCAGGTCGAGAAGTTGCCCGCATCGTCCGTCGCGGTAACCGTGACATTGTGGACGCCGACGCCCACCGGCGTGCCGGCGGCCGGCGATTGTGTCAGCGTGACGCTGGTGTCGCAGTTGTCAGAGGCGCTCGCGGTGGCGGTGAAGTCCGGGACCGTGGCCGAGCAGCTCGCGTTGGCGAACGCCGACTGATTCGCGCCGCATGTGACGCTCGGCGGCGTGTTGTCCGTCACCGTGAAGGTGTTCACGCAGGTCGAGAAGTTGCCGGCGCCGTCTGTGGCCTTGACCGTGATGCTGTGGACGCCCAGCCCAACCGAGCCGCCGGCGGCGGGGGTCTGAGACAGGACGATCAGCCCGGGCGCCGTGCAGTTGTCGGTCGCCGACGCCGTCGCGGTGAAGTCCGGGATCAGCGCCGCGCACGAGGCATCCGCGAAGGCGGACTGGTTCGCGCCGCAGGTGAGCGACGGCGGCGTGTTGTCAGTGACCGTGAACGTGTTGTTGCACGTGGCGGTGTTGCCGCCCTGGTCGGTCACCGTCACCGTGACGGTGTGCGCGCCCAGGCCGACGAGTGTGCCGGCGAGCGGCGACTGGCTGACCGTGAACGTGCAGTTGTCCGCTGCCGTCGCGGTGGCGGCGAAGTCCGGCACCGGCGCCTGGCAGTTCGCGTCGGCAAACGCCGACTGATCCGAGCCGCAGGTGATGGTCGGCGGCGTCACGTCGACGACCGTGAAGATGTTGACGCACGAAGCGAAGTTGCCGGCCCCGTCGGTCGCCGTCACCGTCACAGAGTGCGGGCCGAAGCCCACAAGCGTGCCGGCGGCGGGCGACTGCGACAGCGTGATCGGGCCGCAGTTGTCAGACGCCGAGGCCGACGCCGTGAAGTCGGGAACCGCCGCCTGGCAGTTGGCGTCGGCGTTGCCCATCTGGTTGGCGCCGCACGTCACGCTGGGCGGCGTGGTGTCGGAAACGATGAAGCTCGTGTTGCACTCGGCAAAGTTCCCTGCGCCGTCGGTGGCGCGCACCGTCACCACGGTGGTCCCCAGCCCGACGAGCGTGCCCGCCGCCGGAACCTGAGTCTTGGTGATGGGCCCGCAGTTGTCAGACGCCGAAGTGGCCGCCGTGAAATCGGGCACCGCCGCCTGGCAGCTCCCGTCCGCCGAGGCGCTCTGGCTCGATCCGCACGTGATGCTCGGCGGGGTGTTGTCGCTCACCACGAAGTTGGCGTTGCACGTCGCCTGGTTATTCGCCGCGTCCTTCACCGTGATGGTGACAACGGTCGTGCCCAGGCCGACGACCGCCCCGGCGGCGGGCGACTGGGTGATCACCAGCGAGCCCGACGGCGTGCAGTTGTCGGTGGCCGAGACGCCGCCGGTGAAGTCCGGAACGACCGCCTGGCACGAGCCGTCGGCGAACGCGCTCTGGCCCGAGGCGCAGGTGACGATCGTCGGGTTGACATTGTCCGTCGGGCCGACCACCAGGATTTTGAACGAGTTCATCTGCACCGTCGCGCTGCCGTACGGCGAGAAGCGGATCAGGTACGTCGTGCCCGCGACGCCGGTGAACGAACCGGCGGCCTCAAGCGTGTTGCCCGCGACGCAGTTGGCCGGCGCCGTGGTGTAGTCGTCGAAGCAGGTGAACGCGACGGGGCTGCCGCACGTGCCGGTGTAGACCTGCAGCACCGTGTCGCTGATGCCCGTCCCGCCGTTCAAGGCCTTCGACCCGCAGGTGTTCAGGTACACGGTGCCGCTGGTGCACGGCGTGTACGAGTACCACATGTCATACTTGGTGTTGCTCTGGCAGGTGGGAACCAGCGCATCGGTGGTGGCGCCCAGGTTGTTGGTCGTCAGCGTGACGCCGCTCGACAGCGCGATCGCGCCGGCGCAGTTGTCGTTGCTCGGAGGCGTGGGCGCAATGGTCAGCGTGAACGCGCCGCCCGCGGGCGAAACGCCCTTGCTGGCCACGCGCACCTTCACCGTCGTGCCCTGGGCCAGGACCAGCGAAACCGACGATTGGGTGCCGCTGCCGCAGCCCCCGAAGTCATCGTTGCAGCCCAGAACGTTGCCGCCGCACGCGTCGAGCACCTGCAGGACGGTGTCCTGGGTGGTGCCGGTGCAGGTCTTGAAGTCCCAGCTGTTGGTCGTGGGCAGGCCGGTGCCCAGGGCGGGGATGGTGACGGTGTAGAAAACGTCCTTGCCGGCGGTGGCGCACATCGACGGCTGTGTAGCGTCCAGGGCCGAAGCAGCGAAAGTGTTGTTTCCCGCCACGGTCGTGATGAACGGAGCCGTGGTGACCATCGTCGCCGTGGTTGCCGTCGCGCATGTGTCGTTCGCAGGTGGACTTGCGAAATCGACATTGAGTGTGAAGCTACCGCCCGCCGCGCCGGCGCCCTTGCTCGCCACGCGAACGCGGTAGGTCGTGCTCGCAAGCAGCGTGACGTTAACTTCAGACTGCGTGGTGGATGAGCACGGCCCGGTCGTGGCATCGTCGTTGCAGCCGGAAGCGAGTTCTGCGCCGCCGCAAGTGGTGTAGACGCTCAGGACGGTGTCGATCGCGCTGCCGCAGGTGTTGATGCGCCAGAGGCCCGCCTGGGCCGCGCCGGTGGTGAAGCTGTACCACACATCTTTGCTGGTGGTGCCGCACGACGGAGTGATACCGTCGTCAGTTGCGAGCGCGTTGCTGGCTGTGACCGTGGCCGACCCGCTGGTGACGGTTAGTGACGTCGCCGAAGCGCAGGTGTCGTTTGCTGGCGGAGTGAGGAATGCCTGGAGCACAAATGGACCGGTGGCGCCGGTGGTGCTCCACTGGGCAACCCGGATGACGTACGGGGTGCCAGCGGTGAGCGTGATGCCGGTGGTGCCGCCAATCTTGGAGGGCACGCCGGAGCCGCTGCAGCCATCGTCATCACACCCGCCGGCGACCGTGTTCGCACTTGTCGCCGGACATGCGGTGTGAATCGAGACGATCGTGTCGAGCAATGTCGGCGTTACGTTGCTCGGATAGCCCGCGGGAGAGCACGTCTGGATCGTCCATGGGCCCGCAGAAGACGGTGTGAAGAGGTAGTAGCAGTCTCTGCCTCCGCCGGTACCGCACGACGTCGCACCATCATTGGTATGGAATCCGGTGTGCCCGGTGATGTTGCCGCCCGTGGACGGAATAGTTACGGCGGCGGCGTTGGGGGTGTAGGTTCCGCAGGTGTTGTTGCCGATCTGGGACAGGGTGTACTGCGCGGTAAGCGAAGTCGTGAAGGGACCACCGCACGGCGTCGTGATGAGCATGGAGTACGGCGCGTAGTCCGCCGCAACCGTGGCGCTGAGTGCTAGGAACGGGTCCGTGGCGCCAGCCACATTCACTGGCGTGGCGCCCTTGCGCCACTGGTACTGAATGTTGCCGACGCTGCTGACGTATTCCTGCATCCGAACCGCGCCGCCGAGCACCTGGCCGTAGTCAAAGAGCAGGACCTTGGGCGTGCAGTTGGATGCGTAGGGGCGGAAGCGACCGAAGCCGGTGTAGGTGCCAGTGGCACTACTTCCGGGGTTGGTGCCGCCGTTCAGCCCGCCGCTGGCGGGGATGGACTCATTGGACAGGAACCCATTGCTGCCGTTCACGAGCGCCGTGAAAAACTGGATGTTGGATCCGGCGGCCGGATTGCCGATCATGTTGAAGGGGATGTAGATCTCGCGAGGGTTTGCGTTGTTGTAGGTTCCTGCCACGGAAGGCGAAGCCGCAGTGCCAGCCGTAACGGATGCGGTGCCCGTGACTGGGGTAAGGGTGCCGGTCCCGGTCAACTCAAACAGGAATATCCCGTTTGAGCTGGTGACGATGGCGTAGTCGGCATACATGCCGTAGGGGAACGAGTCATTGCCGAAAATGCCGAGATCTGACGCCGCGGATCGCTCGATGGTGCTCGAATCGCTCGGCTGGGTCGCGTCATTGAAACCGCCGTTGCGGGTATCAAGGAACATGACGATGCAATCCGTGCCGGTACCGAGCGCAGCCCCGGGTTGAATGCCGATCTTGAGACCCGCACCGTCGGAGTCCATGTAGATCGTCCCGCCGCCGAGAATTGAGCCGAAGCCGTTGCCGCCCCCGGTCCATTTTTGAATGTTGCCGGTGGCGTACTCGTCCGTGGAAATCGAGCCATCCACCGATGCCAAAGTGATCGCGGTCGTGTTCGTGTTGTCGATGATTTCCGTTGCGTTAGCGCTGAACAGGTTGACCCGGGCAAAGCTGTTGTAGGTGCCGATTGCTGTGTTGTTGGGATTGGAGCCGTAGTTGATGCTCGTGCACACCGGGATCGATTCGTTGGAAAGGAAGTTGGTGTTTGAGCAATACGCGGCGAAGAAGTCCACGTTGGCGCCCATCTGCAGCCCGCCGAGGCTGGACAGCGGGATGGCGATCTCGCGCACGGTGGTGTTGGCGCCCGTGACGCTGGTGTTGTTGCCGATGAAGTTCAGCGAGCCGCCGTTGAGCTCGAACGCCGCGATGGAGTTCTGGTCCACCGTGATCGCGTAGTCGGCGCCGAATCCGGGAGGGAAGACCTCGTTCCCAAAGCTGCCGAGGTTGGTGATGGCGGCGCGGAGTGTGTCCGCGGTGTCGTTCATGCTGGAGTCGTCGAAGCCCCCCGGCTTGGTGTCGAGGTAAATGACCACGATGTCCGACCCCATGTTCGCCCCGGGACGGAATGCGACATAGAGGTTGGTGCCATCGGAGTGCATGAAGACATCGCCGGTGCCGACCTGTCCGCCGAAGCCGGTGCCGCCGCCGGTGGTCAGACCAAATCCGCTCGTACTGAACCATTGCCCGGAACCAAACGCTCTGCTCGAGTTGCCTGTCGAGTACTCGTCGGTACCTAGCGCGCCGTTCGCCGTGGCCGCATTGGCGTTGAGTTCAACCCGACAGTCGCGCGGCGTTCTGGCCTGGGCTGCATACGTCGCCGTGTTGCGTGGGCGTGGTGTTCCTATGGCAAAGTCGGCAGCATTCCAGCCCGTGTCGATCGCGCCGCCACCAGCACGAAATGGTGTAAAGGTCGTGCCCGCCGCTGGTGCCGCGCCGCCGCCTTCGAAGGTATTCGCACCGCCGTAGCCAATGTAGTCCTGGATTGCGCTACTGGTAGGCGCGGCCCCGGTGAGTGCCGTGGTGTTGTTGCACAACGCGAACTTGCCATCGGTGGCGCTCGCGGCGATGCTCGTGGAAGTCACGTCGGGCGTCGGCAGCGCGCTCCCCGTACCGCCAACTGTGCCAACCGAAAGCAGGAAGTACTGCCCCGGTGCGATGGTCTTGCCCGCCGGGATCGACACGACACTCCAGGTGCCGGTGCCTGTTGACGAGTTGTACTGGACGGACCAACTGGCGACGCTCACCGTGCTTGACCCGCGGTTGTAGAGTTCAACGTAATCCGCATTCCAGAGCGCTCCGGCGTTTCCACCTGCGCCATATATCTGACTAATCACCACCTGCCCCTGTGCCGACCCTCCCCCCACAAAAACAACCGAGGCGGCCACCAGGGCCGCCCGAGCGCCACGCTGACGATCAGCGAAGAGATGTTGAACAACGGTGCGGAGGGTCGAACAGACGCGGGCGGCGATAGCGGTCAACATGGACGCTCTCTCTTTCCTTCGGGGCGGCCGCAAACCGGCCGCTCCGCTGCGGAGCAAACCAAACCATCCGGCAGGTCGCGTGCCCTCAGCCATTCATGGCTGTGGGGAGCATTCACAGAATGAAGAGAGAGGGAGCCGCCGCGCGCAACGCGTTCGCTTCAAGCGCGCCGTCGAGATCGCACGCAAAAAAACGCAGTTGTCGAAACCACCCACTTCTCTCCGCAACTCCGAGAACCAATCACCACGAGACCTGCAAAACCATGCGAGTCACGTTTCAAGCTAGCCCGCGGGTGGGGGCGCGTCAACTCTTTTTCTTCGGATTGGAGCGGTTCCAGCGGGCCGTGCGCCCGAGAACCGTCCCCGGTGAATAAGGCGCGGGTCCGAGTTCCGCACGGCATTCATCTCACGCACTCCCTGTCCGAGGGACGCTGTCATGGCACCGCAGAGGCGTGCGCGCACGGGCCCCAGCGGGCGTTCAAACATGCGTTTGCCGCGGCGACGCGCTCGGGCACATCCGTTCTGGATTCCTTCTATCCTGAGGCACCCGGTCGCCATGAGTTCACTCGCGTTACCCAAGTCCTCGCGCTCGCCTTACGCGGCCCGTTCGCCGTGGGGGGTTCGTTTGAGCGCCGGCGTCGCGGCGCTCGCGATCCTGTTCGTCCTTGTTCTGGCGGCACGCCTCAACCCCGACCCCAAGGGCCACGGCACCCACACCCAGCTCGGCCTGCCCCCGTGCACCTGGGCCGCCTACCTCGAACGCCCCTGCCCGACCTGCGGCATGACCACCGCCTTCGCCCACGCCGCCCACCTGCAGTTCTGGGATTCGATCAAGGCGCAGCCCTTCGGGGCGCTCCTGGCGGTCTTCTCCGCAGCGTTGTTCTGGGTGTGCGCCCACGTGGCGGCGACCGGGTCGCGGGCGCTGGCGATGGTGGGGGGGGTCTTCAAAGGCTGGACGTGGTGGTTGCTCGGCCTGCTGTTCATCGCCTCGTGGCTCTATAAGATCGCGGCGTGGCAGGCCTGACCGGTGCTCCCCCGGTGCTCCCCCCCGGAGCTCCCCTGAGAGCCGTTCCTCTGGGAACCCACGCCCGGCCCGCTCGTCCAACGTCCCGCCCTCACCCGCCCACCGAACCCCATGGAGCCGCCCCTGCCCTCGATGCTCAAAGCCCTGATCCTGCCCGCCGTGCTGGTTGTGGCCGCGCTCATGATGTCCGGTTGCCAGGCGGTGGCCCTGGCGGGCGTGATGGCCGATACGTTCGAGAAGACCGGGTCGCACAAGGTCTACCCCGAGTACGAGGGCCTGCGCGGCAAGACGTTCGCGGTTGTGATCGCCGCCGACCGCGTGGTGCAAGGCAACGACCCGCGGCTGGTGGTCCGGCTGACCAACGGCATCACGCGCAAGCTCGCCGAGAGCAAGGACGTTCACGGCTCGGTGGGCTATGTGCCCGGCCCGCGGGTGCTGGAGCTTCAGTACAACAAGCCCCGGTGGACCACCTGGAGCTACTCGCGCCTGGCCGACGAGTTCGGCGTCGACCGTCTGATCTATGTCGAGCTGGGCGAGTACCGGCTGGGCGAGCCGGGCAACGCGCACCTGTGGAACGCCGTGGCCTCGGCGCACGTGGGCGTGGTGGAGGCCGACGCCGAGGGCGCCGGCGATTCGTTTTCCTACACCAAGGACGTGCGCGTGACGTTCCCCGACGAGTCCGGCGTGACCACCACCGAGAGAAACCGCGGGTACATCCAGGCAAACCTCGAGGAGCGCCTGGCCGACCGCGTTGCGTGGTTGTTCTTCGAGCACGAGGAACCCAACAAGATCAAGTACTGAGCATGCACGCGACACCAAGAAGCAGTCCCCTGGCTCGGGCGGCGGCACGCGGATTCGCCGCGGCGCTGTCTCTTTGCACCGCGGCGCTCATGCAGTCGTGCAACGTCGCGGTCCCGGTTGCCTATGCCATCACGGGCCCGCCCCAGGTCGACGCGGTGACGGAACTCGACGCCAAGCGCCCCACCGTGATCCTGGTCGACGATCCCGCCAGCAAGATGCCCCGGCGCGAGCTGCGCCAGGTGCTCGGATCGACCGCGGACGCCGAGCTCCTGAAGGCCAAGGTCTTCCCTGACGGCAAGCTCATCGCGTCCCGAAGCGCCTTGGCGGCGTCGGGCACCGGCTCGCTCGGCACCGGCGCCCCCAAGCTCTCGGTCGTGGACGTCGGGCGAAGGGTCGGCGCTGAGGTGGTGGTCTATGCGGAAGTGCTGGATTGGACGCTGGTCTCCGACGGTCAGTCCATCTCACCCGCGGCCACGATGAGCGTCCGGGTGATCGATGCGCTCTCCAACCAGCGGATTTTTCCCACCGAGAGCGAGCACGTCGTCGTCGCCCGTCTGCAGGCCGGATCGGGCTATAAGGAAGGCGACCGCCCGCTCATCGAGAAGGCCCTGGCCAACCAGATGGGGCTCGACCTGGCCCGAGTGTTCTTCAAGCACCCCCGCACGCAGCTCCAGGACCAGCGGCCTCAGCGCCTCAGCGGCCCCTCGTCGGGTCCGCTCACGAACTAGCCCCCTTGGGTGGTCGGCCACAATTCGGTCTTTGGGCTCGGCGGTCTTGCTCCGGGGGGATCGTCCCGATACGTTGAATCAGGACCGCTCCGCGCCGGGTATCGGCGCGGCCCTGTCGCGCCGAGTCCGAGAACTCTCACGAGGTTCACCATGAGCACCCGCGTTGTACCGTCGATCTCCGCCGTCGCGATCCTGCTTGCGTCCGCCGGCTCAACGTGGGCGCAGGTCACCGAGCCGCTCGTGACGCCCGGGGGTCTGGTGTACCCGGAGAACAACCAGGTCCCGCGCAGCCTGACCGAGGTCGAGCGCCAGTGGCTGCAGCACCACCCCCTGGAAGCCTCGCAGACCCGTGCCGTCACGCCCCCTCCCGTCGGGCCGATCCACTGCATGGCCGAGTATGAGCCCTGCGACGGCATCTGCCTGTCGTACCTCTCGTTCACGAGCATCGTGGCGCAGATGGCTCACTGGATCACCACCGACGGCGGCGCCATCGCCTATGTGGGCGTCGCCTCGGGCACGCAGGCGTCGGCGTCGTCCGCAATCTCGGCCCAGGGGGCGGACATGTCAAAGGTGCAGTTCAACAACATCGCCCGGGACACCGTCTGGATCCGCGATTACGGCCCGCGCTACTGCTTCGAGGGCGATTGCCGCATCGTCACCGACCACCAGTACAACCGGCCGCGCCCCAACGACGACGCCTTCCCCGTCGCCTTCGCCGCCTCCAAGGGCCACCAGCTCTACTCCATCGGCACCGGCACCTACCAGCTCATCCACGGCGGCGGCAACTACCACCTCGACGCCCTCAACCGCTCGTACAACACCAAGCTCAGCGTCAACGAGAACCCCAGTCTCACCCAGACCCAGATCCACGACATCTGGGCGAACTACCAGGGCGTGGACACGTGGTTCTTCGATCCGTTCCCCACCAGCGTCGACAGCACCCAGCACCTTGACATGTGGATGCAGATCGTGGCCGACAACAAGGTCATGATCTCGGATTGGCCGCTCAACAGCGGCTCGACGCAGGACGTCATCTGCGACAACGCCGCGGTCTTCATGGCCTCGCGCGGCTACACCGTCTACCGCATGCCGGCCTTCAGCGTCGGCGGGGTGCACTACACGTTCACCAACGTGGTCATGTGCAACAACCTGCTCCTCTTGCCTCTCTACACCAACGCCACCGTCACCGCCAACAACGGCAACAACCTGGCGCTCGCCGCTTTCCAGGCCGCGCTCCCGGGCTACACCATCCGTCAGATCAACTGCGACGCCATCGTCGGTTCCGCCGGCGTCATGCACTGCATCGCCATGCACGTCCCCAAGCACCGCGGCGCCCCCGGGCCGAACGGCGGCCTGGCCCCAACCGCCTACCTCCAGACGCTCCGCGGCGGGCAGACGCTCACCCCCGGCTCGAACCAGACGATCAGTTGGATCACCGACGACGACGTCGGTGTCACCAGCGTTTCCATCGCCCTTTCCACTGACGGCGGCGCCAACTATCTGTACAGCATCGCCACAGGCCAGCCCAGGCTGGGCTCGTACTCCTGGACCGTGCCGAACATCTGCTCGACGCAGGCCCGCATCCGGGTCACCGCCACCGACTCCGCCGGCAACACCGGCTCCGACGCCAGCACCTTCAACCTCATCCTCAACGCCCCGCTGGCCGGCGACATCAACGCCGACCACGCCGTCAACACCGGCGACCTCACCATCCTGCTCGGCAACTTCGGCGCCTCGGTCCCGGCCAACACCAGCGGCGACTTTGACGGCAACGGCGTCGTCAACACCGCCGACCTGCTGTTCCTGCTCGGCGCCTTCGGCTCCAGTTGCTGATCGAGGGCCGCGGCCCCTTCGTCGCCCACAACGCTGATCGCACCCGCTCACGCCCACGGGAACCGGCCTACCGGTTCCTGCGGATATTCGTTGGGGCCGGGTGGCCAAGGTTTCCTTGAGCATTCACCAGCGCGGCGCGGCTCTGGGCCGTTGTACCGCCGACACCAATCTCTGCCTGAGACTGGGAGATCGGCCGAGCGGATTGGCTATTACATTGTATGTAATAGGAATCAAAAATATCCATTCGCATAGATGAATATAGGTGATGGCTCGGCGGCATATGCCGGCCGCGGCGCGTCGTCCATGTCCCATGCGCACGCAGGGAATCGCCGCAAAAATGGGGCAAAACATGGAATTCGTGCCGCGGTGGCGGGTTCTTAGGAAAAACGACTTGCAACTGTTCCGCGTTGACTCATAATCCACCGCCGGGACAAAACATCGCAGCTGGGATTGAAGTGTTGACGGAACTGGCCGAAACCAAAGGTGTCTGTGATTCTCCAGCCGGAGCACGTGCCCGGCCTGGTTGTGTTTATTGGTAGAGCAGCATCCGATGCTCCGGTCAGGCCGTGGCTGATCCCCGTCGGGCGTATCCCAACGAGGGTCCTCACGGCCCAGGAGCGAAAGGAGTGAGAGCAGTGGGTAAGTGTACTTGGATCACCATGATCGCCGGCGGCGTCCTCGCCGCGGCGGGCGTGGCGTCCGCGGAGTCGGCGATCACCGCCAGCACCACCGGCGCTAACGCGAGCAACAATGTCATGCGCTCGGCCACCCCGGCCCAGCTGCGCAACCACAAGGGCGGCGATGAGTTCGGCATCGCCCGCATCGCCCTGGCGCCCGAAGACATCGGCGGCGCCGAGATGATGGCCTCGTTCATGGGCGCCCAGCCCTCCGACGCCACCCAGGCCCAGACCAACAACATCGATCAGGCCGTCTTCTGCGGCATCTGCGACTTCGACTCCACCGCTGCCCAGGAGACCGCGCTGCCCGCCTCGTGGACCGAGTACGGCGACGCCTTCGCCAACCGGGCCGACGCGATCGCCGGCAAGTGGCTCCGCGACCAGGGCTGCTTCATCATCATCGGCTGCTTCGGGTCCTCGAACCCGGCCAACCGCCTCCAGTTGCCCGCGGCGTTCGACTACACCTCCAGCCTGCCCAACTTCAAGGTCTGCGGCACCTGCGGCAACTTCACCGCCCCGAACGATTCGGGCACCGTGACCTCGATCTTCAACATCCAGCCTCAGAACGCCCCCAACGGGCCCACCACGACCCCGTCGCCCAACTGCCCGCCCACCATCACCACCCAGGCCAACCAGCGCGACCAGGACTACATCCGCTTCAACGTCCCCGCCGGAGGCATCAACAACTTCCGCCTCTTCATCACCGGCGGCCAGAACTTCGAGGGCGCGCTGCTCTGCAACAAGAACTTCCCCAGCCCCGGCGTCATCAACGGCTGCTGGAACGGCTCGCAGCCCGTCCCCGCTGAGTTTGCCTTCATCCCGGTTGTCCGGGGCAACGGCGCCCAGACCACCGCGCCCGTCGACGGCGGCAAGGACACCACCTGGGCCTGGCCGCCCGATGGCGTCGTCACCAACCTGCCCGAGGGCCAGTACATCATCACCTACCGCCTGCAGCCCTTCGCCAACCTCAACCCGCCCAATGTCGTCACCGAGGGCTCGCGTCAGTACCAGGTCCGGGTGATCGGCGACGGGGGCCCCGCGGGCACCGGCGCCTGCTGCAACGTCAGCAACAACACCTGCGTTGATAACCAGACCAACGCCGCCTGCCGCCCGAACCAGAACCCCTTGTTCTTCTGGCGTGGTGCGGGCACGCTGTGCTCCGACGGTCTGTGCGGCGCGGTCTCGTGC
>CAZEDW010000020.1:0-66249 GCA_964510955.1 uncultured Phycisphaeraceae bacterium
GGGCGCCGGCGAGAGGTCGGGCGGCGCGGCGGCGAGCGCGGGGCGGGGGCTGGTTGTGTTCTTTGCCTCGGCGCCGGTGCTGTCGTGGACGGACTTGCCCGCGCGCCCCTTGATGGTCCCGCTGGTGCAGGAACTGCTGCGGCAGGGCGTGGGAGAGTCCGGCGCTGGCGCGGCGGCGGTCGCGGGGCGCGCGGTGACGGTTCCCGCCGGAACCGTGGAACTGCGCCCGATCGAGGAACAGGCCGGGGGATCGAGATTGACCGTTGGCGAGAACGGGCGGCTGGTCGGCAGTCTGCGCACGGCCGGCTTGTGGCGGGCGGTCGACGGCGCGGGTCGCTCGCGGGGGGTCGTGGCCGTGAACGCCGACGCCGAGGGGGGAAAGATGACGCCGCAATCTCCCGAAGGCGTGCGCTCATGGCTTGTGAGCGCGGTCGGGGACGCGGGTGAGGGCGGGGCGAAGGGGGGCGAGCCGCGGTTCGCGTGGCTGGACGACGCCCGACCGGAGGCCGGCGTGCTGCCCGAGGTCGGGAAGGACTCGCGCTCGAGGTGGGTGCCGGTGCTGTTCGGCGCGGCGCTGGCGCTGGCGGTGGTCGAGCTGCTGCTGGCGCGGTGGTTCAGCCACGCGTTCGCCCCGGCGACCGGCGGGATGTCCGCGAGCGGCGCACCGAGCATCGACAGCCTGTTGGTGGGAGCGGCGGCCCCGGGGCCGGGGAGGGACACCGCATGAAAGGGCTGCTCTCCAGGCTCCTGGACCTGACCTCGATTGATTGGTCCGACCCGAGCGTTTCGTTCGGGTTCGAGCGCCCGCTGCCGGCCTGGGCGTGGGCCGCGGTGTTCCTGTTCGCGGCGGGCGTGGCGCTCTGGAGCTACAGCCGACTGACAGGACGCGCGTGGGTGCGGTCGGGCCTGGGCGTGGTGCGTGCGCTCCTGTTGCTGCTGCTGGTGGCGCTGCTGTGCGGGCCGCAGCTGGTGAAACGCAACGAGTTGAACGAGAACGACTGGGCGCTGATCCTGGTGGACCGCTCGGCATCACTGGCGGTGCGCGACGCGCCTGGGGCAGGAGGAGCCGCGGGCGGCGAGCGCACCTCACGCGAGCAGCAGCTCGAAGCCGCCCTGGCCAAGAGCCGGCCCATGTGGGAGAAGCTCGCGAAAGACCGGACGGTCCTGTGGCTCGGGTTCGACGCGGGGCTGCACGACCTGAAGGTTGAGAAGGAAGGCCCGTCGCTGGGCGCGCCGGAGGGGCGCCGGACGGCGATCGGCGCGGCGTTGGAAGAGGCCCTGGCCCGCGCCGCCGCACGACCGGTCGCGGGGGTGGTCGTGATCTCCGACGGGCGGTCGATCGATGAGCCGACCCGCAATGCGCTGCGACGGTTGCAGGGAGAGAAGGTGCCGGTGGTGTGCGTGCCGCTGGGGTCGGCGACTCCGGTGGGCGATCTGGCGGTGAGGCGGGTCGACGGTCCGCGCGTGGCGTTCCTCAACGACCCGTCGCAGGTTCGTGTCGAGGTCGAGCGGATCGGTGCCGGTGAATCGGGCGGGCCGGCCAGGGTGCGCCTGCTCGACAAGTCAACCGGGCGCGTGCTCGACGAGAAACTCGTCGAGTTCGGCGCCCCCGAGGGAGACGCCAAGGGAACGGTCCGCACGGGCGTGGTCACGCTCTCGGGCAAGGGCGACCTGGCCGGGCCGGCGCAGTGGGTTGTCGAGGTCTCGCCCCAGGCCGGCGCCGACCTGGTGAGCGCCAACAACACCAGCGAGCTGAGCGTGGAGTTGATCGATCGGCCGCTGCGGGTGCTGTTCGTCGACGGGTACCCGCGGTGGGAGCAGAGGTATCTCAAGAACCTGCTGGTGCGCGAGAAATCGATCTCGTGCTCGACGCTCATCCTCTCCCCGGACAAAAAGTTCATGCAGGAGGGCGACGTCGAGCTCGACGCGCTGCCGGATTCGCCCGAGCGCTGGGCCGAGTTCGACGCGGTCATCCTCGGCGACGTGCGCCCGGATGTGTTCACCAAGGACCAGCTGGCGCAGCTGAAAGAGCACGTCGCGCAGCGCGGGGGCGGGCTGATCTGGGTGGCGGGCCCGTCGTCCACGCCGCTGGCGTGGTACGGCACGGCGCTGGCCGACCTGCTCCCGTTCAGCAAGGATGCGGCCGACGGCACCACGCTGGCGGCGCCGGTGCTGATGCAGCCCTCGCCCGAGGCATTCCGGCTCGGGGTGTTGAGACTCGGCGGGGCGCTGGACGCCGATCCGTGGCCGGCGGCCCTGTCGACGTTTGAGACCGGCTGGGCGCAGCTCCGCTGGGCCCAACGCATCGAGCCTTCGCTGGTCAAGCCCACCGCCGAAACGCTGGCCACAGTCCGGTTCGAGACCGCCGGCGCCGCCGACCGCGAGCACCGTCCCTTCCCGCTGCTGCTCCAGATGAAGTACGGCGCCGGGCGCGTCATCTACTGCGCCACCGACGAGGTGTGGCGCTGGCGGTACGGGCGCGGCGAGACGCTGTACGAGCGGTTCTGGACGCCGCTGGTGCGCCTGTTGGGGCGTGATGCGCTGTCGCGCAGCGGGCGGAGCGTGCTGGTGGAGGCTTCGCCGTCACGCGCGGTGGTGGACCAGCCGGTGCGCGTGGCGGTTGAACTGCTGGACCAGTCGCTGCTGGACCTCTCGCTGGGCAGCGTCACCGTGCGTGTCACCAGCAAGGCCGATCAGACACAGGCCGGCTCCGAGCTGACGCTGCGTCCCGAGGCACCCGCCGCCGCCGGAGCCGGGCCGGTTAACCCGGGGTCGGGTTCGTCCGCCCGGGTGTATTCGGCCGTCTGGGTGCCGACCGAGGCGGGCCAGTACACCGCGGAGGTGGCCGAGTCGGTCTTCGCCGGGCGGGTGCCCAAGACCCAGTTGTCCGCCGGGGTTCAGGTGTCGCTCCCGGACGATGAACTGCGGACACCCGAGGCGGATCACGCGCTGCTGGCACGTCTGGCCAAGGAGACCGAAGGCGTGGTGATCGCGCCCGAGAACCTTTCCGATCTCCCCTCCCATTTACCGAACCGCAAAGTCCGCGTGGTGACCGAGGACACCGAGGCGCTCTGGGACACCCCGTTGGCGCTGCTTCTTTCGGTCTTGCTGCTCACCCTCGAGTGGGTCGGACGTAGAGTGATCAGGCTGGCGTAGGCTCCTGTTGGGGAGCCGGCCCGAGGGCGCCGCGCAGGTGCCCAGGATTTTGAGGCGGGAGCACGCGCCGCGAGCCGGCTTCAACGGCGTCTGCGAGCATCCGGCCCCCTCGGGGTCGATATATAGGGGGGTGATTCTAAAAGGCCCCGTGTGATCCCTTGACGAGCCCTGGCCCCCATCCCGATGACAGCGCCGGCGCGCCCGAGTCCTTGTCGCTGCCGACGGCCATGGCGTCGGCGTCGATCGCCGAGTCGATGTCGCGGCTGGTCAGTCGCGCGCGGGTCGTGCTGGTGTCGCAGCGCACCGCGGTAATCGTCACCTGGGTGATCTGGACCGTGATCACCCTGGCGGTGCTGGACTACCTGTTGCATGTGCCCGGTTGGCTGCGCGGCGTCACGCTGCCGGCGTGGCTGGGAGCGCTCGGGCTGGTGGTGTGGAGATGGGTCGGCCCGGCGTGGCGGTTCGAGCCCGCCCTCACCGATGTCGCCCTGCGGGTTGAGCGGGCGGTGCCCGAGGTGTCGGGCAGCCTCGCTTCGGCGGTCGACCTCGGCGCCGGGCGGGGGGCGCTGCCCACGGGCAACTCGAGGGCCATGGCCGAGGCAGTTGTGCGCCAGGCGGCACAGGCCTGGGGCGGACGCGACGCGGCGACGCTGATCCGCACCGATACGCTCCGGCGCCGCTGCGGGTGGCTCCTGCTCGCTGTTTCGGTCACCATCGGGCTGGGGGTGAGCGCCCCGATGCTCTCGCTGATCGGGCTTCAGCGGGTGCTCACGCCCTGGAGCGGCGCCGCGTGGCCCAAGCGGACGGAGATCGCCGACGCCACTTCGCAGAAGGTCCACGCACTGGGTGAGTCGCTGCCCCTGCGGGCGGTGCTGGCCCGGAGCCCGGGGCTGCCGGAGCAGACCGACATCTTCGCGGAGTACCGGTTCATCACCGCCGGCGTGCCCGGGCCGTCCCGGCGCGAGCTTCTGACCTGGCAGAACCGACCCGCTGAGACCGCGGTGGAGTCAACCGATGCCCTCGGGCGCACCGTCGGGACACGGGTGAGCGGGCAACTGTTCGAGCGGCTGATCGAGCCGGTCGGCGATGCGGTTGAGTACCGCCTGAGCACTTCGGACGACGAAACGGCGTGGCGCACGCTGAGGCTCGTGCCGCCCCCGGCGCTGGCCGAGGCCCGCGCGGTGGTCACGCCCCCCGGGTACGCGGGCGGGGAGGCGGTACATGTCGAGATGGGCAACGGCACCGACGAGCGCGGCGTCGCGCCACCTTCATTGCGCGGCTCGCGCGTGGAACTCACGCTGAAGCTCAACAAGCCCGCGGAGTTTGACCCGCCCCTGCTGGAACAGCTGCGGGCGACGGACCCCGCCGGGACGGGGCTGGGCGCGGTGCTCTCCGGCGGCGATACGGAATGGAAACTGTCGTGGACCCTGGGCGAGTCCGTGCGACTGGTGGTCCGGGCGGTGGATGAGAACGCCATCGCCTCGGTTGACGAGGCGGCTCTGCGGTTCGATTCCACCGCCGACAAACCGCCGGAGGCGACGATCACCCAGCCCGGGTCTGACCGCGGCGTGCTGGCGACGGCGCTGATCGACGTGACCGCGGAAGGGCGCGACGACGTGGGGTTGAAGTGGCTGGTTCTGCAGCGGCAGATCGCCAAGCCCGCGGGGCGCGAGGGCGGCGAGAAGAGCCCCGCCGGCGGCGCCGTCGAGCCCGTGGGCGAGCCCGAGTCGATCGCGCGGGAGGAGCCGAAGGAAGCGGCGCGCCAGATCACGCTGCGGTCCGGGGTCGACCTGTCGGTGCTGGGGGTGCGGGCGGGCGACGAGATCCGGCTGACGGCCCTGGCCAAAGATGTGTTCGTCGGCTCGGGGCCCGGCGACGAGCGCCCCGCGACCCGCTCGCCGGTGCGCACGCTCCGGGTCATCTCCGAGGCGCAGTTCATCGAAGAGGTGCGGCGCGAGCTGGGGATGGTCCGCCAGTCGGCGATCCGCATCGATGCGCAGCAGGGCGAGGTGCAGGCCCGGACCGGCGAGCGCGGCGCCGACCGCCAGGCGCGGCGCGGGCAGGCCCAGGTGTCCGAGCGCGTCAGCCGTCAGGCCGAGGCCGTCAAGAATGTCGTATCCCGCGTCCAGGAGAACGGCCTGGTTGATCCCGCGCTGGCGGACTTGCTGCGCCAGTCGGCCGACTCGCTGCAGGAGGCGGGCCGATCGTCCTCGCAGGCGGGGCGCACGCTCGACGATGCCGCCGCCGGCGCGCCCGAGCCGGGGCCCGACGAGAAGGACCCCCAGCCGGTCGGGGCCGAGAAGGCCAAAGAAGCCCAGCCCGAACAGCAGAAAGTCCGCGATCAGATGCAGCGGCTGGCAGAGCTGCTGGATCGCGGGCAGGACAACTGGGTGGTCAAGAACAAGCTGTCGCAGATGGTGAAGTCGCAGCGCGAGCTGCGCGACCGCAGCCGTCAACTGGGCTCCAAGACCGCCGGCAAGCAAACCTCGGACCTCACCGAGCAGGAGCAGAGCGAGCTCGAGGCAATCGTCGAGAAGCAGATGCAGCTGAGCGAGCAACTGAACAAGCTCACCAAGGACATGCGTGAGAAGGCCGACGAGCTGGACAAGACCGACGCCGGCGCCTCCAAGGGCATGCGCGACGCCGCCCAGCGGGCCGAGCAGCAACAGGTCAGCGAGAGCATGAAGTCGGCGGCCTCCAAGGCCCGCCAGAACCAGATGAACGACGCGTCTCAACGGCAGGAGCAGGCCGCCAAGGCGATGGATCAGATGCTCGATGACATGAACGACGCCGACAAGCAGCGGGCCATGATCCTGAAGCGCAAGCTGCAGGAACTGACCGAGGCCATCGAGCGGCTTGTGAGGCGTCAGACCGCGGAGCTGGCGGCGCTCGACGGCGCCCAGCAGGCCCAGAACGGCTACGCCGGGCTGGACAAGGGCATGATCCAGCTCAACCAGAACACGCTGGGCGTGAGCGACCAGGCCCGCACCATGCGCGACCTGGAGCCGGTCGCCAAACTCCTGGGCAAGGCCGGCGACGCGCAGAGCTCGGCGGTCAAGGGCTTGCGCTCCGACAAGGTCGAGCCCGACCCTGTGCGCCGCGACGAGAACGAGAGCCTCGACGCGCTGAAGACCGCTCTCGAGCGCGTCAAGGACCTGCAGAAGAAGCTCGACGACCAGGAGCAGGCCAAGAAGCTCGCCGACCTGAAGGCCAAGTACAAGGAGATGCTCGACAAGCAGGCGGCCATCCGGGCCGAGACCGACGGCTTCTCGCGCATGAAGGAACTCACGCGGCGCGACCGGGTGCTGGTCCGCAAACTGGCCGAGGGCCAGGGGCAGATCAGAGACGCGCTGAACGAACTGCGCGAAGGCTCGAAGGACCTCAAGGAAGCGGTGGTGTTCGACTTCGCCCACAAGCGGCTCGATGCGCTCACCGGCAACGCCGCCAAGGCGCTCGACGGCGCCGAGCCGGTCGCGGCCCTCCCGCCCGAGGACGGGGTGATCGCGACGCTCCGCGGCGTGCTCGACGCCCTCACCGACCCGAAGGACGACAGCAAGTTCAGCCAGGGCGCCGGCAGCGGCAGCGGCAGCGGCGGATCGGGCAAGAAAAAGATGATCCCGCCCGGGAAGCAGCTCCGCCTGCTCCGCACCATGCAGGCCGAGGCGGCCCGCCTGACGACCGCGGCCGATAAGGACGGCGCCAACCTGTTGCCCGAGGCCACCCAGTTGCAGCGCGAAATCTCCGATGTCGCCGACACGCTCATGAAGAAGCTGCAGCCCGGGGGCGGCGGCGACGACGACAAGCCCGAGATCCCCTTCGGCCCCGCCCCCAAGCCCGGCGATGAGACGGCCCCGAAGCCCGGCGACAAGCAGCCGCCCGATCCCCCGGGCGCGGGCGAGCCCAAGCCCGGCCCCGAGCGCGCCGGCACACACCCAACCTCATGGAGGCGCCGTGCCGCGTAAAGGCCGTGCAATCTCGACGGCGTTTTTGGTCGCGGTGGCCATGGTCGGTCGCACGCCGGCCCAAACCGCGCCAGCGGCTTCGCCGCCCGCGGAGCCGGCGGCCACCCCTCCGGCAACACCCCAGGCCACGCCACCGACCGCCCCCCCCGCCGCACCGCCAGGTTCTGATCCATCGCTCGATGAACTGCTCGGCATCACCAAGCCCGATGCTCCCAAGCCCGCCGACGCCGAGGCAGCGAAAGATCCCAAGCAGACCGAGCTTGATCGCAAGCTCTCAGACGCCGAGGCCAAAGAGGCGTTCGAGCAGGCGGTGCGGATGATGAGCGAGACCGCACAGCGGCTGGAGAAGTCGCGTGACGCCGGGCTGACCACCCAGCGGCTCCAGGAAGAGATCCTGCGCAAGCTCGACGCGCTCATCAAGGCGTCTCAGCAGCAGGACAGCTCCAGCAGCTCCGGCTCGCAGTCCTCAAGCAGCAGCGACCCGAGCCAGTCCAAGCAGCCGAGCCAGCCGCAGCCCCAGGGCAACAAGCAGGACAAGAAAGGCGGCGAGGGTCAGCAGGCCGGCACGCCCCCGGCGAAGAAGGACGCCCAGTTCAACAACCGGCTAGACGCGGCCCGCGCGGCGTGGGGAGCGCTGCCCGAGCGCCTCCGCGACCTCTTCACGCAGGGCATGGACGATTACTACAGCAAGCTCTACCAGTCGATGACCGAGCAGTACTATCGCAAGACCGCGGAGAACGCGACGCCGTGATGGATTCACCGCGAAGGCGCGGCGATCGCGGAGAGATACATTGAGTGGGCTCAAGAGAGGATGCGAATGAGTTCGCGCGGGATCACGGAGTCAACAGTGATGCAGTTGCGGCCTCGCCATCTCTGCTCCCACTCGTCCAGGCTGGGGCACAGGCCCTCCGTGGTGCCCGCGCTGGTCGCTGCCGCGTGCTTGATCTCCGCGAGCCAAGCCCGCCAGGACCAGCCCGCTCCGGCGCCCGCGTCCACGCCGGCAACCGCACCCGTCGAAAAGCCCGCCGACCGCCCCGGCGCCGAGAACAACGTCCTGGTCGACGAGGTCACGCCGCAGCTCGACACCGCGGTCAGCAAGGGCCTGGCGGCGCTGGCGAAGCTGCAGCAGGACGACGGGACGTTCGGTGTGTCAGCGCTGGGGCACAACGTGGCCATCACCGCTCTTTCGTGCCTCGCGTTCATGGCCGACGGCAACCTGCCGGGCCGCGGCCCGTACGCCGAGCAGGTGGAGAAGGGGCTGGGCGCGATCCTGTCCAACTGCACCGAAACAGGCCTGGTGGCCGCGGAGACCTCGCACGGTCCGATGTACGGCCACGGGTTCGCGACGCTGTTCCTGGGCGAGGTATACGGGATGACCCGCGGCGGCGATGAGACGCCGCAGAGCCAGCGGCTGCACGAGGCGCTCGTGAAGGCGGTGCGTCTGATCGTTCAGACTCAGAACGAGGAGGGCGGCTGGCGCTACAACCCGGTGCCGAACGACGCCGACGTGTCGGTGACCATCTGCCAGATCATGGCGCTGCGGAGCGCTCGGAACGCCGGGCTCGAAGTGCCCAAGAGCACCATCGACCGGGCGGTGCAGTATGTGAAGCAGTGCCAGGCCGAGGATGGGGGCTTCCGGTACCAACTGGGGCGTGGCGGGAGCGCCTGGCCTCGCTCGGCCGCGGGCGTGGCGAGCCTGTACTACGCCGGCATCTACCAGGACCAGGCGCTCGAGCGAGGGCTCAAGTATCTCACTGACAACGCTCTGCCCGGGCACGCCGAAGCCGGGGGCCCGCACTATTTCTACGGGCATTACTACGCCGTGCAGGCCATGTATCTGGCCGGCGGGGAAAACTGGGCGCGCTGGTGGCCCGCGATCCGAGACGAGCTGATCGCCCGCCAGCGCGGCAACGCGACGTGGGACGACAACAGCGTGGGCGACGCCTACGGCACGGCGATGGCGCTCATCATCCTGCAGATGCCCAAGCGCTACCTGCCGATCTTCCAGAAGTGATCCCCATGACCCGCCCGATCCTCCCCGCCGAAACGCCGGCGCCGCCCGGAAATCTCCTCGCCGTCGCCTGCGTCGTGGCGATGAGTTTTTCGCCGGCCGCAACCGTCGCGGCGGCGCCACCGGCTCCCGGCCAGGGGCAGCGGAAGCAACCGTCCGGGACGCCGGTGCTGATTGTCGGCCCCGAACTGCACGCCTCGCGCGGGCTGCTGGTGGGGTTCGATCCCGGGTCCGGACCGCAGTTGGCTGACGAGCGCGGGCGGCCATCGAGAGTCGAGCCGTCGCGCGTGCTCGCGGTGATCGCGGCCGACCCCGGCGCGGACGGCGCGACGGGCATCGGCGCGTGGACGGCGCCCGCCCGGAGGCGTCAGACCGACGGCGCCATGGTCGGCGCCCTGTTGAGCGGGCGGGCGCAGGGCTTGCTTGTCGGGGTTGATGGCCAGCGCATCCCCGGCGTGCTGGACCGTGGCGCCAAGCCCGACCATGTGAAATGGAGCAACGAGCGCCGCGGGAGTGTGCAGGTGCCGCTCGATCAGCTCGGCGCGCTGTGGCTGCGGTTGGGCCCGGCCTCGGGCGACACGGGGGTATTCACCCGGGCGCCGGCGCAGGATGAGCTCCGCCTGAGCAACGGCGACGCGCTGCGCGGGCTGCTGTCGGGGATCGACCCGGACAAGCTGACCATCGAGATCGACGGCAAACCGACGGACATGCCCGCGGCGCGGGCCGAGGGCGTTGTCTTCGCCAACCCGAGGCGCCCGCTGAACGGGACCGCGGTGTGGTTGAGCGACGGCAGCGTGCTGAAGATCGAGAGCGCCGCGACCGTCTCGGAGGATGCGCTCGTCTTCAATCTCCCGGGCAAGGAGCAGTGGAAGGCCGAGCTCCGCGAGGTCCGCGGCTGGGTGTCGGCGGCCCAGCGGCTCGTTGCGCTGTCGTCGGTGCAGCCCGGGCGTTGGGCTCCCCTGGGCGGCCGCGTGGGCACCGACCCGCCGAGCATCGCGTTCCACGCCGACGATCTGTCGCTCGGCGGGTCGGCGGTGCTCGGGGCGCGGGACGTGGTGTTGCCGGGCGCGATGGAAGCGGTGTACGAGCTGCCCGCCGGCACGGCACGGATCGCGTGCACTGCCGCGCTGGAGGACGACGCCGGCGCGTGGGGCGATTGCCGCCTGACGCTCCTGCAAGGGGGGCGCGAGGCGGTCAGCGTGCGGCTGAATGAGAACGAGCCGGCGGTCGAGGTGAACGCCGCGGTCGGCCCGGGTGACCTGACCATCCGCCTCGAACCGGGGCGCTTCGGGACGCCGAAGAACCGGGTCCGGCTGCTCCGGCCGCTGCTGTTGATCAACCCGAAGTAGCCCCGATGCCGTGATTTGCGCCCGGGAGGGACGGGGCGGGCCTAGAGGCGGGCGCCGCTGACGACGCCGGCTTTTCTCGGCGCGGCGTGGGAGAGCTTCTCCCGCAGCACCCGCAGAAGTTCGCCCGAAACGGTGTCGGCACTGCCCGCCGCGTTCACCACCGCGTAGCGGCCCGGGTCCCGGCGCGCCTGGTCCAAAAAGCCCTGGCGAACCATGCGGTGGAACTCGGCGCCCTTCTGCTCGATACGGTCCAGCAGGGGGTTCAGGCGCGCGGCGGCGGTGGCCTCGTCAGCATCGAAGATCACCACGAGGTCGGGGCTGATGCCGGCGCATGCGGCGTCGCCGACGGCCAGAATCTCGTCGCGGGGAAGCCCACCGGCGGCGCCCTGATAGGCCAGGGTGCTGGAGATGAACCGGTCGGCCAGCACCAGCTCGCCGCGCCCCAGCGCCGGGATAATCCTCTGCTGCACCAGCTGCGCCCGGCTGGCCATGTAGAGCAGCATCTCGCAGCGGACGGTCATCTCGGCGTGGATCGGGTCCAGCAGGATGTCGCGGATGCGCTCACCCACATCGGTGCCGCCGGGCTCACGCACGTCGCACACGGTGACGCCCGCGTCGCGGGCCATGTCGATGAATCGGCGGAACTGCGTGGACTTGCCGGACCCGTCGGGCCCGTCGAACACGATGAACTTCCCGCCCAGCGCGCCCAGCCAGGCGCGGTCGGCGTCGCTCACAGTCAGATGCTGGTCGGCGGGGTTCGGCACGCGCCGGATTCTAGCGGCGGGGGGTCCGCGATCAGGGCGTGTTTGCGGTGATGTGAATTGCTGGGCGCGGTTTGCCGCGCAGGAATCCGGACGCCCGGACTTCTGCCGTGGTGATCAGGTCCAGCGGGTAACGTGCCAGGCCTTCTTGCCGCGCCGGAACAAGGCCAGCGAGGCGTGCAGGAGGCGGCTGGTGGTCAGGCGGTCGTCGGGCCCGACCTTTTCGCCGTTCAACGAGACCGCTCCGGCGGCCAGGTGCTCGCGGGCCTCGCGCTTGCTCTTGGCCAGGGTGGTCTGGGCCAGAAGGTCAGCCAGCGGCAGCCCGTCACCGGCAAGCTCCGCCTTGGCGTGCGTGCTGGAGGGGGCGCTGGCGAACACCTCCGTGAGCGTGCCCAGGTCGAGCGAGGCGACGTCGCCGCTGAAAAGGGCTTCGCCGGCGGCCTTGGCGCGGGCCAGCTCGTCAGGGCCGTGGAGCATCTGGGTCATGTGGTCGGCGAGGGCCTTGTGGGCCTCACGCCGTCCGGGGTCGGCGGCGTGGGCGGCGGCCAACGCTTCGATCTGAGCGTGGGGGAACACCGTGAATGTCTTGAGGAACTTCACCACGTCGGCATCGGCGGCGTTGAGCCAGAACTGGTGGAAGGCGTAGGGGCTGGTGCGGTCGGCGGTGAGCCAGACGGCGCCGGACTCGGTCTTGCCGAACTTGGTGCCGTCGGCCTTGGTGATGAGGGGCCAGGTAAGGGCGTGCGATTCGGCCCTTACGCCCGCGCCGTCATCGGCGAGTCGGCGGATCAGGTCGGATCCGCTGACGATGTTCCCCCACTGGTCGCTCCCGCCGATCTGGAGCGTCACACCCATCTCGCGGAACAGGTGGAGGTAGTCGTATGCCTGGAGGATGACGTAGCTAAACTCGGTGTAGCTGATGCCGTGCTCGCGGGCGATGCGGTCGCGGACCGAATCGCGCTTGATCATCTCGTTGACGGAGAAGTGCTTGCCGATGTCGCGGAGCAGCTCGATGTAGTTGAGCTTGCCGAGCCAATCGACGTTGTTGACGATGACGGCGGCGTTGGGCCCGGTGAAGTCGAGCAGGGCGCGGAAGATGCGCTCCTGGCTCTTGACGTTGGCGGCGACGGTTTCGAGGGTCTGGAGCTGGCGTTCGGCGGACTTGCCCGACGGATCGCCGATCATGCCGGTGCCGCCGCCCATGACGACGATGGGGGTGTGCCCGGCCATCTGGAACCGCTTGAGGCCCATGATCGACACGAGGTTGCCGATGGTGAGCGAGTCGGCGGTGGGGTCGAAGCCGCAGTAGACCTTGCGGGGGGTGGAGAGGTGCTTGCGCAGGGCGGCCTCGTCGGTGCACTGGTGCACCTGGGCGCGGTACTTCAGGTCGTCGAGAAGTTCCGGGGGGGCCGGGTCTGAGATGGACGGGGCGGTCATGGGGCGGAGAATAGCCCGGCGGGGCACGGGGCGGCCGAGCTGAGATTCAGGCTCGATTGCGCCCGAGGCGGGCGAATCCACGTTCCCGGACCGGGGCAACGCGAAGATCATGGGTGGCTCGCACCCGCGGCGGACGCGTCTTGCTCGGTTCAGTTGTGATCCGGTGGCGGGAGCGGGTAAGTTAGGGTCTGATTGGGAGGGCCCGGCGCCCGTGTCGGCGCCGGGTGGGTCGCTGTCGCTTCCGCCCACGGAGCGCCGGCGCGTCGCGATGGCCTGGGGACTGCGCTTGAAGCGCGGCCCCGTTCGGGAGCTTGCAGATGCGCGTGCTCATCCTGGGCGTCGGAGACGCGTTCACCTACCGTGGGTTCGGCACGTCCGCCGTGGTGCAGGGCAAGGAGGGGCTGGTCCTGCTCGACTGCCCCGACCTGATCCACCGCGCGCTGTTCGAGGCGTCGATGAAATCGGCGTGGGACGTCGATGTCAACGCGATCGACGACGTGATCATCACGCACCTTCACGGCGACCATTGCAACGGGCTTGAGTCTTTCGGGTTCGCGAAGTTCGTGAACCGCCTGATGGGCAAGTCCAAGGTCATGCCGCGCCTGTGGACGCACCCGGCGGCGGCGGCGCGGGTGTGGGAACGACTGGCGCCGGCGATGGACGCGCCCCTGACAAAGGGCGGGCGCAAGAGCGAGCTGCGCGATTTTTTCGAGCTTCACATCATCGAGCCGAACATGACCTCGATGGTGCAGGGAATCGCGGTGGACTGCCGCTACACCATCCACTCGATCCCCACCATCGGACTGAAGCTCTCCGACGGCAAGGGCATCCTGGGCTGGTCCGGCGACACGGTGTACGACCAGGCGCATATCGATTGGCTGAGCGACGCGCACGTGATCGTGCACGAGGCGAACCTCGGGCCGGTGCACACCAACATCGAGACCCTGAACTCTCTCCCGGAGGTCATCCGGCGCAAGATGCGCGTCACGCACATCGTCGACAACTTCGACGAGTCGTGCACCGACATCAAGCCGCTGGTGGAGGGCGAGCTGATCCTGATCGGCGAGTGATCTGCGGCCGGCTCAGCGGGCGCCCTGCGCCGCCGGGGAGCGGGCGGGGGCTGCGGGGGAGCCGGGGGTGCCTGCCAGCGTGTTGATTTTCACGGGTGCGCCCTTGACGCCCCGCTCCTTCGCCTCGCCCACGGCCCGGAGCAGCGCGAGCAAGGCCCCGATGGCTTCGCGGACCTCGCGCTCGTCAATCTCGGTGATCTCGCCGTCGGAAATGGCGGCGATGGCCTCGGCGCACTCGCGGACGGCGCTGGAGGCGGCGGCGTCGAGCGTGGCTTCCTGGCGGATGAAGTAGCCACCCACTTCCTGACACACGAAGTCCAAGGCGCGGTCGCCGACGTCGGGCTGGGCGCTTTGGAGGCTGCGCACGAGCCGCTCGACGGGGTTGGGCTGAACACCCGCGAGAATGCGGTTGACCTGGCGCGTGGACAACTCCAGAGACTGGGCGAACTTCTTGACCCCCACGCTTTCAACCAAGGCGCGGAAGTGCGCAAGCCCGCGGGCGTTCAGGTCGGCGTTTGGGTCCAGGTGATCGTTCATGTCCAGACTCTCCGGTCAGCACTGTGCGAACAGAACCCGAGCGCATGGCGGGCCCGCTCATCGGCATCCCCCGCATCAATACGCGGTCCCGGCGGGGACAGTTCGCTGACGTGTCCCCACCAGATTCACGATAGGGGCAAACTGGCGGATTGGATGCGTTTAGAACAGTTGATGTCTCACCCGCCGCGCAGCGGGACACCTAACAGGCCGGGCTCAGACGGGTTTGGGGCGTCAGACCGCCGCCGGGCGGAGGGAGGCCGAGGCGTTGCGCGGGCGCTGAGCACCGGGCGTTTCGGCTCGCGGGCTGGCGCCCACGGCGTGCTCGCCGGCGGCGAAATCCTCGCCGAATCGGATCAGCCGGAAGCTGTTGCCGATGACAAAGATATCGCCGAGGAAGTGGTAAAAAGCGGCCAGCCCGATGGCGATGTGCCCCGTGGCGGCGATGCTGAGCCCGATGAGGGCGATGATGATGGACGCGGCGACGTTTTGGGCAATGATGACGCGGCTTTTGCGCGCCAGGGCGACCAGGAAGGGGATGCGCCCGATGTCGTCGTTCATCAGCGCCACGCCGGCGGAGTTGGTGGCGATATCGCTGCCGCCCAGACCCATCGCGACCCCTACATCGGCGGCGGCGAGCGAAGGGCCGTCGTTGATTCCGTCGCCGACCATCAGCACGCGCTGACCTTGGGCGACCATGCGCTGCACCAGCTCGTGCTTCTCCTCGGGGAGGCACTCGGCCTCGATCTGGTCGACGCCGACCGTGGCCCCGACGCGCTTGGCGACGGCGAGCCGGTCGCCGGTGAACACCTGCACGGTGCGGGCGCCGAGCTCACGGCAGCGCTCGATCACGGTCTTGGCGTTGTGACGGAGCTTGTCCTCGAGGCCGACCGCGCCCAAATACCGCCCCCCCACCATCACGTGCACGCCGGTCATGCCCTCGATGCGGGCCTCGACGGCCTTGATCTGCTCGCCCGCGCCCGGGTTCTCCTCAGCGATCCACTTGGCGCGGCCCGCGAGGATCTTTCCGCCGGACCAGTCGGCTTTGACGCCGCGTCCGTGGACTTCCTGGTAGTTGTCGCTGGCGCCCGGCTCGATGCGGGCCTGCTGGGCGGTCTGCATGATCGAGCGGGCGAGAGGATGGTTGGAGTGCTGCTCCGCGGCGGCGGCGGCGCGGAGAAGGTCGGCGCCGTCCACGCCCTCGGCCGGGGCCAGGCGCGCCACCGCGAACTTGCCCGTGGTCAGCGTTCCGGTCTTGTCGAAGATGAACGTGTCGATGTCGGCGGCGGCCTCGAGGTAGGAGGTCTGCTTGATCAGAATGCCAAGACGGGCCGCGGCGGCGAAAGCGGCCATCATCGCCGTGGGGCTGGAGATCAGCAGCGCCGACGGGCAGGTGACCACCAGCACGCTGATGGCGATATCCACGTTCTTGGTGATGTACCACACCAGCCCGGCGACCACGAGCGCGACCGGGACGAAATAGGCGGCCACCTGCTCGATCAGGAGCTGGCGCGGGGAGCGGGTGCTCTCGGCGGCGTGGATGAGCTGGGCGACCTTGCCGATGGTGGTGTCTTCGCCGACCATCGTGGCCTGCAGGTCAACGATGCCGGTGAGATTGGTGGTGCCGGCGTAGACGGTCGAGCCGGACTGGACCTCAACGGGCAGTGCCTCGCCGGTGAGCGAGGCCTGGTTGACGTCGGAGGTGCCGCTGACCACGCGTCCGTCGACGGGGAAGTTCTCGCCGGGCCGGACGCGGACGGTCATGCCCACCTTGACCTGCTCGAGGGGGACCTCGCGCTCGGCGCCGTTTTCGACAACGCGCGCGGTATCGGGCGTGAGACCGACGAGCTCCTCGATGGCGCGCCGCGCGCCCCAGGCGGTGCGGCTCAGCGCGTGGTCGAAGACCAGCAGGATGAACGCGAGGTAGCCCGCGGCTTCGTACTTACCGGTGGCAATCGCGGCGAGGATGGCGATGGCGGCGAGCGTCGAGCTCGTGGGGCGCCCGCGGCGGAGCTCCTTGTACGCCGAGTAGAACAGGCCGATGCCCAGCAGGACCGCGCCAAACGCCGCGGGGATCTCGGCGATCTCGTCGGAGGCCCAGCCGAAGAACTTCGAGAGCGTGGTGATGAACACCAGTGCGCCGCCCACGAAGTAGGCGATGATCCACTTCTCGATTTTCAGCTCGTGGTGCGAGCAGCACTCGACGCCGTGCTCGCCATCGTGGCTGTGGTCGTGGTCGTGGTGCTGGTCGTGTGCGAGACCGGCGTGGTGGGTGGCCATGCGTGGTTCCGAGGAGGCTGGATTCTGGACCGTGCGGTGCCGCGGTCGGGCTTGGTGCCGAGGTTTATACTAGTCGTCGCTCGCTTCTGCTCCCTCTCGCGGGCGGGAAGCCCTGATACGTCTCTCCCCGCTCGCAGGTTCGGGCTTTGCAAGGACTCAGGCAACTCAGACACGCGATCGGCCAGAGCCGCACCCAATCATGCCCCAAACCCAGATTGCGATCATTGGTGACGGACAGATGGGGCTGGTGTGCGCAGCGGTCCTCGCTCAGCATCCGGAACAGCCCGGAGTGACCCTTTGGGGGTACGAGTCCGGGCCGATCCACGACCTGGCGCAGACGAGGGTGTCGCCGCGCCTGGACATGGTGCGTTTGCCTCCTGCGGTTCGGGTGACAGCAGACGATCAAGCGGCACTGAGAGAGGCCGACCTGGTGATCTCGGCGGTGCCGACGCAGTTCGTGCGCTCGGTATGGGAGCGGCTCGGGAAATGGATCGGCCCCGGCGTGCCGGTCGTGAGCGTGGCAAAGGGGATCGAGAACGGGACCCTGCTGCGCCCAACGCAGATTGTGCTTGATGCGCTGGGCGAGCTGCACTCGGCGGGCGCGCGGCCGGTGTGTGTCTTGAGCGGGCCGACGATCGCGCCGGAGCTGGGACGGTGCCTTCCCGCCACGATGGTGGCGGCCGGCGAAAACCCCGCCTTGGCCGAGCGCGTCCAAAGGCTGTTCAGCACCAGTTGGCTGCGAATCTACACCAGCGCCGACCCCATCGGCGTCGAGGTTGCAGGCGCCACCAAGAACGTGATCGCCATCGCGGCGGGCATCATCGACGGCCTTCAGGCCGGCAACAATGCCAAGAGCGCGTTGCTGGCCCGCGGTCTGGCGGAGATCGCCCGACTCGGAACCGCCATGGGCGCGAAGCAGGAAACGTTTTTCGGCATCGCCGGCGTGGGTGACCTGGCCACGACCTGCTTCAGCCCCGAAGGACGCAACCGTTCCTGCGGCGAGGCACTGGGGCGCGGCGAGAAACTCGAGGCATTTCTGAAGCGGACCATGTCCGTGGTCGAAGGGGTCGCGACCACCCGTTCGGTCATGGCGCTGTGCAAGAAACTGGATGTGGACATGCCCATCACGGCGGCGGTCCACGCGGTGCTCTACGAGGGGCTGGACCCGATCGACGCGATTTCGCGGCTGATGAGCCGTGGGTTGAAGGCCGAGCGGGTTGGGTGAGTTGTTGGTTGATACCCAACCATATTCCGAACATTACTCGGGCCGAGCCGATATTTTGTTTGAGCTTTCAAACGGGTGGGCCCAAGGCCGCCAGTTTTGAGGTATTCTCAATCTGCCCGCCGCACAGCGGGTCGAGTCAGCTTCATTCCTGCAAGCACAGCACCGAGGAGTCTGCACATGGAGAAGAGTGGTTTGCGCGCTCTGCGCGCGTCGGCGATGATCGCCCTGATCGGGAGCGTTTGTGGCGCGGCCTTCGGCGGGACGCCGTGGGTCATCGAGCAGGACATCGGGCAAGACTACAACGCCGAGTTTCGCGGCGCGCACTACGACGGCCCGGCCAATATCAACTACCCGTTCACACGTGGCGGACCCGGCTACGACCAGCGCGGCGTCTCTATCGACGGTGGCTACGACGCCTACGACGGCGCCGGCGCCATCTTCTACTACGGTTTGCCAACGACGCGAGGCGACATCGTCTCGCTCAACCGTCGCGTCGATGCGCTCACTGACCTGAACGTCTACCGCTGGATTGACACCTACACGAACAACACCAACGAGTCGATCACTCTGACGCTTGCGATGTTCACGAACCTCGGCTCGGACGGCTACGCGCACATCGCCGATGAGAGCGCGTACCGCTTTGTGTCGTACGAGGTCACGTCGCCCGAGAGCGCCCGCCTGGGGGATATTCCGACCGACCCCGTGATCGCGATGATGCACGGCAACAACGAGTTTGCCGCGAATAACGTGCACCTCATCCACGACCCGTTCTACGATCCGGGCTCGGGCGCTGAGTATGGAGACAACGTCTTCCGCGTATTCCAGATCACCCTCGAAGGCGGCGAGAGCGCGTCGCTCATGTTCGCGGACCTGCTGGCGTACACCCCCACCGAGGGCGGCGACCCCGGAACCACCGAGGACATCATCAAGGCGCTGGCGGACTCGCAGGCGCTGCTCGCCGACCCGAGCCCGCTGTTCGCCGACCTGCCGCGCGGCACCAACATCCTGAACTGGACCGTCCCGGCGCCCGGAACGGGCGGCGTGCTGGCGCTGGGCGGGCTGGCGGCCCTGCGCCGGCGGCGCGGCGCGTGAGACGGATGATCTGGTCGACTCAACAAACCCGGCGCTCGCGCCGGGTTTTTTCATGGGCGGGCTGTCGCGTGCTATCACCGGCGCTCACGGACCATCAGGATCGGGCGCGAGCACTTGTGACGCAGCTCGTTGGCGACGCTGCCGCGGATGATGTCGCTGATCAGCCGGTGCCCGTGGGTTCCCATCGCGATCAGGTCGGCGTTCACACGGTCGGCGGCGGCGATGATGCCGCCGGCGGGGTCGCCGGTCTCAAGGACGCTGGTCACGCTGAACCCGTCGGCCCGGAGCTCGTCCTCGCGCCGGGCGAGGTAGGCGCGGTCATCGGTGATCTCGCGCGAGTCCTGGAGGTTCAGGGCCTTCTGGTGGCGCGCGGCGAAGCCGTCGGCGACGTGCACCAGCACAAGGCTCGCCCCCGTGAGCCTGGCGAGCGGACGGATGTGCAGAAGCACCACCTCGTCGGTCGGTGAGTTCTCAAGGGGGATGAGGATGGTGCGGTACATGACAGCAGGGAGCCGCGGGGGCGTGTCCGTCAACCGATCCACTCACGGACAGTCTGCACCAGAAGATAGCCGTTCAGCACGATGATGACGCCCGTCACCACCCAGGCGAGCGATTGGACCCACCCGGGGCTCACGAACCGCCCCATCTTCGCCCTGCTGGAGGTGAACCACACCAGCGGCACCACGGCGAAGCTGAGCTGCAGCGAGAGGATGACCTGGCTGAGGATCAGCAGCTTGTTGACCCCCTGAGCGCCGTAGACGATGGAGACAACCGCGGCGGGGATGATCGCAACGAGCCGGGTGATCAGCCGACGCATCCAAGGACGCATCCGGAAATCGAGGAAACCCTCCATCACGATCTGGCCGGCGAGCGTGCCGGTGAGGGTTGAGTTCTGGCCCGACGCCAGCAGCGCGACCCCGAACAGCACACTGGCGAGCGAAGCGCCGAGCACGGGCGAGAGGAGCTGGTACGCGTCCTCGATGGCGGCGACGTCCTGATGCTCGGTGCCGTGGAAGGCGGCGGCGGCGAGGATCAGAATCGCGGCGTTGATGAAGAAAGCCGACAGCAGCGCGATCGTGGAGTCCGCCGTGGCGTAGCGGATCGCCATGGCCTTGCCCTCTTCGTCCCGGTTGTAGGCGCGGGTCTGGACGATCGACGAGTGCAGGTAGAGGTTGTGGGGCATCACGGTGGCGCCGAGGATGCCGATCGCGATGTACAGCATGTCCGGGTTGGTGACGACCTGGGGGCTGGGAACCAAGCCCCGGACAATCGCCGGCAGGTCGGGACGGGCGGCGATCAGCTCGTAGGCAAAACACCCGCCGATGATCACAATCAGGCTGGCGACGACGCACTCCAGCACCCGGAAGCCCTTGCTCTGCAGCAGCAGAAGCAGCATGACGTCCAGGGCGGTGAGCACGACGCCCCACGTGAGCGGGAGGCCGAAGAGCAGGTTCAGCGCGATCGCCGAGCCGATGACCTCGGCCATGTCGCACGCGGCGATGGCGATCTCGCAGAGCAGCCACAGGACCATCGCGGTTCGGCGAGAGAAGTGATCGCGGCAGGCCTGGGCGAGGTCGCGGCCCGTGGCCACGCCCAGGCGCACCGCCAGGTGCTGCAGAAGGATCGCCATCAGATTCGACAGCAGGATGACCGAGAGCAGCGTGTAGCCGAACCGCGCGCCCCCGGCGAGGTCGGTGGCCCAGTTGCCGGGGTCCATGTAGCCCACGGCGACCATCAGCCCCGGCCCGCTGAACGCCCACAGCTTGCGCCAGCGCGGCGCCGAGCGGGGGACCGCGATGGACGCGTGAACCTCCGGGAGCGATGGCGCCGAGTCGCGGCGCCAGGCGCTCGCGCTCGGCTGGGGGGTCACGGGGGATTGCGTCTGGAGCTGCATCTCGCTCGGCACTCGAATGTAGCCGTGGCTACACTTTGGGCTGCGGAACGATACCCTCGCGCCCGGTCCGGGTCAAACCGGCCGGACGGGTCGGGCGGGGCGGGCCCGGTTCTCCGTATCGGGAGTGCGGCCACGCGGACCCTCTCAGCTTTTGGAGTGGAAACAGGCGAATGAGGCTGCCGGGCGGCGCCGTGCGACAACCCCACTGGCACGTTTCTTGCATACCGGTGACAACGTCCGCTCGACGGCGACGTTCTCCGCCGACGGTGGTGTCTTCGCGCTGAGGGAGCTCCCATGACATTCCGCTGGACGTTGAACAGGGCGATTGTGCTGACCGCCGGCGTGCTTTGCTTGCTACCCAGTGGGTTGCAGGGCAAGTCGCAGTACGTCACGCCGTGGCGCACGGCGTACCCGGCTTCAACGCTCCCCACGCGGATGACCTCCGCGTTCGGGGCGGCGTGCTACATCTGTCATCACCCCACCAGCACGAGCAACGCGGGCACCTGTTACCGCACCGATCTCGCAGCGCGGATCGCGGCGGGACGGACGATTCAGCAGGCGATCGCTGACATCGATTCCTGGGATTCAGATGGTGACGGGGTTTCGAACCACGATGAAATCCTGATGCCGCGCACCGACGGCGTCGGCGGCGTTGGCTATCACCCCGGGCTCGTGGGGGCAACCGGGACCGACCCGTGCGGCTCGAACCCGGCGACGCCGGTGACGGGCGTTCGTGAGACCCCACCCACCCCGCCGCCGCCGTGCCCCGGCGATATCAACGGCGACCGGACCGTCAACACCAGCGACCTGCTGGTCATGCTCGGGAGCTTCGGACAGAGCGTGGCCCCGGGGACTTCGGGCGATCTGAACAACGACGGTGTCGTGAACACCCTGGACCTGACCGTTCTCCTGGGCGCCTTCGGATCGACCTGCCCGTGACGGGGCCCGAGGTGTCCGTTTCTGCTCGCGGGGTGACGGCGCCGACGGGCCGGCGCCCGATATGATCCGGGCAGATGCGTTTTGACACCTCCCAACACATGAAGATGGGCCAGCAGATGAAGCTGGCCCCCAGGATGATCCAGTCCATGGAGATCCTGCAGATGGCCCTGCCTCAACTGGAGGAGCGCATCGAGCAGGAGCTGGAGTCGAACGTCACGCTGGAGAGCTTCGAGCCCGGCGACGACGAGCAGGCGCTGGAACAGCAGCGGGCCGAGGCCGACCGCGACGCCTCCGAAGGCGAGCGTCCTCTAGAGGTGAAGGAGACCGGCGGGGCGGCGGACGACTTTGAACGTTTGGACACGCTGGAGCAGGAGAACCCCGAGGCGTTCGAAAACCAGTACGAGTCCGCGCGGAGCCGGGGCGAGGACGAGTATGTGCCGGGGCCGCGGTCGGTGTCGCGCTTGTCGGGCGAGCGCGACGGCAAGATGGACGCCATGGCCAACACCGAGGCCCGCGGCGAGAGTTTTACCGAGCAGCTCCTGGAGCAGTGGGCCTTTGCCGACGTGGACGAAGAGCTGCGCGAGCCGGGCAAGGCGCTGATCGCGTACATCGACGAGGACGGGTACATCCGGTTGCCGCTGCCGCAGGTGCTGGACCAGATGCCGGCGCCGAGCGGGCCCGACGGTTCGCCATTGCCAAAGCCCTCGATGGAGGTGATGGAGCGGGCGCTTCTGGCGGTGCAGTTATTCCTGGAACCGCCGGGCATCGGCGCCCGAGACACGCGCGAGTGCCTGCTCCTGCAGATCGACTCGATCATCGAGCACGAGAACGACGCGGGCCGGGTCAAGGAGTGGGAGCGCGTCCGGATGCTGATCGACAAGCACCTGGACGACCTGGTGCACAACCGCATCCCCAAGATCGCCCAGAAGGCCGAGCTGCAGCCCGCGGAGATCAAGCACGCGATGGAGTCGATGCGCCGCCTGACGATCCACCCGGGACGCCAACTAGTGAGCGAGTCGCCCGCGGCGATCATCCCCGACGCGATCGTCGAGTACGACGACGACAAGGACATCTACCTCGCGTACCTGACCGACGGGCGGCTGCCGAACCTGCGGGTGAACCAGGAATACGCCAAGATGGCCGCCGACCGGGCGGTTCCGAAAGCGGACCGGGAGTTCATCAAGACGAACCTCGGCAACGCGCAGTGGCTGATCGACGCGCTGCAGCAGCGTCGCCAGACCTTGCTGCGGGTGATCAACGTGGTGGTGGCGGCGCAGCGGGACTTCTTCGACATGGGGCCGCAGGCGCTCAAGCCGCTGCCGATGACGCAGGTGGCGGATCAACTTGGGGTGCACGTGGCGACGGTGTCGCGGGCGGTGGCGGGAAAGTACCTGCAGACGCCGCGGGGCGTGTTTGCGCTGCGGAAGTTCTTCACGGGCGGGACGCAGACCGACAGCGGCGAGGACGTGAGCTGGGACGCCATCCGCGCCGCGATGCGCGAGGTCATCGACGCCGAGGACAAGTCCAATCCCCTGAGCGACGACGCCATCGCCGACGGGCTGAAGGCCAAGGGCATTGAGATCGCGCGCCGGACGGTGGCAAAGTACCGGGCCCAGCTCGACATCCCACCGGCGCGGATGCGAAAGCAGTTCTGAGGGGGACTCACCGCGGAGGCGCGGATCGGGGAGCAGGATTGAAATCGAGGTCCAGGCCTGCCGGCGGGTCGCCGGGTTCAGCGGTGATCGGCCGCCGACGGTGCCGGCTTGGCCGGGGGCGTGGACGGCTCGGCCTTGGCGGGGGATTCGGCGGGCTTGGCGTCCTTCTCCGTGGCGCTTGTCGGTTCGGCGGCGGTGGCCTCGGGGGTGTCCTCCGCTTCCTCTGCGTCATCGGCCTCGGCGGTCTTGGCGCCCGCGGGCTTCTCGGCGTCGCCCGCTTTGCCGGCGGCTGCCTTCAGAACCTTGAGAGCGATCTTCTTCGGTGCGGCGGATTCGGGCTGGAGGGCGCCGGGCTTGGCGGCGGCAACAGCGTCGGCGGGCGTGCCCGGCTCGGGGGGCTTGGTGGCATCCGGCTCTGAGCCCGGCTTGGTCTTGTCTTCCAGCACAAGCGCCTGGGCCGGTTCGCGGAGGAGGACTTTTTCGCCCTCGGCGAGGCCGCTGAGGACCTCGGCCTGGGTGTCGGAGCGGCGCCCGATCTTGACGGGGAGCTTCTGGTACCTGGACCCGCGGATGGCGTAGACCACTGTGCGGGCGCCGTCGCTGAACACCGCCGGCAGGGGCACCGCCATGACGTCTTCGACGTGCTGGGTGGTGACCTGGGCCTCGCACCGCATGGAGGGCTTCAGCGCGACGCCTTCGGGGGCGCCCTTGAGCGCGATCTTGACCTCGTACTCGCGGAGGTTGGGGTCGGACCAGCCGCCGGACTGGGCCATGATGCCGACGCTCTCGACCTCGCCGGTGATGACCTTGCCCTGAGCGGCATCGATCTTGATGGTGGCCTTCTGACCCGGCTTGACCTTGCCCACCAGGCTCTCGTGGATCTTGATCTGGGCGAGCATCTCGGTGGTATCGGGCAGGACGATGATCGTTTCGTTGGGGTGCACCTTGCGCCCGATGGCGATCGGCCCCTGGTTGTCGAAGTACCACTCGGGCTTGATGCTGGTGGCGTAGACGACCAGCCCGTCGGTGGGCGCCTTGATGATGCAGGCCTCGAGCTGGCGGTTGAGCTTGTCGAGCCGCTGTTGGCGCTGGCTGAGCTCGGCCTTGGCCTTGTCCCAGGCGGCTTTCTTGCTGGAGAGCTCGCTGTCGTTCTTGCGGGTGACGCGCTCGACCTCGGCCTCGGCCTCGTCGATCTCCGATTGGAGCTTGCGCTTCTCCTTCACCTGCGTGAACTCGTCGTGGACCTGGAGCGCCTTCTCGGCGGTCTTGAGCTTGCTGTCGGCCTCGATCAGTGACACCTTGTCCTGCTTCAGCTCGTCGGCCGACAGGAACTCGCGCTTGAAAAGCTTCTGGGCCTTCTCGTACTTCTCGCTGACGCGCTCGAAGTCTTCGTTGGCGGCGCGCAAGGCCAGCTCAAGCTCCTGGTGCTTGGCGGCGTTCTCGGCCTCCCACTTGCTGTATTCCAGTCGGGCCAGGTCCAGCGTGACCTTGGCCTTGCTCATGGCGGCCCGGTTGTCGATCTCCTGGATCTCGTAGCCCTTCTCGGCGCTCACCGCCTCGCTGGTGGCGCTGGTGAACTCCAGCGTCTCGGCGTCTTTCTGCTTCTGGATCTCGTCGTCGTTGAGTTTGACCAGCTGGTCGCCCTTCTTGACGAACTTGCCCTCCTCTACCACTTCGGAGATCGACGATTCCATTTCCAGCGTGTTGCGGAGCTCGGTCTGCTTCTTGGCAGCAAGCTCGCCGTTGGCGGTGAGAATGATGTCGAAGCTGGCCTTCGCGGCGGTGCCGATCTCGGTCGGGCCGTGGCTGGCCGCGTCACGCTCGCGTGAGAGGGCCCAATAACCACCCCCCGCGACGATGGATACCGCCGCGACGGCGACGCCGACGTGCAGGAACGTGAAGCCTCGTTTTCCGGCTGGGTGTGTGGTCATCGCGGATCCTGGGATCAAGGAAAGCCGGCGATCCATTGAGATGCTCGGCCCCCGCCTGCCCGCCGCGGGGAAGAGGAAACCAGAAAGCTTACGCCTGAATCTTCACTGTGGCTGCGGCAATCCTTGATTCTGTGCTGGAACCGGGGGCTGTTCCGGTGGCTTTTCTGGCGCCCGGGGTGGGTTTTCGGGCGCATGGGCCGGGTTGGACGGCGTGGGCTCGCCGGATCCGACCATGCGGATGACCATGCCGCTGAGGGCGGTGAGGGTGCCGCCCGGGGACACACGGAGCTGGCCGGTCTGGAGCAGGTACTCGAGGATCGAGATGCGCAGGTCGCGCAGCGAATCCTCGTACGAGTTCCTGGCTTGCAGCAGTTCGTTCTCGGCGTCCAGCTTGTCCTGCGGATCGACCTCGCCGCCGCGGAGGTCGAGCTCTTCGGATCGCAACTGGTTGATCTCGACGGCCTTCTGCAGCAAGACCAGGGCGTTGCGGGCCCGGTCGATCTCGCGGACGGCGTGCCGGGCATCGAGGATGATGGTGTCACGGAGGCGGTCGGACTCGCGCTGCTGGCGCTGGAGCTGGATCATCGCCGCCCGGACGTTGAGTCGGTCGATCTGCCTGTCGAGCGGGAGGCTGAGGGTGGCGCCGGCGGTGTAGTCGGTGTCCTTCAGGTCGAAATCAAGGCGCCCGCGGCGCCGGGCCTTGTCGGTGTTAAGGGTGGTGCCGGCGTTGAGATTGAGGTCCGGCAGCAGGGAGTTGCGCGCATTGGACAGGTGACGGCGCGCGTCGTCGGTCTGATCGCGCTGGTTCTGGTAGTCCAGGCGATAGGACAGCGCCAGCTCCGCGGCCCTGGCGACGGTGATATCCGGATCGGGGAGCTCCAGCGTCACCGGCTCGATCTTGATGGGGCGTGAGACGTCCATGCCCAGCCGGACCTTGAACTGGTCCAGCGCCAGCAGGTAGCTCTCGCGGGCCTGGATCAGCGAGTTGCGGCTGGTGAGGACGTTCTGCTCGACGTTGCGTGCCCGGAACGGCGGTGCCCGCCCGGCTTCGACGAGCGCCGTGGTCCGCTCCTGGAGGGCTATCACGCTCGCCAGCCGCTGCTCCTGGTTGACGATGAAGTTCTGCTGCGCGACCAGGGCGAAGTAATCGCGGGCGATGTCCACCAGGTGCTGACGGCGGAACGTCTCGAACGCGCGGGCCGCGTAGACCAAGTCGCGCCGCGCCTGGATGAGGTCTTCGCGGGCCACGTCGCCGGCGCCCCTGAGCAGGGGCAGGTTGGCGTTGAGCACGATCTGCGATGACTGCGTGTACTGCTCGCCGGCGACGCTGGTGAGCTGCTGGGCGGCCTGGGTGACCAGCTTGGCCTCGAGGTCGCCGCCGTAGGGCAGACGCTGGGTGGCGCGGAGCTCGTTGATGACGTTCAGGGCGGAGGCGTAGGTGGCGTCGTCGCCTGTTCCGCTGACCGTCGTGCGGATGTCGTCGAAGAACCTGGGGCCCCAGAGATGTTCCTCGCTGAGCTGGCGGATGGCCGCGAGAAGGTAATCCTCCTCGGCGGAGCGGTATTCTCGCCCCGTCGCCTGAGCCGCCTTGAGGGCGGCGGCGAGGTCCAGGGGCGATGCGTCGTTCAGTTCACCCGCGTAGCTCTCCAGGCGCTTGAGCACGGCGGCGGGGTCGGTGTCGCCGGGCGCATAGCGCAGTTCGTTTGCCGGGGGGTTGGTTGTCGCGGGTGCGCCGCTGACCTGCCGGCCGCGGGACCCGGGGTCCTGTTCCTCGGGTGAGAGCGGGCGGGTCTCCGGGGCCGTGCCGGCGGCGCCGATGGATCCGGACCGGGCCTGAACCAGGCGGTCAACGGCGCGGTCGATGGAGGCAATGTCGGTACAGCCGGTCATTGCCCCGGCGAGCACCCAGAGCAGCGCGCCCAGGCGCCAGGACCTGCGTGTGGCGTCGGGGGATCGGTGCGCGCGTCGTCGGCTCATGCGTGGGTCGAGTCTACAGGCCAGTCGCCGGCTGGTTTCCATCGGGACGCCGCTTGTGCGCGGTGGTCGGGCGGGTCGTGTGGGTGTTGCCAGACCCGGCCAAACCGCTTACTCTGGGCGTTTCCTAAAGACGCCTCCACGGCGCTCGACCGCCGGATTCCAGGCGGTTTCGTGGGGGCTTTTCCGAGCCTCTACGACCGGAGCTTTCTCGATGCCCTCGATCACCATGGACGGCCACACCTTCAGCGTCGACGGGCGGCGCCTGTGGGTCGTGGGAGGTGCCGTCCACTACACGCAAACCCCCCGCAGTCTGTGGGGCGCCCGCATCCGGGCCGCCCGCGAGGCGGGCCTCAACACCATCGAGGTCCCGGTGGTGTGGTCCGCCCACGAGCCGCGCCAGGGGAAGTTCACCTTCGAGGGAGACCTGGACCTCGCGGCGTTCATCCGCGAGATCGACAAGGCGGGTCTTCAGGCGATCGTCCGGATCGGCCCGTGCGTGGGCGAGGGGCTTGATCTCGGGGGGATGCCGGCGTGGCTGCCGGGCGTGTGCGAGGGCAAGCTGCGGTCTCACGCCCCGTCCTACCTGGGCCCGACCTCGGCGTTCATCAGCGCAGTGTGCGAGAAGATCGTCAACCTTCAGGTGACGGGCGGGCCCAACCGGCGGGGCAAGGGGCCGATCATCGCGGTCTGTGCCGAGCACCGCTGGCTGTGCGGCGACGACGGGGTGATCTCGCTGGCGACCAACACCGGAGGCGTGCTGAAGGAAGGCACCGATTACCTGCGCGAGCTGGCCCGGTTCCTGCGCGAGGGCGGGATCAACGTGCCGGTGATCGCTAACAACGACCTGTACCACGCCTCGGAGGGGCAGGTTGAGGTGTGGACCGGTCTCTCACACCTGCACGCCAACCTGCGCCAGCTCCGCACCCAGCGCCCGGGGCAGCCGAAACTCGTCATGGGGCTTCGCGGCGCTCACGAGAAGGGCGGGTTCGATACCTGGGGGGGCGGCTGGTGCCCCGGCCCGTCGGCGCGACGGACCATCACGGCGGTGGCCGAGGTGCTGGCGGCGGGCGGGCAGTTCTGCCTGCCGAGCTTCGCGCAGGGGACACGGCTGGGATTCTTCGGCGGCCGCCTGGGTGACGGGCCGGACCGCTTCGTCACCCCTGCGACCAGCGGCAGCGCGATCAGCGAGAGCGGCGCCCGCGGTGAGTTGTACAACGCGCTCAAACGGGTCGGGACGTTCGCCTCGAGCTTCGAGCGGGTCTTCTGCGGGCTTGACCCGACGTACCAGCCGGTCACGATCGCCGCCGACGCCGTCGGTCCGGGCGCATCGGCGACGGGGCGCAAGGCGGGCCAGCAGCCCAGTTCGCCGGCGTCGGTGGTCCACTGCACGGGTTCGCAGGGGTCGCTGGTCTTTGTCTTTGCGCCGGGCGATGGACGGCGGGTGGTGAAGCTGGTGCTGGGCGACGGGTCCACGCTTCCGGTCACGCTGGGCGACCAGGACGCCGGTTGGGTGCTGCTGGACACCCACCTGGCGGGTCGGGCCACGCTCGACTACTGCAACGTCAACGCGTTCGCGCTGGTGGGCAAGTCGCTGGTGTGCTATGGGCCGGCCGGGGCGCCCGCGCTGATCTCGATCAACGGCTCGCCGGTCGATCTGCTGATCCCCGAAGGGGATCGGCCGCTGATCCAGGAGATCGAAGGGGTGGCGCTGGCGCTGTGCTCCGAAGCGTGCATTGACCGGGCTATTGCGACACCCGAGGGCGTCTGGTTCGGGGTTCAATCGCTGGACAGCGACGGCGCGCCGGTCCCTTGCGAAGGACAGTCTCAGGCCATCCGCCTGGGGGCCGACGGCTCGGTCCGATCGGCTTCGGTCAAGGCGCCATCGAGGGCGTCGCACAAGCTCGCGCTGACGAATCTCTCCTGGGCCGACTGCTCGGCTTACACGTCGGGCGAGTCGCCGCGGTTTGCCCGGATCGACAGGCCCGCGACGCAGGAATCGCTCGGCACGCCGTACGGCTACGGATGGATGCGGGCCCGGCTTCGGTCGGGCAAGGCGCGCAAGGCGCGGGCGGCGATCTTCGAGTCCGCCGACCGCGTGCATGTCTGGGCGGGGGGCGAGGCCCTGGGTGTGATCGGATCGGGACCCGGCGCGACGCCCGCCTGCGAGCCGTTCTCCGTATCGCTGGCCAAGGGCGATACCACGATGGGCTTTTTGTTCGACAACCTCGGGCGCGCGTCCGAGGGGTCGCTGCTGGGCGAACCCAAGGGGCTGTACGGGCATGTGTGGGAGGTTTCGCCCATTCGCGCGGGCGCCCCCACCATCGAGACCGATGCACCCATGGAGCCGCTGAAGTACCGCACGCCGATCATGGGGCTCCAGATCGGCGATACGACGGATCCGCGACGGCTCACCTGGACTTTCAAGCACTCGCGGAAGACTCCCGTGTTCGTGTGCCTTGAGGCGTCGGGCGACCACGGCGTGCAGTCTCCGGGGCTGCTGCTGCTCAACGGCGCTCCGGTGTCGTTGGCGGTGCCGGGGACGCCGATCCGCCTGCGGCTGGACGGCGAGCAACTGAAGGGGACCAACAAGCTCCAGATCGCCATCGTGGGCGACATGGAGCACGCGGCGCCCGCCTACAAGGGCTCGATGACGCTCTTCCTCGGGGAGGAGTGCCTGAGCGAGAAGGGCGACTGGGGCTTCGCCAAGTGGGAGCCGCCGCAGGGCGGCCCCGCCGCGTGGCAGAGCGTGAAGAAGGGCGAAGGGCCCCGCAAGCAGAGCGGTCCGACGTGGTGGCGCGCCGAGTTCTCGCTGCCCGAGAACCCCGGGCCGGTGGCGCTCGACACTTCGGGGCTGAGCAAGGGGCAGCTCTATGTGAATGGGCACAACGTGGGGCGCTACTTCACCGCCACCGCGCGCGGGAAGGCCGTCGGTCCGCAGACGCGGCTGTACATCCCCGACCCGTGGCTGAAGGCCGGGGGTCTGAACGAGGTGCTGATCTTTGATGAACACGGATTCACGCCGGCCGGCTGCCGAGTGGTGAGCGCGTGAGGGCTTCGCGCGCGGCGGCGCCGTCAGGGCTTGGCGGCCTGGTTGCTTGACGCGGGTGACTCGCTGTCTCGCATCGCCGCCGCCCGGGCCAGCAGTGCCGCGGGGTCTGTGGTTGCCGGGGCGAGGTCGAAGTGCCAGCGCAGGCTGGTGCGTTTGACGCCGGGGACGGCCATGGCGGCCAGGTCGAGGCCGGGCCACTCGTGCGGGGGCGCATCGGCCTTGACCCTAGTCACCAGCGGTTCGTAGCCCTCCTTGTGCAGCCGGACGTCGTAGACGCCGAAGTAGGTGAAGTTGGTCTCGCACGGGGTGAGGCCGACCTCTTCGTCGTTCAGGTAGACCACAGCGCCGGGCGGCGTGGAATCAATGGTGATGCGCCGGTCGGCGCACCCGGCGAACGCAGCGCAGACCGCCGCTGCGGAGAGAACGGCACGGGCGGGTGTTCCTGGTTCTGATCGACTCATGGCTGCAGTCTCCTGCGCCAACCCGGCCGACGCAACAGCCCCGCGCCGGCTCCCGGCGCCGGGGGCCGCGGCCCGGGCCGGGGCGCGAGGTTCGACCGAGGCTGGCGTCACGCCGCGCCCCCGACACCGGTGTTGGGCTTGTGGTCGAACTCGTCGCCGCGGAACATCGATCCGAGGTAGCTGCGCTTGACCATCTCGTCGTTGATGAGCTGCCGGGGGGTCCCCTCACGGAGCACCTTGCCCTCGTTAATGATGTACGCGCGGTCGCAGACTCTCAGGGTCTGCTGGACGTTGTGGTCGGTGATGAGGACGGCGATGCCCAGGTCGGTGAGGCGTCGGATCTCGCGCTGGAGGTCTTCCACCGCGAGCGGATCAACACCGCTGAACGGCTCATCGAGGAGGATCATGCGCGGCTCGCTGACCAGGGCGCGGGCGATCTCGAGCTTGCGGCGCTCGCCGCCCGAGCAGGTGCGGGCCTGGTCGTGGGCCTTGTGCGAAAGACCGAACTGCTCGAGGAGGTGCCGGCACTTCACCTTGCGCTCGGCGGGCGAGAGCCTGCGGGTTTCGAGGATCGCCAGCAGGTTCTGCTCGACGGTCATCCGCTGGAACACGCTGGGCTCCTGCGAGAGGTAGCCCATGCCCTGGCGGGCGCGGAGGTACATGGGAGTTCCGGTGAGATCCCGTCCGGCGAACTTCACCGAGCCCCCGTCGGCGTCGATCATGCCGATGACGATGCGGAAGCTGGTGGTCTTGCCGGCGCCGTTGCGCCCGAGCAAACCGACGATCTCACGGGGATCGAGCTGGATCGACACGCCGTCAACGACGGCGCGTCCGGAATACCGCTTGACGAGATTGCTTGCTTCGAGGAGCGCCACGGGGCGGGAGTGTACGCCATCGAGGCGGCCACCCGCGGCGTCGCGGCCCCCACTCCCCGCGCGGTATGAACCCGCGAGAAAAAAGGGCGCGGCCGGTCGCGACACTCATGCGTACCGACCGCGCCCCACAAACGGGCCAGCGAGATGCTGGTCGATTCTCCGCCGCGCGGCGTCCCCGGCCTCAACGCCCGAGACGCGAACTCAATCCCGGTGACGCGGCTCCGCCCACAGGAGCCGCGCCATGAGGAACTGCTTTGAGCGCGGGTGCGACGCCCGCGCTCAGCGCCGGCGGCGGAGAAGGACCGGCAGCGCCGGCCCGAGGAGCATCGTGGCGGCCCCCGGCGCTGGCGCCAGAGAGCCGGAGATGTTGTCGATCAGGAACCCCGAGCCGCCGATCGAGAAACTCGTGACGACACCGCTGAAGGTCGCCAAAGCGGCCCGAGACGGGTCGAGGGAACCGGGCGTGAGGGTGTCTGAAACTGTGACACCGCCGATGGTGAAGCCGTTGAGGTTCGAGCCGTCGATGAACGCGGATTCGCCGTTGACGGAGAGATTGATGAAGCCCGACGGGATGGAATGGCTGAACGAGAAACCCGCGTAGCCTCCGGAAGGGACGGCGAGCGAGGCGGTGATGTTGGCGAGTTCGAGGAAGTGATTGATGCGGACCAGCGAGACGGCGTACACCCCGATACGCGCTTTGCCCGTGGTCACCACGCCGCCCTCGTTCTGGGTGAACTCGGTGAGCGCGACGCCGACGCCTCCCTGGCTGAAGTTCGCGCCCACGGACCAGTTCTTGGGCGGGGCCTGGTCGAGCGACTCGAAGTCGATCACGGCCGCGCCGACAGGCGCACCGGACAGCGTGAGCGCGCCGACCGCGCCCAGCGAACACATTCGAAGCTTCATCGCCTTTCTCCTTCTCCGCCCTGGGTCCCCGTTGGGGGACTCGTGCGGGCCTGTGCTCGCTCCGCTGAGGTCGGGTGTCCGCACGGTGGCCGCGGGCCCAGTGCGCCGCGGCGTGTGCGGGCCCGTGCCCGCGAAGCACGCGTCTATTCGCGGCGAGCCTCTGAGAGGTTGCCGCCAAAGAGCAGGGTCGCGGCCAAAAAGCCGGATAACACAGTTGGACTGCGGCATCGTTCGGCGCGGCGGGTCACGCCCCTGACAAGCCTCGGCGCACGGGGCCACTCGGCCCCATGGCATGAGGCTGAAAACGGGATGTCAGGGTGAGCGACGGATTGGGCGCGGAGCGGCGCGGCGAAGTTACAGATCGGCGCCCACAGCTACACACCTGCTTCCGTTGGGGGCGAAGCGCGGTTGTCAGCGCCTGCCACGCCCTCGATCCACCCGCCGCCGAGCACCACGTCACCGTGATACAGCACCACCGCCTGTCCTGGCGCCACGGCGCTCTGCGGCTCATCAAAGCGAACCTCGAAGCGGCCGCGCCGCCCTGAAGGCGTGACGGCGCTTGCTGCCGAGCTTGGCAGAACCCGCACCCGCCCGGGCACGGCCGGCGTGTTGTAGCGGTACTTCACCTCGACCGCCGCCCACTCGGCGAATCGCTGCTCATCCACGAGCCAGTTGGCTTCGCCCGCCACGCACCCGGGAGCGAGCAGTTGTTCCCTGGGGCCGACCGTGACGGTGTTCGACGCGGCGTCCTTGCTCACGACGTACACCGGCAAGCCGAGAGCGACGGCGACGCCGCGGCGCTGGCCGATGGTGAAGCGGTGCTGACCGGCGTGCTCGCCGACGACGCTACCCGTCGTGGAATCGACCACCGTGCCGATCCGGGCCAGGTCGGGCCGCCGGCGCTCGACAAGGCCGGCGTAGTCGTTGTCAGGAACGAAGCAGATTTCCTGCGAGTCGGGCTTGTCAAAAGTGGGAAGGCCAAACTCTTTGGCCATCTCGCGGACACGGGGCTTCTCGTGCTCCCCGATGGGCAGGAGCATGTGCGAAAGTTGCTCGCGCGGCACGCCGAACAGGACGTAGGACTGATCCTTCGAGCGGTCCAGGCCGCGAAGAAGGCGAGTGGCGAGTGGCGAGTGGCGAGTGGAAGGAGCCTCCGATCCATCTCGCCACTCGCCACTCGCCACTCGCGCATAGTGCCCGCTGGCCACGAACCCCGCGTCGATCTGCCTCGCGTAGTCGTGCAGCTTGCCGAACTTGAGCCAGTCGTTGCAGCGGACGCAGGGGTTGGGCGTGCGTCCGGCGGCGTACTCGTCGACGAAGTAATCGATGATCCGACCGAAGTCCTTCTTGAAGTTCACCACGTAGAACGGGATGCCCAGCTCCGCCGCTACCAGGCGCGCATCGGCGGCGTCGTTGATCGAGCAGCAGCCCTGGTGCCCGATCTTGAGGTGGCGGTCGGCACCCGCGCCGATCTCGCAGGCCTGGTCGGCGCTCGTCACCCGCTCCAACCGGTCGAGCGATTCTCCCGGCGAGCCCAGGCGCATGAACACACCCACCGCCTCGTAACCGGCGCGGACGAGCAGCGCCGCGGCGACGGAGGAATCCACGCCGCCGGACATCGCAACGAGCACTTTGGCGCCCTTCACCGGCATCGGTGATCGTAGGGATGCTGCAGCGACGGTGCGTGGTCACGCCGAGATGCCCCAGACACGCCGGAGCGAATCCAGCAGGCGCTCGATCAAGGCGCGATCGACTCCTCGCCGGACCATCACGTGACGGGCCAGCGCGATGCCCGCCTCGCCCTCCTCGAACACGACGGTGGTCGCCCCGGCCGCGGTCAGGGCGTCACGCTCCTGCAGGTACCGGGCCCGAACGGTGATTTCCAGCTTCGGGTTGAGCTCGCGCGCGGCCCCGACGATCGCGATGCTGCTCGACGGGTCGGGCGTGGTAACTACCAGGTGAACGGCGTCCTGCACGCGGGCCCGGTCGAGAATCTCGGGAGAGGTCGCGTCGCCGTATAAGGCGCGCCCGCCCGCCTTGATCACGGACTCGACGGTCGCCAGGTTTGTCTCGATGATCGTTGTCTGGAATCCGGCGTCGCGCAGCAGCGCGTGCACGACGCGCCCAGTAGGCCCGTGCCCGACGACGACGGCCAGGGGCTTCTCGGGGACCGCCGGCACCGCCGTGTTGACCGTCTCCGCGCGTCGCTGGGCCCGGCCATTCAGCGCTTTCCAGAGCCTGGGGTGAGCCTTCAGCCGCGCCTCCAGCGCATCGAGACGCCCGAACAGAACCGGGTTCAGCGCGATCGAGATGATCGCGGTGGCGACCAGGAGCTGCGTCCCGCTCTCGGGCAGCAACCCGTGGTGAGTCGCCGTCTGGGCGAGAATGAACGAGAACTCACCGATCTGGGCCAGGCCGATGGCGGCGGTGAGAGCGGTGCGCGTCGGGTAGCCCAGCGCCCAGACAACGCCCCACGCGGCTAGTGGCTTGCCCACCAGAACGATGCCGACACAGCCCAGCACCATCAGCGGCTCGCGCACCAGGAACGACGGATCGAACATCATGCCGACCGCAACGAAGAACAGCACCGCGAAGGCGTCACGCATGGGCAGCGCGTCGCTCGCGGCCTGGTGGCTCACCGGCGACTGTGCAACAACCATCCCGGCCAGGAAGGCCCCCAGGGCTACCGAGACCCCGAACACCACCGAGGCTCCCACGGCAAAGGAAATCGAAAGAACCAGAACCGTCAGCGTGAACAGCTCGCGCGAACGCAGCCGGGCCACCTGCGCGAGCGTCCAGGGGACCACGAACTTGCCGGCGATGATCGCGATGGCGACCACGGCTCCGAGCTTGAGAAACGCCGCCCCGACCGACCACGCCGCCGCCCCCAGCCCCACCCCGGGCCCCCCGCCCACCGGGCCTCCGGTCGCAAACGACCCGATGATCGGCAGCACGACCAGCGCCACCACCGTGATGATGTCTTCGACGACGAGCCACCCCACCGCCGCGTGCCCGTGCGGGGTGTTGAGCATGCCCCTGTCCATCAACACCCGCAGCAGCACCACGGTGCTGGCCACCGACAGCGCCATCCCCAGCACCAGCCCCTGGCGAGCCGGCCACCCGAACGCGCCGAACACAACGACGCACAGAGTCGTGGCGATCACGCTCTGGACAACGGCGCCGGGGACGGCGACGGCGCGCACGCGGAGCAGGTCCTCGGGATGAAAGTGCAGGCCGACGCCGAACATCAGCAGGATGACGCCCACCTCGGCGAGCTCGGCGGCGATACCCACGTCGCCGACAAACCCGGGCGTGAACGGTCCGATCAGCACGCCGCCCAGCAGGTAGCCGACGATCGGCGAAAGGCGCGCGCACCGGGCCAGGATCCCCAGAATCCATGCGGCGCCGAAGCCCGCGGCGATCGTGGTGAGCAGCGGAAGCTCGTGCATCGGTAAGCCTAGCGGTGCCGGGGCCGATGTCCAGCCGCCCGCGCCGCACCGGACCGCTCGCGCCCCGGTCCATCGCCTTACAATCCACTCCCGGTTTTCCGCCGACCCCCAGAGGTGCACTTCATGGCTCTGTTCTCACGCAAAGCGCCGCGGCCCTTGAGTGTCAGACCGTCGGTCAGCCCCGGCGCCGCCACGGGCGGCCCGCGCCGCGAGGACCGCATCGCCGAGATCGGGCGCGAAATGCTGTCGCTCGCGCGGGCGAACAAGACGGGGCTGCTCAGCGCCCGGTTCTGGTCCGACAAACTGATGGACTGGTCGATGAAGGACCAGGCCTTCAAGGTGCAGCTCTTCAGGTTTGTGGACTGCTTCCCGGCGCTCACAACGCCCGACGCGGTCTACGACCACCTCTCGGATTACCTGAGCCAGCCCGGTGTCACCCTGCCCCCGGGCATGGGCCTGGGGATGTCCGCCGGCGGGCTGGCCAAGGGGCTGATGACCTCGACAATCTCGTCGCAGATCAAGTCGATGGCGGCGAAGTTCATCGCGGGCACCGACGCGGCCAGCGCCCTGCCCCGGCTCCAGACGCTCTGGAAGGACGGGATCGCTTTCAGCGTGGACCTCCTGGGCGAGGCGTGCGTGAGCGATGAGGAGGCGGGGGCGTATCAGAAGAAATACCTCGACCTGGTGGGGAACCTGCCGGGTGCGGTCTCGGGGTGGGCGCGGAACGAGCGGCTGGAGTCGGACCACGTGGGGGCCGTGCCGCGGGTCAACGTGTCGATCAAGGTCTCGTCGCTCTCGGCCCGCGTGAACCCGATCGACACCGAGGGGTCGATCCGCGATCTGATGGCGCGGCTGACGCCGATCCTGGAGCTCGCCAAGAGCAAAGGCGTGTTCGTCAACTTCGACATGGAGCAGGCGGCGCTGAAAGACTTGACCATCGAGTTGTTCCAGCGGTGCTGCGAGAAGATTGATTTCCACGCCGGCCTGGCGATGCAGGCGTATCTCAAGAGCGGCGAGGACGATGCCCGGCGCGTGTGCGAGTGGGCCAAGCGCTCGGGGCGCAACGTGAGCGTGCGCCTGGTGAAGGGGGCGTACTGGGACTACGAGACCATCCACGCCGAGATGCAGGGCTGGCCCAGCCCGGTGTGGAACACCAAGCGCGAGACCGACGCGTGCTTTGAGCGGATGGTGGAGGTGTTCCTCGACGCGGCCCCGAAGAGCGCAGGAGAAGCGGGCGTGAAGCTCGCGCTCGGATCGCACAACGTGCGCTCGATCTCGGCGGCCCTCGATGCGCTCCAACGCCGGGGCTTGCCGCGGGGCGCCATTGAACTGCAGATGCTCAACGGCATGGCCGACCAGCTCAAGGCGGCGGCCGCCGAGATGGGGCTGCGCGTCCGCGAGTATGTCCCGGTGGGCGAGATGATCCCGGGGATGGCGTACCTGGTGCGCCGGCTGCTGGAGAACACCAGCAACGAATCGTGGCTGAAGGCTGGGTTTCTCGACAACGCCGACGAGAGCGTGCTGCTGCGGAGCCCGCATGACGAGAAGGCATCGAGGCAGCAAGGCATCGAGGCATCAAGAGGTGGAAGCAAGCCGGATCTGTATCTGCTTGCGGCCGAGCGGCACGCGCTGAGCCCGGCACGCGAAGGGGTGGGCGACGGGCGGGCGTTCGTGAACGAGCCGATGCGGGACTTCTCCAAGAGGGAGGTGCGGAAGGCGTTCGCGCACGCGGTTGCGAGCGCGAAGGTCGATGGGCCTTACCGTGACTATGGGACGAGTGGCGCCGAACAGGGCGTAGAGATCGCCGTCGCGGGCTTTATCGGTGATGGCAAAGCCGGGAAGTTCACCGGATGGCGGGACACGGACCCGCGCAAGCGCGCCGAGGTTCTCACCCGCGCGGCAACAATCATGCGGAAGCGGCGCGACGAACTTGCGGGCGTGATGATCAAGGAAGCGGGCAAGACGTGGCGAGAGGCGGATGCCGACGTGTGCGAAGCTATCGACTTCTGCGAGTACTACGCGCGTATCTCTGTACCGCTGTTTGAGCGTGGGCGGCTCGGTAGGTTCATCGGTGAGCTCGACGAGCAGTGGTACCAACCTCGTGGCGTAGCAGCCGTAATTGCTCCCTGGAACTTCCCGCTCGCCATTCTCTGCGGCATGACGGTTGCCGCGATCGTCACGGGCAACACGGTTGTGATGAAACCCGCCGAGCAGACCCCTTGCATCGCGGTGTCGCTGCACCTGATTCTTCTGCAGGCGTTGAGAGAAGCCGGATTCGAGGACGCTCAACGGCATTCCGTCGTGAACTGCTGCACCGGCCCCGGCGAGACTGTCGGCGCCGCCCTCGTCCGCGACCCCCGCGTCGCCCTCATCGCCTTCACCGGCAGCAAAGCGGTCGGCCTCGACATCATCAAGGCCGCTGGCTTCACACCCGACGCGCAACCGTTCGTCAAGAAGGTCGTCTGCGAGATGGGCGGCAAGAACGCCGTCATCATTGATGAGTCCGCCGACCTCGACGAGGCCGTGCTGGGCGTGCGTCACTCGGCGTTCGGGTTCCAGGGACAGAAGTGCTCGGCGTGCTCGCGCGTCATCGTCGTCGACCCTTCCGACAACGGCGCGGCCCACGACCACTTCGTCCACCGCCTCGTCGAAGCGACCCGCGCACTTGTCATCGACGACCCCGTCAAGCCCGGCACCGACATCGGGCCGGTGATCGACGAGGACTCCAAGAAGAAGATCCTCCACTACATCGAACGCGGCAAGGCCCAGAGCACCCTGGCCCTCGGCATGTCCGTGCCCGAAGGGCTCGAAGCCCGAACCGGCCGCGCCTATGTCGGCCCACACATCTTCACCGGGGTCAAGCCCGACCACGACATCGCCCGCGAGGAGATCTTCGGGCCTGTGCTGGCGGTGATGCGGGCCCGCTCTTTCGAAGAGGCGCTGGCAATCGCCAACGACTCCCCCTACAAGCTCACGGGCGGCGTGTTCAGCCGCATGCCGGCGCACCTGGAGAAAGCCCGACGCGAGTTCCGCGTGGGAAACCTCTATCTCAACCGCGGTTGCACAGGGGCATTGGTCGCCCGCCAGCCCTTCGGCGGCTTCGGCATGTCCGGCGTCGGCAGCAAGGCCGGAGGAGCCGACTACCTGCTGCAGTTTGTCGAGCCTCGGGCGGTGTGCGAGAACACGCTGCGGCGCGGGTTTGCGCCGGAGCTTTAGCCGGGTCGGCCCCAGCCGGTGCGAGCGCAGGGGGAGAAGCAGAGAGCCTTATCTCCCCATGTTGCCGCCTCGCGACTGGACGAACGCTTGCTTGAGGTCGAGCGCCTGGAACAACTGCACGCTGCGGCCCTGCTCGACGCCGAACACGCTGAGCGTCTCGGCGCGCTGGTCGAGCACGCACATCACGTCTTCGTCGGGCCCGGCGGCGGCGGTGAGCACCGAGAGGTCGGCGACACTGGCGGCGTCGCCGGCCAGGGCGACGTTTCCAAAGTTCCGCTTTCCGGCCTCGACCACGATCAGGCCGGCGAGGATCAACGCTGATGCGACCAGCGCTCCGTGGCGGAGCGCTGGTCGCGGATGGGGAGAAGAGTCGGCGGGCGCAGGGGTGTGCTGATTGGGTTGGCTCATGGGCTTACCTCCCGGGATCGGTGCTAGGCGCGGCGCGCCGGGCCGGCGCGAGGTCGTAATAGCCGAGGAACTTGAGCGCCTTGCGCGAGCGGTCCCACTTGGCGGCGACCATCTCCTGGTTGGCGGCGTCCACGATGTAGATGGCGTCTTCGGGCGAGCCGATCACCTTGCCGCCGACCATCGTGTAGGTGCCGCGTGCGCGGGCGGGCCCGCTCTGAGCCGAGGCCGGCGGGGAGAGCACGACCGCGGCCAGCAGGGCCAGCAGGGCCGCGTTCAGCACGAGCAGCACGCCGAGTTTTCGATCCGAGTGTCGTCGCATGCGCAACCTCCTGGGGCCGGGGAGTCCGGCCTGGCGCAGTGTACGACGCCCCGCCGAGCCCGCGGTTCATGACCGGGCATGGTTCTGTGTCCGGGCTACGGACGGTCGATCAGCGGGACGGCCATGGCTTGCGAGACGGTCGGGTGGTGCCGGAGCTGATCGGCGCTGAGGTGTGTGAACTCCCCGGCGTGGAGCACGCCGGGCGGGTGCAGCTTGTGACGCAGCATGGCCAGGAGCCTGGGCGGGGCAAAGACCAGGAGGCTCTCCACGTCGGCGCCCCGGCGGTGACGGTCGAGCCAGTGAGCAACCTCGCGGGCGAACGAGCGTTCATGCTCCTCGTCGGCGTGCCCGGGTGAGGAGAGATGCGGCGCGGCGTGCGCGGAGGCGGCGCGGGCCGCCTCGCGCCGTTCCGAGCCGCCGAGCAGCGTCGGACGCCCGCGGTCGCCCGGGGTGGAACGGGTGTTCTCGAGCGAGGCGCGCAGCTCCAGCGCCGGCGGCCCGTCGCGGCGTGGGTGACACGCGTACAACAGGGCGCGTCGCTCATCAACGATTGCGAGCCATGCCGGTGGGTCGATCATGGGATGGTGCTCCTTTGGCCCCGCGAGACGCTGGGCGCTTTCCACGACGGATCACGCCCACGCCCATGGGTGCGTCGGCGCGCAGGTCGTCCTCCGCGAGTGATGAATGGCTTGGGTCACCGGATGGTGCCGCGTGCGGAGCCTGGCTGGCCAGTCGACGCGCGGCGTCCTGGATCATCCGGTCAACGTGCCGTTCTGCTTCGAGCCAGTTGACCACGGCGTTGGTGCCCCCCATGCGCCAGAGTTCCTGGGCGATGGCGGCCACAACCACGCCGGTCACGTCAAACTGACGGCTTGGGTCGAGGTCTGGATGGATAACGAGCTTCATGAGGCGCCCGCGTCCAGATTGTCCGATCCCGAGGGTGACGCTTGCATCATTGGCCGTCGGGCCTCGATGTTCATCGAGCACTCGGCCCCGGTTTCGGGCGTCGCCGGCGATGGGAGCGGGCGGGCGTTCAAAGGCGGGGCCTGTGGGTCAGGCACGACACACCATTTGCCCGTCGGGGCAGACGGCATTGGCTGAAAGAGCCGCACCAAGACCCTCGGCACGAACCCCTTGGCTGATAAGGCGGCCTGGAGCTATTCCAGGTTCATGCACTGCGACCAAGCCTGGGAGCGTTGCCGACCGTGAGAACCGGCGCTGCGGCGGGTGTCTCGGAAATGAGAACAACAACGGCTCGAGGTGCACTTTTACGGCCATGAAGACGGCTGGAATGGAGGTCTTGGATGTTGCGCACTGGCACATGCGTTGCATCTCACAGGTGAGAAGCGCGTGCCGATTCACACAAGCCTCAGGCCTTGTGGTGTTGACTGCACGCGAAAGACTCTCGTCGCCTTTGGTCTGACCCCGCGCACGGGCGACGAACTCCGCTGCGGGGCCAAGCATGCCTGCCACCTCCATTCATCGGCGTCGGGGGTTGAGCACCAAGCGAGCATCATGGGGCCTCGTGATGAAGCTCGGCGCGGTGAGCCTGCTCTGGGCTTGCCTGGCATTCCCGGTCTTGGCACAGGACGCCACGGGCGAGCGCGACGCGGCGGACCGCCGGTGCCTGCGCTGCCACGGGCAGGAGCGGATCGGCACCCTTGGCCCCGGCGAGCGGCGCTCGATGGTGAGCACGCTGCTGGACCCGGCGGACTCGTCCGCAGCGCCGATGCCCAGGCCGATGGACGCGCCGACGCCCGCGCCCGGCGGCGCGAAAAACGAGCCGCCCTTGCGTCCGAAGCTGTTTGTCCTGCGCGACCACCTCAACGACAGCGCGCACCGCGATGTCAAGTGCGTCGGATGCCACGAAGACGCGGCGCGCCTGCCGCACCAGCCGCGATTGAATCTCTCGACGTGCGCGACGGCGTGCCACGCCAAGGAATCCCAGGCGTTTCCCACTGGGGCGCACTTCGAGGCCCTGAAGCGCGGCGAGCCACTGGCCCCCACCTGTGGATCGTGTCACGGCGGGCACAACATCCTGCCGGTGGGCGACCCCCGGAGCCCGCAGCACCGGCTCAACAGCATCTTTCTGTGCGCCGGCTGCCACGAGAAGCACGCCAAGGACACGCCGGGCGGCTACCAGCCCCGCAAGCACATCGAGGCGTATCTCTCCAGCGCGCACGGGAAGGCTATCGCGCAGTCGGGGCTGGTGGCGGCGCCCACGTGCTCGGACTGCCACAGCGCCCACGCGGTGCACCCCGTGAGCGACCCGCAGTCGCCGGTGAATCGTTCGAACGTGTATCAGACGTGCGGGCGGTGCCACGTGGGCATCCTGAACATCTACAAACAGAGCTATCACGGCAGGCTAGCGGCGGAGGGGAAGAAGGAAGCGCCGGTCTGCACCGATTGCCACACCTCTCACGAGATCATCCAGCCCGACAAAGTCGCGTTCAAGCTGGCCAGCGGTGACCGGTGCGGCAAGTGCCACGGGGACCGGATCGAGCACTACCGTGAAACGTTCCACGGCAAGGCGCTGGCGCTGGGGCTGCCGAACGTCGCCGCCTGCTACGACTGCCACGGGCACCACGACATCGTCCCGATCAAGGACCCCACCAGCAGGCTGCACGGCGAGAAAAAGCTCCAAACCTGCCGCCAGTGCCACCCGAGCGCGGGGGAGAAGTTCACTCAATACATCGCCCACGCGGACCACACCAACCGCAAGCTGTACCCTGCGCTGTACTGGACGTTCGTGTTCATGACGATGATCGTGGTGGGCACGTTTCTGTTCTTTGGGGCTCACACGCTCTTGTGGCTGGCGCGCTCGGCGGTGGTCTACATCCGCGACCGCAAGGCGTTCAAGGAAGCCAAGCTGGCGTGCGCCCGCGACCCGGAGACCTACGTCCGGTTCAAGCCCTTCGACCGCTTCCTGCATGTGCTGGTGATGACGAGCTTCCTGCTCCTCGTCGCCACCGGGATGCCGCTGAAGTTCTACTACACCACGTGGGCCAAGGAAGTGGTGCGGTGGATGGGCGGCCTGGAGGCCGCGGGGCAACTGCACCGGGTAGGGGCGGTCATCACGTTCACGTACTTCGTTCTCCATATCGCAAGCCTGGCGCGCCGCGGGTGGATCAACCGGGCCCAGTTCCGCGACCCGGTCAAGAAGCGCGTGACGATCCGGCAGGTACTGGGCGTGGTATTCGGGCCCGACCTGCCCTACCCGCACCTGCAGGACATCAAGGACTGGTGGGCGCACCAGAAGTGGTTCTTCGGCAAGGGGCCGCGCCCGCAGTTCGACAAGTGGACGTACTGGGAGAAGTTCGATTACCTGGCGGTGTTCTGGGGGGTCGCGGTGATCGGGCTCAGCGGCGTGGTCATGTGGTTCCCCGAGACATGCACCCGCGTGCTGCCGGGGTGGATCATCAACGTGGCGCTGATCGTGCACAGCGACGAGGCGCTGCTGGCGGCCGGGTTCATCTTCGCGTTCCACTTCTTCAACGTGCACTTCCGCCCGGAGAAGTTCCCAATCGACTCGGTGATCTTCTCGGGGCGTATCTCCAAGAGCGAGATGCTCCACGAGCGGAAGCGCTGGTACGACCGCCTGGCCTCGGCGGGGAAGCTGGAGTCGCTGCGGATCAAGGACGAGTGGACGCAGTGGCGCCGGGTGATCCACCCGCTGGGGTTCCTGGCGTTCGGGCTGGGCTTGATCCTGCTGGTGCTGATCGTGTACGCGATGGGTTCGCGACTGGCCGGGGGACCGTGAACTGGGGGCTGTGGCCTGGAGAGATGGGACGTGATGCCACCTGCATGCCCGATGCAATGAGACCGAGCCACCAACAACTCCCGCACGCACGACCGCGGCCAAGCGGGGCACGCGCGGTGCGCACCCTTGGCGCGTGGGTCGTTGTGCTCACGAGTCTGGCGGTCTCACGGTTCGCTCAGGCCCAGGGCGCGTCGCCGCCGCCGGATACCGACCGGCGGTGCATGCAGTGCCACGGCCAGGCGCACATCGGACAGCTCACACCCGGCGAACGACGGTCGATGGTGGGGACGCGACTGGAGGCTGGCGAAAGCCCGGCGCCAACTCCGCCAGCGCCCTCGGCTGCGTCGCCCGCCGGCAATGAGCCGGATCGACGGCCGGGCCTGTTCGTCCAGCCCGGAGCGCTGGCGAGCAGCCCTCACGCCAAGCTGAGGTGCGTCGAATGCCACACCGACGCGGTAACGCTCCCGCACGCTCCCGTGCTGCAGAAGGCGACGTGCGCCGCCGCGTGCCACGCGGAGGAGTACAAGGCGTACCAGGCCAGCGCACACAAGTCGGCCCTTGACCACCAAGACAAGCTCGCCCCGACGTGCGCCAGTTGCCACGGCGGGCACGAGATGCTCAAGGTCACGGAGCGCAAGGCCCAGCCCAACCGTCTGAACTCGCTGCACCTGTGCGGCGACTGCCACGCGCAGCACGCCCCGGCGCCCGGCACCGTCAACCCCAAAGATCGGGTGGCGACCTATCTCGCCTCGACCCACGCCCGCGCCATCGACAAGGCCGGCCTGCCCATGGCGGCCACCTGCGCCGATTGCCACACGGCCCACGGCGTAAAGCCTTCGAGCGACCCGTCGTCCACGGTGAGCCGCGCCAACATCCCCGGCACCTGCGGCAAGTGCCACGTCGGCATCGTGGAGGTGTACCAGCAGAGCGTGCACGGGCAGAAGAACGCGACCAAGCCCGGCAGCGCGGCGGTGTGCACCGATTGCCACACGGCCCACGGGATCTCACTCGCCAACACGCCGGCGTTCGTGCTGGACGTGGTCAACGATTGCGGACGGTGCCACGACAACCCGCCGAAGGAGCAGGACGGCAAGACACCAAGGATCGGCACGTACTACCAGACCTACGTCGAGAGCTACCACGGGCAGGTGACGCGCCTGGGCGCTCCCCGCGCGGCCAAGTGCTCGGACTGCCACGGGTCGCACGACATCCGACCGCTGTCCGACCCGGCTTCGCGGGTCTCCAAGACGAACATCGTCAAGACGTGCGCCGCGTGCCACCCCGGCGCGACGGAGAGCTTCGCGAAGTTCGACCCGCACGCCAACCACCGCGACGCCAGGAACTACCCGGTGCTTCACGGGGTGTGGCTGTACTTCATGATCATGATGTCGTCGGTGTTCACCTTTTTCGGCGTGCACACCATCCTGTGGTTCTTCCGCGCCCGGCGCGAGCACGCCCGGATCAGGGCCGCGGGGCACCATCACAACGGCCGCAGCGAGACGGCGATCCGGCGATTCTCGGGGTCCGACAGAGTCAACCACGCCCTGGTGGCGATCACCTTCTTCGGGCTCACCGCCACGGGCATCCCGCTGATCTTCTCGAGCCACGGGTGGGCGAGGCACCTCGCGGCGCTGTTCGGGGGCATCGAGGCGGCGGGCATCTGGCACCGGTTCTTCGCCATCCTGCTCATCATCAACTTCGTGATGCACTTCGTGGTGCTCTTCCGGAGGCTGCGGGCACGGACGGTGTCGCTGCGTCAGTGGCTGTTCGGCCCCGATTCGCTCTGGTTCCGGTGGAAAGACGTCAAGGACGCCGCCGGGATGTTCCGCTGGTTCATCGGGCGCGGCAGGCCGCCGCGCCTGGACCGCTGGACGTACTGGGAGAAGTTCGATTACTGGGCCGAGGTCGGCGGCTCGATGATCATCGGGGGCTCGGGGCTGCTGCTGTGGTTCCCCGAGCTGGCCGCCCGGATTCTGCCGGGCTGGGTGTTCAACATCGCGATGATCGTGCACGGGTACGAGGCGCTGCTGGCGATCGGGTTCATCTTCACGATCCACTTCTTCAACGCCCACCTGCGACCCGGCACGTTCCCGGTGGACGAGGTGATCTTCACCGGCTCGATGCCCGAGGCGGAGCTGAAGGAGAACCGGCCCGAGGAGTACGAGCGGCTGGTGAAGTCGGGGAAACTCGAGTCGCTGCGAGTCAAAGCACCCGATCCGTCAAAGCGCCGGCCCATTCTCATCACGGCCATTGTCTCGGTCGGCTTCGGCCTGCTGCTCCTGGCGCTCATCCTGATCGGGGGACTGACCTGAGGGTGAGGACATGACATGCTCGGCGCAACGCTCATCCAGTTCGCGGCAATCCTCTCGGGGGGCAGGCGGAAGCTGCTCGCGGCGGGGGCGTCGCTGGCGATGGTCGGGGCTTTGGGCGCGGCGTGGACATTTCACAGGGGGCACACCTCACCGTCGATGCCCCCACCACCGCCTTCGGTCTCAAACGCGCCGGCGCCGGTTCAGCCGGCACCCCGCCCGACACGCGTGGTGGCGTTTTCGGAGGGGTGCATGACCGCGCAGTGCCACAGCGCGATGCAGACGCCGCCGGGCCGCCACCGCCCGGTGCGCGAGGGCCGGTGCGACCTGTGCCACGCGCCCGACGCAGGCGGGCACCGCTACCCCATCCTCCGCGCTGGCGCCGCGGGGTGCACGGGTTGCCACGAGGTACGGCGTGACTCACCGGTCCAGCACGCGGCCATGACGGACGATGCGTGCCTCGCCTGTCACGATCCGCACGGCGTGAGGGCGAACTCGCTGGTCAAGGCGGCTTCAACCAAGGATGCCTGCTCGGCGTGCCACCCGCGGAGCGAGGGTCCGGTGGTTCACCCGCCGTACTCCGGAGGCCGCTGCGAGCTGTGCCATGAATCGCACGGCGCCGAGGGGCGGGGCCTGCTTCGCGCAACGAGCATCGCCGAGAGTTGCGGGTCGTGTCACCCCGCCGAAGCGGAGACCACCCGGTCCACGGCCCACACGCACGCGAAGGTTGAGGGCTCGTGCCTGGCGTGCCATTCGCCGCATAGCGCTTCGTTCAAGGGGCTGCTGGATTCGCAGGTCCGCGAGTCGTGCGTACGGTGCCACAAAGACGTGGCGTCTCAGGTGTCCGGGGCGGGGGTCTCGCATGATGCGGTGCTGAAGGGTGAGCAGTGCGTCCGCTGCCATGACCCACACGGCTCGGATCACGCCGGCATGCTGCGGCAGGACCAGGCCCAGACGTGCCTGTCGTGCCACGACACGGCGCAGAAGGCCGCCGACGGGCGGACCGTGCCGGCGATGGGAGCGCTGGTCAACCAGCAGCCCTCGCACCGGGTGACGGGGCACCAGGAATGCTCGGGCTGCCACAGCGTGCACGGGGGCAACCACGCACGCCTGCTGAAGGCCGTCAACCCCAACGTGCCGATGGGGCCGGCCGACGCCCGCACGTACACACTGTGCTTCGCCTGCCACGACCCGGGGCTCTCAGGAACGGTCGCCGCCACGCAGTTCCGAGACGCCGATCGCAATCTGCACGCCGTTCACCTTCAGTCGCGCGAGAAGGCGATGGGCTGCTCGGCGTGCCACGCGGTGCACGCTCTGGGGGAGCCCCGGCTGATCGCCAAGAGCGTGAACTTCGAGGGTTCGGGTTGGCAGATGCCCATGAACTTTGTTCCAAACGCCAACGGCGGGAGCTGCGGGCCCGGCTGCCACGAGCAACTCGGGTATGACCGGAGCCGACCCGCCTCGGCCATGCCCACCAAAGCCGGAGGCGCCCCATGAAGACTCGCCTCCTTGCGTCGTTGATCACCTCGCTCGTCCTCGCCGCCCCGACGGCGTCGGGCCAGATGCGCCAAGGGACACTCGACAAGACCGGCTCAACGGCCCCCGCGCCGACCACGGTCACACCCCGCGAGGGCTGTGTGACCGCTGAGTGTCACCCCGGCATCAAGGCGCGCCCGGAGCTGCACGGCCCGGTGCGCGTGAACGGATGCGACGCGTGCCACCAGCTCACCGATCCGCTGACGCACAAGTTCCAGCCGCTCCGTGAGCGCCAGGACACGTGCACACTCTGCCACGCCCCCGAGACATCCGACAACTCATTCAAACACGAGCCCTTTGCCAAGGGCGAGTGCCTGTCGTGCCACGACCCGCACGGCGGCAATGGTCCGAGGCTTCTGCGCGGGGAGCGCTATGCCGACACCTGCCTGAAGTGCCACCAGGACCTGACGGGCGGTCATGACACCGTGCACGGCCCGGCCTCGATCGGCGCGTGCGGGGCGTGCCACGAGCCGCACACGTCCAGGCTGCCCAAGCTGCTCAACGCCGACGGCAGGCAGTTGTGCCTGAAGTGCCATGTGCGCGTGGGCATCGAGCTCGACACCCGGTCGGTGGTTCACGCGCCGGCGCTTGGGGATTGCCGGGTGTGCCACGAGCCGCACGCGACCGATCAGCCGGCGCTGCTGCCCTATGCGACCACCAAGCTTTGCACCGAGTGCCACCAGGACATCAGGCACACGATGGACACCGCGACGACGCAGCACGCCGCGGTGACTGCCAAGCGGGGCTGCACCAACTGCCACTCGCCCCACGCCAGCGACCATGCCTCCCTGCTCAAGGACGAGCCGAAGAACCTGTGCTTCGAGTGCCACAACCAGCCCATCCCGATGCCAGACGGCACCAGGCTGGTCAATATGAAAAAGGTGATCGAAACCGGCAAGAGCCTGCACGGCGCGCTCACGCAGCGCGGGTGCGTGGAGTGTCACCAGATCCACGGCAGCGACCACAAGAAGCTGCTGGTGAATGAATACCCATCGCAGCTGTACTACCCGTTCAGCGAGAGCAGCTACGCACTGTGCTTCAGTTGCCACGACAGGCAGCTTGTGATGGCGCAGAAGACCGGCTCGGCGACGGGGTTCCGCAACGGCGACACCAACCTGCACTTCGTACACGTGAACCGCGACAAGCGGGGCCGCTCGTGCAAGGTGTGCCACGATGCGCACGCCGCCAGCGCCGACAAGCACATCCGCGAAACGGTCGCCTATGGCCCCGCGGGATGGAAGCTTCCGATCAAGTACGAATCGCTGCCCGAGGGCGGCAAGTGCGGCGGGGCGTGCCACGCGCCGCTGGAATACAACCGCGCCAAGCCCGTCGTCTACCCGCCCCGCGCCGCGGGCGACAAGTGGAACGGCGAAGACCTGATCCCCGGCTCGCTGGTGGACCCGCCGGCGTCACCCCCGGGCGCCCCCAACCCGAACTCACCCCCGAAGAAGTAGCCCGCACCCCACCGGGCGCCTCGGCGCCCGCCCGAGACTGGAGCCCAAGATGAAGACGACAACCCTTCTCCGCGCAGCCGCCATCGCCGCGGCCACCTGGATCGCGCCGAGCGACTCGGTCGCCGGCGACCTCCGCAATATCAGGCAGGGCGAGGCCATGCCGACGTTCAAGCTCGCCGCCATCGACGGGTCGGTGTTCGACAGCGATACCGCCAAGGGCAGCGTACTGGTGTATGTCTGCCTGTCGGCCGAGCAGAAGCGGTCGGAGATGGCCGCCGCGGATTCTCAGCAGGTTCTGCTTGGCTTTGCCTCTGAGCCCGTCAAGCTCGTGCACGTGACGGCTGACGTGGTCCAGAAGGCGTACTTCGAGCAGTTGCGGCGCGACAAGTCCATCACCGCCGCGCTGGTGTTCGACGCCGACCGTGCGGTCTACGGGAAGCTCGGCCTGATCGCGTTCCCGACGACCGTAATCGTGAACAAGGAAGGCAAGCTCGACGACGTGATCTCGCTGCACGGCAGCGACTACAAGCAACTGCTGGAGACGCACATCAAGCACGCGCTGGGCAAGATCACGGACAAGGAGCGCGACGCCCTGCTGGCGGCCAAGCCGACAGAGAGAGGGTCTCCCAAGAGCGCCTCGTCGGCGCACCGCTCGCTGGCGCGGCTGATGCGTGAGAAGGGCCAGCTCGACGAGGCGAAGGCGGAGCTCGACAAGGGCCTCCAGCTCGACCCCGGCAACCACGAGACGATGCTCGACCTGGCCGACATCGATATCGCCCGCTCCGACTACGCCGGCGCCGACGCGATGGTCGAGAAGGTGCTGCACGATCAGCCAGACCACCGGCGCGCCCAGCAGCTCAAGGGAGTGTCGCTGTTCAAGCAGGGCAAGCTCGAAGACTCCCGGATCGTGCTGGAGACCGCCCTGGAGATGAACCCCAACCCGGAGGTCGTTCACTACTACCTCGGGCAGATCTGCGAGCAGAAGGGCATGAAGGACAAGGCCCTGGAGCACTACCGCGAGGCTTTGCGGCATTTCCTGAAAGAGACTGGTGCGCCGTCCACCGGCGCCGGCACGCCCGGCGCGGCTCCGGCCGGCGGCTCGGCGAGCGCACCCGCCGGCGCTGAACCCAAGCCCGCCAAGTAACGCCGGTCAGAACAGTTTGAGCGCGTAGAACACGATGGTAAAGATCAGGTCGGCGAAGATCACAGCCACGACCGACTCAACCACGGTGGAGGTGGTGGCTCGCCCGACGCCCGCGGCGCCGCCGGTGACCTTGAGGCCGTTCCCGCAGGCGATGAGCCCGATGAGCAGGCCGAAGACGCCCGCCTTGGCCAGACCCGTGAGGTAATCAACCGCGCCGACCTGCGAGACCGTGCCGTCGTAGTACGCGGTCCACGAGATGCCGAGCACCGTCTTGCTCATGAGCGCGGCGGCGGCGACAGCACAGATGTCGGACAGGACCGAAAGGCACAGCAGGGCGAGCACGCTGGCGATGACGCGGGGCACCACCAGGAACCGCACGGGGTTGAGCGCGTGCGCCTCGAGCGCCTCGATCTCCTCCCCCACCACCATGGTGCCGATCTCCGCGGCGATCGACGCGCCGGCGAATCCAACCAGCACGATCGCGGCGATCAGCGGCCCCAGCTCGCGCAGCACCGCTACCGCGATGATGTTGGGGATCAGCTGAACCGAGCCGAGGCTGTCCAGCGGCGGGGCCATCTGGAATCCCAGGATGAAGCCGATAGAGCCGGAGACGAGCCCGACGATGAAGACGCTGGCCACGCCGATCCGCACCATCTGACCGGTGATCGCGACGCGCCCGATGCGCACCTTCCGACCCGCCAGGGCCATCAGCATCCACCGCACTGTCTCGGCCAGCAGCCACCACAGGCCGCCGATGTGCTCGAGCACGTTGAGAGCGCGCCGGCCCAGGGCATCAAGGAAGCCGGGTTGTGAAGCGGTGTCGGACATGGGCGTCGCGCGCAGGATACCGGCGCGCCCGCTGACGTGCCCGATCCGCGATCAGGCTATTCCTCGTCGGCCTTGGGCTTGTACGCCGCCACGATCTCGGCCTGCACGCTGGGCGGGGTTCGCTCGTCGTGGCTGTAGTTCATGGTGAACGAGCCCTGGCCGCCGGTGATGCTCTTGAGCTGGCCGGAGTAACTGCCCATTTCCGCAAGGGGCACCTTGGCGTGGATGAGCGCGTAGTCGCCCGGGAGCATGTCGGTGCTGAGCACCTGGCCGCGCTTGGACGAGAAGTCGGCGGCGATATCGCCGATGCTCTTGGACGGGCAGGTCACCTCGACGTCGACAAACGGCTCAAGGAGCGCGGGGCGGGCCTTGCTGATGGCGTCGATGAACGCGCGCTTACCGGCCGTGACGAACGCGACTTCCTTCGAGTCGACGGGGTGGTGCTTGCCGTCGTACACGCGGACTCGGACGCCGATCAGCGGGTAACCGGCCACCGCGCCCTCGGTCAGCACCATCCGGACGCCCTTCTCGACCGCGGGGAGGAACTGGCGGGGGATGGAGCCGCCGACGGTGTCGTCGACAAACTCGAAGTCGGCGCCGCCATCGGCCGAGGCGCCCGCGGCGGTGAAGCCGGCCATGGGCTCGACACGGAGGAAAACCTCGCCGAACTGGCCCGCGCCGCCGGTCTGCTTCTTGTGCCGGTGGTGCCCGTCGGCCTTGGCCGTGATGGTCTCCTTGTAGGGGATCTTCGGGGGCTTGGTCTCCAGGTCCAGCTTGAACCGGTTGTGGAGCTTTTCGAGCACCATGCGCATGTGGAGCTCGCCCATGGCGCGGCAGACCGTCTCGTGGGTAGCGGCGTTCCGCTCGACCCTGAACGTGGGGTCCTCGTCGGCGACCTTGCGGAGCACGTCGCCAAACTTGCCCTCGTCGTTACGGCTCTTGGCCGCCACCGCCAGGCCGTACATGGGCTTGGGCATGGCAACATCGAGGAAGTGGAGCGAGTCGAGGTCGTGGCTGCCGTGGAGGACGCAGCCGAAATGGAGCTCGTCGATCTTCGCCAGGGCGATGATGTCGCCGGGGATGGCCGAGTCGAGTTCCTTGTGGTCCTTGCCGAAGACCTTGAGCAGGTGCCCGAGGCGGACGGGCTTCTTGCCGTCGCCGATGAACAGGCTCTGGCCCGGCGTGAGGGTGCCCTGGTGGACGCGAACCATGCCGAGCTTGCCGACGAACTGGTCGGTCGTAACCTTGAAAACGTGGGCGACGGGGTCGGCCTTGGGGTACAGGGCGGGATGCCACTCCACCTCGTTCTCGTTCTGGCGGACCAGGAACGGGGCGGGGGTGCCTTCGAACGGGCTGGGGCAGAGGTTTGCGATGATGTGCAGCAGATCGTCGATGCCGGCGCCGGACTTGGCAGAGCAGAACATGACCGGGACAAGATGCCCGTCGCGCAGCGCTTTCTCGAAGGCGTCGTGCAGCTGCTTGGGCTCGAGGTTCTCGCCCTGTTCGAGGTAGGTGTTCATCAGCGTGTCGTCCATCTCGACGACCTGCTCGATGATCTTCTGGTGTGCCTCGCTGACGTCGCCGAAGACCACCTCGCCGCCCTTCTGCTCCCAGATGTCGATCACGTCCTTGCCGCCTGGGGTGGGCAGGTTGACCGGGAGGCACTCGGGACCGAACGTCTTCTGGATGTTCTCCAGGAGCTGCTCGAGGTCGTTCACGTGCTCGTCGATCTTGTTGACGATGATGAACCGGGGCAGGTGCCGCTCCTCGGCGGCCTTGAACACGCGGCGCGTGTTCGTCTGAATGCCCCGGTCGGCACCGATGACGATGGCGACGGTCTCGACCGCGGGGATGACGCTGAGAAACTGGCCGATGAAGTCCGGGTAGCCCGGGGTGTCGATCAGGTTGACGTGCTTGCCCTCGTGGTCGAAGTTCACGATCGACGAGTTGAGCGAGTGCTTGTGGTGCTTTTCCTCGGCCTCGAAGTCGCAAACGGTGTTGCCTTCCTCGACCGTCCCGGCGCGGCCGATGAGCTTCAGGCGGGCGAGGATCGCCTCGACCAGGGAGGTCTTACCCGAATGGGCGTGCCCTGCGAACGCGATGTTGCGGATGTCAGCGGTGGTATATGCAGGCATCTGGCGTGCTCCTGGGATGCGCCCCTGAACGACGCCGGGGCGGAGAAGCCGAGGCCGCGCCGTGCACAGGTGCTGACGGCGTCGGGCGGCACTGAGTCTGGTCTGGCCGTAGGTTCCCACCAACCGGCCGCGGGGGGTCCTCGCAAATGAGGGGGGTCGAGTTTATCCAAACAGGCGGGGGTGCGTCTGCACCGGAGTTTGCGGGAGATGCCGGGCTGGGTTTCCTGGGTTTGCCGAATGTTTGGGTGGGTGAAGCAGATGTCTCAGCCCATTTTCCGATGTGGGAGGTGCGAACCCTTTGTGTCCGCCTTTCTCGGCGATACCGTCCGGTTCCGTGCCCCTTGTCAGTCGCCGAGCCATCCAAACGATGTCAACCCAAGTCCGTGCCGCTATTGAGTTTGTAGTTGGTTGCCTCATCACGCTGCGCGCAGCCTGGGGTGATCCAGTGGCATCGCCTTGGCCCGAGGGGGGCCCTGATGACACCGCGTGCGTGGCGGCATCGGCTCTTTGCGGTTGGTACGCCGCGGCGGACACGTTTGAAGACAAGATCGAGCTTCGCGACGTCGCCGGCACCCTGATGGCCACGATCACGCGCAACCGGCTGCAAGCGCTGACGCCCTGGCTGGGGTACACCGGCGGCCCGGACGGCCCGGCGGGGTTGGCGTTCACGGATTCAGGACGCACGTTGTTCATCCTCGTCGCCGGAGCGCCGACGGCGCCGGACGGGCAACCCAGCGACGCCGTGCTGAAGTACGACGTCTCCACCGATTCCCTGTCCATCTTCAATCGGCTGGAGCTGTTCGACCGCGATGACCAGTGGGCGCACCTGGCGGCGGCGCATTTCCGCGGGCGGCTGTACGTGGGCGCGAGCACGGGCGGTGTGCGCATCTTCAACGCACTGCGCAACGCCACCAGCGGGAGCCTGTTGGCGAGCCAGGCGCTGCCGGACGCCGGCGCGGTGCACGGGCTGGCGATCGACCGTGACGAGGGCGTGTTTTACGCGGCCTCGGACGCCAACATCTACCGCGCATCGGTAACGGCCTTCCCGCCGGTCTTCACCTTGATCGGCTCGGTGCCGAACATCCGTTCCATGGCCTTCAGCGACCAGTTCGGCGGCGCGGCAAACTCGGGCCTTTATGTGCTGGGCTCGGCGGCGGGGACATCCAGCGTCACCTTCGTGCCGGCGAGTCAGGCCCGTGGCCAGGCGTCGTTCGCGCCCGTCCTCTACACAACGATCGCGCAGGACTGTCACTCGATCTCGGCGACCGCCGACGGGCGGCTGCTCATCGGCGCCGACGAGGATGCGGTGATGATCTCGGATTCTTCGGATGCCCGGCTCGGCTACGGCGCCTGGGTGCAGGACGAGTTCAACCAGCAGGTCGCGTTCGCCAAGAGCCTTGTCTCACCGAGCGCCGAGCCCGCCGGCTGGGTGATCGATGCCGATGTGCAGCAGGGCTGGACGCGGTTTCACCCGGCAACGCCAGATGGTGCGTGCTGGGCCGTCCTGATGCTGCTGGCGGCGGACCGGGTGAACCACGATCCGCAGGCGCTGCCGCTGGTGCGCACGATTCTGACTCGGTATGCGGGGCTCTCGCCGGACGGGATCGCCCCGTCCAAGTCGCCCGACGGGTTCATGCGCCACTGGATCGACCCGCTGACCGGCGGGGTCAAGCCCGGCGGCTGGCCCGCGGAGTTCGCCACCTACAGCACGATGAAGATCACCGCGGCGGCCGACCGGGCGGCGGCGTACTTCCCCGGCGACGGCGCGATCCAGCGGGCCCGTCGCGCCCTGGTCGATCAGGTCAGGAACTGGGACGCCTACATCGAGGCCAACGACCAAGTCGACCTGATCTCGCTGCCCGGTGGCGGACCCGACCATTCGGCCCGAAACTCGCCGTTCGTCGAGGGCATTCTCTTTGTCGAGCAAGCCGCGCAATACGGCGGCGCGTACTCCGCGAGCAGCTTCTCGCGCTGGATCAACCGCGCACTCTGGCCCACCGCCATGTACCTCACGGGCAAGCCCATCACCGGAGACGGGGCGAACGCCTATCACTCCGCATTCATTGACGTGTACCCGCTGCTGCTCCAGCAGGGATACCGCGCCGATCCAACCTGGCAGACCAACGCGGCGAACGCTTTGGAGTCGTGCGCCGGGTGGACCGACGACAACGGGCCAAAGTACTTCACCGTGTTCTCGGCGGGGACCACGCGCTCGGACTGGGGCGGCTACCACGCCGACACGCTCGGGTCGCATGCAGGGAACGTGACAACGTTCACCGCGCTGGAGGGCTTCTGTGCCACGGGGCGCACCGCCCCCGCGGTTGCGGCTTACCACGCGTATCGTCGCGGCGCACGCCAGACTTTCCTGGGCGGCGCGAGCATCCTGTACCGGCGGTCGGATGTCGATAAGACCTATCAGCCCGACTCGGCCGGTCTGCCCGACGTGACCATGGGCGGGCTCGGCCTGGCGGAGTTGCTCTCGCCCGGGACAATCGACTCGGTCTTCGCGCGGGCCTACACGCCGTATACCTGTCCGGGCGATTTCAACTTCGACAACTCCGTCAACACGGCGGACCTCACAGCCCTTCTGGCGCGCTTCGGCCAAGCAGTCTTTCCGGCGACGCCGGCGGACCTCAACACGGACGGAACGATCAATACCGCGGATCTGGTCGAACTCCTGGTCCGCTTCGGCGGGTCGTGCCCGTAAGCCAAGTTCCGGGCGGGCCCCTGGGACCAGCGGGCGCTCGCGTGCGCTCGTGTCCCACTGGAATTCCCGTCGGAATTCCCTTGGTGATCACGCCGTCGTCAACTAGATTGACCCACGGCCCTTGGAGACACCCCGATGAATCTCAGTCGTGCACTCGCGGGCGTTGCTGTATTCATAGTCACCACCGCCTTGCAACAAGTGGGCTTGGCAGGTGAGCTCAACCCGCCGCCGGGGCCCGTCGGGCCGACGTACAAGTCCCTGGACCAGGTGCGTCCCGGCACGCCGCTTACGTCGGTCCCGGTGACGTTGAACGCACCGGGCAACTACTTCCTCGTCGGAGACCTTGTCCACGCCGGACCGGGCCCAGCCATCAGCGTCACAGCCTCCAACGTCACGCTGGACCTGGGGGGTTTCACGCTCGCCGGCCCCGGGCCGAGCTCGGGTCTCAGCGGCGTTCAGGCGGGGGGTCTGTCCAATCTGCGCGTGCTGAACGGTTCGGTCGAGTCGTTCGGCATCGGTGTCAACGTTTCATCGGGGCGCGGGGTTGAGATCCGATCGTTGAGGCTCCGCAACAACGGCTTCGGCGTCTACGCCAACGCCTCGCACATTGTCGATTGCACCGCTGTCGAGAACACCAGGGTCGGCTTCACGACGCTCTCAGCCCTGTTCTTCATACCCGGGAACGGGACGTTCACCTCGACGGGCGCATGCGTGGTCGAGCGTTGCGCCGCGCTGGCCAATGCCGAGGGCGGGTTTTCCCTGGCCGAGGGCACACAACTCGTTGATTCCACCGCGTCGCTCAACAAGCGATACGGGGTCACCACGACGGGGCCTTGCCGGGTCGAGCGGTGCTCGATATCACGAACCCTGGCCGACGGCGCCGGCTACCCCGGCATCGGCGTGTTCCTCGACGATGGCGGGTCGATCACCGACAGCGAGGTGTCCAACTGCGACGCCGGAGGGATCCAACTGGCCAACCGCTGCACCGTCCGGGCCTGCAACGTCTCGAGCAACGGCCAGTTCGGGGTCGGCGCCCCCTCTGACGCCATCGCCGTCGGCACCGGCGCCAACCGGTGCACCATCACCGACTGCGACGTGTCGCTTCACACTGCTAGCGGCGGCACCGGCATCAGCGTGTCGGGCTGGTGCCTCGTGCAGGACAATGCCTGCCGCGACAACAAATCCTACGGCATCTACGTCGGCCCCGTTGGCGGCTCCAACCGCGTCCGCGACAACCACTGCTCCGGGAACGGCTTGTCCGGGGCCGCCTTCACGGCGCAGATCGTCGTGCAGGGTGTCGGCAGCACCGTCGAGGGCAACTCGTGCACGAGCGGTCCGAGCGCTGGGATGCTGGTCTTCGGATCACGCAACATCATCGTGCGGAACAGCGCCGGCGGGAACCCCGGCGGCAACTTCAGTATCGGGGCCGGGAACAACCCCGGCCCGATCATCGACCGTTCCGGCGGCGGCTCGCCCATCACCAGCAGCGACGCTTCGGCCAACATCTCCTTCTGACGAATCCCCCACCCCACCGCGCCTCCAGGATCGCACGCATTCGAGGGCTCACGCCATGTTCCGAGAAGGCATCTCAGAAACAACCCGGATCGCTCACACCCGGACCGGCGCGCCCTGTGCGCTGATCGCCGGCGTGCTGTCCGTCGCATCCAGCACGCTCGCCGGCGATCTCGACCCGCCCGGCGGCCCGCCGTCGCCCACCTTTAAGACGCTCGATCAGGTGCGCCCGGGCATCGCGATCACGGCGGTGCCGGTCGTCATCTCGGCGCCGGGGGTGTACTTCCTTGCCTCGGACCTCGCCCACGCCGGCCCCGACCCGGCGATCACGATCGCGTCCGACAACGTGGCGCTCGACCTCGGCGGCTTTTCGCTCTCCGGGCCGGGGGCCGGCTCGGGGGTGAACGGCGTCGAATGCCCCGTTGGGGCCAATCTGCGGCTCATGCGGGGCACGATCAGCGGCTTTGACATCGGCGTCAACATCGCCGGCCGCAACGCCGACATCCGGGGCCTCCGCGTCAGCGGGAACGGCCACGGCATCTCCGCTGCCGCCTCGCGCATTTCCGATTGCACGGCGGTTGAGAACGCAGGCGTCGGCATTACCGCGCTGGCGTCCACCTACACCATCCCCGGAGCGGGCGCCGCCGTCACGGGCTCGGTCATCATTGATCACTGCGCTGCCACCGCCAATGCTCAGGGAGGGTTCAGCGTCGGCGACGGGGCGCTTCTGATTGACTGCACCGCGGCCATCAACAGGCGCTTCGGCATCGCCGCCACGGGGGCATGTCGCATCGACCGCTGCACCGTGACCGGCACCTTGGGTGAAGCCCCGGACTTCCCCGGCTACGGGATCACGCTCAGCCCCGGCGCCTCTGTCAGCAACACGGAGGTGGCCAACTGCGAGAACGGCGGCATCCTGCTCGCCGATCGGTGCGCCGTCCGCAACTGCACCGTCAACGGAAACAACGGCTTCGGCATCGGTGCGCCCGGGTTCGGTTTCGGCGACGCCGATGGCTGGGCGCAGTCGTGCCAGATCAGCGGCTGCCATGTATCCAACCACTCGACGGGGCCCGGTAACGGCATCGCCGTCGGCGGCAACTGCTCCGTCACCGACAACTCGGTCCACGACAACGCCGAGAACGGGATCGTGGTCAACAACCTCGGCACGGGCGCCCGCATCAGCGGCAACCAACTCACCAATAACTCGCACAACAAGCACACCGCCTTCCAGTTCTCCGGCCAGGTCTGCGTGTTCGGCAACCGTAACCACGTCGAGGGCAACACCTGCAACACGAGCGACTGGAACGGCATCTTCGTATTCGGCGACCGGAACCTGGTGATCCGCAACGCCGCCGGCGGGAACACCAACACAAACGTGGCCGTCATTCTCTCCACAAACATCCCGGGCCCGCTCATCAATAAGACGGCCACGCCGGGGCCGATCACAACCAGCGACCCGTGCGCGAATATCTCGTACTGAGCCCAACGTCGCCCGCCGCCCTGACCGTTTGTATGGAACGCCCGTGGCTTTGCGCGGCCTTTTACTTAGGTCGGCTCCCATTTCCTCGGCAAAGTGGAGCAACCTCAGCATGGTTGGGATCGTCCGGCAGGCGTCTGAAACGCCCAACGCTCATTCGAACGCGCGCACCGGCAGCCTGGCTCGCCTCCGGACCATTGATGCCGCGGATCAGGGCGATGCCTACGGGCATGGCGTCGTGATATCTCCCGGACTTCTCGGTACAATCCGGCGTTCGCTCGGGGCGCGGCCCGTCCGCTCTAGTGCCTGATGCCCAGTGCCTAGTGCATTCGGAACCCGCTGAGATGCACCCGTTGAACCTGACCCGGTTCGGACCGGCGGAGGGAAGCGACCCGATGCCCGCACTCTCATTCGACGCCAATCACATCCTGATCGCCTCGGACGCCTGGGGGACCCGCGCGTTGCTGGAGCATTGCCGCCCGCTGTCACGCGAGCAGTTCCACCGGCGCTTCGAGATGGGGCTTGGTTCGCTGCACGATACCTTTACGCACATTGTCAGTGTGATGCGCCGGTGGACCGACCGGCTGGCCGGGCGCACACCGCGACCGATGCTGCACGCGCTGCCCCAGTACCCCCACCTCAGCGGCGAATCCAAGGACCGCTCCATCGATGACTTGCTGGAGCTGCTGAACGACGCCGAGCGCGACCTGTATGGGGTGGTGCGGCGCGACGCGGAGTGGCTGGCGTCAACCGTCACGCTGGAATGGCCCAGCGACGACCCGCCCGGCGTCACCAAGACCTACGCGTTTTCCCGAGGATGTGTCGTTGTCCACCTCACCACCCACGGCTACCACCACCGCGCCCAAGCGCTGAACATGTTGCGGCACCTGAACGTGCCGGGTGTGTCGGACAAGCTGCCCGAGCCCAGCGCCGTGGACTGGCAGACGGCAGCCGAGTCGCCGCCGGTAATCAAGCATTGACCCAACCCCAGACAGCCACATCTACCCAGCCAATCCTGTTTGCCATTTGCCATTTGCCATTTGCCATTTGCCATTTGAGCTTTGAGCTCTGAGACCCGAGTTCTCTCATGCCCCTCCCCACCTCCCGCCTCAGCATCCCCGTCCACGGCGCCCGCAACCCCGGCAAAGCCACCGGCGTCACCACGCCCGGCTCGTTTGCCCTTGCGCCGGACATCGGCGGGCCGCTGATGTTCGCCAGCCCGGACACGCCGGGGATGCCGGCGCCCAGCGCCAAGACGGCGTGGGATTTTTTGCCTGAAGGATGGTCTGTCGAACGCGCCGGCCCCGATAGGACCAATGCGACCAACGGGACCCATGGGGCTCATCGGTCTCAGCAGTCCCATTCCGGCGCTTCCACCACGTTTTCCACCGCCCGCGGCGAAACCGTCCGCGTCACGTACCCCGCCGGCTTCAGGCCCATCACGCAGCTCGAGCACGCACGCCTGGGCATCGTCACGCCGCAGATGAAGCGGGTCGCCGAGCGTGAGCCGCACTTCGCGGAGATGTTCCCCGGCCCTTCCGGGGCGGCCGAGGCGGTGCGTGACGAGGTCGCCGCCGGGCGCATGGTGATCCCCGCCAACATCCACCATTTGGCGCACAGGCTGGACCCCATGTGCATCGGACGGGCCAGCCGCACCAAGATCAACGCCAACATGGGCGCCTCGCCCATCTCCAGCGGCACGCACGAAGAGCTCGAAAAGCTCGACTGGGCCGTCAAGTGGGGCGCGGACACAGTGATGGACCTGTCCACAGGCGGCAACCTCGATGAGTGCCGCGAGGCGTTCTGCAGGCACTCCACCGTCCCCATCGGCACCGTCCCGATCTATTCGATGATCATCGGGAAGAAGATCGAAGACCTCGATTGGCCATTGATCGAAGAGAGCCTGAAGAAGCAGGCCCGTCAGGGCGTGGACTATTTCACCATCCACGCCGGCGTCCGCAAGGCCCACCTCAAGTACGTCAAGAACCGTCTCATCGGCATCGTCAGCCGAGGCGGCAGCCTGCTGGCCAAGTGGATGCTGGTGCATAACAAAGAGAACATCATGTACGAGCGCTGGGAGGACATCTGCGACATCCTCCGCGCCTCGGACGTCACGTTCAGCATCGGCGACGGCCTGCGCCCCGGCGGCCTCGCCGACGCCACCGACGACGCGCAGCTCGCCGAGCTCGAAACCCTCGGCGAACTCACCGAGCGCGCCTGGCGCAAGGGCGTGCAGGTCATGATCGAAGGCCCCGGCCACGTGCCCTTCGACCAGATCGAATGGAACGCCAAGGTCCAGCGCACGCTCTGCCACGGCGCCCCCTTCTACGTGCTCGGCCCCCTCGTCACCGACATGTTCCCCGGCTACGACCACATCACGTCGTGCATCGGCGCAACGGCGATGGCGTACCACGGGGCCGCGATGCTGTGCTATGTCACGCCCAAAGAGCACCTGGGCCTGCCCAAACGCGATGACGTGAAGCAAGGCTGCATCGCCTACAAGATCGCCGCCCATGCCGCCGACGTGGCGCTCGGCATCCCCGGATCGCGCGACAACGACGATGAGCTGACCAAGGCCCGCGCAGCGCTGAACTGGGAGAAGCACTTCGAGCTGTCGTTCGACCCCGACACCGCCCGCGCGTACCACGACGAGGACCTCGACGTGGACACGGACTTCTGCGCCATGTGCGGCCACGATTGGTGCAGCGTCCGCATCAGCAAGGAAATCCAGGAGTTCGCCAGCGGCAAGGCCGAAGGCTTCGAGCGCGTGGGCGCCGGCGGCAAGACCGGCGCCCCCGTCAAGAGCGCGGCGCTCACGGAAGAACAGCAGGCGATCCTGAAGGCCCGCGGCGTGCTCAGCCCCGAAGAAATTCACCGACTCGCGGCCAAAGTGAAGAAGGCGGTCGCTCCGTCCTCCTCCCCACTGCCCACTGCCCAAGCCCCACTGCCCCCCCCCGCCCCCGGAAAGGCTTCCTGCCACTCTGACTATGTGGACCCGGACGCCGCCAAACGGATCCAGGAGAGCAAGCTGGTGCAGGTGGATGTGCGGCCGGCGATGGGGATTGGGAAGGGGGATCGGGTGGTGTGAGCACCGCCGTGCAACCCCAATACTCTTCGCGAAAGCGACCGTTACACGCAATCACCGTAGCTGCATTCGCAGCGCTGATCGTCGCGATTGTTGTTGGATATGAGCTGAGCCGGAAGTACTTTGGAATATTCAGGGCCGGGGACTACCCGGACATTCTGCGCCGACTTGGCGGAAGGGCCCGGCACTTTCCTCGTTCAATACCGCACGAGGCATCCGGCGTCCGAATTGTGGCCGTTGGCGCGTACGACATCCTTCTGCGGACCCCGGACCACCACGCCGAAGTCCGGTTCTTGTTGCCACTTAGCATGGCGGAGGAAGTCCGCCGATACAGCGAGGCACATGCGGTTGTTGCAGGCTATGAGTTTGGCCCGCGCGACTTGTGGACACTTGACCCGGGGGATAGAGCGTCACCATCGCCCGACTATGTCACCTATCCCCTCGTAAACTTCGGTGGAATGAACACGGGCGGCGTGACGATCAACACGACCACCGGCGAGGTTGTGTATTGGCTCTTCGAGTCATGACCCCCAGTCAAGCGTTCATCAAGCCACGCTAATGCCCACCACCCTCCTCACCGGCCTCACCGGCACCGTAGCCCCCGCCCTTGCCCGAACCCTCCGCGAGCGCGGCCAAGCCGTCATCCCCTGGAACCACCACACCGACCACCCGGACTCCGCCGCCGCCGTGCGCGACTTCATCGAGCGCTACCGCCCCAGCCATATCGCCCACATCGCCACCGGCCCACCCGACTGGGCCCAGTGGATCGCCGAGACCTGCGCGGCGTTCTCCATCCACCTGCTCTGGGCCGGCTCGGTCTCGGTATTCAGCGAGCACGCGAAGCCGCCGCTCACGCCCGACATGGCCCCCGACGCCACCGACGACTACGGCCGCTACAAGATCGAGTGCGAGCGCCGCGTCCTGGCGACCAACCCCCGCGCCATCGTCGCCCGCTTGGGCTGGCAGATCGACGAGATCCCCAGAGCGCCACGACACGCGGCGTCCGCGGCGAGGGTCGTGTCCATCGCGCCGGGCGAGCCCACCCCACCAACACAACGATCCGACGAACCGGATCATGGTGTCGCGGGCCGCGGAACCAACACCATGACCCACTACTTCCAGCGCCTCGCCGATACTCCCGGCGCCGACGGGCGCATCGAGGCCAGCCGCCGCTGGGTGCCGTCGTGCGCCTTCCTCGGCGACTCCGCGTCCGCCATGGCCGACCTCCTGGACCGCGCCCAGCCCGGCGTCTACCACCTCGAAGGAAACTCCGAGGGCCTCTCACACTTCGACATCGCCACAAGGCTGAACCAGCGCCTCGCCCGCGGCTGGACCGTGGTCGCCGCCGACTCGCCCGTCCGCGACAACCGCATGAACGACCCGCGCATCGCGGTCGGGCAGGTGTCGGCCCGCCTGTAAGCCCGTATCACGCCGAGGCCGCGCGCGGCCTGCGCAGCGCCGCGGCGATCAGGCCCAGCACCGCCAGCCCGACCACCGCCGCCGCCGCATCGACGAACAGGAACCCCATCTCGCCGCGGTTAGTCTCGGCGACGCTGAACTTCGTCTGCGCCTCCGCCAGCACCAGCCCCATGTACATGATCGGCAGGTTGGACAGGCTGGCAAACGCGTTGTACTTGGTGGCCGCGGCGCCCTTGCCGATGGTGTCCAGGACGAACGCGGTGAACGCGGTGTACGACAGCCCGATCACAAAGGCGTAGACCAGCGAGAAGGCGATGTAGTTCGTGCGGGTGAACGCCGACAGCGCCATGGCCGCCGACACGGCGCCCATCAAGAGCGCGACGACCGCGTAGAACAGCCGGGAGTTCATCCGCGCGCACACCTCGCCCCCCACCAGGCAGCCCGCGGCGGAGAGCAACCCGTTGAGCGCGCCGCTCACCAGGGCCACGGTGTTTTTGTCCGCTCCCCACTTGGCGGCGACCTCGGCCTGGGCAAGCACGTTGGTGGCGGTGCCCGTGTTGATCGGCAGCACGCACAGCGCCCCGCACAGCAGCCCGGCCCGCGTGGTGATCATCCGCCACAGTTCGAGAACGACATTCCACACGGCCCGGGGCAAAGAGACCGACCGACTCTCGGCCGCGGCTTCCGGAACGAGGACCAGCGCCGCCGCGCCCAGGAGGAAGGCGGCGCCCAGCACGCACCCGGCGATCCAGGGCGACGGGCTGTCCTCTGACGGCAGGTGGGTGGCCATCCACAGGCCCGCCCCGCCACCCAGCCCGGTGCCGCCGAGGTTGCCGGCCTGGAACCACCCGCCCACGCGCCCGCGGCGTTCGGGCGGGGTGGCGTGGGCCATCAGCCCCTCGACGCTCATCCCCAGGAACGTCGAGGCGAGATTGGCCACAAGGATGATGACCTCGAGCAGGTGCAGGTTGTCCTTGCTCAGCGGCACCGCGCTCATGGCCGTGACCCCGACCGCGCACAGCACACACGAGGTCAGGTACCAGCGCTTCCGCGAGAGCGTGGTGTCGGCGATGGGCGCCCACAGGAACTTCCACACATGAGGGAGCATCCCGGTCGCGATGAGCACACCCGCGTCCTCGACGCTCAGCCCCGACCTGGTGCACAGGAACGCGATCGCGACGGAAACGTAGCCCCCCACCGCGCCGAACGGCAGGATCAGCACTGTGAACGCGATGGGGTGCGGCGGGCGCGGCGCGAGATCGGCGTGCGTCATCGTCTGGTTCCGGGAGTCGCGAGGGCGGAACGCGCAGTCTACAGCCCGGCCGGAGCCGCCCGGGCTTTCAATCCACGGCTCGTGGCGCCGTCATCCTCGGCGTGGGTTGCGGAACTGCCGCGGCCTGGGCCGGAAGCCGCCGCCCGCGCCGCCCGATCCGGGGCCAGGACCGGGCTCGTGCTCGCCTGATGCGTCGTGCAGCGTGCCCGACGGACCACCCGCGTCCTGGGCGTGATCGCCGTCGGGGCCGGCGTGGCCTGCGCCGTGGCCCTCTTCGATGCGCCCGAAGATCAGCCGACCCGCCGATGTCTGCATCGTGCTCTTGACGATGATGATGACGTCCGAGCCGATGCTGTGCTCGCCGTTCTCGGCGATAACCATGGTGCCGTCCTCGAGATAGCCCACGCCCTGGCCGGGCTGCTCGCCGCGCTTGAGGAGGTGGACCCCGAGCGGCTCGCCGGGGATGACGTTGGGTTTCAGCGCGTTGGCGAGGTCGTTGATATTGAGAACTGTCACACCCTGGATCGACGCGACGCGGTTGAGGCCCAGGTCGGTGGTGACGACAGTGCCGGGCATAAGGCGGGCCAGCTCGACGATCATCGCGTCCACGTCCTTGCCGGTGACGGGGGTCTCGTCGAGGGTCAGGTCCAGGCGCGGCGAGCGCTGGAGCTTGGTGACCACTTCGAGGCCGCGCCGCCCACGGGCGCGCTTCATCTTGTCCTGTGAATCGCTGAGCGTCTGCAGCTCGCTGATGACGAACCCGGGGATGACCAGCGGGGTCTGGAGCAGGCCGACCTCGGCGATGTCCTGCACGCGCCCGTCGATGAGGGCGCTGGTGTCGAGGATGAGCGGCTTGGCCCCGCGCAGCTGCTTGGCGAACTCGACGTAGGGGATGACAAGCCGGAAGTCGTCCTGGGTCTGCAGCACGGTCGTGGCGCCGAGATAGCACAGGCCCAGGCCCAGGATGACCTTCACCATCAGCACCAGCTGCAGAACGCTCTTCTCCGGCGAGATGAGGTAGGTGTTGACGAGGTAGTCGATCACCATGCCCAGCAGGAACGTGATGACAAGCCCGGCGAACCCGCCGAAGAGGATCGCCGAAATCGTCGAGAGCTTGCGCCGGGGCGTGAGGATGTCGATCGCGACGATGAGGCTGAAGAACACCGCGCACGCGCCGGCGACCACCCACCACCAGTCGGCCAGGCCGACGCCGGACTTGGTCTCGGAAGAATCCTTGACAACCCCGAGCGAGACGACCACGGCCATCAGCACGCAGACGGTGAACGCCAGCAGCGCCTTGACGCGGATTCGCTGCTGCTGCTCTTCATCGGGCCGGGGCCTTCGGAGCGGGGCGGTGTCGGTCATGGGGGGATGGTAGGGATGTCGGATGCGGGATGTCGGATAATGAGTGCAGGGCCCGTGCACTCATCGCCCGCCGTCCGCCGTCGCGCGAGCAACGGTGCGCGTTCCGCGTCCCTTCAGCCCATCACCGCTTCGTACAGCTCGGTAATCCCCTTGCCCTGCGTCGCCACCGTCTCGATGACGCGGCGCTTGCCGGCGATGTCGCGGAGGTCGCGCATCAGCTCGTTCTGGCCGTGATGGTCGGCCTTGTTGCACACGAAGACGTCGGCGATCTCGAGGATGCCGGCCTTGTCCA